>JAYPOZ010000024.1:0-52135 GCA_038131165.1 Rickettsiales bacterium | reverse complement strand
GGGACGCCTTCTTCACGGGATTGCTGTTCGTCGAAAAACCGTTCTACGAGCCGTTCGTATTCGCGGCGGCCGGGACGACATCCGATGGTCTGCAGTTCGTAACCGAACTGCCAACCAAAGTCATGCTGTATCGCAGCGCCTTCAAAACGGACCAATTGGCCATCGCCAGAGGCGGTTACGACGACTTGTTGCGGGAGCTTCTGATCACGGGTTTCGCGAGCCTGCACTTCCGGCTGCTTCACGAGCGGGCGCAGATCGCGATGCAGGACGGCGACCGGCGCCTCGCCCGCAAGACCCTGGACCAGGCAATCGGAGTCTTGGAAAGCCAACGCGCCAGCCTCGCTCAGGACGACTACAAGCTCGGCTTCGTCGGCGACAAGATCGGCGTCTACAGCGATATGGTCGGCCTGCTGCTTGCCGACGGACAGGCAAAAGCGGCGTTCGAATACGCCGAGCGGGCCAAGGCACGCGCCCTGGTCGACCTTCTGGCATCGCGCAAGGACTTCGCCGCGCCGAAAGACGAACAGGGGGCCGCGCTCGTGCGCGAGCTTGACCGTCTCGAACGGCAATCGATCCAGCTTGCCGCCAACGGCGGCGTCGATGGCAGAATCCGCGGTGTCGAAGTCGACACGCTGCGCAAATCACTTGCCACAGCCGCGCCGGAACTCGCCTCGCTGGTCACGGTGAATGACAGCGATATTTCTGCGATTCAACGCCGGCTCGGCCATGACGAAATACTGATCGAGTACTACGGACATGAGGACAAGCTTTTCGGCTTCGTCGTCAGCCGTAAGGACATCCACGCCGTCGAGCTCGACGGAAAGGGCCTGACGGCAAGTGTCGGCGCGTTCCGGGACGCTCTCCGAAATCCCCGTTCCGGTGCCCACAACCGCGCAACACGCACCCTCTACGATCGATTGCTGCGCCCCTTGCAGGGCGCTCTCCGCGGCAAGCTCCTGACCGTCGTGCCGCACGGCCCGCTCCACTACCTGCCCTTCGCGGCGTTGCACGACGGAGAGCGCTACCTGATAGAGCGCACCGAAATTCGCCTTCTGCCGAGCGCCTCCGTGCTCGCTTTCCTCGACAAGAAAACGGCGGCCACTCAGGATCTGCTTGCCTTCGGCAACCCGGACCGGAACGATCCAAAACTCGCGCTGCCGGGTGCCGAAGCGGAAACGCGAGCGATCGACCAAGGGCGGCGCAATTCCCGCATATTGCTTCGCAAGCTCGCCTCCGAAGCCAATTTCAAAAAATTCGCGCCCAGCTTCCGCTATCTCCACCTTGCCAGCCATGGCGAATTCAATGCCGACAACCCGCTGCAATCACGGCTCTTGCTTGCCGCCGGCCAGGGCGAAGATGGCAACCTGACCGTCAATGAACTCTACGACCTACGGCTCAATGCGGAACTGGTCACGTTGAGCGCCTGCGAGACGGGGCTCGGAGAGATCAAGTCCGGCGACGATGTCATCGGCCTCACCCGGGGATTTCTCTATGCCGGCGCGAGATCGACCGTCACCAGTCTCTGGCCCGTGTCGGACGACTCTACGGCTCATTTGATGAAGGTTTTCTATGCCAAGCTGAAGGCGGGTTCGAAAACGTCTGCTTTGCGCGCGGCCCTTCTCTCGACGAAGGCAAAATTCTCGCATCCCTTCTACTGGTCGGCGTTCAATCTCACAGGGGTGACAAACTGAATCCGACTTCACAATAGCAGGCCTCACGACGGATGCCTCGAAGTGGTGACCGACCGTGCCCTCTGCTACGGGCCTTCAACGGGATAGGTTCAGTGTTTCCTCAATTGAAAGCCGGGCTCTGGACCCGAAGGCCTTTCCCCTTATCTCTAGTCACTGCAACAGACCAAAGTGAGAATTAACATATGACCGCGCCGATCCGCATCGATCCGAAGACTGGCCACAAGCTCTTCAATACGCGTGCCGCCAAGGCAAACGACCGTATCGCCGGCAAAGGCTACTCGACGATCGACGACGAATCCTTGAAAACGCTTCCGCCGCCGCCGCCCGGCGCCGTCTTCAATGCCGAGGAACAGGCGAAGTATCGCGAATTCAAGGAGGCGCGCGTGGGCGCCGCCGATTATATGGCGATGGAGGGAGAGTTCAGCAGATACCTCGAGGACGTTTATTCCGCCCCTCCGGTCGAACGCGACGCATTGAACGACGAGTGCGAAATTCTCGTGGTGGGCGCCGGGTTCGCCGGCCTCTTGCTTTGGTATAAGTTGCAGAATGCTGGATTCACGGATGTTCGTTTCTGCGAGAAGGGCGGAGACGTCGGCGGCACCTGGTACTGGAACCGCTATCCCGGCATTGCCTGCGATGTCGAATCATACAGCTATCTGCCGCTGCTCGAGGAGATGGGCTACTTCCCGACGATGAAATTCGCATCGGGCTTCGAGATTTTGGAGTACTGCCAGAGCATCGCGGAGAAATACGGCTTCTACGACCGCTGTCTCTTCCACACCACGGTCGGCGAGACGACCTGGGACGAGGCTACCGGCAGATGGACCGTCACAACCGACCGGGGCGACAAAATGCGGGCCCGCTATGTGGTACTCGCGAACGGTATCTTGACGACTCCGAGATTGGCGCGGATCGACGGCATGGAGACCTTCGAAGGAGACTCCTTCCACACCTCGCGCTGGGACTACAACATCGACCTGAAAGACAAGCGCGTCGGCATCATCGGAACCGGCGCCACCGCCGTCCAGGTGATTCCCGAAATCGCCAAGATCGTAAAGGAGCTTCACGTCTTCCAGCGCACCCCCTCATCCATCGATGTCCGCGATCAGCGGGCTACGACCGAGGAAGAAATCGAAGCCTGGAAGCAGGAACCCGGCTGGTCGCGGGCGCGCCGGGAAAGACTTGCCACGATATCCTCCGGGCGGACGGCGCTGAAAGGAAACGACGATTTCCTGTCCGGCAAGGTCGCCGACTTCAAGCCGCGCAAGAAGCACGAACGGGAATTGTCGCCGGAAGAATTGATGGCAAAACAGCTGAACACTAATTTCCGCATCATGGAGCAAATTCGTGCCCGGGTGGATGCCATCGTCGAGGATCCGAAAACGGCAGCGGCTCTCAAGCCTTATTATTCTTACGGATGCAAACGCCCCGCCTTTCACGACGAGTTCCTCCCGACGTTCAATCTGCCCCATGTCACGCTTGTCGATACCGCGCCGCTTGGCGTCGCGAAGATCAATACGAAGGGCGTCGTCCATGACGGCGTCGAGTATCCCTTGGACGTGCTGATCTACGCGACCGGCTTTCAATGGATGGCAACGGCGACCTTCGAGATGATTGTCGGCCGGGACGGAAAGTCCTTGCGCCAGAAATGGCAAGACGAGGGCACCAAAACTTTCCTGGGATTGCACAGCCACGGCTTTCCGAACCTGCTTATCATGTCGGGCCCGCAAGGCGGCGGCGGTCAGTTCAATTTCACCCGCGGGATCGAATCCCATACCGACTATGTCGTATGGATGTTGACCACGTTGCGCGAGCGCGGCGCGGCCATCGTCGACATCAAGAAAGAACCCGAAGAGATATATGCCGCCCACTGCCGGGAGGCCGACCTCAGAACCCGCCCCCTGCGCGACTGCATTTCCTATTACAATGGCGAGGGCAACGCGGAGCCGGGCAGCCTCGCCTATTACGGCGGTCCCCAGAAATGGCATGAACTCCGCGCCGCTGCGCAAAAATCCCTCGAGGCTTTCGTGTTTACCCCGGCGAAGGATCTGCAGGCAGAGGCTGGCTGAGCCGGGCTCAGTCCAGGGGCCAGATGGGCCGGCGGATGTTCTTGTAGGGAAATTTCTTCGGGTCCGGCGACGTGATGCCGGCGGCGTCGACCAGGATGACCTCGCGCGCCATCGCCCCGAATGCCGCCCGGAAGTGCTGCGCGGACTTCACCGCGACCACCGACTTCTCTTCCGGCACGATCCCGAAATGGAGGAAGAACATCCGGTCGTAGGGCTGAAACCGATTGGTAATGACCACCGTCTCGACACCGCCGATCTTGATGACGGCGGACGGTCCCATGACGGCCTCGACACCCCGCATCATCGGCCCCTCGAAGACGAAACGGCCTTCCGGCGAAACTTTGGTCACCGTTCCGGTCATCTCGAAGGCCGGCGTCACGCTGGGATCGAACTTACCGCCGAGCGGCATGGAAAGCGTGGCGCCCACTCCCGCCTGCACCGCGGCACTCGCGACCTCGGGGTCCGATATCACCGCGAAGGCGGCGTTCTCCAACCCCGCTTCCACCATCGCCCGCAACAGCGCCGGACTGTCGCCGTAGCTGCCGCCGCCCGGGTTGTCGCTGAAATCCGCCAGCACGACCGGCTTGTCCCCGGGACCGGCGGCCTTGAGGCGCCCGATCGCCACGTCGGTCGGGAAATACTCGACCGTCTTTTCTTCCTTCGTCTCCCAACCGAAGGCGACCAAGTCGGCGACGATGGCCCGCGCCCGCTCGCGGTCGCCGGAGTACGTGACTGTCACCGACGGACCCGCCTCCTGGATGTCCGCCCAGGCAAACCCTCCGTTTACCGATACGACCTCAATGCCCTTCTCGTCTTCGTACTTACGCGCCTGCGCAAGCGCCTCGGTCATTGGGCCGTTCTGGGTCGTGCGGCCATGATCGAAGCCGTCCAACTGATCGAGGCGGCCAATCAGAGTTTGGTAACCCTTCACCTCGCCCGCGAATTGCCGGGCCAATAACTCCGCCATCTGGCGGCCACGCTCCGCCATGTCGACATGCGGGTAGGTGCGGTAGCTCACCAGGGCATTCGCGTTCTCCGCCATCTTCATGGTGACGTTCGCATGTAGATCGAGCGTCGCCATGACCGGCACATCGGGGCCGACCGCCGCGCGGACGCGCGCCAACAGATCGCCTTCGGCATCGTCGTGCCCTTCCGCGACCATCGCTCCATGAAGCGACAACAGCACGCCGTCGAACGGTCCTTCCGCTGCGATCGCGTCGAGCACACATCCGCTCAAATAGGCCCACGCCTCGGACGATACCTTCCCCGACGGGGTGGCGTCCGCCGCCACGGGCGCGACAAGTTCCCAGCCCTGTTCCTTGGCGACGTCCATTACGCCCGCGATCTCGTTGTTCGTGCCTTTCAAGTTCGCCAAGACATCGGCGCCTTCGTAGAGGACGCGCGCGCGGTAGGAATCGAGCGTTGTCGGCAGGATGCTGAAGGTATTGGTCTCGTGCTTGATCTGACTCGTGAGGATCCGTTTGGTCATTTCTGGAGCGCCTTCAAATCGGGCGCCGGGCGCCGGGTCTCTGGAATGCCTTGGAAGATCGTCTCGATGGCCGCGGCCGTGCCGATGGTGAAGCGGTCGGAATGGCGCCGCGGGCCCACCACCTGCATGCCGAGAGGCGTGCCGGTGTGATCGAGTCCGGTCGGAATCAAGGTTACCGGGTGCCCGGTCAAGGTAATCGCCGAGGCAATGCCCAGCCATTCGACGTAATTGGCTGTCTTCTTGCCGTTGATCTCGTCGCAATAGAGCTGCTCTACCGGGAACGGCGGCACCGAATTGCCCGGACAAAGCAGGACATCGATATCCTGGAAGAATTCCTGAAAACGGCGATAGATGCTGGTCTGCTCGGCGCTGGCCCAGCCAATCTCTTCCGGAGTCATTTTCAACGCCGCCTCGACATTGCTGATGACGTTCGGTCCGAGCTTGTCGCGGTTGTTCCGATAGGCGTCCATGCGACCGGCAAGGAAGGCCACGCCTCGGATGATCCAAAAGACGTCGAGAGCGCGGCCCATGTCCGGATCGCGCCGCTCGCAGCTCTTGAAGGAGGACGCCAGCATGCCAACCCGGTCCTCAAAGATGCGCGCGATGTCGTTGTCGACCGGCACACAGCCGAGGTCGGTGGACCAGGCGACCCGTAACTTGCTGAGATCGACAGGCTCGACCGTGCGGAACGCCGCCGCGTCGATCGGCCCGGAGAGCGGGTCGCACGGATCATTCCCCGCCATCGCGGAGAGCATAAGCGACGCATCCGGTACGTCCCGCGCCATCGGACCCTGCACGTTATAGGTCGTGAGCCCGATGCCGCGCTTGTCCGAAGGCACCACCCCTGGCGTGCTCCGGTGAGAGACGACGCCACAGAAGGACGCCGGCGTGCGCAAACTACCCCCGGTATCGGAGCCCGTGCAGATCGGCGCCATGCCGGTGGCGAGCGCCACCGCCGAGCCGCCCGAGGAGCCGCCGCAGATGCGCGATGGGTCGAACGGGTTGCCGGTAGCGCCAAAAACCGCGTTTTTGGTGTTCGCGCCGGCGCCGAATTCAGGCGTGTTGGTCTTGCCGAGAACGATGGCCCCCGCCTGCCGCAACGCTGCGATGATCCGCTCGTCCTTGTCCGGCACATTCTCCGCATGCAGCGGCGAGCCGTAGGTGGTGAGCACGCCTTCGGTCACGTTGAGATCCTTCACGCCCATCGGCAGGCCGTGCAGCGCCCCCAGCGCATCGCCGCGCATGACCGCGTCTTCGGCCGCCTTCGCCTCGCTCCGCGCGCGCTCGAAACAGCGCGTCACCATCGCGTTGACGGTGCCGTCGACGGCTTCGATCCGCGCGATGCAGGACTCCGTCAATTCCACGGGCGACAGGGCCTTTCGGCCGATCAGACGCCGGGCTTCGACGGCGGAGAGGTCACAAGGTTCAGTCATCTTTCTATTCCTTATCTTAGATTGTCACCCCCGCGAAGGCGGGGGTCCAGATGCTCCATCCGATGACTGGATTCCCGCCGCTGCGGGAATGACAGCGGACCGGCCAATACGTGCTTTTTATTCAACCGCCCGTATCTTCTCCAAATCGGGTACCGGCCGCGCCAGTTCGGGGTCTCCGGCAAAGACGCGCTCCAGCGCCCGTGCGACGCCCAGGGTGAAGGAATCGCCATGCATCGGTCCGCAAATCTGCAGACCGAACGGCATGCCGGTATGATCGATTCCACACGGTGTCGATACGCAGGGATTGCCCATCAACGTGAGCGAAGAGGTGAGCGCCGAAGCGTGCATGTAGTTCTTCATCGGCACGTTATCGACGGACGTGACATTGCGCTGTTCGACCGGGGTCGGAGTGACCGGCTGGCCCGGAGTGATCAGCACGTCGTATGCGCCGAACATCTTCTGGAACTCCCGGTAGAGCCGCGTGTGCTCCGCATTCGCCCAGCCGATTTCCTCGGGTTTCATTTTCAGCCCGGCTTCGACATTGGCGATGATATTCTGGCCGAGCTGATCCTTGTGGTTCCGGTAGCGCTCCAAATGACTGGCGAGGAATTGGACCCCGCGCAGAACCCAGAAAACGTCCAGAGCGCCGTCCAAGGGCGGATCGAAGCGCTCGCAGGATTTGAAGACGGATTGAAACTTGGCCAGCCGGGCCTCGAAGGTCTCGCGGACGCCGTTCTCGACCGGCGCCCAGCCGAAATCGGCGGAGACCGCGACCCGCAGCCGCGAGAGGTCGACCTCCGGCAAATTCCGGTAGTCCGCGCCCTGCACATTGAAGGAAAGCGGGTCCTCGACATCGGCGCCGGCCATCACCGACAGCATCAGCGCGCAATCCTCGGCGGTCCGGGCCATCGGCCCCTGAACGCTGAAATTCGTGAAGCCGATGCCGCGCTTGTCGGAGGGCACCAGTCCGGTCGTCGGACGAATCGCCGAGATACCGCTGTAGGTCGCCGGTTTCCGAAGACTGCCGCCGCTGTCCGATCCGGTGCAAAGCGGCATCATTCCGCAGGCCAGCGCCACGCCCGATCCGCCCGACGAGCCGCCGCAGGCGCGCGCCGGATCGAAAGCATTACGGGTGTAGCCATGCACCTCGTTGACGGTGGTGTTGCCACCGGCGCCGAATTCCGGCGTCGCCGTCTTGCCGAGTACGATCCCGCCGGCATGCCGAAGCTTGGCGACGATGAGCTCGTCCTTCGCCGGCACGTTGTCGCGGTAGAGCGGCGAGCCGTAGGTCGTCACCAGTCCTTCGGTGTCGTTCAGGTCCTTGACCCCAAACGGCAATCCGTGGAGTGGGCCAAGCTCGTCGCCCCCGACCAGTGCCTCGGTCGCGGCCCGAGCCTCCGCACGGGCCCGGTCGTAGCATTCGGCAACCACCGCGTTCACGGTCGGGTTCACCATCTCGATCCGGGCGATGCAGGATTCGACCAACTCGATGGGCGAGAGACGCTTGCGGCCGATCAGACGCCGCGCTTCGGTCGCCGAAAGATCACAGGGTTCACTCATGCGGCGGCCTCCAGGTTCGCGATATCCGGCACCGGGCGCTTCATTTCGGCATATCCTTGAAAGGCCTCTTCCAGCGCCTTGGCGACCCCGATGATTCGGCGGTCTTCGTGATGCTTGCCGACGATCTGCAGACCAAACGGCGTGCCGGAGGGCTCGTAGCCACAGGGTATGGCGGAGATCGGGTTTCCGGGAATGGTCAGCGCCCAGGTCAGCGCCACCCACTGGATATAGTTGTCCATCTTCTCGCCGTTGATGACGTCCAGATACCATTGATCGTGCGGGAACGGCGAGACACCGACGCAGGGGCAAATCAGGATATCCACATCGTCGAAGAAGCGCTGCATGGTCTTGAACAGCACCGTATGCTCCTGATGCGCCCAGGAAATACGCTCGGCGGGCATCTCCAGCGCCGCCTCGTAATTCGAGATAACGTTCGGACCGAGCTTGTCCTTGTGGTTTTCGTAGCGCTCGCGGTGACGGGCGATGAAAAGCTGGCAGCGGAGAATCCAGTTCACCTCTTCGACGCTGGCCAGGTTCGGGTCCTTCCAAACCGTCGACTTGAACATGGGCGCGATGGTCTCCATGCGCTCGCGGAACATGGCGCGAAAGCCGTTATCGACCGGACAGAAGCCGAGATCCTCGGAAAAAGCGACCCGCACCCCGCTGAGGTCAATCTGCTCGATCGTTCGGTACGCCAGCGGGTCGCGCGGAAATGCGAGCATGTCGCTGTCGTCGTAATCGACCATCGCGCCCATCATCAGCACCATATCCTCGACACTGCGGGCCATCGGCCCTTCGACGGCGAAGTTCGTGTAGCCGACGTTCCGGCGTGCCGACGGGATCAGTCCCGGGGTACTGCGGTGGGAGACAATGCCGTTAATCGCCGCCGGGACGCGCAGGCTGCCGCCCGAATCGTTGCCGGTCGCGAGCGGCATCATGTTGGTGGCCAGCGCCACGCCCGAACCACCGGAGGAACCGCCGCAAATACGCGTCGGGTCGAACGGATTTCCGGTGGCGCCGAAGACGGCGTTGCGGGTATTGGCCCCGGCGCCAAACTCCGGCGTATTCGTCTTGCAGAAAATATTGGCGCCCGCCCGGCGCAGGCGCGAGACGATCAGATCGTCCTGGTTCGGAACGTGATCCTCATACAGGAGCGAGCCGAAGGTGGTGCGCATGCCCGCGGTTTCCTGCAAATCCTTCACCCCCAGCGGCAAGCCGTGCAAAAGGCCGAGATCTTCGCCGCGCTTGACGGCGGCCTCCTGCTCCTTAGCGGTACGTCGCGCCGCTTCGTAGTCGGTCGTCACGACCGCGTTGACAGCCGGATTCACCGCCTCGATCCGGCGGATACAGGACTCGAGCAAGTCCACGGGCGAGAGTTTGCCGATGCCGATCAGACGCCGGGCTTCGGTTGCAGAGAGATCGCAAGGTTCGGTCATCGTGCCAACTCCTCCAGACTAGGGACGGGCCGCGCCGTGACCGCGTCGCCCTCGAACAGCTCCTCAAGCGCCGCCGCCACGGACAGAACGAACCGGTCGCCAAATTTCGGGCCAACCACCTGAATACCGAACGGCGTACCGTCCGTTGCCATACCGCACGGTATCGCGGTCACCGGATGTCCGGTTACCGTCAACGCCGACGTCAGGCCTACCCAATGGACATAGTTCTCCATTGGCGCTCCATCGATCTCTCTTGGAAAGTTCTGGCTATGCGGAAATGGCGGAACACCGACGCCTGGGCAAATCAGGACGTCGAATTCATCGAAAAAACTATCGAACTTTTGACAGATGTTCATCTGCTCCCGGCAAGCCCAGCCAACCTGCTCCATCGACATTTCCATCGCCGCTTCATAGTTGGAACGAACCGCCGCTCCAAGAACGTCGTAATGTTCCTCGTAATGCTTCTTGTGAGCGGCAGCGAAATATATGCCACGCAATATCCAGAATACATCCAAGGCCGAACTGAGGTCGGGCGACCGGTCTTCTATCGCCGCGATATTCCGGGAGAGCCCAGTCATCCGTTCCGCAAAGACAGCGCGTATGCTTTTGGCGACCGGCGCACAGCCGAGATCCGGGGAAATCGCAATGCGGAGAGACCCAAGATCGACCTGGTCCAACACCCGCAGCTTGCTGGCATCATGCGGAAATGCCATCGGGTCGCGCGCACCGGGCGTGGCCATCGCCGACAATAAAAACGCAGCATCACGGACATTACGCGCCAGCGGCCCCTGTAAATCCAACGGGGTCATGGCCACCGCACGGCGGTCGTAAGGCACCAGGCCCGGCGTCGGCCTATGCCCGACAACGCCGCAAAACGTGGCCGGAATGCGAACGCTACCGCCGATATCCGACCCCATCGCCAACGGAAGCATGCCGCAGGCCAGCGCCACCGCCGTACCGCCCGAAGAACCGCCGCAGGTTAAATCGGTACCGAAGGGATTGCGGGTAGCGCCATATACCTCGTTCACCGTATTCGCGCCGGCGGTGAACTCCGGTGTATTGGTCTTGCCGACGACGATGGCCCCGTTCGCGCGGACCGTACGGACCAGGCCTTCGTCCTCCGCCGGAATGTTATCCTTGTAGATCAGCGAACCGTAGGTAGACCGTAATCCGGCAACTTCATTGGCGTCTTTGACGCCGATAGGCAAGCCGTGGAGTATCGGGAGCGAGTCGCCCCGACGGACGGCCGCTTCGGCCTCAACCGCTTCCTCGCGCGCGGCTTCGAAACGCTCGGCAACGATCGCGTTTACGGTCGGATTGACGGCCTCGATCCGTCGGCGACAGGAGTCAAACAATTCGACCGGCGAAAGGGCGCCGTCGCCGATCATCCGCCTCGCATCGAGCGCCGACAGGTCGCAGGGTTCGGCCATCCGGTCAGGACCTCGCTGGCATCGGCGTCGCCGGATCGCCGAGGTCCCAATAGACCCCGGCCATGATGGCGATGCCCTCGCGCGTCACGCTCTTCAAGATATGTTCGTTCGGCGCATGCTGCGAGCAACCGACATAGGAATGCGGAATCCAGCAGAGCGGCAATCCCAGCGTGTCCTGGAAAATGTAGTTACAGATCGAGCCGCCGGAATTCGGCAATTTTACCGTCTTCTCGCCGGTCGTCCGGGTCACCGAATCCGCGATATAGCTCGGCCACGGATGATCCGGGTCGGTGCGCGACGCCTTGAACTCGCCGACATTGCCCTCGGGCGGCGGCTTGACCCGCACCATGTCGAAACCGTTCTCGTCGAGATGCTTTTGGATGATTTCGGGAAACTCCTCGAAACGGGAGCCGACGACGAACCTTATCTGGCAATGCGCCCAGGCGCGCGGCGGTACGGCATTGACGGGATTGTCCGGGTTGCCGACCTTGAAGGCGAGGACTTCAAATGTGTTCCAACCGTAGACCTTCTCCGAGGCACTCAGCCCCGGCTCGCCCCACCACTCCTGGACTTCCGGCGCATCCGGACCGCCTTCGCGGATCACATCCCGCAAAGCGACGCGCACGGAATTCGGAATCGGCGGCGGCAAGAGGTCTTTGACCAGAATTTGGCCCTTCTCGCTGACGATGCTGGCGATGGCATGGGAGAGGATGATTCCCGGATTGGCGAGCAGCCCGCCCCAATTGCCCGAATGGTGACCGCCCTCGCGCAATTCGCAGACGAGATCGAAATTCACCGCGCCCCGATTGCCGCAGTTCACATTGGCCTTGGCCGCATCGATCCGCGGGCCGTCGGACGCCAGATAGAAATCCGCGCCGAAGGCGTCCTTATGGGCGGCAACGATATCGTTGACGCCGGCGGAGCCGTTCTCCTCGCCCATCTCGATCATAAATTTATGATTGAAGCCGAGATGCCCCCGCTCCTCCAGGACACAGGCAAGCGCCGCCATGTGTAGGCAATGCTGGCCCTTGTTGTCGGCCGTGCCGCGCCCGTAGACCTTGTCGCCGCGCTCTTCGATCCGCCAGGGCGACAGGCCTTCGTCCCATTGTTCCTCGTAGCCGAGAATGACGTCGCCATGGCCGTATCCCAGGACTGTCGGCAGGTCGTCGCCCTCCTGGCGATGCGCCAGCAGGACCGGCCCTTTGCCCGCGATGGGGTTATCGTAGATACGGCAGTCGTAGCCCATGGTCTCGAAGGCGGGCTGCATCTCCTCCGTCAGGTAGCGATAGAGATCGGGAATCCGCTCCGGATTCTGGCTTTCGGTCGGTATGGCCACCCGCCGCGCGACATCGTCCAGGAATTTCCCCTCGTCGAAATAGGCAAGCGCACGGTCGATCACGGCCTCGCGGCTCATGGCTCCCTCCCCTATAGATCTCTTCGCGGTTCTAGGCCGCGTTCGGTGTATTGCCTTCTCCGAGGTCCCAATACAGCCCTGCCATCAGCTCTATTGCGGAGCGGGCCTCGGAGAGGAGGATATGTTCGTTCGGCGCATGCTGAGAGCACGACGCATAGGAATGCGGGACCCAGATCGTCGGCAAACCCAGGATATCGGTGAACACGTCGTTGCAGATCGAGCCGCCAAGTTGCGGGATGACCGCCGGCGCCGTGCCGGACGTCTTCTGCAGGGACGCGGCCGCCCAAGCGGCCCAGGGGTTGTCCGGGTCGGTGCGGGTCGACGCGAAATCGCCCGCATTCATATCCGGCGGCGGCAGAACATCCACCATATCGAAGCCATGTGCGTCGAGATGCTTGCGCAGGGCCGGGATGATCGCGTCGCGGTCGGTATCGGCGATGAAGCGCAACTGGCAATGAGCCCAAGCCCTGGGCGGGATCGCGTTCACGGGATTGTCCGGGTTGCCCACCTTGAAAGCCAGTACCTCGAAACTGTTCCAGCCGTATACCTGCTCCGCAGGCGACAAATCGGGCTCTCCCCAGCCCTCGTCGATCGCCGGCGCGTTCTCTCCGCCGTCGACGGTCAGGCCGCGCAATGCCGCCTTGACCGAATTCGGCAACGGTCCCGGCAGCCATTCCTTGACCCGGATGCGTCCCGTCTCGGAGACGATGGAAGCCAATGCGTGAGAGAGAATAATTCCCGGATTGGCGAGCAATCCGCCCCAATTGCCCGAGTGATGGCCGCCCTCGCGCAGCTCGCAGACGAGATCGAAATTTTTTACGCCGCGCGCGCCGAGGAATATCGTCGGCGTGTCCGGCGAGACGCGCGGACCGTCCGAAGCGATGAAGACGTCGGCCGCGAATGCGTCCTTGTTAACGGCGACGAGGGCGTGCAGGCCCGGCGACCCGTTCTCCTCGCCCGTCTCGACCATGAACTTCGAATTGAAGCCGAGCTTGCCGCGCGCCTCCATGGCGATCCGCATGGCGTTCATGTTGATCGTGTGCTGTCCCTTGTTGTCGGCTGTTCCCCGGCCATAGAGGCGGTCGCCGTCCTGTACCGTCTCCCAGGGAGAGAGTCCCTCGCGCCACTGATCTTCCAAACCGCGGATCACGTCGCCATGACCGTAGCCGAGGACAGTCGGCAGGTCATCGTCCTCGATGCGGCTCGCGAGCAGGACGGGGCCTTTGCCGTCCACCGGATTCTCGAAGATACGGCAATCGTGCCCCATCGCCTCGAACGCCGGGGTTATTTCCTCCTCGAGGTAGCGATAGAGTTCGGGCCGTTGCTCCGGTTTCTGGCTTTCCGTCCGGAAAGCGACGCGCCGCGACAGTTCCGCGACATAGTCGCCGTCGTCAAAGAATTCGAGTGCCTTTTCGATCGCTGTTTCGCGTGTCATGACGCCTGCTTCATTCCCTCTTCGAATAAATGGCATTCAACCCGGGCGGCGCCGACGTCGTGCATCTGGGGCGCCCGCGTACTGCAATGCGGCATCGCGTACTGGCAGCGCGGGTGGAAGGTACATCCCGACGGCGGATCGACCGGATTGGGAAACGTCGCGCCCAGATGGGTATCCGGGACGTCGAGGTTGGGGTCAGGCGTCAGCACGGAGCCCAAGAGCGCCTTGGTATAGGGATGCTGCGGCGAGCTGAAAACCGTCCGCGCGTCCGCGGCCTCGACAACCCGGCCGAGATACATGACCGCGACTTTCGTTGCGATATGCTCGACGACGGCAAGGTTATGAGTGATCAGCAGATAGGTCAGATCGAGCTCTTTCCGCAGATCGAGCAGTTCGTTCAAGATCTGGGCCTGAACCGACACATCGAGCGCCGATGTCGGCTCGTCGCAGATCACGACTTCCGGTCGCATGATCAAGGCGCGGGCAATGGCGACGCGCTGGCGCTGCCCACCCGACAATTGACTGGGATAGTTCTGGTACAGCCGTGGCGGGAGGCCGACAAGTTCCATCATCTCCTCGACCCGTTTGCGCCAATCGTTGGGGTCGCCGACCTTATGGATGCGCAGCGGCAAGGAGATGATCGAGCCGATGGACTTGCGTGGGTTGAGCGATGAATACGGGTCCTGGAAGATCGGCTGCACGCGGCGCGCGACGGCAATCCGGTCGAGCCCCGCCAGCGATTCGCCATCGATCAATATCTCACCCTCGGTCGGCTTCTCGAGGCCAAGGATCATTTTTGCCATGGTCGTCTTGCCGCACCCCGATTCGCCGACAAGCCCGAGCACATCGCCCTTGTCGATCTTCAAGGTCACGCCGTTGACCGCATGCAGCGGCCGCTTCGGCTTGAACATGCCCTGGCGGATCGAGAATGTCTTGGTGACACCCCGCGCCTCGATTACGGGACCGCTCATTGGGCTGCCTCCAGGTTTTGAGTTTTCTGCCGTTGGCTCGTATCCGACGGCAGGTTGCATTGAAAGGCACGCCCGGGCCCCATTTGCTGATCCATCGGTTCCTGCCGACAACCTTCATGCGCGTAGAGACAGCGTTCGCGGAACATGCAACCGCTCAAATCGCCGACCAGCGTCGGTACAATGCCGGGAATCGATCCCAGATGCTGTCCAGGTTCCGTCTTTCCCGGAATCGGAATGCAGTCCATCAGCCCTTGAGTGTAAGGATGGAGAGGATTTTCGAAGATTTCCTTTGCGGTGCCGGACTCGACAATACGTCCGGCATACATCACGGCGACCCGGTCGGCGACACGCGCCACGACACCAAGGTCATGCGTGATCAAAATGACCCCGATGTTGAACTCCTTCTGAATCTGCGCGATCAGCAACAGAATCTGCGCCTGAATCGTCACGTCGAGCGCGGTTGTCGGTTCGTCCGCGATCAACAGGCCCGGATCGCACATCAGGGCCATGGCGATCATGACCCTCTGGCGCAGCCCGCCCGAGAGCTGGTGGGGGTATTGTCCCAAACGGCTCGCCGCCGCAGTAATGCCGACCTTCTCCAGCAGATAGATCGCCCGCTCCCGCGCTTCCTGCCGGCTCACGTTCTTATGACGCAGCATGACTTCTTCGAGCTGATTGCCAATCGTATAGGTCGGGTTGAGCGACGTCATCGGGTCCTGGAAGATCATCGACATCCGATTGCCGCGAATGTCGGACATCTCCGCTTCCGAAAAGGCGGCCATATCCTCGCCATGAAATTTCAGCGTATCGGCGTGCCGCGTGGCCGCCGACGGCAGCAATCCCATCACCGCGAGCGAGGTGAGCGACTTTCCGCAACCTGACTCGCCCACGATCGCCAAGGTCTCTCCTTGATCGACGTGAAAGCTTATACCGCGGACTGGATGGAGAAGCCCCGCCGAAATCGGAATCTCGATCGACAGGTTTTCGACTTCGAGGACGGCGGTCAATTTCGGCTCTCCGGTGAAGTGACGTCGCGAATACCGTCGCCGAACAGATTGATGGCCAGAAGCATCAAGAACAACGCCGCGCCGGGGATCGCGATAACCCACGGCTTGAAGTACATGTCGCCCTTCCCTTCGGAAATCATCAGACCCCATGAAGGCTCGGGCGGTTGCACGCCCAATCCCAGGAACGACAGCGCCGCCTCCAGCAGGATGGCATGGGCGACTTCGAGGGTTGCCACCACGATCAGATTGTTCATCACGTTGGGCATGATTTCGGTCGTCAGTATCCGGAAGGTCGTACAACCCGCCGCTTCCGCCGCCGCGACATAATCAAGATTGCGCACCTGCTGCGTCGAACTGCGCATCACCAGTGCGAAACGCTCCCACAACAGAAAACCGAGCACGAGAATCACGACCTCTAGCGAACTGCCGATCAGCGCGATCACCGCCAAGGCGATCAGCACGACGGGCATGGCCAGTCGCGTATTGATCAAGAAGGTGACAAGCGCATCGACCCGACCGCCGAAGTAACCGGCCGCAATGCCCATGACCGTCCCGATCACGCCGGAGATGAGCATAACGGTGAAGCCGATCATCAGCGAGACGCGGGCGCCATATATGATGCGGGAATAATAGTCGCGCCCGAATTTATCCGTGCCGAGCGGATGGTCCCACGTTCCCGTCTCGTGCCAAATAGGCGGGATGTATCGGCGCATCAAATCCTGGTCGAGAGGGTCGTGCCACGTCAACAATGGCGCCGCGAATGCCATCAACAGCAGAAGCACCATGAAACCGCCGCCGATCATGACACCCAAATCGCCGAAGGCACGCTTGCGCAGGATCGCGCCCGGGGTTGGTTCGAGAATCTCTGCCGCGCTCGGCAATGAGTCCGGAGAGCTGCTTATCGCCATCTTCTCTCTCCCTTTCCGCTAGTGGACGCGAATGCGCGGATCGAGATACGCATTCAGCAAGTCCGCGAGCAAATTGAACAAGATATAGAAACACGCAATCGTCAGCACGATGGCCTGCATGACCTCGAAGTCGGACCGCTGGATCGATTGCCAGGCGAGCCGCCCAAGGCCGTTCAGGGTGAAGACGGATTCGATCACCACCGATCCGCCCAACATGAACCCCAACTGGGCCGCCGACAGCGAGACCACCGGAATAATCGCGTTTCGCAGGGCATGCTTGAAGAGTACGACATAGGTGCGCAAGCCCTTGGCCCGCGCGGTGCGTATATAGTCGGAGGACAGGACGTCGATCATCCCGGCCCGCGTCAGGCGCATGATCTGCGGCGTCGCGTAATAGCCGAGGGCAATCGACGGCATGATAAAGTGTACCAGCGTATCGCTGCCGGAACTTGGAAATATTCGGTAAGTCACGCTGAACAGGAAGATGAGCGTCAGTCCGAAGAAGAAACTTGGCATCGCCTGTCCGAAGACGGCAATCGTCAACGCTATTCGGTCTATCAGTGTGTTCGGTTTCATCGCCGCCAGAACGCCGAGCGGGATCGACAGCAGTAGGGCGAAACTGAGCGCGAAAAACCCGAGCTTCATCGTCACCGGGGCGCGTTCGACGATGATATCGGCCACCGGCTTCTCTTTCAGGTAGATCGAAATGCCGAGATCGCCTTGCAGTGCCTTTTGGGCCCAGGCCCAGTATTGAACCGGCAAGGGCCGGTCGAAACCGTAGAATTTTCGGACGTAGTCGATGTCTTCCTGGCTGGCTCCCTCGCCCGCCATCGCCGCCGCCGGATCGCCCGAAAGGCGCAGGAGCGTAAAGGTGACAATGGAAACCGTGATCGCCACCAGCACGGCATAACCCAGGCGTCTCAACGTAAATAATAACATGAAAGAGCCCCAAAAAGATCGGGGTGCGGCCCTTGGGACCGCACCCCTGTATTATTCCGAACTTACTTCCACTTCGCAGTGAAGAAGCGCGGGATTTCGTCGTTGGTCGGCTTGAAGTCCAGATCCTTTGAGAAGGCGTAGTACTTCGCGTAAGTGAACATCGGCAGCCAGCAAAGCTCTTCCTGCAGCTTCACGAGCGCTTTCTTGTAGTTCTCCTTGCGCACCGCCGGATCGACCGTGGTGTCGCCCTTCTCGAGCCAGTCTTTGATCTGGTCGTCCATGCAATAATCGTCACGGCCCTGCTTGAAGAAATGGCTCGTGATCGCGGAGACGTCGGCCATCGAATAGGAGCCCCACGTCATGTGATGGAACGGCGCCTTGCCGTCCCAGACGACACCGCGCAGCGCCTTATACTGCATGTATTTGAGGTTTGTCTTGATGCCGATTTTGGCCAGATACCCCATCACCGCTTCGGTATATTCGCGCTGGCGATAGGCGAAGATATCGGTGCTGAAACCGTCGGGGAAACCTGCCTCGGCCAAGAGCTTCTTCGCCTTTGCGGGGTCGTACTCGTACTTCGGCACATCCTGGGTACAGCCGAATTGCAGCGGGTAGCAGGCCGAATGGATTTCGTCCGACGCCTCGCCGACCAACTGCTTCGCGATCGCGTTACGGTCGATCGCATGGGCAATGGCCTTGCGGACACGGATGTCCGAGGTCGGATTGGTCTTCGCGTCCTTACCCGCGCGCCCGGCCCGGTCCATCGCGATATAGCTGATGCGGAAGGTCTTGGCGTTGACGACCTGAACCTGACCGCTGCCCTTGAGATCCAGCGCCTTATCCTTCGGCACGTCCCAAATCCAATCGATTTCGCCGGTCATCAGTTGCGCGATCTGCGATTCGGCATCCGGGACCGTCTTGAAGATGAGCTTGCCGATTGTCGGCTGCCCTTTCGGACTGCCGGCCCAGTAATTCTCGTTCTTCTCCATCGTGACCGATTCGCCCGGGACCACGCTTGTGATCTTGTAGGGGCCGGTACCGATCGTGTCGATCGTGCCGTAATCGGGCTTGCCCTTGGCATCTTTCTTCGCCGTCGCCCAGATCTCCGAAGGCAGTATCGCCAACGGGCCCGACAGGAATTCGAACGCCGCCGGGAACGGCTTCACGAGATTGATGCGAACCGAATAATCGCCCAGCTTCTCGGCATTCTTCATCCAGCTGATGTTGCGCCGGGTCAGCACACCACTGTCTTCGCGCACCAAATGATTGATCGTGGCGACGACATCGTCCGCGTTGAAATCGGTGCCGTCGTGAAACTTGACGCCCTTGCGGAGCTCCATCTCGATCGCGGTATCGCTCGCCCATTTCCAGGAGGTCGCGAGGAGCGGCTCGTATTCGAATGTCTCGAGATTCCGGAACACGAGATTGTCCCAACCGAGACGGGTCATGATGACCATCTCGCGGACGTTATTGAAGAAAGGCAGAGCAACGTCCACCTCGCGGTCCGTCGACCAGACCAGCGTGTCGTCGGCCTTACCGGCCATCGCCGAGCCGGTGCCCAACATCAGGGCCGCCGCAGCGATTGCCGCCGTTTTTATTGCAAATCTTCGCATCCGATATCTCCCTGTTTTAGATGCCTTCACCAAAAAACACATGTCCGCCTCGCCGCTCGTATTGCGGCAATTTGCAGTCGGCGTTTCCTTCGTTTTATTGATTGAAAAGATTTCAAACCATCGCAGACGGCATTGCAAGCCTCCGCTGCACCAATTCGGCCGCTATTTCCATTTAAACCGATACATCCGCGCTACATCGTCGAGCGTTGGCGCAAAATCCAGGCTCCGGGAGTAGGCGTGAAAGGTCGTGTAGTTAAACAACGGCAGGACGCAGACCAAATCCTGCAAGCGCTTCAGGGCGTTCGCATGGGCCCGCGCGCGCGTCTTGCTGTCATTGGTATTGGCCGCAACATCGAGCCAACGATTGACTTCCGTATCGCGGCAATAGTCCAAGCTCCCATTCCGAAAGAGCGGATTCAGGGTTTCCGCGACATCCAATGCGCCATGCGCCGCCCAGGTCATATGCGCCAAATCCACACTGCCCCGGTTCAACGGTAAGGATGCGGTCTCGAAGCTGCGGAACCTGTCGGTCCTCGAGTCGATGCCGATCGCCATCAGATACAACGCCATCGCGTCTGTCGCTTCATGGTTTCGATAGCTCAAAATATCCGCCGCGATCGACCGTAATCGGACCTGCTTCTGGGGCGGTTGGCCCGGCAATCTCTGCGCGGCGGAATTCAGTTGATCGATCAGCCGAATTCCCCCCGCGGGTCCGTAACCGGCTGCGGCCAGAAGCTTTTTCGACTTGCCGGGATCATAGTCGAAACGCCGAACGTCCTGGCTGCATCCGGTCTGCGCCGGGTAACATAACGCGTGCAATATCTTGGATGTGGGACCGAATATCTGCCGGGCGATCTCCTCACGATTGATCGCATGGGCGACCGCTTGCCGGACGCGGATATCGCGGAACGGCGACTTCTCGTCATTGCGTCCGGCCCGATCCATCAGAAGGAAAGCGATCCGCGCACTCGGCACGCTTGCAAGCTGGACCGGTGCGCCGTCCGCTTCGAGACGTTCGAATGTCTGTTTCGACAGGTTGCCGATCCAATCCAATCGCCCATCCAACAATTGAGCAAGCCGTTCGCTCGGGTCGGCTACGGTCGTGAATTTAATTTTCCCGATGGCCGGCCGTCCTTTCGGCCCCGACGCGTACTGACGAAACCGCTCTAACTCCACAACGCCTGCCGGCACGATACGCGTCACCCGGTAGGGGCCGCTGCCGACGGCTTCCAGTTCCCGATAATTTGGCTGGCCATTGTCATCAAGAGGCGCTGACCGCCAAACGGCGCGAGGCACGATGATCATCGGCCCCGCCAATAATTCGAGGGCATGCGGCGTGGGCCGCGTCAAATCCAGGCGGATGCGATATGGAGACAGCTTCTCGATCTTGCCGATCCATTCGACCGCCCGATGCAACGGGGCGCCAAGCTCCGGGTTTTTCAGGCGCCGGATGGTTTCGACCACGTCGTCCGCGGTAAATTTATCGCCGTTATGGAAAATAACATCCGATCGGAGTTCGTTTTCCTATGTCGTGATGACGATCCATTTCAGCTTCGTCGCAAGATGAGGTTTGAACGCCGCGGAGTTCGGGTCACGATGGAACAGCCGGTCCCAAATCAAATGGGAAAACACATCGATCTCGGGCCGGAAATCGAAATACGGACTAATGGATTCGATCTCTGCGCCGGAAGCCCAATACAACGTGTCGTCGCGTGGACCCGCGTGCGCCAAATAGGGTCCGCCGCAATACACCACCGCCAGCGCAGCTAAACAGCAAGATCGTGCAAGATGCCCGAACGACCGCGTAACGTTAAAAAATCGAAGCATTCCCACCAGATACCTTTCCCGCAAGCAACGCTACGCGGGGCGGCGCAGAGGATCAAGACAGCAGTCCCGCTTAGCCTTCCCTCCGGATCGCGAGGCAGGCATAGTTATAGCACACCGTAAATGGGAGGTATTCATTATGTCCGACAATGACCTGCATCTGCTTACGGCAGAAGAGCTGGAAGCCGCCTACCGCGCCAAGCGTCTATCTCCGGTCGAAGTCACGGAGGCCGTATTTGAACGGATCGAAGCGCATAATGAAGCGGTCAATGCGTTCGTTCTCATCGATCGCGACGACGCCATGCTGGGCGCGCGCGCGTCGGAGAACCGGTGGCACAAGGGAGAGCCTCTCAGCCCGATCGACGGTGTCCCGACAACTCTAAAGGACACGATGCTGGCAAAAGGCTGGCCGACGCTGCGCGGCAGTAAGACCACCGATCCGGATGCCGAATGGATCGTGGATGCCCCGCCGGTCGCGCGGCTGCGGGAGAGCGGCGCCGTGTTCCTCGGCAAGACCACGACACCGGAATTCGGCTGGAAGGGTATTACCGACAGTGCGCTCAGCGGCGTCACGCGGAACCCCTGGAATACATCGCGGACGCCGGGCGGGAGCAGCGGCGGGGCGGTCGCGGCCGCCGCGCTCGGCATGGGTGTCCTGCATACCGGTACCGATGCCGGCGGTTCAGTGCGCATTCCCGCAAGTTTTACCGGGGTCTTCGCTCTCAAACCCACTTACGGAAGAGTTCCCGCCTGGCCCGCCAGTCCGTTCGGGACCTTGTCCCATACCGGGCCGATCACAAGGACCGTTCGCGACGCGGCGGCGATGTTGAACATCATGTCGCGTCCCGACATTCGCGATTGGACGGCGCTGCCGCCGGACGACACGGATTATCTGCAGAACATCGAAGGCGGCGTGAAGGGCCTGAGAATCGCCTATAGCCCTACGCTGGGGCATGTCGATTTCGTCGACCCGGAGATCGCCGTCCTGGTCGGCAGCGCCGCCAAAACCTTTGAGGAACTCGGCGCAACGGTCACCGAAATAGATCCCGATCTCTCCGATGCCGAAGCGGTTTTCCGCACTCATTGGTTCGCCTCCGCCGCCGCGGCTGGCGCGGCCGTGCCGCTTGAAAAGCATTATCTGCTGGATCGCGGATTGCGTGAAATCATTGAACGTGGCCGCCGCGTGGCCGCTTCGGATTACATCGAGGCAGCTTCGCGCCGCGCCGCCATCGGCGAGCGCATGCAGGCCTTCTTTCAGGATTACGATCTCCTGCTGACGCCCGGACAGCCCCTGCCTGCCTTTGCCGCCGGGATCGAATTCCCCGAAGGGCTCGGATTCAGCCGCTGGCACCAGTGGACGCCCTTCACCTATCCGTTCAATCTTACCCAACAGCCTGCGGCATCGGTACCCTGCGGATTTACAAGTGAAGGCATGCCGGCGGGATTGCAAATCGTGGGGCCTCTCTTCGCCGACGCCGCCGTCCTGCGGGCTGCTCGGGCCTACGAAACCCAACATCCCTTCAAAATGCCCGATGAGCCGAAAGCCGGCACTTAGTCAGACCTTTGGAAGGGCGCGCTCAAGGAGCATTCCCTTAAGATTCTGCTGCCGGTCAATCTCGCTTCTCGGCGGCGCGCCGCCACATGAACCCACCTTCAAAACCCCGGTCCGGCTCGAGATAGCGTACGTTTTCGCCAACCCCCACCACCGAACACGGCGGTGATACAGCCCAGCATTCGCCCGTCCTTGGCGCAACCCGTACGGCGACGAAGCCGTTCGTAGAGGTTTCGATCTTGCGCACCAGCGGGACCTTCGGATTATGGATATCGAACGGGATGATCCGCTTCGGGAACAACCATCCATTTCCAGGATCCGGATAAGCCTCTGCCGCGATTTGACCCGATAACGCGAATCTCACCGCGGCTCCAGGAGATGTGTGATCTATGCCGATCGCCGCCGCTATCAGCATTGCGGGCAAGATTCCCAGACGCACGAACCGCCGTAACGGGGGCAGCAGGCAAGGGAACGCACAAAGCGATACTGCCGCCAATACGGCGGTATATCCGCCAATGAAGCGTCCCGTCGGTGCCGTCGCCGCGACATAGATCATGCCGGCACCGCCCAGCGTCAGTGCCCAAACCGGAAACGACTTTAGGTCTTGGCCGGTCCACCGGAGGCGCACCAGATACCCGAGCATCATGAATAAGAGTACAAGGCCGCCCAACACTGTGACGGCGCCGCTCCGATCCCGGAAGAGCCAGATCAAGAACTGTTCCGAGAACGCCGTATCCGGCGGCAGGGAATTGCCGCCGCCACGCGCCGCCTCGAGGATAAGTTTGGTATACCCAACAAGTGCCGATGCGTCGGGCGTCCAGGGCAAATCGAAGCAACTTGCGGCCACGGGGAAAGCCAGACAACCGCTCGACAGCACCCCAAGCGCGAGGGTCGGCAGGATCAGTGCAGCGGCCAAGAGATAGCAGACGGCGACAAAAAGGAGCCCGTGAATGCGCGCCGAAGCGAGCGCCGCCAAAACCGCCACCGCCCCCAAAGGTATCGCCGAAAGTTTAATGCCGATCGCGAATCCGGCCGTAAGCAATGCCGTGAGCACCGCCAGGCGGCAGTGGCCCAGACTGACGGCCCAGGCGACAGTGACGCAAAGCAGCATGACCGGTAGGTCGGGCGAAAGTGACGCCGGCATACCCCAACGCGCGGCCATTATCAGCACGAGCGGATAACCGAAGCCCGCGACAAAGTCCGCTGGCGCACCGTTATCCCGGGCGATGCGCCAGAGGCTGCTCGCCGCATGGGCCGCCGCAAGCGCGGCAATCAGGAAATTCGCGGTCGTCGAACCCCAACCGAATTCTCCGCCCGCGGTTCCCGGCGCGGCAATTGCGAACCAGGACGATGTCTGTCCATAGTTCACGAACAGCGTGACCAGTCCTTTTACCGCGCCGCTCTCTGCGAGAAAGCGGGCAAGCGGTAAATGGTAGACGGCTGTATCGAAGTAGATGACCTGGCGGCTGGCAAGATAGGCGACCGTCGCCACCGCAACGACGTGTCCGGCAAAAACGGTTGCGTTCCCCGGCGTCGCCAACATCGCACGGATGATACGGAGTGCGATTTCGCGAACTGCCGGGACCAGCAATGAGAAAGCAGCGAGAAGAAGCGCAAGGGTTGCGATATCCGGGGAAAGCGGCACCACGAGAGCCGCAAGCGGCAACAAAGCCCCCATCACGGCAAATCCGACCCAAAGCGCCGCGAAGACGATATCTCCGGGACGCTCCCAGTCCGAAGGGTTATCTTTGGCGGGCGCTGTTACCGCACCGGTGGCACGCAGCAATACCGTCCCCCACAGGAAAAGAGAGCCGGCAATCAACGGCCAGATTGCGAGATAAAACAACACGGAAGAGCTTTCGCAAAATTAATCGGCACCGGCTGCATAGAAGAAATAGGCATCGCGAACAAGCGGCGCCCTGCGGGCTTCAAGCACGAATGTAACTTTTCAGCACATCGTCGATGATCCGTTCGAGATCCTGCACGGTCCGGCACTTCTTGGCGACATGACAGAACGGCAGGTAGCGGAGCATCTCCGAATCGCCGGTGCCCCAGAAGGTCTCCGGTTCCGGATTCAACCAGATGACGGATTTTGCCCGGTCGTGCATCCAGCGCATCAGATCGACGCGGGGGTCGTTGTGATTGGAACGCCCGTCGCCAAGGATAATCACGGTTGTCTTGCGGTTGACCGCGTCGCCGTAATCCTCTTCGAAATCGGCGAAGGATTGGCCGTAATCGGTCGGTCGAAAGCCGATCTTGTCGAGGATTTCCGGAATCGCGACCTCGACTTCCTTCTCCTCGATGATGTCGCTGATTTCCGTCAGATGGTCCGAGAAGGCGTAGGCCCGCAGCGTCGCGATCACTTCGTTGAGCGAGTACAGAAACAGCAGTAAAAATCGCGCCGCCGCCGCCACCGAACGCGATACGTCGCAGATGACCACGATGCGCGGCCGCTCGATCTTGGTTTGTTTCCACATGGTTTCGAACGGAATGCCGTCATGCGCCATGTTGCGGCGCAACGTCCGTCGCACATCGAGCACGCCGCGCCGGGTACGCTTGCGGCGACGGTTATAGCGGGTGGCAAGCTTCTTTGCCATTTTGCGCACGAGCTTATGCATCCGGTCGAAATCGCGCTGCTCGACCGCGGAAAGCGCCGTCTCTGCCAGGAACTCCTCGCGCAGTTGCTCGCCATAAGGCCGCGCGTAGAGTTCGTAGAGACGGTCGAGATATTGCCTCGCCTCCCCGAACAGGTTTTGCCGCGCCTCCGCCAAATCCCGGGCGGCGTCGCCGGCGCCCGGCGTTTCCTCGTCCTGATTGAGGGCACGGATCGCCGCCTCCAGTTCGCGCAACCCCATGCGGTCGAGGATGCGGCGGACCAGCAGGCCTCGTTGCGTCACATAACGGATGTTCATCGCGCCGGATTCGCGCGCCGCCTCCTCCATCCGCTGCGCCAACGCCTCGCGGTCGCCGTCGGCCAGCATTTGCAGCAATTCCGAGTTCCGCAAGCCTTCGGGAATGCCATCCGGAAGCGGCGTGGGGCCACTGCTTTCGCCCTCGTCCGTCTGCGATTGGTCGGCCTCGCCTTTAAATTCATCGCGGGCGAAGAACATTTCGAAACAATCATCGAAGCGATGGCTTTCGTCCGCCGACTTGGCCAAGGCGACGCAGAGCGTGTCCTTCAGCAGTGTCCGATCGGCGTATCCGACACTGTCGACAGCGCGATGCGCGTCGATCGCCTCCGCCGGCGACACCGGAATATCGGCGGCGCGAAGGGCGCGGAAAAAGTCCTCGAGAGTCTGCTGCACGGCAACCCTACTCCGCCGATTTGCGCACCATCGTGGGGATGCGGCGCTCGACCGACGTGATATCCTGCTCGAACTTCAGCAATACGTTCAGCGTGTCGCGAACAAGTTCGCTGTCGAGCGAATCCGCATGCATCAGCAGGATCACCCGCGCCCAATCGATGGTCTCGGAAATCGACGGCAGCTTCTTGAGGTCTTCCTCGCGCAGCATCTGCACGAACTTGACGAGTTGCCTGGTCAGGCTTTCCTCGATCCCCGGCACCCGCGAGGCGACGATGCGGCGTTCCAGCTTCTCGTCGGGCAATGGAATATAAAGATGCAGGCACCGGCGCTTCAGGGCGTCGCCCATTTCGCGCATGTTATTGGATGTCAGGAAGACGAGCGGCGGCGTCTTGGCGACGACGGTGCCGATCTCGGGAATCGATACCTGAAACGCCGACAAGATTTCCAACAGGAAAGCCTCGAATTCTTCGTCGGATTTATCGATTTCGTCGATCAGCAAGACCGCGCCATGTTCCTGCCGCAGCGCCTTGAGCAGCGGGCGCGGCTCCAGAAATTCCTCGGAGAAGAACAGATCGCCGAAGCCGCGCAGGCGTTCCATGGCCTGATCCATCCCTTCGGTGCCTTCCAGGACATCGCCCACCTTGTCCTTCAATATCTGGGTGTAGAGAAGCTGCTTGCCGTATTTCCATTCATAGAGCGCCTTTGCTTCGTCAAGCCCCTCGTAGCACTGCATCCGAATCAATGGCAGCCCGAGCCAGTTCGCCGTCGACAACGCCAGTTCCGTCTTGCCGACACCGGCGGAACCTTCGACCAGGATCGGCTTGCTCAGGTTCTGCGCCACGAAGATCGCGGTCGCGATGCGGCGCGATGCGATATATCCGACGGTCGAGAGGCCCTCCGTAATGGCGTCGACCGAGGAGAGCTTTTCGCCGACGGCGGCGAGTGTGGCGGAATCGTTCATGTGTTGTCTTCCGTTGCAGTTTCGATCAGCCGGCGCGCACGACGCTCCGCGCGAATGGATTGCACCCTGCCGGCAATACCCGTGGTCTTGACGATATCCCGTGTCAAAGCGGCAAGCGCCGGCGACGGCGAGAAATCGATCCGTTCGATAAACGCCTCCACCCGCTCCTGCAAGTGCCGGACCCAGTCGCGGGCGGCCCCCGTGATCGCCTCGACCTCCGCCGCATTGCCGTCGAGATCGAGGTCCAGCAGTTCCACCGCCCGATACGCCAGGGCCGCCAAACCGTCGGGTGCGGCCGCCAACAAGCCAAGCTCGGCGAGGGATTCGGGATCGAGATCGCGGCCCGCCAGTTCCCGCCCAAGAAGGCGGACTTGGAAACGGAGAGCACCGGCCTTGTTCGCCGCGCCGATGGCATCCTCCACCCGTCTCATGGGGAGCGAGAACAGCTCGAACGCCTGGCCTTCCGGCCCCAGCATCGCGTCTGCGGGAAGCCGCACGTCCGTCAAGCGCAGGCCGCAATGGCAGGACGGGCGCAAATAGTCGATCTTCACGCCCTCGGTCTCCTCGATCCCCGGCGTCTCGCGGGGGAGCAGGAAAATCGAGTAGCGCTTACGCCCTGCCGTCTCCCCGGTGATCGCCAGCAGGAGGATCAGGTCCGAGAGCGGTCCGTTCGTCAGATACGCCTTCTCGCCATTGATCACATAATCGTCGCCATCCCGCACCGCCGCCGTCTTCAGGAGCTTCGGATGCGCGCCCGCACCCGGTTCCGATACCGCAAAACAGGGGGTCGAGAGACCGGCCGCGAGTTTCGGCAGGTACGTCTTTTTCTGCGTCTCGGTGCCAAACCGTGCGATATGGAGCGCACCGCACAACTGGCGGGCCATCCACGCCCCGGCAAGCCCCAAATTTCCGCCTTCCGAGGCGAGGGCCTCGCCGACCAGCGCCATGGCGCGGAGATCGCCGCCATCGCCACCATAGGACTCAGGCAGACCGATACTCGCCATACCGCAAACACCGAAGGCGTGCTGCAACTCTTCCGGAGGCCGCTCCAGCTCGTACAGATTGGGCCGCGCCGCGATCTCGCTCGCGGCGAAGGCGCGGGCCCGCTCGCGCAGGCGTCGGCGCAGTTTTTCGATTTCGGTCTCGGCCGGATCGTCGGTCATGGAACTAGACATAGATCATGCAACGGGATTGTCTCGCGTCACGGACGCTGAGGAAAGGAACGGAAATGGCCATCCGCAAGATCGCCCGCATGGGGCACGAAGTTCTCAGACAAGTATCGGCACCGATCGACGATCCGACCGCGCCCGAAATCGCTCGGCTCGCGCAGGATTTGATCGATACTTGCAAGGATATCGGCGGCAACGGAATCGCCGCCCCGCAGATCTACGAGCCGGTCCGCATGTTCGCCTATCGAGTCCGCAAGGAAGTGATGCCGGCCGGCGCAAAAATGGCTGAGATTCCCTGGAGCGTCGTCATCAATCCGAAGATCACGCCGCTGACCGAGGAGAAAAAACTCTATTGGGAACGCTGCCTCTCCCTTCCCGGCCTCTACGGCCAGGTGCCGCGTTATACCGAAATCCGCTTCGAGGCCGTCGGCCTCGATGGCGCGCCCATCGCCTTCGACGCTCACCGTTTCCATGCCCGGCTGTTGCAGCACGAATACGACCATCTCGACGGCTTGCTCTATCCCTTGCGGATGGAGGATATGGGGACGCTCGGATACGTCTCCGAACTCGGTCCCGCCGCCTATCCGCCGCTTCCCCGCGACGCCAAAGACTTCCTCGACCCCACCGACATATGACGGAAGACGGTCACCCGGCACCGTAGGGCGGCAACCGTTCCTTGAGGGGAAAGTTCGGCAAAGCTTGCATCAGTCGGACGCGAATGGCGGTCCACCAGGTGCCGAGCGGCGTGACCAGCAGCCCCAGCAAAAGAAGAATGACCGAGGCGTCGCCATCCACCCCGGTCTGGCTCAGCGCCCAACCGAGCAAGGTGCCGGCATAGGCGATTCCCACGGTCAACAAGGAGCGCCGATCGATCACGATGGCGACAAGGGAGAGCAGCAACAGGGCGCATACGGTCAGGGCGTATCCAAATCCCGTTTCCAGATTATACAGCGTGAGCAAAATGGTGTTCGTCAACGCCGGCGCCGCGACGATGTGCAACCAGAAACCGCAGGCGGAATGACGGCCGATCCGGTGCGGATCCTTCATATCGAAATACATGGCGCCCGCGAACGCCATCAGGCCGAACAGAAGCGACGACAATCCCAGAGTACCGGACCGACGGAGGTCGAAGGCCAGAAGGGCAAAATCGTTGATCTTCGACCCGGCCGCCGCATCGACTGCCAATCCGGCCCCGAACATCGTCGCGAAGCCGAACAGACCGAACAGGAACAATGCGAAGGGCAGCCTGAATGCCCAGTAATAAACCGCCATCGCCACCAGGCCGGGGAGGGAAAAGCTCAGGACCACGGTGGCGGGGTCGCGTAGACGGAAATCTTCCCATTCGGGTGTGATGAAATACGCCGCCCCAGCAGCGAAGGCGATCGCGATGACGATACTCGGCAGAGTCATGCGCCGCCGCCGCGTATAATAGAAGGCAAGGACAAGGGAAATTCCGACCGCCGCATAAGGCGCCGACGCTCCCAAGAGACCGGCGAGGCCCAAATACAGCAGGATCAAGCCGATAGAGACAAAAATCTCCGAGAATCCGCTGAACAAGACGAAGGGCTCGTCGTCGGCGGTCATTCCGCCGCGAAACCCGCGCCGGTCCTGTACATAGGTTTGCAGGGCGCGGGCCTGATCCTCCTCGATGACCCCGGCGGCCACGGCAGCGCGGATGTCCTCCTCGCGAATTTCGCTTTGATCCGTCATGCCGGCCAAACTGCCACACTCCTCCGTCGACCGGCCAGAACTATATCGAGCAGCACCCTACAATCCGTAATACCAAGGCGCGAAAAGACTGAATTCGGCCCACAGCAGAAGGATCAGCGGCGCGCCTGCCTTGGTAAAATCGACAAAGCGGTAATGTCCGGGCCCCATCACCAGCAGGCTGGTCTGATAGCCGACCGGCGACGCAAAGGAGCAATTGGCGCCGATGATGACCGCGACCGCGAATGCTTCGGGCGAGACCCCCAGCTCCAAGGCAATGTCGATGGCAATCGGCGTGAACAGCACCGCCGTCGTCTTGGTGCTGATGGCATTGGAAAGAACCGCCAGCATCAAGAAGAAAGCCGAGAGCATGACCGCCGGGCTCGCACCCCGCATCGCGTCGACGAACGCGCTGGCGATAAAGGCGGCCCCGCCGGTCTCCGTGAGCGCGATTCCGAGCGCCAGCGCTACTCCGATCGTCGCGACCACATTCGGATCGACGGCGCGTGAGGCCTGGCGGATATTGAGGACGCCCAATCCCACCATGGCGACCGCGCCGCAGAGCGTCGCGACGACGATCGGCAAGATCTCGGCCGCCGCGAGCGCCAAAGCCGCGACGAAAACCAGACTCGCCCGGCGCGCGTGATCGAGGGCGGGAAGTTCCTCCTGCGACCATTCGATCAGCAATACGTCGCGGCTGCCGCGCAGCCGGGCCACGGCTTCGGGACGGCCCTGTATCAGCAATACATCGCCGGATGCCAGCCGGATATCCGTCAGGCGGGTGCGAAACATTCTCGCTTTGCGCTGAATGCCAAGCACGATGCAGCCCGTCCGGTTGCGGAACCGTATCCGCGTCAACGTATGGCCGATCAGGCGCGACGACGGCGTTACCATCGCTTCCGCGAGCACCTGCTCGCCCTGAAGCCACGGCTCGGCTTCATCGTGCTCATGATCGTCGAGAGGACTCTCGTCGGCGTCGATCTCCTGGAGCCTCGGGAACAGCAGGCCCGGATCGCGCGCCAGAGCATCGGTCAGCGTCTTGCGGGTCGCGGCAACGACGATCACGTCTCCGGGGCGAATGGCGAGATCTTCGAAGGGCGGCAGGATCGCGTCCTCGCCGCGCTGCACCAGCCGCACCGTCATGTCCGGCAGGCCGACAAAAATACCGCCGGGTGCCGTCTCGCCGATCAGCTCCGAATCCTCGGATACCGTCAATTGGGCGATGAACTGCGTGCCGCCGCGCTCGATCACCTCGTCGATGAAGGCGGCACGCTCCGGCAGCAGTTTCGGCGCGACCGCCAGCAGATACACCAGCCCTGCCGCCGCAAGAATGCCGCCGGTTACGGTGAAGTCGAAGAACCCGAAGGTCGCGAGGTTCATTTCCAGGAGCGCGCCGTTGACCAGCAGGTTGGTGCTGGAGCCGACCAGCGTCGTCATGCCGCCGAGCACCGCCGCATAGCTCAGTGGAATCATGACCTTGCCGATATGCAGATCATAGCGGCTGGCGAGCGCGCGCATGATCGGAATGAAGATCACGACGACCGGAATGTTGTTCATGAAGCCACTGACGACCAGAACCACGGACAGCGAAATCAGGATTGCCAGCCAGGCGCGCCCGCCGCCGAGACGGAGTACCAACCGGGCCGCCCGGTCGAGGATGCCGGTTCGCGCGATGCCTTCGCCCATGACCAGCAAAGCCAGCACCGTGACGAGCGCCGGGTTGGCAAAGCCCTGCAGGATACGCGTCGGGCCGAGGCGTTGGGGGTCGCCCTCCATCGGGGCGAATTGGAACAGCAGCATCAGGGCACAGATGACGCCGAACGACGTCACCTCCATCGGCACCTTCTCGCCCGCGTAACCGATCAACGCCACGACGACGATGGCGAATACCGCCCACATCTGGAAGGCCTGCCCGCACAGCGTTACCGCGTCGATCATCGCCCCGCTTTCAAAAGCTCTTCCCTACCGGGATACGCACTCATAGGACCAAATATCCCGGCCGGCGACAATCGCCTTCTCCGGAGAGGCCGCCAAGACAGTTTACTTCCGCAGCAAAAGCCGCAACCTTCTTCCCGGAACGAGTTTCCGATTTTGCCAGCGAACGAGGCCGACATGTCCCAAGCCATTCGATGCACGATCCTGCGGGGCGGCACCAGCAAGGGCGTCTATCTGCGCGAAAGCGATCTGCCCGATGATCCTGCGGCGCGGGAGCGCACGATCCTGTCGATCTTCGGTTCGCCCGATCCGCGCCAGATCGACGGTCTCGGCGGCGCCGATCCGCTGACCAGCAAGGTCTGCATTGTCGGGCCGCCGCCGGACGACGAGCCGCGCGCCGAGGGCGCACATCTCAGCTATACTTTCGGGCAGGTCGAGATCGACGAACCGATGGTCGATCTTCGTTCCCTTTGCGGCAACCTCACCTCCGGAGTCGGCGCTTTTGCGATCTGGGAGAACATGGTCCGCCCGGCCTCGCCGATCACCCGCGTCCGCATCTGGAACACCAATCTGCAGAGCATGCTTTATTGCGAGGTCCCGGTCGAGGGCGGCCGCCCGCTGGAGCGCGGCGACTATGCCATTCCCGGCGTCCCGGGCACCGGGGCGCAGATTCAGGTCGATTTCGCCGAGACCGCGGGCGCCGCGACCGGCGCGCTGCTGCCGACCGGCAATCCGATGGACCGGCTCGACATCCCCGGCCTCGGCGCCATCGACGCCTCACTGGTCGATATCGGCAACGGGCATGTCTTCGTGCGCGCCAAGGACCTGGGCCTGACCGGCACCGAGACGGCGGCTGAAATCGATGCCGATCAAAACCTGACGGCGCTGCTCGAGAGCATCCGTTCCCACGCCGGACATGTCATGGGCATGATCGAAGACCCGACGCGCGGCAAACAGGAAAGCCCGGCAACGCCGATCATCGCCATGATCGCGCCGCCGCAGGACTACCGAGCGCCGCTCGCCGAGCGCACCGTCAAGGCCGCCGAATGCGATTTCGTCTCGCGGCTGATGTTCATGCAGCAGATGCACAAGACCTATGCCGGGACCAGCACGGTCTGCACCGGAATCGCGGCCAAGCTGCCCGGCACCATCGTTCACGAGGCCTGCCGCCCGGAAGCGCAGGACCGTCTCGAAGTCCGCATCGGCCATCCGGCCGGCGTGATAGAGACCGAAAGCGACGTCGAATTGCAGGGCAACGCCTATATGGTCAAACGCGCGACCTTGGGACGGACCGCGCGGCGGATCATGGAAGGGACGGTGTATGTGTAGGCCCTGTCTCCACACCCACCGCTAGAGCGCCGGTGCCTTCTCCGTGCATCCGGTCTCGCGCTCGAAGGCGCGGGCGGCGCGGAACAGGGTCGCTTCGTCGAAGGAGCGGCCGACGATCTGATAACCGGTCGGCAGGCCGCTCGACGTGAAGCCGTAGGGCACGCCCAAGGCCGGAAGCCCGAGGAAATTGAAGGGCCGCGTGCAGGAGCCGAACCGGGAGATCATGTCGAGAAAGCCTTGGTTGGCGCTGACGTCGGTCTCCTCGATGGTCGGCACCGCCATCGGCACCGAAGGAGCGATGACCATATCCGCGACGCTGAAGACCGCGTCGGTGAACCGATCCAGGAGCTGTCCCCGCAGGTTCAGCGCCTCGATGTAACGGGTTCCCGGATAGTAGAACCCCTGCATGATCCGGTTGCGGGTCTGCGTTCCGTAGTCCTGCGGACGCTCCCGCAGCCAGGTCGAATGATAGGTCGCCGCCTCGACGCGCCCGAGGACTTCGCCAAGCGCGAAGCCGTGCTTAATGCCCGGAATTTCGACTTCCAGGATTTCCGCGCCGAGCTTGCGATAGACGTCTATGCTCGCCTCGATGGCGGCGCGGACCTCGTCGTCGATGTCCTCGAAGAAATGATTGGCGGGAACCGCAATGCGCAGGCCCTTCACCCCTCCCTCGATATCGGCCAGATAGTCGCCCACCGGCTCGCGGCTCGTCGTCGGGTCGTCCGGGTCGTAGCCGGCGATCGCCTGGGTGACGACGGCGCAGTCGGTTACCGTGCGGCACAGTGGCCCCACATGATCGAGGCTGAAGGAGAGCGGCATCGCGCCATACCGGCTGACCCGCCCATAGGTCGCCTTCATGCCCACCAAGCCGTTGCAATAGGCCGGGATGCGGATCGAGCCGCCGGTATCGGAGCCGAGCGCTCCGTAGACCAGCCGCCCGGCGACGGCGGAGCCGGAACCGCTCGACGAGCCGCCGGTGATGTGATCCGTATTCCACGGATTGCGGGGCGTCCCGGCCATTTCGTTATGCCCGGTCGGGCCGGTTGCGAATTCGACCATCTGCAGGCGCGCCACTTCCAGGGCACCCGCCGCATCCAGTTTCTTCAGCGCCGTCGAGGTGATGTCCGGCACGAAATCCGCCCGTATCTTCGAGCCGCAGGCGCTGACCCGTCCAGCCCGGTAGTACATATCCTTATGCGCGAGCGGCACGCCATGCAGCGGTCCCGCCGGCCCGTCCGAAGCCAGCGCGGCATCCGCCTTGCGCGCCTGCGACAGGGCATCTTCCGGGTCCACATGGGCGACGCAGTTCAGAGTGTCGCCGTGCCGCGCGATCCGGTCGAGAGACGCCTGCGTCACTTCCACCGACGAGAGTTCCTTCTCCCGGATCTTCCGGGCGACGTCGGTCAGGCTGAGAGCCGCGATTTCGTCCGCGCTCATGTCGCCGATCCCTTTGCCTTGCCATCCAGATGAGCGCGGAAGTTGGCCGGTTCGGACTCGAACGGCAGGCCGCCCGCCGCCTCGCGCACCTGTGCCTCGTGCAGCTTTACGCGGCGGAAGACCGTACTCGCGGAGCCCGCATCCGGTTCGACCTTCTGCACCTTTTTGGCCCACTCGCGCAGGATTTCGTCGTCACTCACCCGTCTTCTCCTCAAGCACCGGTGCCCGGTCGCACCACAATGTCTCGCGCTCGTAAGCATGGCCGGCGCGGAACAACGTCTTCTCGTCAAAGGGGCGGCCAATCAGCTGGAAGCCCGTCGGCAACCCATTCGCCGTGAAACCGCACGGCACCGAGAGGGTCGGCAGCCCGAGAAAGTTCACCGCCCGCGTGTTGTGGGTGATCGAGGCAATCGATTTCATATAGCCGGGCTTAGCACCGACATCGGTCTCGTCGATACGCGGGATTTCGATGGGGATCACCGGGGCGTGCAGCATATCGACCTTGTCGAAGACGCTGGTGCAGAATTCGGCAAGGACCTTGGAGCGCAGGTTGAGCCCTTCGATGTAGCGCGTGCCCGAATAGTAGAAGCCCGGCAACAAGCGGCTCAGCGTTTGAGCGCCGTAGTCTCCCGGACGTTCGCGCACCCATTTGCTATGGTAAGCCGCCGCTTCGGTCGCCATCACGACATTGGCGAAGCGGTTCGCCAACTCGAAGCCTTCCGCATGCACGGGGACGATTTCCGCGCCGAGTTCGCGATAGACCTCGAGGCTCGCTTCGAGCGCCTTTCGCACCTCGTCCTCGACCGGGTCATAGCAGTGGTTTTCCGGCACACCGATGCGCATGCCCTTCACGCCGTCAGCGATCCCGTCGAGGTAGTCCGGTACCGGACGGTGGCTGGTCGTCGGATCGTTCGGATCGTGACCGGCAATCGCCTGCAGGATCAGCGCGCTGTCCTTCACGGTACGGGTGAGCGGTCCCACATGATCCAGCGAATATGACAGCGGCATCGCGCCATGGCGGCTGACGAGCCCGTAGGTGCCCTTTACCCCCGCCAGCCCGCAGCACTGGGCCGGCAGACGGATCGAGCCGCCGGTGTCGGAACCAAGCGCGCCATAGACCAGCCGCCCGGCGACCGAAGCGCCGGAGCCGCTCGACGAGCCGCCGGTAATGTAGTCGGTATTCCACGGATTGCGCGGCGTCCCGGCGACCTCGTTATGGCCCGTCGGGCCAAAGGCGAATTCGACCATGTTGAGCCGTGCGATATCCAGGGCACCGGCGGCATCCAGGCGGGTAATCGCGGTGGATGTCGCATCCGGCACGAAATCCGCAAGAATGTTCGAGCCGCAGGCGGCGGTCCAGCCTGCCCGGTAGTACATGTCCTTGTGCGCCAGCGGCACCCCGTGCAGCGGCCCGCGAACCTTCCCGGCGGACAGGTCCGCATCTGCCTGACGGGCGCCTTCCAACGCCGCGTCGGGGACGCAGTGAGCAATCGCGTGGAGCTTGGCGCCGAAACGCTCGATCCGATTGAGGGCCGCTTGCGTGGCTTCCTGGGATGAAATCTCCTTCCGCGCGATTTTCTCCGCCGCATCGGCGAGGGAGAGGGCGGCAATCTCGTCGGCGCTCATTTGGGCGTCACCTTGTCCGCGATCTGTTCCAGCGTCCGTGTATAGCTGGCCGGCTCGGTCTCGAAGGGGAGTGCCATCGCCGCGTCGCGCGCCTGCGAATCCTGGCGCAGGACCGCCCGCAGGATACCGTCTTCGGGTCCGCGATCGGGGGCGATTCCTTGAGTCAGCGCCGCCCACTCTTTCAGATGCGAGATCTCGTCGCTCAACGTCCCCTCCCCTGTCCTAAGCCGTTACCACGTCGTGGCGTTCTCGATCAGTTCGATGTTATTGGATATAGGACTGGGACGGGCCATGAAGAACCCCTGGCCGTAATGGCATCCGAAACCGGCGAGAGTATCGAATTCGTCGCGCTCTTCGATCCCTTCGGCGACGATGTCGAGGCCGAGATCGATGGCCATGCTGGCGATGGCATGGACGAGCTTATGGGCCGATTCGTCTTTGCTCATATTGACGACGAAGGCGCGGTCGATCTTTAGCGTATCGAAGGGGAAGCGATGCAGATAGCTGAGGCTGGAATAGCCGGTCCCGAAATCGTCGATTGCCAGCAGAATGCCGAGCTCTTTCAACCGCTTCAACGCCACGGCGGCGTGTTCGGCATCGTGGACCATAAGGCTCTCGGTGATCTCCAGCTTGATCTGCTGCGGGTCGACGCCCGAGTCTTCGATGATCCCGCGCAGCACATCGATCTCCGACAATTCGAACAGTTGCCGCCCCGAGACGTTGACGCTCACGAAGGGCGGCTTTTCGCCGGGAAACGCACGCTTGAAGGCGTCGAGCATGGCCAGATGATCGCGCAACCCCGTTGCCAGCGCCCAGCGGCCCATTTCGACGATCATTCCGGTCTCTTCCGCCAGCGGGATGAATTCGCCCGGCGAGACGAATCCCCGCACCGGATGGGTCCACCGCATCAGCGCTTCGTAACCTGAAAGAATTCCCGTCTTCAGGTTGATGATCGGCTGATAGTGAAGTTCGAGTTCCGGCACATCGATCGCCTGACGCATCTCGCCTTCGATCTGAATGCGCCGCAATGCCAGCTCGCGCACTTCGTCGAAGGCCTTTTGCCGCGCTTTGCTGACTTCCGGCAGCGAGGCATCGCCTTCCTTCATCCATCGCGGCGCATCGCGCAGCCGGTCCACAATCATCTGGATCATCAGCCGCATGATCGGATCGGCCGCCTCGATAGGCTTCAACAGCCGATCCCGTTTCAGGACCAGGAGTTCGGAATCCTCCGCTGCGATGGCCGTGGCCGAGCGCGGCGCATCTGCGATCAGCGACATCTCACCCAGGATTTCGCCTTTGCCGAGAGTCGCCAAAACTTTCTTCCCGGCCGGCAAGTCGAGCGAAATTTCGATGGAACCGCTCTCGACGATATAGGCGTCGTCCCCTTCCGCACCCTCGCGGAAAAGAACATCTCCTGCCTTCAAATTACGCGCGTATATCTGTTCCGGCATCGATCGATCCTTTTGGCGAGCATTATAGTGCCTATATCCCGCGCCGCACGGTCATTCGTCAGTGTCCGCCGTCACAGGCCCGGGTCTAGGCGACCCATTCGCTGACCGGGGCACGGGCCTCTTGCAGGGGTTGCGAGATCACGTCGACCAGCGTCGGTTCATCCAGTTTCGTCGCGGCCTGCAAGGCTTCCGCCAGATCGTTGGGGTCGCGCACGGTCCAAGATTTGATCCCATAGGCTTGCGCCACGGCGGCGTGGTCGGTACGGGTGAAATCGACAGAATAATACCGTCCATCGTACCCGCTCCGCTGCCCTGCCTTGATCCAACCGAAGACGCTGTTCGAGACGACTACAAGCGTGACGGGAATACCTAGCCGGCGAATGGTCTCCAGCTCCCCGGCGGCCATGCCAAAACTGCCGTCGCCCATGATGGCGACGCATTTCGATCCGGAACGCCCGTAATAGGCGCCGACGACAGCGGGCAAGGCAAACCCCAACGCGCCATGCGCCCGGTTGCTGATGAAACTCCGGCCGGTTTCCTGGATCTCGTAATAGGCAGAGAAATACGGACACGGGGTACCCGGGTCTGCAACGATGACGGCGTCGGACGGCAGTACTTTCTGTAATTCGTCCACCAACCGTTCCGGCCGTATGGGCTGTTCATTCGACTTCGCAAGTTCCTTGAATGCGCCGTACTTATCCTTCCTCGCCCGCGTGACCAGTTCCTTGGCGTTGCCGGACGCGCGCCGCTCGACCGCCGAGTCCAGCGCCGCCAGACACAACCGCGCATCGCCGACAAGCGCCGCATCCGGCCGGTAATTGGCGCCCATCACGGCGGGGTCGACGTCGATATGTACGATTTTCGCGGCGCCCGGCGCCGGATGCTGCCACCTCTCGGTCGTGACCGAACCCGCCCGGCACCCGACAAAGATGATGAGGTCCGCGGCATCGACGACGCGGCGCGTCGGCATCGTGCCGCCATTGCTGCCGACCACGCCAAGCGACAACAGGTGATCGTCGGCGATACTGCCTTGGCCGCTGATCGTCGTTGCGATGGGGGCGTCGATCTTCTTTGCCAATGCCTCGAGTTCCACCTCGGCGCCGGAGATCACGACGCCGCCGCCACAAATGAACAACGGCTGCTTCGATTTGGCGATCAACGCCGCTGCCGCTGTCACGGCCTCGGGATCGGGGCCGACGCGACGGGCGGGATAGCGGCCGTAGATCGGCTCCGCCCAAATATCCGCCTCGTCCACGGTCTGGCGCTGTACGTCGAACGGCAATCCGATATGGGCGGAACCCGGGCGTCCGGTCGTCATCTCCTTAAACGCACGCCGCAGGACCCGCGGCAGATCGGCCGCATTGTCGATCACTTGCGTGAATTTGGTCAGCGGACGGAACAACGCCTCCTGGTCCATTTCCGTGAGCGTGTATTTTCCCCGTCCCGAGACCGAGATATCGCTGGTTATGGCCAGAATGGGGATCGACGATTCATTGGCTTCGATCAAACCGGGCGCGATATAGGTGGCGCCGCCGCCGGAAGGGCCTTCGCAGACACCGACCCGCCCCGTCACCCGCGCATAGGCATCCGCCATATAGGCCGCATGCCGCTCGTCGCGCGTCAGCACATGAGTCATCTCGCCTCCGGTGCGGTAGAGCGCGTCGTAGAACGGCAGGCTGGTATCGCCGCACAAACCGAAGATGACATTGACGCCATGCAATTTCAGCATCCGGACCAGCGCTTCTCCGCCGGTTACTTCGTTCGTCGCCATGGTGTCCTCCCCTATCTATATCCGTGTGGGTGATGCCATTGATTCAATGAAATCGCAATCCCGCCACGATTTCCGTTCACGCTCGCCCGCGCTATAGTCCCTTGGCGTCCGATATCCCAAACCCACAGCACGGTCCAACATGACAAAACCTTCCCTCGCCGACGCCCTTTTCCGCCCTCGCTCGGTCGCCCTCGTGGGGGCGGGCGACACGCCCGGCAAGAACAATGCGCGCGTCCACGAATACCTGCGCAAGCATGGCTACAAAGGCGAGATCTTTCCGGTCAATCCGACACGCGACGAACTCTATGGCACCCGTTGTTATCATCGTGTCGGCGACATCACGGCACCGGTGGACCAGGTTCTGATCATGACCCCGCCGCACTCGGTCCCCGACATCATCCGCGACTGCGCGGAGATCGGCGCTTCCATCGCCACCATTTTTACCGCCAACTTCGCGGAAGTGGGCAAGGACGGCCGCGCCCTGCAGGAAGAAATCGTCGAAATCGCGCGCGCCGGCGGAGTTCGCCTGATTGGCCCGAATTGCATCGGGATCATTGGGATCAAGCCGTCGCTGGCGCTGACCGCCAACACCATAATGGAACTTCCGGAATTACCGGCCGGCGGATATTCCGTCATCTCGCAATCCGGCAGCCTATTGGGCACCTTCATTTCGCGTGGCGGCGACCGGGGAATAGGCTTCGCGAAAATGGTCTCGATCGGAAACGAATGCGACCTGACCGTGGCCGAGGTCGCCGACACCATGGTCGACGACCCGGACACTTCGGCGATCCTGCTGTTTCTGGAAACCATCCGAGACGCCGACCGCATGGCCGCCATGGCCCGGCGCGCCCATGCGGCGGGAAAGCCAGTGCTGGCCTATAAACTCGGGCGGTCCGAGGCGGCCAACGCCGTCGCCGCCTCTCATACAGGCTCGATCACCGGCAGTAACGAGGCGGTCGACGCCTTCTTCCGCAAGCATGGCATCGTCCGGGTCCGCAATTTCGAGACACTCTACGAGATGCCGCCGATGCTCATGGGCCGTGCGCCGAAACCCGGAAATCGGGCGTCCGTGATCACTACGACGGGCGGAGGCGGTGCCATGGTGGTCGACAATCTCAGTCTGCTGGATATCGAGTGCCGCCCGTTCTCGGCCGAGGCGATGGCCAGGCTCGATAGCGAACACGGCATTCGCCCGCAGAACGGACCCCTCGTCGACACCACATTCGGCAACGCGAATTCGGAAGCCATCGGCGCCGTGCTGGACGAGGCCCTCGCCGCCGACGATACGGATGTCGTCGTCTTCGCGGTCGGCTCCTCCGCGCGGTCCAATCCCAACCTGACGGTCAAACCTTTGATCGAGCGAAAGGGCGGCGGTAAACCGATCTGTGCCTTCCTGGTCCCGGAGGGCGACGAAGCCTTTGCGCTATTGGCCGCAGCTGAAATCGCCGCTTTTCGAACGCCGGAATCTTGCGCGGACGGCGTGAAAGCGGCCCTCGACTGGCAGGCGCCGGCCCCGGACGCGGAGACCCAAGCGCCCTCGCGGGCGGTCACCGAGGCCCTGAAAGTAGGCCGCGGCAAAGTCTTCGACGAGCGCGAGGCCCGGGCGGTCTTCGAGGCGCTCGGCATACCGCAAGCCCCGATGCGTTTCGTCAAGGATGCCGAAGCCGCCCCAGACGGCGCGCACGAAATCGGATTTCCCGTCGCGGTCAAGATCGTGTCTGCCGATCTGCCGCATAAAACCGAGGCCGGCGGCGTGGTCCTGGGGGTCAAAGACAGCGTCGGCGTCAATGCAGCCACCGAATCGATCCGCCGACGCATCGCCGTCGACAACCCGCAGGCCCGGATCGAGGGGTTTCTTCTGCAACGCATGGAGTCCGGATTGGCGGAAGTACTGCTCGGTTACCGGGTCGATTCACTTGTGGGCCCGACGGTCGTGCTCGGCATGGGGGGCGTCCTCGCCGAAATCTACCGCGATGCGGCGCTGCGGCTGGCACCGGTATCGTTGAGCGACGCGCATGAGATGATCGAGGAAGTCTCCGGCTTGGCGATGATCCGAGGCTATCGAAGCATGCCCCGAGGCGATCTCGATGGCCTCGCCCGGGCCATCGTGGCGGTCTCCCAACTCGCCTTGGTAGAGGGGCCCCGCGTCGCCGAAGCGGAGGTCAACCCGCTCATCGTAAAACACGATTCAATCGTCGGCGTCGACGGTCTGGTTATTTTGGCGGAGGAGGACGGCTAAGCCACGGCGCGCGGGTAGAATATAGGATTAATTCTTGTGGCCGAGTTACTTCTTTATTGCCTTAGCGCAGTCGTTGCTTGCCTCACCTTAGCGCCCCATTTGCGCCACGAGGTTTGGTGGATTCGCGCCACCGACTTCCCGCGTCTCCAGTTCGCAGTTCTGGCAATCATCGCTGCCACCGGATTCCCGCTTGTCGTATGGCCCTTCGGCATTGTCGACGCCGTCACTGTCTTAATTGTCCTTGCCTGCTTTTGGCTCCAGCTTTCGAATATCGCGCCCTACACCCGTTTGTATGCGACCGAGCTGAAGCACGCCGCGCATTCGACACCCGAGCGGCAAGTTTCCATACTTGTCGCCAACGTCCTGCAGACAAACAGACGTTCGAAGTCGCTTCTAGAGATCGTAAGAAAGCGTCAACCTGACGTATTTCTTGCCCTGGAGACGGATCATTGGTGGGATTCGGAATTGGCCCAACTTACCGCAGACTATCCCTATCGAATCGCCCATCCCCAGGAGAACCTGTATGGCATGCATCTCTTCTCGAAACTTGCGTGCCGAAATCCGAAAGTCGAATTCCTGGTCGATCCGGAAATTCCTTCGATATCAACTGTGGCGGAACTGCGCTGCGGCGAAGAGATTAAACTTCACTGTCTTCATCCGACACCGCCGAGCCCCACAGAAAACCCAACATCGATCGACCGTGACGGCGAATTGCTGATGGTCGCGAAGTCGGTCGCACAGTCTCGAGAGCCGGCTATCGTCTTCGGCGACCTGAACGACGTCGCGTGGTCCGAGACGACGCGCCTGTTCCAAAAAATCAGCGGCATGCTCGACCCCAGAATTGGCCGTGGGATGTACAGCACCTATAACGCCAAAATTCCGCTGCTTCGCTGGCCGCTCGACCACTTCTTCGTGTCCGAATCATTTGCATTGATCGCGCTCGAAAGGCTGGAGAAGTTCGGATCGGATCATTTCCCGATCATGGCGGTCTTCCAGCTCGGTCCCTATGCAGACGAAAACGATGATATCCCGCGCCCGAGCGACGAAGAGCGCGCCATCGCCGAAGATAAGATCGACCGGGCCGGCACGGACGAAACATAACCCGCGTGAGGCTGATTGTCGCTCTTGCGCCTTTTGCGTTGCGGTTGGCTGGGACGACGATTAAATGAGGCACATGGAAGAATATCGTCGAGGCGTCGGCATACCCATCCGCCCCATGCTCTGGGGGTTGCGGAAACGCTGTCCCTGTTGCGGCGAGGCGCCGATTTATCGGACCTATCTCAAACCCGTAGACGAATGCGGTTCGTGCGGCACCAAACTCGCCATTATCCGGACCGACGATATCGCCCCTTATTTCACGATTCTAATCGTCGGACATCTAATCGCCCCGCTCCTGTTATTTATCGAGCAGGGTTATGCGCCGCCGATTTGGGTTCACGTGGCGATTTGGCCGGCACTGGTTCTGTCGCTGACCCTCTGGTTGCTGCCACGTGTCAAAGGCGCCGCGGTCGGAGTCATGTGGCACCTCGGTCTCAAGGGCGACGAGACACAATAATTCTCGAAGGTTATCAAGGATGCCGACGGGCGGCTGCTACGTGCCGCTCTGCGCCTTCCATGCACGCGCCATCGCTTCCGCCTTGGCGATCTGGTCCGTCGTCATGGCAGCGGCAAGGGATTGCCTTTTGTTGGCGGCCGCCGCACGCAAGTCCTACGCAGGCTGATCGGTCATCAGGATCGTATACCAACGGTAGGCTTGAACCGAATCCTTCCGGGTGCCTTCGCCCTTCTCGTACATCCGGGCCAATTCCAGCATGCACACGAAACCGGCGCGCTCTCTCGCCAGTTGAGCACCGAGGAAAAAGGCGTCATGCGCATCGTTCAAATTGCCACGCTTCTTCTGCAGACCGGCATAGAAATAACAGGCGATATCATCCAAACTTTCGACACACTGCTCGAAGAGGCTGGTCGGGGTCGCCTTGATATATTTGGTGTATTTGTTCTGCGCGCTCGCCGGTAACGTCATCCCAAGGAGGATGGTTGCACATATCAATCCGAACAATCGATGACGCTTAGCTGTCATTTTCCCTGTGATCTCATCCTCGAAATCTTAACCCTCCGGCAAATCCCGTCAGGCCAATCCAGATTCGGCGCAAGGAATTAATCTTCTAACAATAAAGATACAGCGACGTTAAACCGAAACACTACTTCGCTATTTAAGTGCATTCATCTCGATTAAACAAGGTTAACCCGAGCCTACCCACTAATACATCCATCCGCTGACAACTTCATGACGCGTCTCGAACGCCTCGATTTCATCCGCGTATTCCAGGGTTAAACTGATGTCATCGAGGCCTTTTAGCAGCCTGTGTTTGTCGAAAGGGTCGATGTCGAAGGAATGCGCCGCCCCATCCGGGCCGGTCACGGTCTGCGTTTCCAGATCGACGCTAATTTCGGCCCCTGGCGATTCGTGCAAATGCCGCCGCATCGCCGCGCAAACTCCATCATCGAGAATCACCGGGACGATCCCGTTCTTCTTGCAGTTATTATAGTGAATATCCGCGATCGACGGCGCGACGACGGCACGGATTCCATTGGCCGCCATGGTATAGACGGCATTCTCACGCGACGAGCCGCACCCCCAATTGGTATCGGTCACCAAAATCTTGGCTTCGTTGAACGGCGGTTTGTTGAAGATGAAGTCCTTCTCCGAGCCGTCCGGATTGAAACGCAGATCGTGCAGGAAGAACTTAGGATAATCCGGATCATCCTGCGCCATGCGGACAAACCGCACCGGGATGATTTGGTCCGTATCGCAATTCGGAATATCGATGGGAACGGCGATGGCCTTGAATGTCGTGAACGGCTCCATCCTTATTCGTCCTCCATCAAGGTGCGCACGTCTGTAATCCGCCCGGTCACGGCGGCCGCTATGGCCATGGTCGGACTCACCAGATGGGTCCGGCTGCCGGGACCCTGACGGCCCTTGAAATTCCGGTTGTTGGTCGCGGCGACGCGCTCGCCGGGGCCGACGATATCGCCGTTGAGCGCACAGCACATGGAGCAGCCCGGCTGGCGCCATTCCATGCCCGCCTCCGTGAATATCTTGTCGAGGCCTTCGGCTTCGGCCTGTTTCTTGACCAAGCCCGATCCCGGGACGATCAGGGTCTGCACCTGGGCCTTGCGTCCCTTCGCAATCGCCGCCGCCGCCCTCAGGTCTTCGATACGGGCATTGGTGCAGGCGCCGACGAAGACCTTATCGACCTTGATATCGGTCATCGGCATGCCCGGTTTCAGATCCATATAGTCGAGAGAACTCTTGATATCCGCCCGGCGGTCGCCGTCGCCCTCCCGCGAAGGGTCCGGCACATTGCCGGTCACCTGGACGACGTCCTGCGGGCTGGTCCCCCAGCTGACCATCGGCGCGATCTCGGCGGCATCGAGCGTGACTTCGCGGTCGAAACGCGCGTCGGCGTCGGAGCGCATCTCCCGCCATGCCTCCACCGCCTGATCCCATTTCTCTCCCGACGGGGCATAGGGCCGACCCTTGATATACTCGATGGTTTTCTCGTCGACCGGCATCAGGCCGAAGCGGGCGCCGGCTTCGATGGTCATATTGCTCATCGTCATCCGGCCTTCCATCGACATGGCACTGATCGCGGTGCCGGAATACTCGATGGCGTAGCCTGTCCCGCCGGCTGTCCCGATCTTGCCGATTACCGCGAGGATGACGTCTTTTGCGGTGACGCCATATCCGAGTTCGCCGTTGATGGTCACCCGCATCTGCTTCGGCATTTCCTGCCAAATCGTCTGCGTCGCCAGCACGTGCTCCACTTCCGATGTCCCGATGCCGAACGCGATGCATCCCAGCGCGCCATTGGTCGAGGTGTGGGAATCGCCGCACACGACAATCAGCCCCGGCAAGGTAATGCCCTGCTCCGGCCCGACCACATGGACGATGCCGTGGCGGTCGTCGGTCAGGTCGAAATGCACGACGCCGAAATTCTTCGAATGCCGCCCCAATTCTTCTACGGGAATCCGCATCACGTCTTCGGTGATTTCCTCGACCCGCGTGACCGTCGTCGGCACGCTGTGATCGGGCATGGCGAAGTTCTGCTTCGGTTTCCGAACCGTGCGCCCCTGTTCGACCAGCGCGTCAAAGGCACGGTGCTGCCAGTCCGGCAGAAGCTGGCGGTCCACATACAGCAGCGTCTTGCCGTCGTCGCGCGCGACGACGACGTGATTGTCCCAAATCTTCTGGAAGAGGGTCTTCCCGGGCATTCATTCTTACTCCATCCAGGGCGGGTCTAGGCTTGCGGGTAAAGCCAGTCGTATTCCGCCTTGTGCTTCGCCTCGAAGGCGTCGAATTGATCGTCGTACTCCCGCGTGACCCCGTAGTCGTCAAGCCCGTTCAGCATACGGTACTTGTCGAAAGGATCGATATCGAACCCGTAGACCGTACCGTCCGGCCCGGTCACGCTCTGCGCCTCCAGGTCGAAAGCGATTTCGGCTCCCGGCGTATCATGTAGTTGCTGGCGCAGCGTATCGCAATCGCCGCGCGACAATCGGACAGGCAACACTCCCCATTTCAGGCAATTGTTATAATGAATATCGCCGAAACTGGGTGCGACGACGGCGCGGATTCCGTTCGCATTGAGCGCATAAACCGCGCCCTCGCGCGACGACCCGCAACCCCAGTTGATGTCCGCGACAACGACCTTGCCCTGATTGTAGGGCGGCTTGTTGAAAATGAAATCCGGGTTCTGGCGCAGGTCATGCCAGAGAAAACTCGCCATCTCCGGGTCGGTGCGGTCCTTGCGCAGGAAACGCGCCGGAATGATCTGGTCGGTGTCGCAATTCAGAATATCGATCGGAATACCGATGCCTTTGAACGTCGTGAACGCTTCCATGGCTTAGCCCTCCATCAATTTGCGGACATCGGCGAACGTCCCGGTGACGGCCGCCGCCGCCGCCATCGCCGGGCTGACCAGATGGGTCCGGCTGCCCTGCCCCTGACGGCCCCGGAAATTCCGGTTGCTGGTCGAAGCGGATCGTTCGCCCGGCTCCAGCAGATCGCCGTTCATGCCGACGCACATCGAACAGCCGGGCAGACGCCATTCCATCCCCGCATCCGTGAAGATCTTGTCGAGCCCTTCCGCTTCCGCCTGTTTCTTGATCAAACCCGATCCCGGCGAGATCAAGGTGGAGACGACCGCGCGCCGCCCCTTGGCGACCGCCGCCGCCGATCGCAGGTCCTCGATCCGCGCGTTCGTGCAGGAGCCGATGAAGACCTTGTCGACCTTGATGTCGGTGATTCTGGTTCCCGGCTTGAGGCCCATATAATCGAGCGTGTCGACCATTTCCGCCCGCTTCTCCGCATCCGGCTCGGTCGAGGGGTCGGGGATCGTGTCGGTCACGGGCGCCGCCCATTGCGGGCTGTTGCCCCAGGTCACCATCGGCGCGATGGCATTGCCGTCGATCGTGTGTTCGGTATCGAAAACCGCATCCTCGTCCGTCGGCAGCGCCCGCCAGAAGGCTTCGGCCTTCTCCCAGGCCCCGCCTTTGGGAGCAAACGGCCGTCCCCGGACGTAGTCGATCGTCGTGTCGTCCGGCGCCACCATGCCGATCCGCGAGCCCGCCTCGATGGTCATGTTGCAGAGCGTGAGCCGTCCCTCCATCGACAGATCCCGAATCGCGGAGCCCGCATACTCGATCGCATGTCCGGTGCCGCCCGCCGCACTGATCTGGCGGATGATCGCGATGATCACGTCCTTGCCGGAGATGCCGTAACCGAGCTTGCCGTCGACGTTAATCCGCATGGTCTTGGGCCGGCGCTGCCAGATCGCCTGCGTGGCCATCACGTGCGCCACCTCGGACGCGCCGATGCCGAACGAAATGCAACCGAGCGCCCCATGGGTCGACGTATGACTGTCGCCGCAGCACAGCACGATTCCCGGCACCGTAATGCCCTGCTCGGGCCCGACCACGTGCGCGATGCCCTGCCGGTCGTCGCCCCACGGGAACAAGGTCACCCCGAAATCCGCGCAGTTCTTGTCGATCGCCGTCGAGATTTCATGGGCGCGCGGATCCGGGACATCCCGCAGATCGCTGGAGCGGGTGGGCGTATAATGATCGGGCGTCGCGAATGTCTGCTGCGGCCGCCGCACCGTCCGTCCATGCTCGCGCAACTGATTAAAGGCGTTGAAGGATCCATCATGGCACAGGTGCCGGTCGATATAGATGAGGGATTGCCCGCCTTCGCGCTCGGCGATGACGTGTCGGTCCCAGATTTTTTCGAAAAGAGTCTTGCCGGCCATGGCCGTGCACCTCCGTGATCATCGTTGCTGGCTTACTGGTGAATCTAGGCTTCGGAGCGGCGATAGCAAACCTTCAAACCAGGCCGAAACGGAAGAAATCAGGCTCCCGGGCGGCTCTGATTTGTCCTATATTCTTCCGATTGGCGTCACATGCCCGCAACCTGCGCGCACTACTCGCGAAGGCGTAGCCGGTCGGAACATCCCCGACCGTCCGCACATGAGCTTACAAGGAACGAGACCATGCCAATTGTGTCCCGGAATCCTCAGGATTCGCAGGCCATCCCGGAGCCGGAGTTTGCACGGCTGGCGGAGAAAGCCCTGTCGCGCCGGGAAATGCTGGGCGGCGGCGCCGCCTTCGGCGCGGCGGCGTTCCTGTTGGGATCGACGGCCCTCACGCCGTTCGAAGCGCGCGCCGCGGGCCGCTTCGGCTTCGGCGCCGTGGCGCCGAGCACCCTGGATACGGTCACCGTTCCCACCGGGTACAACTGGCAGGTTCTCGTGAGCTGGGGCGACCCGCTCTGGTCCGACGGCGTCCCCTTCGATCAGGCGACGCGCGGGACCGGCGCCAGTCAGGAAAAGGCCTTCGGCGACAACACCGACGGGATGGCGCTCTTCACGGCCGCCGGGCGCAGCGTCCTGGCGGTCAACAACGAGTTCGTGAACCGTCATATCGTCTACGGCAACCGTTGGTCGAAATTACCCGAGACACCCGACGACGTGCGCAAAGGCAAAGCCGCCCATGGCGTCAGCATTCTGGAGATCGCCCAAGACGGCACCCAATGGCGGGTGGTGCGGGATTCGCCCTACAACCGGCGCATCACCGCCGACACCCCCATGCACATCGCGGGGCCCGCACGGGGCCACGATCTGCTGAAGACCGCCGCCGATCCGACGGGCACCCATGCGCTGGGCACCTTCAACAACTGCGGCAGCGGCCGCACCCCGTGGGGCACCTATCTGACCTGCGAGGAGAATTTTAACGGCTATTTTTCGTCGAGCGACCCCGACCTCGCGCCGAGCCCCGCACTTTCCCGCTACGGCGTCGGCCTGAAGGACCGCGGCTTCGGCTGGGCCATGACCGACGAGCGCTTCGATATCTCGAAACATCCGAACGAGCCGAACCGGCATGGCTACGTCGTCGAAATCGACCCGCTCGCCCCCGATTCGACTCCGAGGAAACGGACCGCGCTCGGCCGCCTCAAGCACGAGAATGCGGAAGTCGTGCTCGCCGCCGACGGCCGGGTCGTCGTCTATATGGGCGACGACGAACGGGGCGAGTTCATCTACAAATTCGTTAGCGACGGCAACTACAGCGCCGGCGGCGACAATCGCGACTTGCTCGACCGGGGCACTCTGTTCGCCGCCAAGTTCGAGGACGGCGGCAAGGGCCGATGGCTCGAGTTGACCCCGGACGCCACCGGCTTGGCGAGCCAGGCCGAAATCTGCATTCACACCCGCCTGGCGGCCTCCGCGGTCAGGGCGACGACGATGGATCGCCCGGAATGGGTCGCCGCAAACCCGCACGAAGCCGAGGTCTATTGCTGCCTGACCAATAACAAGAACCGCGGCAGAAAGCCGAACAAGGGCGGCGACGCGACGCCGGTCGGCGGCCCCAACCCACGCGAGGGCAACATATACGGACAGATCGTCCGCTGGCGGCCCGCGGGCGGCGATCATGCCGCCCGCGACTTCGGCTGGGACCTGTTCGTCGTCGCCGGCAATCCGGTCGTGCATCGGGACGAGCGCGCCGGATCGCCGAACGTGATGCCCGCGAACATGTTCAACTCGCCGGACGGCCTGGCGTTCGATAGCCAAGGCATGCTCTGGATTCAGACCGACGGCAAATACACCGACAGCGGCGATTTCGCCGGACAGGGAAACAATCAAGTGCTGATCGGCGATCCCGCCACGGGTGAAATCCGCCGCTTCATGGTCGGCCCCCGGGAATGCGAAGTCACCGGCCTTGCCTGGAGCGCCGACCGCAAGACGGTCTTTATCGGCATCCAGCATCCGGGCGAGCGCGGCGGCAGCCATTTTCCAGACGGCGGCAACAGCGTCCCGCGCTCCTCCGTGATCGCCGTCCGGCGAAACGACGGCGGGCGGGTCGGGTAAGAAGACCGGCCAGCCGCGCCTTTAGGTCGCGCCGGCTTCCGCGAACATCGCCATGGTTTCCTCTTCCGTCAGGCGCGGATGATCGCCCGCGAAAGCGTAGCCACCGGGCTTCCGGTCGATGAAGATTTCGCCAACGACCTTAAAGGCCGACTGATCGTCGAAGACACCGACCGGCATGTGATAGCCGCCGCCGTCTCGGAGCCGGTAGAACAGGTTCGAGCCGCACACTTTGCAGAATCCGCGCTCTGCCCATTCCGACGATCCGAAGACGGTGATGTTCTCTTCACCCGCGAAGATCACGCCCTCGGCGGAGGCCGCCAACAGCGGGCCGCCCGCCCAACGCCGGCACATGCCGCAATGACAGGCGTGATGGTGATGCTCGACGTTCTCCGCCGTAAACGTCACCGCCCCGCAGAGGCATTGTCTTTTATGGGCGCTCACTTGCTGGCCTCGTCTATCTTTTGAATGTCATCCGCGTCCAACGTCACGTCGGCCGCTGCCGTCAATTCGGCGAGCTGATCCATATTGGTGGCGCTGGCGATCGGCGAGGTCACGCTCGGGCGCGCAATCAGCCAGGCGAGGGCGACCTGCCCCATCTTCGCATTATGCTTCTGGGCCGCCGCGTCCAGCGCATCCAGGACTCGGAATCCCTTCTCGTTGACGTATTTCTCGACCCGCGGCGCACGGATGCGGCCTTCCATATCGGCCTTCGAGCGGTACTTGCCGGTCAGAAATCCGCTCGCCAAGGAATAAAAACCGATCACGCCGACATTCTCCGACAAGCAGAGCTCTTCGAGCTCGCCCTCGAACGTATCGCGCTCGACAAGACTGTAGAGCGGCTGCAGGCTCTGATAGCGCGGCAATCCTTTCGTCTTGCTGGCGTCGAGCGCTTCCTTCAGACGGGCAGCGGTGAAATTGGAGGCGCCGATCTCGCGCACCTTGCCCTGCTCGATGAGCTTCGCGTAGGCCTCGAGCGTGGCATCGACCGGCGTGTCCGGATCATCTTTATGAGATTGGTAGAGGTCGATGTAGTCGGTCTTGAGCCGGCGCAACGAATCTTCGACCGCGCGCATCATGTAGTCCGGCGACAGGCCGACCTTGCCATCCCCCATATCCATGCCGAACTTGGTCGCCAGCACGATCTTGTCGCGGCAGCCCCGGCTCTCCAGCCATTTCCCCATGATGGTTTCGGACTCGCCGCCGGAATTGCCGGGGTGCCAGCGGGAATAAACGTCTGCCGTATCGTAAAAATTGAACCCCGCGTCGAGCCAGCCATCGAGCAAGCGGAACGACATTGCCTCGTCCGCCGTCCAGCCGAAGACATTGCAGCCGAAGCAGATCGGCGAGACCTTGAGCGACGAGGTTCCGAGTTGGCGATATTCCATAATTCCATCCTTATCCGCGCGTGTATGGGGTTTCCACCGATGTAGCGCGCGGGCAGCCGGATGTCATGCCCCGTCCGACGCCCTTCGTCCTTCGACAAGCTCAGGATGAAGGGCTCACAATGGCCACAATAAAACAGGGCGTCGTCCTGAGCGTGTCGAAGGGCGGCGCAGGCACTCGCGCAAATCGGTCTAGCGCGCCGAGTATCCACCGTCGACGGGCATGGCGACGCCGGTCACGAAGGAGGCTGCGTCGCTCGCGAGGAAGGCCGCGACCGAGGCGACTTCCGCCGGCTGACCCAGACGGCCGATCGGATGCAGGTCGATGAGAAAGTCCCGCCCCCCGCCCTGCGCCAGGCGTTCGGCGATAATCGGCGTTTCGATGTAACCGGGGCAGACGGCGTTCACGCGGACTCCGGCTTTGCCGTAGGCGACCGCGAACTGCTTGGTCAGGCCGACCACGCCGTGCTTTGCGGCGACATAGGCGCTGACGCCTTCCATCGCCGCGGGGTCGGCGTAATAGTCTACCTGCTGGCGCATCAGCGCACCGAGACCCGCCACCGATGCGGTGTTGACGACGGCGCCGCCGCCCTGCGCCGCCATGATCGGACAACCGTGGAGCAGCC
>JAYPOZ010000023.1:7228-52491 GCA_038131165.1 Rickettsiales bacterium | reverse complement strand
TCGTTCCTGCGGTCTCTGTCTCCGTGTCACCGCGTGGCATCGCTTGGCCGCAGGGAAGAAGCGATGACGGCACGATTTCGGTCGTGGTCCGGTCGGAAGCGGCCGACGGTTCACGGGGCGGCTCACAGGGTGGATCATCGGGCAGCCCTTCCGGAGGCTCGGCCGGGGGTAACACGTCTGCGGCCCTGGCGGCGCAGCCGGCGGCGGAGCGGGCGCCGGCCTCCGAACCCGCGCCGCTGGCGCCGCCCGAAGCCGTCTTGCCCCAGCCCAAGAGTTTCAAGGAAGTCGTCGATCTCTTCCGGGATCGCAAAGAGATGATCCTGTATTCGCATTTGCAGAACAGCGTTCATCTGGTGCGGTTCGAGCCGGGGCGAATCGAGATTCGGCTCGAATCCGATGCGCCGCGCGATTTGGTTAACCGGATCTCGGCCTTTCTGAACGAATGGACGGGCACGCGTTGGGTCGTCAGCGTCTCCAGCGAGGCGGGCGAGGCGACGATCGGCGAGCAAGTGCGGGCCGAGGATCAGCGGCTGCGCGACGAGGCCGAATCGGACGATCTCGTCAAAGCGGTCAAAGCCGCGTTTCCTGGATCGACGGTCTCGAAAGTGACGCCGCGGGAGCCCATGGACCTGCCGGGAGCGGGCCTGGAAGACTTGGAAGACGAAAGGGACGACGATGAGGATTAACCCATGAAGAATCTCGGCCAGCTGATGAAGCAGGCGCAGGAAATGCAGGATAAGATGGCCGAGATGCAGGAATCGCTCCGCCATCTGGAAATCGATGGGTCCGCGGGCGCGGGATTGGTCAAGGTAACCTTGAACGGTAAGGGCGAGATGCGGCGTCTGCATATCGACCCTTCCTTGGCCAATCCGGACGAGGCGGAGATTTTGGAGGATTTGATCGTGGCGGCGCACAATGACGCCAAAGGCAAGATCGAGCTCAGGGTCCAGGAGGAAACGCAAAAACTGATGGGCGGATTGTCCCTGCCTCCCGGAATGAAACTGCCGTTCTGATCGCTGCGCATGACTGAAATCGAGCGCCTCATTCAATTGCTGTCGCGGCTGCCGGGACTGGGACCGCGCTCGGCCCGCCGCGCCGTGCTGCACCTGATCAAGCGGCGGGAAAGCCTGATGCAGCCGTTGGCGCAGGCGTTGAGCGACGCGGCGGACGCGATCCTCGTCTGCGGGACTTGCGGCAATCTCGATACGGTGGAGCCCTGCGCCATCTGCATGGATCTGGAGCGCGACGGCGGGACGGTTTGTGTCGTCGAGGATGTCGCCGATCTCTGGGCGCTCGAGCGGACCCGCTCCTTCAAAGGCCGCTACCACGTTCTGGGCGGACGGCTCTCGGCGCTCGACGGGGTGGGACCGGAAGACTTGAACATCGCCGGCCTGGTCGGCCGCGCCGAAGCCGGCGATGTCCGCGAGGTAATCTTGGCGATGAACCTGACGGTCGACGGCCAAACGACGGCGCATTATATCGCCGACCGGCTGAGCCATACGGCGGTCGAAGTCACCCGCCTGGCGCACGGCGTGCCGGTCGGGGGCGAACTCGATTATCTGGACGACGGCACGCTGGAGACGGCGCTGCGCTCGCGGCGGTCCGTCGGATGACGGCGGCCGGGAACATTCTGCGCGCCTCCCTGGCGGCGGTCCTGTTGATGCTGCCTGCCGTTGGTGCGGGCGCGCAAACCGACCAGCCGGCGGTCTTCATCGTCTTGTACGAAAGCGGGTTTACCGTGGTCGAGGAGCGGCGCATCGCGACCTTGCCCAGAGGCGCCAGCGCGCATGCGATCGACGATCTGCCCGAGGGGTTCCGCCCGGATACGGCGGTTGTCGCCTTCACCGACACCGACGCGGTCACGCTGCGGGGAACGCGGTATATGACCCCTTCGGGCTCTCTGCTGGAGGCCTTCGTCGGCGAGCGCGTCCATGTCATCCAGGTCAACCCGGCCACCGGCGAGGAACGCGTGCGCGATGCCCGGCTTCTGCGGGCATCGCCCGGGCCGTTGGTGGAGATCGACGGGCGCATCGAGTTGAGCGTGCCGGGACGGATTGCCCTGCCGCGCGTGCCGCCGGGGGCGGTGCTGGCGCCGACCTTGCTGGTCGACGTGGAGGCGAAGCGCGCGGGGCCGACGCCCTACCGCCTTTCCTATATCACCGAAGGCCCGGGCTGGTCGGCGGACTACGTGCTCCGGCTGGACCCGACGGAACGGTGGGCCGTTCTGCAGGGCCGGGCGACCTTGCGCAATCCGGGCCTGCGGACATTCCGCGACGCGGCGATTCGTCTGGTCGCCGGCAGCATCCACCGCGTGGCCGGCGGGCCGCAGCCGTTCCAGGCGAAAGCCGGCCTTCGGGTGATGGCGTCGGAAAGCATGGCGGCGGCGGATGCGCCCGTGCCGGTCTCGGAACTGCAGGTCTACGACCTGCCGCGCCCGCTCGATCTGATCGCCGGCGCGCAGGAAAAAGCCATCCTGTTCGACGCGGTCCGGATCGGAGTCGAAAAGACCTATCGCCTGGTCTCGCACGCCAGCCCGCATCCGCGCAGCGGCGGCGAATCGAAAGGACATCCGGCGGCCCGGCTGTCGTTCACGAACGACAAGGCGAACGGTCTCGGAATTCCCCTGCCGCGGGGAATTGCCCGGATGTACGGCGGCGGCCTATTGCTCGGCGAGGATCGCATACCGCATACGCCCCGCGGCGAGCGGGTGACGCTCGCCATGGCGCAAGCTGTGGAGATCACCGTCCGGCGCAAGCGGACGGATTACCGTGCCGAAGGCCTGCCGAAAGGGACGGCGGAGGTCGCCTACGAGATTGCGCTCAGCAATGCGAAATCCAAGCAGGTCACCGTCGAGATCGTCGAGGCGATGACCGGGGAGTGGCGCATTCTGTCCAGCACCCTGGCGCACGCGCGGGAGTCCGACCAGCGCGCCGTGTGGCAGGTCGAGGTGCCGGCGGAGGGCGAGACGATCCTGCAGTACCGGGCCCGGATAAAGTTCCGCTAGATCTCAGTCGTTGCTCTCGGGGAGGGAGAGTTGGTCCGGCGCGGCGATCTGCTCGGCTTCGCCGTCGATCAATGCGTCCGACTCGTTCTCGATGACCTGGAACCCCGGCAATTGCTGCGGCAGTTTCTTGCCGTCCGTGCGGACGCCGAGCTTCTCCAGACTGCGCGTCGCCGGCAGCAGGCTGCGGTTGATCGAGCTCAGCCATTTCCCGTAATTCGTCGAGGCGGTCTTGAGGCCGCGGCCGACGCCGGCGGCATGCTGGATCATCGTCGCCGTGCGCTCCAGCAGGACCCGTGTCGCCTCCACGATCTTCTCCTGATTTTCCGCCTGCTGACCGAGGTCGACTTCGACCCGGGCGAACGCGATGATGGCCAGAAGGCCGGTGGGGCCGACCACGGTGATGCCGCGCCGCGCCGCCTCGGTGGCGAATTCGGGATCGATTTCGGAGACTTTCTCGACGGCGCCCTCGTTCGGCAGATACATGACGTTGAGGACGCGCCGAATGTCGCTCGATTTACCGGCGCGGCGGTAATCGGCGAGAATCGCATTGCGGTATTCCCGCCCGGAAAGCGCCTGCAGATGCGTGCGCATGGTGCGCTTGAGCTTCTCGCCGACGGCCGCCTGCGCGGCCTCGTCGTCGGCCGCCGCGAGCTCGAACAGGAACTTCGATGCCTTGCAATCGATCACGAGCACCGAGTCGAAGGGCAGGAAGACCACGGCATCGGGCCGCACCCGGCTGCCGTCGTCGCCCTCCAGGGTTTGCTGAATCAAGAAATCCCGCCCGGATTTGAGGCCGAAGGATTTAAGGCTGTTCTCCAGGCCGATCTCGGCGAACTGCCCGGCGCCTCCGGGGCTGGAGAGCGCCTTCTGCACGGTTTCGACCAACGCGTCGTTGCGGCCCACCCGGTCGTTGAGGGTGACGACCGAATTGGAGACGGTCTCGAACTGTTTGAAGAGTTCCGCCGTCGCCTTCTTCACCTGTTTCTCGGATTCCTCCTTGGCGGCGTTGGCCTCGCGCTTATGGTCTTCGAGCAGCTTGTTGGAGAGTTTCGAGGCACTCGCCGCCAAGGCGGCGTTGGCGCCGTCCATGAATTTTTTCTGGGCTTCCTCCCAATCCGTCAGCTTGGCGTTCTGAAGCTGGATTTCCTTCTTCTGGACCTCGACCTGGGTGAGAAGATCCTTTTCGGATTCCCGCAAGCTGTCACGCTCCGCGGCGGCGTGCTCGAACTGCCGGCGGATTTCGCTCAAGCGGGCTTCCGCGTCGGCGCGGGCATGGGCGGTCTCCGCGGCGGCGGCCCGCAGCGTTTCGGCCTCCGCCCGCAAGGCGAGGAGTTCCGTCTCCGCGCGCGCCGCGGAATCGCCGGCCGTCTTCGCGCGGAATGCAAAAGCCACGGCGGCGCAGAGCGCGGCGGCAGCGGCGATGGCGGCGATCAGCAGGGATGTATCCATCGTCGGGGCCGATTCTCCTCGGGGCTTGACGGCGCTAGGCATGAAACTTACCTACGGGGAGTCTCTAACAGATTCGTTGCATTTTGCCCATGGCAGTCCTCCCCATCATCACCGCGCCCGACAAACGCCTGAAGGTCAAATCGGAGCCGGTCGCGGCCGTCGACGCCGAGATGGCGAAGCTCATGGACGACATGCTGGAGACCATGTATCTGGCGCCAGGCGTCGGCTTGGCGGCGCCGCAGATCGGCGTCACCAAACGGATCATCGTCGTCGACGTGGCGAAGGATCCGGACGCGCGCGAGCCCTACCGGATGGCCAATCCGGAACTCGTCTGGACGTCGGACGAGCTGTCGACCTACGAAGAGGGCTGCCTGTCGCTGCCGGAGCACTACGCCGATGTCGAGCGCCCGGACAGCATCCGGGTCAAATATCTCGACGAGACCAATACGGAGCGCGAGCTCGACGCCGACGGCCTGCTCGCGACCTGCATTCAGCACGAGATGGATCACCTGGAGGGGGTGCTTTTCGTCGACCACATAACCTCGATCAAGCGCAACATGATTCTGCGCAAACTGAAGAAACTCAAAAAAATGAAGGCGGCGGCGGAATAGCGCCGTGGCGCCCTCCCTGACCATGCGGTGCGCGCTGTGAGCCGCCTGAAACTCGCCTTCATGGGCACTCCCGATTTCGCGGTGCCGAGCCTCGCGGCGCTGGTCGCCGCCGGGCACGAGGTCGCCGCCGTCTACACGCAGCCGCCGCGCCCGGCCGGACGGGGCCAGAAGGAGCGGCCTTCGCCGGTACATGCCTGGGCGGAAGCGCGGGGCCTGCCGGTGCGCACCCCCGCGAGCCTCCGCGACCCGGCGGCGCAGGCCGCCTTTTCGGCACTGGCGCTCGATGCGGCGGTGGTCGCCGCCTATGGCCTGATCCTGCCGAAACCCGTGCTCGATGCGCCGCGCCTCGGCTGCATCAACGTCCATGCCTCGCTGTTGCCGCGCTGGCGGGGCGCGGCGCCGATCCAGCGGGCGATTCTCGCCGGCGACCGCGAGACGGGCATTTCGATCATGCAGATGGAGGAAGGCCTCGACACCGGCCCCGTGCTCAGGATCGAGGTATTGCCGATCGCGGCGGACATGGACGCGGGCGCGTTGCACGATGCCCTGGCGGATCTGGGCGGCCGGATGATCGCCCCGGCGCTCGAGGACCTCGCCGCCGGCCGGATCAAGCCGGTGCCGCAGCCGGAGACGGGCGCGACCTATGCGAAGAAGATCGAGAAGTCCGAGGCCCGCATCGAGTGGCGCGAATCGGCGGCGGCGGTCGCCTGCCGCATCCGCGCCTTCTCGCCCTCGCCGGGCGCCTGGTTCGCGCTTGCGGGGGAGCGGGTGAAGGCGCTGGCGACGCTGCCGGCGGACGGGTCGGGCGCGGCCGGCGAGGCGCTCGACGATGGCTTGCGGATCGCCTGCGGCTCGGGCGCCGTCCGGTTGACGCGATTGCAGCGCGAAGGCAAGCGGCCGGTCACCGCCGAGGCGTTTCTGCGCGGCCGCGCCGTGCCGGCGGGGACGGTCCTCGAATGACGCGCTGGAAGCTCGTGATCGAATACGACGGCGGGCCGTTCGTCGGCTGGCAGCGTCAGGCGAACGGGGCGTCGGTGCAGGCGGCGCTGGAAGCCGCCGTGTTCAAGTTCGCGCAGGAGGAAATTCACGTCCAGGGGGCGGGGCGGACGGATTCCGGCGTCCACGCCCTGGGGCAGGTCGCCCATATGGATCTCGCGAAGGCGGCGGATGCGGACACCGTGCGCGATGCGCTCAACTTTCATCTCAAGCCCGACCCCGTCTCCATTCTGTCGGCGGTCGCCGTCGCGCCGGATTTCCACGCCCGCTTCTCCGCGACCCGGCGCTCCTACCTGTTCCGCATTCTCGACCGCCGCCCGCCGCCGGCGCTGGAGGCGGGACGGGTCTGGCATGTCACCCGCCGGCTCGACGCGGCGGCGATGCATCAGGCGGCGCAGGTACTGGTCGGGCATCACGATTTCAGCAGTTTCCGGGCGAAGGATTGTCAGGCCGACTCGCCGTTGCGCACCCTCGACCGGCTCGACGTGCGGCGGGTCGGCGACGAAATCCACATCGACGCCGAAGCCCGGTCCTTTCTGCATCACCAGGTCCGCAACTTTGCCGGCACGCTGAAACAGGTCGGCGACGGGAAATGGTCGCGCCGCGACGTGGAGAAGGCATTGGCGGCCCGCGACCGCGCCGCCGCGGGTCCGACCGCGCCGCCGGAAGGACTGTATCTGGTCGCCGTCGATTACGACCCGCTGCCCTGAAGCAGCGCCGCGTGGTGGGTCCCGAGCAGGATCTGATAGAGCACCAGCTTAAAGCCGGCGAGCGCCAGCGCCGGCAGCGTGCGGAGGTCCAGGGCGCTGCGCAGGATATGCAGGTGGTAGAGCACCACGACGGCGATCGCCGCGACCGTGACGATCCGTGCCGCCGAGCCGGACAAGCCGAAGGTCAGGACCACGCCCGCGGCCGCGAGCCAGAGCGCCGCCTGGACCACCATCGACCAGTTATAGGCGGCGAGATAGAGGCAATAGCGCTCCCGCCGATCGACCATCCGGCTCAGGCGCAGCATGACGGCCGGCCACACGGTCCAGATCAGCGCGTAGAAGACCGCGTGGACGAACAGCGTTTCGAGCGGCCCGCGCCGGCTGGCGATGGCGTCGGGACCGACGTGGATCAGCAGCCAGTAGATCGGCAGGGCCACGAGCGCGGCGCGGAACGATTGCCGCGCGCCGGCCGCCGAGCCGTCGAATGCCGAGAGCGCCGCCGGGTCGCGCAGGAAGAGTTTCCAGGCGGCGAGCAGGCAATCGATCGGGCGGGTCACATCAGCACGCCGCGCTGAACGCCGAGAACGACCTGGCTGAGGATGAACTCGAAGATCGTGAGGCCGATCGCCGGGCCGGCGGGGAGGTCGAGCGTCGTGCGCAGCACGAACATGTGATAGGCGAGCAGGGCCACCAGCAGCAAGAGATCGAGCAGCTTGGCGAGGGCCGGCGAGAGCGGCAGGATCGCCGAGATCAGGAAGACCGCCAGCAGCAAGCCCGCCCGCACGGCCGCGCTCCAGTTAAAGGCGACGACGTAGAGCGCGAATTTCTCGCCGCGGTCGAAGACCGGCGTCGCATACCCCATGATCAGCGGCCAGAGGATCCAGCCGATGATGTAGAATTCCGCATGGATGAGCAGGACGGCGAGGATGTTGCGCTCGCTCTCGAAGCTGACCGGACCGAACGTCACCACCAGCACATAGGCCGGCAGCACGAGGAAGGCGGCGAAGAACGATTTCCAGAACCCGGCGATGGAATCGTCGAACAGCGCTACCGCCCCCCGGTCGGTGAGGAGCAGGCGCCAAGCGCCGTACAAGCCTTCGAAAACTTCCTGACGTGTGATCATGCGCGGCGGAAATACGCCTCCAGCATCGCGAGGTAAATCTCGCTCAGCTTGTTAATGTCGTCTACTTGGGTGCGTTCGTCCACCTTATGCATGGTCTGGCTGATCAAGCCGAACTCGGCGACCGGGCAATGGTTCTTGATAAAGCGGGCGTCCGAAGTGCCGCCGGTGGTGCTGAGCTCCGGGCGCCGGCCCACCACTTTCTCGCAGGCGTCGGAAATCAGGTCCGAGAGCTCGCCCGGCTCGAAGACAAAGGATTCGCCGCTGACGCGGATTTTCAGGTCGTAGTCGGTGCCGTCCGCCGCCGCGTCGAGCGTGCGCCGAATCCATTCGGCGAGCGAGTCCGACGTATGCATGTCGTTGAAGCGGATGTTGAAGCGCGCCTCCGCCGTGCCGGGGATCACGTTCTCCGTCGGGTTGCCGATATCGATGCTGGTGATCTGCAGGCTCGAGGCCTGGAAATGCGCGTTGCCGTCGTCGAGCGGCTCGGCCGTGAGCGCCGAGAGCATCGCCACCAGCCGGTGCGCCGCGTTGTCCGCCAGATGCGGATAGGCGACGTGTCCCTGGGTCCCGTTCACGGTCAGGATCATGTTCATCGAGCCGCGCCGGCCGATCTTCGCCATCTCGCCGAGCGTGCTCGGGTTGGTCGGTTCGCCGACGACGCAGATGTCCAGCTTCTCGCCGGTCTCGTCGAGCCAGTCGAGCATTTTCCGGGTGCCGTTGATCGCCGGGCCTTCCTCGTCGCCGGTGATCAGGAAGCTGATCGAGCCCTCGAAGGCGCTGGCGTCGATAAAGCGCCGGGCCGCGGCGGCGAAGGCGGCGATGGCGCCCTTCATGTCGGCGGCGCCCCGGCCGATCAGCATGCCGTCCTTGATCTCCGCCTTGAAGGGATCGACCGACCAGTCGCCGACCGGCCCCGTCGGCACCACGTCGGTGTGTCCGGCGAAGCAGAAATTCGGCGCCGCCGTGCCGTAGCGCGCGTAGAGATTGTCGACGTCGGGCGTGTCCGCGTCGGAGAACGGCAGGCGATGGCAGACGAAACTCATGCCTTCGAGCGTGCGTTGCAGCAGATCGAGCGCGCCGCCCTCCGACGGCGTGATGCTCGGGCAGCGGATCAGCTCGGCGGTGAAGGCGACGGGGTCGAGTGTCATCTCAGCGTTCCTTCCGGCAGGCGGCGCCGGTCCTTTCCGTCATGCCCGTCCGGGCGGGGACGACGGAAGTGAGCGGCGTTCCGATCCCCGCGACCTTAATCCCGAAGCAGGTCGTTGATCGAGGTCTTGGAGCGGGTCTGCTCGTCCACCGTCTTGACGATGACGCAGCAATAGAGGTTCGGCCCGCCCTTGTCGCTCGGCATCGAGCCGGGGACGACGACGGAATAGGCCGGCACGCGGCCCATGTGGACCTCGCCCGAGTCGCGGTCGACGATCTTGGTCGACTGGCCGATATAGCAGCCCATCGCGAGCACCGAGCCGGTTTCGACGATGACCCCCTCGGCGACTTCCGAGCGCGCGCCGATGAAGCAGTTGTCCTCGATGATCACCGGGTCCGCCTGCAGGGGCTCCAGCACGCCGCCGATGCCGACGCCGCCCGAGAGATGGCAGTCCTTGCCGATCTGCGCGCAGGAGCCGACCGTGGCCCAGGTGTCGACCATGGTGCCGGTGTCGACATAGGCGCCGAGATTGACGAAGCTCGGCATCAGAATGGCGCCCGGCGCGATATAGGCGGAATGGCGCACGACCGAGCCCGGGACCGAGCGGAAGCCCGCCTGGCGGAACCGCTCGGCGGTCCAGTTCTGCGATTTGAGCGGCACCTTGTCCCAGAACGGGGCGCCGGCCGGGCCGGCCATCGGCTCCATGTCGTTGAGCCGGAAGGACAACAGCACCGCTTTCTTGAGCCATTGGTTGACGGTCCAGCCGCCGTCTCCCTTCTCGGCGACGCGGGCGACCCCGCCGTCCATCAGGTCGAGCGCCGCCTCGACGGCGTCGCGCACCTCGCCCTTGGTGCTGGTGTTGATTGACGCCGCGTCGTCCCAAGCGCCGTCGATGGCTTTCTGCAGATCGCTGTGACTCATTGAATTGCCCCGTAAATACCGCTTTGAAATTCGGCCGCGACTCTGTGCGCGAGGCGCGGGTTAGTCAAGCGAGCTTGCGCCCTGCCGCGTGTTCCGCCGCGCGCAACCCGGTGATCGCGGATTTCGACAGGCCGCCGACATAGCCGACCTTTTCGCCGCCTTCGAGGCCGCCGGTGGCCGCCCCCGCCGCGTAGAGGCCGTCGATCGCCGTGTCGTCGGGGCGGAGCACCCTGGCGTCGCCGTCGATGGCGATGCCGCCCATCGTGTAGGTGATGCCGGGCCGCACGGGCGCGGCGTAGAACGGCGCGGTGCGGATCGGCTGCGGACTCCCCTTGACAGTCGAGCGGGCCGGGGAAAGGCTGTTTAGAAGTTTATTATCAAGGGCCTGGTTGTAGGTTCCGACTGTCTCCAACAGTACTGTCGACGAGAGTCGGAGCGTGTCGGCGAGGGCGTCGAGCGTGTCGGCGACATGCAGGGTGCCGCCCTCCTTCGGGAGGTGCGGATTGGCCGAAATCAGCCCCTGTTTGCCGGCATTCTCCCAGATCGCGTGGTCGAAGACGACTATCGCCGACAGTGGGTCCGGCAACTGTGCGACACAGTTGGTGGCATAGACGCCGCCCAGGCCCTCGTCGCAGAACCGGGTGCCGTCGGGGCCGACGAGAATTCCGGCCACCACCAGGGCGTCGAGATAGGGATAGGGCCACAGCCGCTCGCGATGCGGCGCGTCGATGCTGAGCAGATGGCCGTAGAACCGGTCCATGCCGCGGAGATCCCCCCCCGCCGCTTCCGCCATGCGCAAGCCGTCGCCGGTCCCGGTCTCCGCGTTGCGCTGGAAGATCGCGCCCGGCGCGGCGGTGATGTATTTCGCCAGCAGATCGGGCGCCGCCTGGAATCCGCCGTCGGCGATGACCACGGCCGCGGCGCGAATCTCGATCTCCGCGCCCCCCGTCTCGGCGGCCAGGCCGACACAGCGCCCGTCCTCCAGGATCAGCCGGGTCGCCCGCGCGCCGCGCCGCAGAACGCCGCCGCGTTCTTCCAGATTGGCGCCGAGACGGCGCAGCAGGACGTCGCCCGCACGGCCTTCCCAGTCGAGGCCGGGGCGGGTGCGCCCGGGCGGTGCGAGGACCCAGCGGTGGTGCGGGCTGGCGCTGGCTTTCAGGAACTTGCAGCCCTCTCCCTGCAGCCAGCGCACCGCGCGTTCCGCGTCCGCCGCGATGGCGCGGGCGAGATCGGGGCGGGCCACGCCGGCGCAGAGCCGCTCGATCATTTCCAGCAGCACCTCCTCGCCCGACATGATGTCGCTCATGCAGACATGCAGCGTGCCGCCGGTATAGCGGGTGTTGCAGAGGTATTTCTCGGCCGTGCCCTTCTCCAGCACGAGCGCGCGCAGCCCCAATTGCGCCGCCCGGTTGGCCGCCGTCAGACCGGCGATGCCGCCGCCCACAACCACGATATCCGCTTTGATGTCTTCCATGGCCCTGCCCTCGATTCGTCTGGCAAATCATATGCACCGGCGGCGTCCGGCCGCCAGCCGGTCCTACTTTTCGGGCGCCGATCTGCGTGCCACAGTGGGCGCCGCAATCCGTTCACCCTTCGGGAGAGAGACATGGCGCTCATCGCGGTCGGCGGCATCCAGCACGAGACCAATACCTTCGCCCCCACCAAGGCGGGGCTGGAGGCGTTCGAGACCGGCGGCAGCCGCCCGCCGCTCACCACCGGGCCGGACCTGTTCCGGCGCATCAAGGGCAAGAACCTGCCGGTCGCGGGGTTCGTCGAGCGGATCGAGGCGCTGGATCATTTCACCCATGCGCTCACCTGGGCCGCGGCCGCGCCCTCCGACGTGGTGACAGAGCGTGCATTCGAACATATCGCCGGGCTGATTCTCGACGGGCTGAAATCGGCCCCGCCCGTCGATGCGGTCTATCTCTGCCTGCACGGCGCCATGGTGACCGAGCATCTGGAGGACGGCGAAGGCGAGCTGCTGCGCCGGGTGCGGGCGCTGATCGGGCCCGAGATGCCGCTGGTCGCGAGCCTCGACCTGCATTCGAACACGACGCCGCTGATGATCTCGCAAGCGGATCTGTTGGTCGCCTACCGCACCTATCCGCATGTCGACATGGCGGATACCGGGGCGCGGACCGCCCGGCTGCTGGACGAGATGCTGCGCCGGGGCGCCAAGCCCGCCAAGGCGTTCCGGCAATTGCCCTTCCTGATCCCGCTCAACTGGCAATGCACCATGATGCAGCCGGCCCGGGGGGTCTACGACCGGCTGGCGGCAATGGAGGGCGGCGAGCTGCTGCATGCGTCCTTCACGCCGGGCTTCCCGGCCGCCGATATCCATCATTGCGGCCCCTCGGTCTTCACCTATGGCTGGAGCGAGACGGCGGCGGAGACCGCGTGTCGGCAGCTCGCCGACGATATCCTGGGGCTCGAGAGCGCCTTTGCGGGCCGAATCTACGATCCCGATTCCGGCGTGCTGGAGGCGATGCGGATCGCCGAGAGCGCGACCCGCCCGGTGGTGATCGCCGACACCCAGGACAATCCGGGTGCGGGCGGCGATTCGAATACGGCGGGGATGCTGCGGGCGCTGGTCGAGAACCGCGCGGAGGGAGCGGCGCTCGGGCTGATGGTCGATCCCGCGGCGGCGGAGATCGCGCACCGCGCCGGGGTCGGCGCGGAGGTCAACCTGACGCTCGGCGGGCATTCCGGGGTGGAGGGGGACGTGCCCTTCGAAGCCCTGTATACGGTCGAGCAATTGCACCCCGGCCGCTTCGATGCGACGGGGCCGTTCTACAAGGGGGCGGAGTTCAATCTCGGCCCTTCCGCCCGGGTGCGCATCGGCGGCACGCGCGTGGTGCTGGCCTGCAACAAGGTGCAGATGGCCGATCAGGCGATGTACCGCTTCGTCGGGATCGAGCCGACAGAGACCAAGATTCTGGTCAACAAGAGCTCGGTGCATTTCCGCGCCGACTTCGCGCCGATCGCCGAGGAGATTCTCGTCTGCGCCGCGCCGGGCCCGATGATCGCCGACCCCGCCAACCTGCCCTGGCGGCGGTTGCGCGCCGGCATGCGGCTCAATCCGCTCGGCCCCGTCTGGGCGGGCGGGACGGCGCGCGCCTAGCCGTAGCGTTTGGTGATCGGCGCGTAGACCGCGAGACCGTCGACGGCGGCGAAATCGTAACGCTCCACCGTCGCCGCATCGGCGACCGCGATGGCCCGGCGTTCCGGCGTGCCGTCGAGTTTGGTGGCGCCCGCCTGCTGGTTTCCGGCCCCGGCCTCGAGCGGCAGGAACAGGCAATCCGGCAGATCGAAATTCTCCGGCGGCGCCTCCCACAGCAGCACCCGCGCGTCGTCGCTGACCGCCGCCATCCGCTCGACGCCCCGGTAGACGTTTCGCCGTCGGGTGATCGCGTGATGGAACGCCTTGCTCGCCATGCCGCCGCCGCCGATATCGCGGTAGGCCTGGGTCTCGTAGACGTCGAGGTTCGGCACCGTGTAGATCGCGAGGTATTCCCAGAACTGCGCGTCCTTGCGGATGGCGCGGAAGCGCTGGGCGGTGTCGAGCCCGTCGAGCGAGACGAGCTGCACCAGATAGGTTTCGTACCACGCACTCCAGGCATCCGCCGTCGACGCGTCGCTGTAGTTGAGTTCCACCGTATAGATCATGCACTTCTCCTTCCCGTTGGGCCCGCCGCAAACGCCTCGTGCCGCTCCTGAGCCTGTCGCCCTTCGACACGCTCAGGACGACGACACCGTTAGAATACGTCCTACCGCCAACCGTCATGCTGAGCCTGTCGAAGCATGAGTGTGCCGCAAACACGGTCTCGTCCTTCGGCGGGCTCCGGGCCAGGACGTATCGGATCGCGGCGATGACGCTACCTGTACCCGGTTACCGAATTAGGTTGATCGAGACGGGTGTTTGAAAAGGCGGGAGATTCTTCGTGAAAGCTTTGGTGATCGGCGGCACCGGCCCCACGGGCCCGCATCTGATTCGGGGACTGCTCGCGCGCGGCTACGACGTGACGATGCTCAACCGGGGCAGCCGCGATTCCGGCGCCATTCCGCCCGAAGTCGAGCGGGTGAAGGGCGATCCGCATTTTCCGGACACCCTGGACGCGGCCTTGGGCGCGCGCACCTTCGACCTGTCGATCGCGACCTACGGGCGCATCCGCTATGTGGCGGAGGTGCTCAGCTCCCGCACCGGCCGGCTGATCACCGTGGGCGGCATGCCGAGCTATCGGGGGTTTGCCGATCCGCATGCGAATTTCCCGGCCGGCATGCCGGTGCCGACGGCGGAGGACGCGCCGCGGGCGGAAAGCGCGGCCGACGGAAAGTTCAGCCATTTGGTGCGCGTGACCGAGGATGCGGTCATGCAGCAGCACGCGGACGGGCGCATGAACGTGACCCATTTCCGCTACCCCGTCGTCTACGGGCCGTGGCAGTTGCGCTCGGTCATCTTCGACTGGGTGATACAGCGCTGCCGCGACCGGCGCACCCATGCGGTCCTGCCGGACGGCGGGTTGACGTTGCTGACGCGGGGCTACTCCGAGAACATGGCCCACGCGGTGATGCTGGCGGTCGACGAGCCGGAGGCCGCCGGCGGCAAGATATACAATTGCGGCGACGATCTGCAGTACTCCCTGGCGCAATGGGTGGCGGTGATCGCGAAGGAAATGGCGTGGCCGCTCGAGATCGTTCCGGTGCCGGACGCCGTGGCCTCGCCGGCGCGCGAAATGATCACCTTTTGGGGATCGAGCCATCATCAGTACCTCGACCTGCACGCGATCCGCCACGAGCTGGGTTATCGGGACATCGTGCACCCAGCCGAGGCGGTACGCCGGACCATCCGCTGGATACTCGAGAACCCGCCCGCGCCGGAGGCCGACAAGACCGAGGAGCTCCGCTCCCATTACGCGGTGGAAGACCAGCTGATCGAAATCTACGGCGCGGCGGCGGAAGCGGCGGCGGCCCTCGACCATAATATCTCGGACTACCACCATTCCTACGCGCATCCGCGCGAGCGCGGGTTGGCGCGCGATCACCGTAACCGCTGAGTGCTTCACTCGCCCCCGGCGGCGGTCTCCACCTGGGCGAGGGTGTGGCGGGTTTGGTTCCAGGCGTCGGGGTCGATCGAATGCAGGACGTCCTGCTGCGCCGCGCGCCAAAGCGGCAGGGCCTGGGCCAGCAGCGCGCGGCCGTCTTCCGTGAGGCGAATGCGCCGCACCCGGCCGTCCTCGTCGGGCAGATCCTCGACGAGTCCGCGCCGGACCAGGACCGCGAGATTGCGGGTCAGGGTGGTGCTGTCCGTCGCGAGTTCCGCCGCCAGATCGCCGATGCTGACCCCGCCGAGCAGGGCCAGCGCATTGATCATCGTGAATTGCGTGTTGCGCAATCCCACTGGGCGCAGCGCGTCGTCATAGCGTTTGGCGATCACGCGGGCGGTGCGGCGCAGCCGGTAGCTGACGCAATCGAGCGCCTCTTCCGCCAGGTGTTGCGCTTCTTGCGCCGTCGTCATGCCGTCCGTCCGTCGCCGTTGTTTATTGCATATGCAGATAATAATCCGCCGAGGTTTGTCAAGGGCGTCGCAACCGATCCGCTTGTCTTGGCGCGCGGACGTTCCACCCTCACTCCATAATAAGAACACAGGCTCCCGCGCCGGGCCGTCTGTTCGCCCGGGTGGGAATTGAATGCGGCAGAGACCGCCAACCCGGAGGAATCGACCATGAAAGACGGACTGCGTTTCGTCGACTGCGACATGCACATCATGGAGCCTGTCGACATATTCGATAAGTATCTGGACAAGAAATACCGCGACCGGGTCATCGTGCCCGTGGATGCGTCGGGCAAACCGAAGCGGGGCATGATCGTCGTCGACGGCGCAGCGACGTCGCTGGATCACGAGATGCAGCAGCACCGCAAACGCAGTCTGCCGAAAGACAAGACCGAAACGACGCAGCCGCTTTCGGGCTCGCGCATGGCGGCCGGCGGGCACCTGAATTTCGCCATCGAGCGCAACTACGACGCCGAAGCCCAGGTGATGGGCATGGAGCTGGAAGGCATCGACATCGCGGTGATGTTCCCCACCATGGGCCTCAGTCTGATCGCCCGCGACAACCTGGACCCGCATTTGTCCTTGGCGCTGTGCCAGGCCTACAACAATTGGATTCACGAATTCAGCCGGCACAGCCCGGACCAATTGAAATGGGCGGCGATGCTTCCCCTGCAGGACGTCAATCTGGCCTGTGCGGAACTGGTCCGCTGCGTGAACGAGCTGGGCGCCGTCGGATCGTTCGTGCGCCCGAACATGATCAACGGCCATATGTGGCACTCGAACTACTGGAACCCGCTGTTCGAGATGCATCAGGACCTCGATGTCGCCATGGGCTTCCACGAAGGCACCGGCGCCCACAACAGCCATATGAACGTGCTGTATGGCGAGAACCGGTTCTACCGTCATGTGGCGAGCCACTGGATCGAGATGCAGCAGGCCTTGATCGCCATGCTGATCGCCGGGGTTTTCGAATTCTATCCGAATCTCAGGGTCGGCTATCTGGAGGCGCAGAACTCATGGGTCCCGGGCATTCTGACCCGGATCGAGTGGGACTACCCGCAATACCGCGACAGTCACGCGCCCTATCTGTCGCTGACTCCGAAGGAATACTTCCAGCGCAATTGCTGGGCCGCGGTGGAGGGCAGCGAGCCCGAGATCGAAGCGACGGCGGGGCTCATCGGCGCCGATCGGATGTGCATTTCGACCGACTACCCGCATTTCGATTCGAACTTCCCGAACGTCGCCAACAACCTGCTGGCCAACGTAAAGCGGGAAACTGCCGCCGCGATCTTCCTCGGCGGCGCCGGGCTGTGGAACTTCGACGACGAAGCCTTCGCGAAAGCGGCAAAAGCGGCCGAGCGGCGCAACCCGGCAGCGGCGGAGTAGCGCGATATTCATCCGGGAGGGCTCGATGCCCTCCCGGACAACGGCTTTTTTAAAGGACATTTTGTCGAAAATGTGTTAGGGTCTTCTCGCGTTCTTTGACACGTGAAGAAATATCACAGGGGGTTCGAGATCCGGCGCTGACCCGAACCGCGGTAGGCTATTACCGCGACGCGCGGGCGCATGGGGCCGAACCACGATTTTTGCTAATGCGCGGAACCGCGTTTTTTTTGGCGATTCTGGCGCTGCGCCGCCCCAGGTGTGCCGCCGGTCCCGTGAAGGTGCTAGCCCTCGATCTGCGCGTCCAGCCATGCCACCAGGTCGTCGATGACGTGGTGGACGTGGTCGCCCTCGGCGCCCATCGCCGAGTGGTCGTGCTCGGAGCGCACCCAGACCGTGGTCATGCCGAGCGCGTGCGCCGGCTCCAGGTTACGGGCAATGTCTTCCAGCATGACCGCACGGGTGGGGTCGACGTCGTGCTCCCGCAGCATCTGCTCGTAAGGTGCGCGGGCGGGCTTCGGATTGTAGTCGGCGGCGATGATATCGAAGATGCCGTCGAAGTGATGGCGGATACCGAGCCGGTTCGACACGTTTTCCGCATGGCTTACCGAGCCGTTGGTATAGATGATCTTGCGCCCCGGCAGCCGGTGCAGGACATCGTCGAGCGCCGGGTTCGGCGGCACCGGAGAGACGTCGATGTCGTGGACGTAGTCGAGGAACTCGTCCGGCGCCAATCCGTGATTGTCCATCAAGCCGCGCAACGTGGTGCCGTGGGTCCGGAAGTATTCCTTCTGGATGCGATGCGCCTCCTCGATGTCGACGTCGAGCAGCTCGCCGATGAAGGATTTCATCTTCACGTCGATCTGGGCGAACAGGTTGCAGTCGCGCGGATACAGCGTGTTGTCGAGGTCGAAGACCCAGACATCGGCGGTGACGCGGGCGCCGGCCATGTCCGTCAGCGCCGGATCAGGGTGCCGGAGCCGTGCTCCGTGAAGAGCTCGAGCAGCACGCCGTGCGGCACCCTTCCGTCGATGATCACGGCGCCTTCGACGCCTTGATTGACGGCGTCGACGCAGGTCTCGATCTTCGGGATCATGCCGCCCGACAGAGTGCCGTCCTCCTGCAATGCCTTGCACTCGGCGACCGTCAGCTCGGACATCAGCGTCCCCGACTTGTCGAGCACTCCGGAGACGTCGGTGAGCATCAGCAGCCGCGAGGCATTCAACGCGCCCGCCAGCGCGCCCGCCACCGTGTCGGCGTTGATGTTGTAGGTGTTGCCCTCCGCGTCCCAGCCGATGGGGGCGACCACGGGAATGATCGACTTCTCCGCCATGGCTTCCAGGATGTAGGGATCGACCTTGTCGGGCTCGCCGACGAAACCGAGATCGATGACCTTCTCGATATTCGAGTCCGGATCCCGCTTCGTGCGGCTCAGCTTCCGGACCCGCACGAGCCCGCCGTCCTTGCCCGAGAGGCCGACCGCGCGGCCGCCTTCGGCGGCGATCTGCGCCACGATGGATTTGTTGATCTGGCCCGAGAGCACCATTTCGACGACATCGACGGCCTCCGCCGTGGTGACGCGCAAGCCGTCGATGAACTCGCTCTCGACGCCGACGCGGTCGAGCATGGCGCCGATCTGCGGGCCGCCGCCATGCACCACGATGACGTTGATGCCGACCTGGCGCATCAGCACGATATCGCGGGCGAAGGCCGCCGACAGAGCCTCGTCGCCCATCGCGTGTCCGCCGTACTTGACCACCACGGCCTTGCCGGCGTGGCGGCGCATATAGGGCAGCGCCTCCGTCAAAATATCGGCGCGGGCGAGCCAGTCTGCCTGGCGCTGTTTGATCTCGTCGTTCATCGGACCGTGCGTCCTGTCGCTTGCAGTGGATAGCGGGCGTGTTCTAAACGCAAAGTGGGGTCAGTGCAAAGCTTCGTCGAGGGCCAATTTGGCCAGCTCCGCGCGCAGCTCCGCGATGCCGCGGCTTTGCCGGGAACTGGTGGCGAGCACGAGGGGCGCGCCGGCACGGTAGGCAGCCACGGTCTTTTGCGTCTCGGCGATCAGGGCGGCCAGATTTTTCGCCTTGTCGGCCTTGGTCAGCACGACCTGGAAAACGACCGCCGACTCTTCCAGCAAATCCATGAGTTCCGTGTCCACCGGCTTCACGCCGTGGCGGGCATCGATCAGCAGGCAGAGGCGCCGCAGCCCGACCCGGCCGCGCAGATAATCGCGGATCAACCTGGTCCAGGCCGCGACTTCGGCCTTCGGCGCTTTGGCATAGCCGTAGCCCGGCATGTCGACGAGCGTCAACCGGCCGCCGAGATCGAAGAAATTCAGCTGTTGGGTGCGGCCCGGCGTATTGCTGGTGCGGGCCAGCGCCTTGCGGCCGGTCAGGGCGTTCAAAAGGGTCGACTTGCCGACGTTGGAGCGTCCGGCAAAGGCGACTTCGGGCAGCGAATCCTCCGGCAGCTGGCGCAAGCTCGCGACCCCCAGCAGGAATCGGCTCTCCTGCGCGAACAGCAGCCGGCCGGCCTCCAGTTCCGCGTCGGTGAACTCCAGCGAGGTCAGGTGCCCGCCTTGTTCATTTGCTTCATGATGACCCATTGTTGGGTGATCGACAGTATGTTGTTCCAGGCCCAGTAGATTACGAGACCGGCGGGGAACGGCGCCAGGATGAAGGTAAAGATCAACGGCATGAACAAGAAGATCTTTGCCTGGACCGGATCGGCCGGCGTCGGGTTAAGGCGTTGTTGCAGGAACATGGTCAAGCCCATGATGATCGGCCACAACCCGATATTGATGATCGAAAACGTCTCCGGGACGTCCCACGGGAACAGGCCGAAACCGGTCAGGATGGTCAGCGGATCGGGCGCGGACAGGTCATGGATCCAGCCGAAGAACGGCGCGTGACGCATCTCGATCGTAACGAACAGGACTTTGTAGAGAGCGAAGAAGACCGGAATCTGCACCAGCATGGGCAGACACCCGGACGCCGGATTGACCTTCTCCTTCTTATAGAGGTCCATCATCGCCTGATTGAGCCGCTGCTTGTCGTCGCCGTAGCGCTCCTTCAGCTCCATCATCTTCGGCTGCAGGAGCTTCATCCGGCTCATCGAGCGATAGGATTTGTTCGCGAGCGGGAAGAACGCGAGCTTGATCACAACGGTGAGCGCCAGGATGGCGAGCCCGAAATTACCGAGATGGTCGGCAAACCAATGCAGCATGTGGAAGATCGGCTTGGTCAGAAAGTAGAACCAGCCCCAGTCGACCGCCTTGTCAAAACCCTCGATGCCGTGGGTTTCCGAATAGCTATCGAGCAGCTGAACCTGCTTGGCGCCGGCGAAAAGCCGGTCCGTGCGCTCGATGGAACCGCCGCCGGGAACCGCGATGGCATCGCCGAGGTAATCCGTCTGAAACACCGGCTCCACGCCGCGCCGTCCGGCATTGAAACTGGTGCGCAGGCGGCTTCCCTTGTCGGGGATCAGCGCGACCAGCCAATACTTGTCGGTCATGCCGATCCAGCCCCCGGTTGTCTCCTGACGGATCGGCGGCTGGACCACGCCGTCGTCGACCAGGTCGTCGTAATCGACCTCCTTGAGGGTCTGGTCGAAGACGCCGAGCGGGCCTTCGTGGAGAATGTAGAATCCGAGGATTTTCGGGCGGCTGGTCCGCGAGACCAAACCATAGGGAGCGAGGTTAACGTCGGCGCTACCCGTATTTCGGACACGCTGCGTGATCGTGATGAGAAAATTTCGGTCGATGGTATAGGCCTGCTCGAAAACCAGCCCTTCGCCATTGTCCCAGGACAAGGTCACGGGATGGTCCGGGCTCAGGGTGCCGCCGCTGGATTTCCAGATCGTATCGCGGCCCGGCAGTTTCAGGCCCGCGCCCAGCCAGCCGAACTCCGCGTAATAGGGCTTCTCGCCATGGATCGGCTGCAGCAGATCGATCTGATCGCTGCCCTTTTCCAGGGACACCCGGTAATCCTTCATTGTCAGATCGTCGATCCGGGCGCCGGCGAGGGAGATCGAGCCGTGCAGGCGCGGCGTGTCGATCTGCACGCGGGGCGCTTTTTTCAACGCTTCTTCCCGCGACAGGCCGACACTGGCGAGGCCGCCGATGCCGGGTGCTGCGCCCAGGCGGGGTCCGGACTGCGGCGTTTGTTGCGTGGTCGCGGCGCCGACCGGAGAGCCGGGAGCGGCCATCGTCGCCGGTGCGGCGCCGGGCTGCTGCCCCTGCTGTTGCTCGAGTGCGGCCTGTTGCTTCTCCATCTTGGGCTGCTCGACCATCACGTTCCAGGTGATCAGAATTACGATCGACAGCAGCACCGCGAGCATCAGGTTCTTTTGGTCAGCCATCAGGCGCCTCCCGTTCCGCTGAGATCAAGACGCCGAACGCCATCGGCCCGCAATTCGCCGGGAACCGGGTCGAAACCCGAACTACCCCAAGGGTGGCACCGCGCAAGCCGGCGCAACGCCAACCATCCGCCGTGCACCGCGCCATGCCGCTCAAGGGCTTCCAGCGCGTAAGCCGAGCAGCTCGGCGCATGCCGGCAGCTGCCGGCCGCCAGCCACGAAAAGGTCAGTTGGTACAATCGAACCAGCGCTCGCAGCACCGTTGCCGCAAAACTCATGTTACTTCCCGATTCATTCCGCACGCCAGACATCGAGCCGCCTGAGCGCTGTTTCCAAATCCTGTGTCAGTGAACGAAACGGCCTTTCGACCGTTCCCGCGCGCGCGATCACGACATAGTCGTAGCCGGGCGCAGCGTGCAGAGGCATAACCTTCTCGACGGCGGCACGCAAGCGTCTCCGAGACCGGTTGCGGCGCACCGCATTGCCGACCTTTCGGCTGGCGGTATATCCGACCCTGATTTCTTTTGAATCCGTTTCAGCGGGGCACGCCTGGAGAACCAGACCGCGGGCGGCATAATTACGACGCGCGCCCGCGACTCGCAGAAACTCACGCCGCCGTTTCAAGGTATCGACGGCGGCACCCATAGAATTAGGCTGAGAGGCGCTTGCGGCCTCTTGAGCGGCGGCGGGCGAGGACCCGGCGTCCGGCTTTCGTTGCCATACGGCTGCGGAAACCGTGACGGCGCTTGCGCACGAGGCGACTCGGCTGAAATGTGCGTTTCACGGTATTGACTCCATCCGGCTTAAGAAACGGGGCGCTGTATAGAAGTTCGGAGGGAGGAAGTCAATGCGGCTTCCGTGCGGCGTGCGATTAATTGTGGGCCGCGCTAGGATGAGGGGCGAACTGTTTAAAACCGGTGCGCTGCCGGATCGCGTCCGTGGCGGTTTCGGGCGATTCAACATCAGCCGGTTCATGGGAATGCCATCGGGGACGAGCGGAGGGATCGGCGGCCATGCGCTGAGCTACTTGCTGATCCTGCGCATTGTCCTGAGCTTTACGTTTTGGAGGATCAACCTCGTGCCGCCCTTCCGAGCGGGCCCGCAGGTAGGGCTACACGTGGAAGCGGCGACATAGTATAAAGGCCGATAAATCAAACCTTTGATGGCTAAGCGCAGCAGGGCGAGAGCGAGCGGTAATTGGATCATGCGTAGCCTATCGGCGCGACTGTTGGTGTTGACGATATTCTTCGTCATGTTGTCGGAAGTGCTCATCTTCGGCCCCTCCGTCGCCCGGTATCGGGTCTCGTGGTTGGAAGAGAAATTGGGAGCGGCCCATTTGGCGGTTCTTGCGCTGGATGCGACCCCCGACGGCATGGTCAGCGAACGGTTACGCAATCAACTACTGGATCATGTCGACGCAGCGGCGATCAGCGTGCGGCGGGGAGCGGCGCGGCTTGTTTTGTCCCGCGATATGCCGCCTTCCGTCGCGGAGACGGTGAAACTCGCGGATATGGAATGGCCGAAATTGATCGGCGATGCCTTCAAGACGCTCTTGCGCGCCGAAGACCGTGTCCTGCGGGTCATCGGCCATTCGCCAAAGGATCCGAACGTGGTCATCGAGATGGTGATACACGAAAGGCCGCTTCACGAGTCCCTTGTTGAGTTCGCTTGGCGCATTCTGTGGCTTTCGTTGTTGATTTCGCTGATTACAGCCGCTTTGGTCTACTTCTCCCTGCATTGGCTTATGGTTCGGCCGATGCGGCGGTTGACGGAGAATATCGTCGCCTTCCACGAAGACCCGGAAAATATCCGGCATGCCCTGCGGCCCAGCCACCGGTCGGATGAGATCGGCGTGGCGGAGCGCGAACTGGCGGCCATGCAGGACGATCTGCGTGCCGCGCTGCGGCAAAAATCGCATCTGGCGGCCTTGGGAACGGCGGTTGCGAAAGTAAATCACGATCTGCGCGGTATTCTGTCGTCGGCGTTATTGGTGTCCGACCGCTTGGAGACCAGCAAGGACCCGTCTGTCAGAAGTATCACGCCGCGGATCATCTCATCGATCGAACGCGCGGTCTCGCTCTGCACGGAGACGCTCAGTTATGTCGGCAAGGAACGGCCGACGGTTAAGCGGGAGCGTTTCCCCCTGCACGACCTGGTCGGTGAAATCGGCGCGGAACTGGCCCCGGACGGGATGGCCGCATTCGAGGTCAGGAACGCGGTCGACGCCACTCTTAAAGTCGAAGCAGACCGCGCTCAGCTCTACCGGGTTCTTAATAATATTGTGCGGAATGCCGCCGAGGCAGGCGCCGAGGCATTGACCGTGAGCGCGCGCATCAATGGTGCCGGAATCGAAATAGATCTCCGCGACGACGGTCCAGGCTTGGCCCCGCGCGCCCATGACAACCTTTTCAAACCCTTCGACGGTTCCGCCAGGGCTGGCGGCACTGGATTGGGGTTGGCGATCGCCAGTGAATTGATGCGCAATCACGGCGGTGGATTGGAGCTGGTCGAAACCGGTGCCGAGGGTACGTGTTTTCGGGCGACGCTCCCGGTCGGCTAGAACGGCGCTCGCTTTTCGAACTGCTTGCACAGGCCGACGCGCTGCAGGTTGTGGCCGTGGGCCTCGAATGCCTCGACCAGAATATTGGATTCACCGTTGCTGCGCAGAGCGCCCGCAGGCAACTGGACATGTGCCGCTCTGCAGTCGTAGCAGCGGGCGAGTGTATCTATTTTCGACAATAGAGCCTGGGTGACACTTCGATGTGCCGGAATTTCGAAAGCGATGAAATTGTCGACCATCAGGACTTTGCCGTGCAAAGCGTCGGGCCCGACGACATAGGCGAAAAGGCCGTGGATATAGCCGCGTTTCGAATAAGCGGCGACAATGCCGCCGTGATTGAAGGCGTTCGGCTTGCCGATTTCTTCGACGTATCGTAGCCATTCGGACAGGCTCAGTTGCGGCAAGATCATTTGTGCGAGTGGATAAGATTGCGCGCTATGGCGCGCTTCAAGGGGTTTGATGTTCAGATCGGCCGACATTGGTAGAAAATGCCGCAGAGCCTTAGTTTAGTCTTTGATTTGCATCAAAGCGGCACCCTCGACTAAACTCAATCAGTGTGGCGGAAGGGACGCGCCACCATTAACCTAAGAATACGCGCGTGGAGAGACGAAAATGGCTGCGGACGAGCTTCGCATCGCACGGAAAAAGCCCGACATGGCTCTTGGAAACCCGTGCGCTGCCTGCAGCATCAGGGAAATGTCGATTTGCGCCGTGCTCGACAATACCGAGTTGTCGCGCCTGGCGGCGATCGCCCGCACGCAGACGGTCTCGCCTCGCCAGACGATCATCGACGAGGGCGAGGATGCCAAGCTTTTGTTCAACATCACAAGTGGCGCGGTAAAGCTTTATAAGTTGCTGCCGGACGGCCGGCGTCAGATTACCGGCTTCCTCTTCGAAGGCGATTTCTTGGGGATCGCGTTGAACGAAGTCTACGCTTATTCCGCGGAGGCCATTTCGGAGGTGACGCTTTGCCGCTTTCCGCGCAACCGTTTCGAGACCCTGATTGACGAGTTCCCGAAACTGGAAAAGCAATTGCTGGAAATGGCTTCCAATGAACTGGTGCAAGCCCAGGATCAAATGCTCCTGCTCGGACGGAAAACGGCGCGTGAGAAAGTCGTTTCGTTCTTGTTGTCTTTGTCCCGGCGCGCCCGCCGCCGGGGGGCGCCGCCGTCGCCGGTCGCGTTGCCGATGAGTCGGGCGGATATCGCCGATTACCTAGGCCTCACCACCGAGACAGTCAGCCGCACGTTCACCGCCTTAAAGGGGAGTGGGGTGATCCGTTTGTTGCCTGGTAACATGGTGGAATTGCCGAACCCGGAATCGCTTCATGATTTGGCGGATAGCGCATAAATTTTGACGTCATATGCAGGCAAGGTTTGCTGCGCTGCAACAAGCGCACTAAATATATCATCAATTCGTTACTCGTCGCCGTTTTTAAGGGGTCTCAGGCAGAGATGACCGGGGAAAAACCTATCGTCGCGCGAAGCGTTGCCGCGATGCGTCAAGAAGTCGCGCGCTGGAAACAAGCCGGTCAAACGGTCGGCGTCGTCCCCACCATGGGCGCCTTGCATGACGGCCATCTGGCGCTGGTAAGAGCTGCGAAGGCCGAGTGCGACAAGGTTATCGCGACCATCTTCGTCAATCCCACCCAGTTCGGCGCCAACGAAGATCTCGACGCCTATCCGAAGGGCGAGGCGCAGGACCTCGAAAAGCTTGCGGGTCTGCAGACCGATCTGGCGTTCCTGCCCGATGCCGACGCGATGTATCCGGCCGGGTTTGCCACCAGCGTCCGGGTCTCCGGCCTGACGGAAATCATGTGCGGCGCCGGCCGGCCCGTCCATTTCGGAGGGGTGGCGACGGTCGTGAGCAAGCTCTTCAATCAATCGCGCGCCGACCGGGCGTATTTTGGCGAGAAAGACTACCAGCAATTCCTGGTCGTAACCCGCATGGCCCAGGACCTCGACATTCCGATTACGGTGGTCCCGGTCCCAACTGTCCGAGAGGCGGACGGCCTCGCCATGTCGTCTCGCAATGTCTACCTCTCCGCCGCGCAGCGAGAACTCGCGCCGGCGCTCTATAGGATTCTCAATCAGGTGGCGGAAAAAGCAGTGGAGGGGGCCGCCTGTGCGGCGGCGGCCGGCTGGGGCGTCGCCGAGCTTGAAAAGGCCGGTTTCGAGCGGGTCGAGTATCTGGAAATACGCGAGACGACAAACCTGGACCTGATTGATACGGCCGATCGGCCGGCCCGTGTTTTCGCGGCCGTGCATCTTGGCCAGACCCGATTGATCGACAACGTTCCGCTCCCCGCGCGGGCCGTCTAGCGACCGCCGCCGATTGGCGGCGCATAAGACAGCGCGACGTCCCAGGGGAACAGAATCCAGGTTTCCTGGCTGACCTCTGTCACGAAAGTATCCACCAGGGGGCGACCTGCAGGCTTCGCGTAAATGGTCGCGAAATGAGCCTTGGGCAGTCTGTCGCGGACAAGCCGCGCCGTGGCCCCCGTGTCGACCAGGTCGTCGACGATCAGCCAGCCGGCCCCGTCGCCTGCGGCGGCCTCTTTTAAGACCCGGGCTTCTCCTTGATCTTTGTGATCGTAAGACGCGACGCCGATGGTATCGATCAAACGGATATTAAGCTCGCGCGCGACGATTGAGGCCGGCACCAGACCGCCCCGGGTGACCGCGACGATCCCATCGAACGGGCCCAGATCGAGCAGCCGCCACGCCAGCGCCCGCGCGTGGCGATGCAGTTCGTCCCAAGAGACCGGGAATTCCCGGGTGCTGTCGGCCGGCATGAGTTCATCTCCGCTTCATTCCGTATGGCATCGCCCGAACCTCGACGAATGAAAACGGCGCCGCGGGATGAGCTCCCAAAGCGCCGTGATCGAAAGGCCGTGTCCGGTGGGACGATGCTAGCGGACGAAAATCCGCACTTCGTTGTTCTCGGCATCGTTGCTGGTCGCGGCGGAAAGGCTGACCTTATGGCCCGGCAGCCCCATATCCGCGAGCGCCCGCAGGACACCTTCCGCATTCCGTTTGGCAGCCGTCTTGTTCAACGCCGTGCGCGCCGGCGATCCCGATTGCGGGCTGACAGCCACGAGCTGGAATGTGGCGTCCGGCTTCCGGTCCAGTGCCCGGCTCACCGCCGTATAGAGCGCCCGCTGATACGGAACGTTCGGACGGTCGAAACGGATGACCACCAAGGGGCGGTCCGTCGGCTGTGGCGACGGGTCGGACTGTACTTTCGCGGCCGTGCGGGCCTGCGCCTGGCTGAAGGCCCGGTTCACGAGACTGGAGCCGTAGAGCTCGCCGTTCTTGATCGCCAACGACATCAACTGAAGATTATGGCGCTCGTTGTTCACATAGGTCGTCTGGCGGCTGACATCGGCGCTCAACTCGTTCAACAGGCGGTCGATCAGTACGACGGCCTGATTGACTTCGTCCTCCAACGAGCGCAGCCGCGCGTGGTCGAGATCGACGGCGCCGCTCAGCGAATAGGTTGCCCGCACGCTGTCCAGCAGCCAGCTCGCGGTACCGGCTTCGGAATCCACATCGCTCGACAAATCGTTCATCTTCGAGATGTTCTCGGCCACCACTTCGATCTGCTGTTGGCCTTCCTTGAGCTGGTTCGTCAGGGTCGGATTGCCCGGCGTCGTGCCGGTTTGCAGCTTGGCGTTCATCTGCGCCATCAGCGCGTGATACTTCTGCGAGGAGGCTGCGGTCTCGTCGCGCAAGGCGCGCATCCGCGTATTCAGCTCGCCAATCCTGGTGTTGAGCTTGCCCAAATCGCCACGCATGGCCGTGACTTTGTTGCCGACAAAGGTGCCTGTCGACCCGGTGCTGGCCGCCGCGGCGCGCTGCGTGGCGCTGGCTTCCGTCGTCGGTGCCGGCTGGATCGAGGCTCTGCTGGCGGCCGTCCCGGAGCGCAACGGCGACGCCGCGGATGCGCTGCTCCCAAATGTCGGACTGCCGACGCGCTCGGCCTGCGAGGGCGGAATTTCGACCCGCTGCGCGGGTGCGGCGGGATCCTCCGCGTCGAGCGACGGCCATAATTCGGAACAGCCCGCGATTAAAAAACCGCACGCCAACGGCAAGACGAATTTGCTAATTCCACTCATTCTTGGCTGCCACCCTGCAAATTCATTATTGTATTTAACGCCTATACTATTGTGAATACACGCCGTTTTTCAAATCTTGTCAACGAAAACTGCGCCCAATCGCAGAATACCGGCTTTGCGGGCGCGTTTCCCACATCGGCGCGATCCAATCGAATGCGGGCGAATACTAATGATTACCCGAGTATTCGACAAGGGATGGACGCGCGCCGGCAAATTCGTCTCGGGAATGAGTCATTCTACTTGTCATGGACCATAGCCTTGAGTACTGTCCCGCCGCCGCGCGCCCGTAGCTCAATTGGATAGAGCGTCTGACTACGGATCAGGAGGTTGGGAGTTCGAATCTTCCCGGGCGCGCCATTCTTTATCATGGAAAAATTTAATACTTCGTTCGGGGCCAGGCGTCATCGGTGATAAAATATTCGACATTATGTCTTTTATGTAGTAGTATCTTCCTGCTGATTTTGGTGCCCGTGGGTCTGCGCGTCTTGGAACGCTGCGGGTAACCCGGACCGGATAACACCTCCAGAAAACTTGAAACCAACGATGCCTCGGCGCCGCGCCTCACCGTGTGGCCCGCCGACGTCGTAAGCCCCGGATGCGTCCGCCGTCCATCGGCATGGACCCCGGGCCCGCAAGGATTTTGTGATGGTCAAACCGTTCAAACTCGCCTGGCCGGTCGGACATTCCGACTCCATGAACAAGGAAGATATCGAGAACACCAAGAGGGCCCTTGAAGCCCTCGGCCTCTATGAGCCGCCCCAGCTCTTCACCGAGCGCTTCTCCACCGAACCGATGATCCAGGGACTGAAAAAGTTCCAACGCCAAGAAGGCCTCGCGCCGGACGGCGTGATGAACCCGGACGGGCCGACCCTTCGGAAGTTAAATGCTGTACTGAATAGTTTGGAACAATCAAAGCAGGTCGATCAACGCTCTGATAATTTGTCTCACGCAGTTAACGTTGCGCCCAAATCTGAGTCGGGCGACATCGCTTTAGTCGAGCCCGCAGAAGGCGAACACAAAACGCCTCTGGACCAATAAAAGACCCCAATTAAGGAATCCTCCACCCAAGTCGCGGTGGCTCCGGCGGCTGCACCCTTCGCCCTTTGGCTAATGGAACTTCTCGGGACCGCAACGATTGCTGCCGCGATGGCAATCTACAGTTCTTGGAGCAAGGATCGCCAAAAGGCTATAAGGAATAGATTTAAATCATCAGATGACGGCTCGAACAACGAATGCTGGCAGCGGTATAATGCCGAACTTGGCCGTTGCAGACGATGGCCAGAAACTGAGAGAAACGGTTGTAGAGAAAGAGCGACAATTCGCTGGGATATGTGCAATCGTAACGGCGGCAAACCTTAATCCCAATGAGCCACCTGAATGGAGTGAGGCAGATATGCGATAGTTGTCTCGCCGCGCGAATGAGAAGATTTAACGATTGTCGAAGAAACGAAAAGACGAAAATAGTGACGCTGATTATTGGCGGAATGTTATTTCGCCAATGGTCCTGGGCGGCCGATACAAAGAGCTCTGCGAGACAATAACAACCGAACTGTTGAGCGAGCATGACAAAGAGTTTCGCCTCATGCTCATGAAGCATTTGGTCCATTTTCTGCGATATGCGGGTGATGGGGAGGCGAGCCTGAGTTGGGCGAAGAGAATCTGTGAAGAAGATGCAACCTCGCCCTTTGCTTGGACGGGTTTGGCGAATTGGCATCTTCATGCCAACTGTCCAGATGTTGCGACACGAGACGATCTAATGAACGCGCTACGGTACTGCGAAATTGCGCTAGAGAAAGCGCATTCGGCAGATCAGTTTGTACGGTATGTATTGTTCGATACTTGTCGTGTTTTGACCGATCTTGAGGATTATCCGAGGATTGAGAATACGATGAAGGAGATACTTTGCGACCTCGAATTTGTACGCGAGCACCATAGCCCTCGTATAGAAGGAGAATGGTTGGACCGTGTTCCGGAAGGGAAACTCCAACTCGAACTCGTTCTACGTTTTAAGGAGTTGGAAGCAATCGACAGGGAACGTATGAGGCGTCATCGCTATGAAACTCGCCCTGCAACACTCGCTGAATTGGAGCGATAAACCTGTGCCATTATCGCTTAGAGCCCCATTTTTGAAGCAAGTTGCTATACGGCCTGAAAAGATTGACCGCAATCCCTTTCCGTTTAACCGATTTCCTAAATTACTGGGAGATGATTTCAAGCTTGAGTTCAGGCGCCCATTTACCATCTTCGTCGGTGAGAACGGGTCGGGTAAATCGACTATCCTGCAAGCAGTAGCCGAACTTGCCGGGTTTCATGCTGGCGGCGGCGATTCTGGATACCAGCTTCAAAATACTTCGGATCAAAGCAGCTCGGAATTAGCGAAAGCGCTCCGGCCCGCCTGGCTACCAAAAGTATCTCATGGCTTCTTTTTTCGGGCTGACACATTTGCCGAAGTTGCGCGATATATCGATGACGAAGGCAATCCGAAAATTCATGATTTCATACCGCTTTGGGAGCGTAGTCACGGTGAGGCATTTCTCGCCGTATTTGCTGATCGGTTCAAGCCGTCCAAGCGTTGCTTGTATCTCATGGATGAACCGGAAAGCGCACTCTCGCCAAAGCATCAAATGGCTTTGTTGCGCTTGCTCAGGCAATGGGAGGAAACCGGCAATGCACAAATAATATTAGCAACGCATTCGCCGATATTGATGAGTTACCCAAACGCTGACCTTCTTTGGTTTAACAACGAGCGCATCGAACCAATCCAATACGACGAAATCGAGCACGTAAAAATCATGCGAGCTTTTCTCGCGAATCCTGCTCACTATATCGATTTGTTGTTCGACGAAGGCGGAAAACCCTGAGGGCTCTACCTAGCATTCAAGTAACCTTAGGTCCCCGCTCCATTCCTCGAAAACCTCGAACAGGGTGTTCGAACTTTCTCCTCCGAGGCGCGCCACTCCTTCTTCAGAAAGGAACGCTCTCTTATAGGAAAGAGGTGCGAACAACGTTCGAACGGGCGCGCCATTTTTTTGTGAAAAACTTTAGAGTCATTTTCGGGACGCTGCGTTTCCAGCGCCGGAACTATCGATCGAGATACATATCCCGGAGACGGCCCTGCTCGTCGGCGTTGAGGCCGACCTCCTCGCGCAGATACGCGTCCAGGTCGGGATACCGATCGGCGATCGATCCGAAGGCGGCTTCGAAATAATCCTCGCGGGCGGCAAAGATCATCGCGACGGTTGCCGGGTCCATGCCCGGGCGCTCCCTGCCGCCGCGGTCCCAATATCGATTGGTCAGCAGATAGTCCGCGAGCACCGTTTCCTTCGGCACGCCGAGCGCGGACAACACCATGGCCGATGCGAACCCGGCCCGGTCCTTGCCCGCCGTGCAGTGGATGACGATGCGGTCGCCCGCCAGCAGCCGGTCGAAAATGCGCCGGTAGGCGGGCGCGTACAGGAAGGGGTATTGGCGATAATTATCGAGCAGATAGTCCCGCGCGGCCTCGGCCGCATCCTCGAAGGCCTGAAGCGAATCGAGGAAGGATTCGCCGGGGCGGTTCTGAAACCCGAGTTCCAGCACCTCGATCTCGGGATGGCCCAGCAGGCGAGAGGGCTCGCTTTGGCGCTCGTCGCCATAGCGCAAGTCGCAGGCGGCCTTCACGCCGAGCGCCTCGACCGCTCGGATATCTCGGTCCGTGAGGCCGGCCAGTGTGTCGGAGCGAAAGATGCGGCGCCATTTGACGCGCTGCCCGGCCATCGTCTCGTAACCGCCGAGGTCGCGAAAGTTACTCAACCCTTCAAGCGGGATATGTCTCTCCATGGTCAAATCGTCCATCTGTCCATTCTGCCCGTCCGGTGTGACGGAAATTTTGCACCCCTGTGACCGTTAGCCCGTCTGCCGTGGCGGATCAATGGAGTTCGTCTTGGCGAGGGGGCGCCCCCTCCTATACATTGCAACGCCATGAGTACGGGCTCCACAGATGTCATCGTCATCGGCGGCGGGCTGCACGGCAGTTCGACGGCGCTCCATCTGCGCCGGCGTGGGCTGAGCGTCCAGGTGATCGAAAAACGGTTTCCGGGCCGCTTCGCCTCCGGCGTGAATGCGGGCGGGGTACGGCGTCTCGGCCGTCATCCAGCGGAGATCCCGCTGTCCGCCGCCGCCATGGAAATCTGGCATTCCATCGAGTCTTTTATCGGGCACGACTGCGGGTTCCATAAGGTCGGTCAGGTCAAGATCGCCGAGAACGAAGCCGAGATGAAACAGCTCGAGGCGCGGGTGGCGGAAGTCCGCGCGCTTGGGTTCGAGCATGAGGAACTGATCGGCGGCAACGAGCTGCGCCGCCTCGTGCCGGCGGTGGCGGCGCACGCGGTCGGCGGCATCGTCTGCCGCGACGACGGTGCGGCCAATCCGATGCTGACCGCGCGCGCCTATTGGCGGCGCGCAGTCGCGGAAGGCGTCTCCTATCACCTCGGCGACAGCGTTACGGGAATCGAGCGCGTCGGCGAGGCTTGGCAGGTACGCGCGGGGGATGCGCGTTTCGACGCCCCGGTCCTGGTCAACTGCGCCGGCGCATGGGGCGATCAGGTGGCGGCGATGCTCGGCGATACGGCGCCGTTGACCGCGACCGCACTCACCATGATGGTGACCGAGCGCATCCCGCATTTCATCGATCCGGTCTGCGGTCTGGCCAGCGGCGGCCTCTCCTTTAAGCAATCGACCGAGGGGACCTTGGTCATTGGCGGCGGCCATCTTGGCCACGCGGACCGCGACGCCGAGACCGCGGAGCCGGACCCCGTGGCGCTCGGGCGTAGTGCGCGGACGGTGACCCGCATCTTCCCGCAGCTGAAGGACGTGCCGGTCGCCCGCGTCTGGTGCGGTCTCGAAGGCAAGATGCCGGACGACATCCCTGTCATCGGGCCGAGCCAGAACGCTCCCGACGCCTATCATGCCTTCGGATTCTGCGGACACGGTTTTCAATTGAGCCCGATCGTCGGCAAGCTCCTGGCGGAACAGATCGTCGACGGTCGTGCGTCGCTGCCGATCGAACCGTTTGGCATCGCGCGTTTCACGGCACCCTGACTCGCTCTATCATCATACGACCATCCAACACTCGACCAAGGAAACAGACTATGACCGGACCCCTCGCGGGCATGACCATTATCGAGGTCTCCGCCTTTATCGCCGCCCCTTACGCCGGCCTCACCTTGGCGCAAATGGGAGCCGAAGTGATCCGTATCGATCCCATCGGCGGCGGCCTCGACTATAACCGCTGGCCGGTGACCGAGGACGGCAAGAGCCTCTATTGGGCCGGTCTCAACAAGGGCAAGAAATCGGTGACGATCAATGTCCGCGACCCGAAAGGCCGCGAGCTGGCGCACGCGCTGATGACGCGGGCAGGGGCTGGCAACGGCATCGTGCTGACCAACCTGCCGGCGCGCGGTTGGCTCGACTACGAAGGCCTGAAGGCTCAGCGGGAAGATCTGATCATGGTCAATATTGTCGGGCGCCGGGACGGTTCGGTCGCGCTCGACTATACGGTCAACGCGCGCGCCGGGTTCCCGCTGGTGACCGGGCCGGCGGGCTCGGAAAAGCCGGTCAATCACGTGATGCCGGTCTGGGACGTGGTCACGGCGCTCGCCGCTTCGAATGCCGTCATGGTTGCCGATAGGCACCGGCGGGATACCGGCGCGGGGCAATACGTCCGCATTGCCTTGGCGGATTCCGCCTTCGCCGTTCTCAGCCATCTCGGCTATGTCGCCGAGGCGCAGATTAACGGCACCGACCGTCCGGCAACGGGCAATCACGTCTTCGGCACTTTCGGCTGTGATTTTCCGACCAAGGATGGGCGGCGGGTGATGATCACCGCCTTCACGCCCCGCCATTGGTCGGCGCTGTTGGAGGCAAGCGGCACCGAGGCGCGGTTCGCGGCGATCGCCGCCGAACACGGTGTCGATCTCGCGAAGGAAGAGGAGCGCTACGCCCTGCGCGAGACCATCGAGGCCGAATTGGCACCCTGGTTCCAGGCCCGGACCTTGGCGGAGATCGGCACGGCGCTGGATGCGGTCGGCGCCTGCTGGGGGCCTTATCAGACCTTTCGCCAGGCGGTCGCGGACGATCCCGATCTGTCGACGGAGAACCCGATGTTCGAGGAAATCGACCAGCCCGGCATCGGGCGTTACCTGGCCGCTGGATCCTTCATCGATTTCGGCGGAATTCCTCGCGACCCGGTCGTGCCGGCGCCGCTGCTCGGCCAAGATACCGAAAGCGTGCTGTCGGAAAAGCTTGGGATAGACGGCGCGGGCCTTGCGTCGTTGCGCGACTCCGGAATCATCTCCGGATCGTAGCGGCGTGCGCAAGATTCATGATGTGTCGTGCGCCGCAATCGGTTAACATGAAACTTCCCGTTATGGAGGAAATTCGATGAGCCGGTTCCCCATCTTTTTGGTTGCATTGCTGCTGCTGCAATCCATCCCTTGGATGGCGTACGCGCAAACCGACGGTGCCTATCTCGGCGGGGCGGCCGGCGTGAGCCTTCCGCTCGACTCCGAGACGAATGACGGCACCACGCAGCGCGACGTCGGTCTCGATATCGGCTATGGGCTATCGGGTGCCGTCGGCTACGGTTTCGGCAATGGTTTTCGAATGGAGCTGGAACTCGGTTTTTTCTCCAATGACGTCGACTCGGTAACCGGCGCGGCGAATGCGTCAGGCGACGTCGATACCCTCAAGCTGATGGGCAACGTGCTCTACGATTTCCGGAATACGGGACTGCCGATCACGCCCTATCTTGGCCTGGGACTTGGCGGCGCACGGGTGTCGGCCGATGGCATCGATCCGTTTTCGAACACCCGCATCGACGACAGCGACACCGCCTTCGCCTATCAGGCCATCGCCGGGGCATCCTACAAGCTGAACGACCGTGTCGACTTGACCTTGGATTACCGTTTCTTGAACGTACCCGATGTCGATCTGCGCACGGACGCCGGAACCGGTGTCGATGCCGAATATGCGACGCATGCGGTGATGTTCGGTTTGCGTTACAGCTTCGCCGCGCCGAAAAAGGCCGTGGCGCCCGCGCCCACCCCTATCCCCGAGACGGCGCCGAAGATCGAATGGAAACCGACTCCGGAACCGGCCAAGAAGCCGGCGCCGCAAGCGCCGCGAAATTACATCGTGTTCTTCGATTGGGATCGTTCCGACCTGCGCATCGATGCCCGCGAGATCATTCAGACGGCCGCCGGAAACCTGAATTCGGCGGGCGGAGTCGTGCGCATCGTCTTGACCGGCCATGCGGATCGGTCGGGGCCGGATCGGTACAATCTGGGCCTGTCGCAGCGGCGTGCCGATGCGGTGCGCGCGGAACTGCGGCGGCTCGGCATCCAGGATCGGGAAATCGTGACCATCGCGAAGGGCGAACGGGAGCCGCTGGTCGCTACGGATGACGGCGTCCGAGAGCCGCGCAACCGGCGCGTCGAAATCGTCTTCGAATAAAAAGAAGGAACGGCCTAACGGCGTTTTGCGCTGGCGCACGCCAATTGCGGCCCAGCGTAGTGCAGGTTCATCGCCGACCGGTCTGCCAGACCCGCGGTGAGCGAGTCGCCTCCCTTGAGGCTGGCGAACGTGGCTTTCGCGTCCGCGCAGAAGGCCGCCCTGTCCTTATTGCTGCGTTGTGAGGCTTGATTGGCCAAAGCGGTGACGAAACTGTCGAGCCGCTTTTGATAGGATCCGCCATATTCGGCCCGGAACTTGGCCTTGAGGGCAGCACCGTGGCGTTTGAGGTGAGGACGGTAGTGCAGGACGAAATCGTTGTACTCGGATTTGGCACCGCAGCTTAGTGCCGCGACCATTAATTTGGTCTGCAGGCGACGCACGGCGACGGACCTTTCGCCGGCCGATGCGTTCTCCAGTTGGGGTCCGCACGTTGCTGCTTGAGCGCCGACGATCCAGGCGCAAGTTAGAACGCCGGCGAGTGCAAGCGAACGGCCAAGGCGCAATGCATAAACGTTATGCTGAGATAAATTACCTGTCGCGCTTCGGCCCATTTCCCCGCCTTCGTGTCCATGCCGCCCAGAGGCAAATCGGTGCATCGGCACGAAGCCGCCCGAATTTCGCCCTACGAGCGCCGCAATCCTAACCGGTTCGAACGGGCCTGTTAAGGGGAATTTGTTCAGTCGACATCGAGATCGAGTTTCCAGCGTTCTCCATTGGAGACGATCCGTGCGGCGACGGGATCGGCGAAATGCGCCGCAAGGACAAAAGTATCGGTATCGGCGCAGCGCTCGACAATGTCCTGTCGGGTCGCCGCGGATTGCGCTGGGTCGAAGCAATATCGGCTGTTCCATTCCGGATAGGCAACCTGAATCGGGTGATGCATGCAATCGCCGGTGAAGACCGCGCGGCCGCCGGGTCCGTCCAAATGCAGAAAGGCGTGCCCCGGCGTATGTCCCGGCGATGCTTCCACATGCAGTGTGTCGTCGATCCGGTGTCCGTCCGTCACCATCACCGCCTGTCCGGCCTCGACCACCGGCAGGACGCTATCGTCGAAGACATCGCGGCGCGTGTTGCCCGCGCCTTCTCCCATCTCCGCCGTCTCCCAATGGGCGTATTCGCTCTCGTGGAAAATGTATTTGGCGTTCGGAAAGGTAGGGACCCAGCGGCCATTCTGGAGCTTCGTATTCCAGCCGACATGGTCCACGTGGAGGTGCGTGCACATGACGAAATCCACGGATTCCGGCGTTACGCCGAGCTTTGTCATGTCATCGAGGAACGGCCCGTCCTTCATATGCCAGGGCGGCGTGTCGGGCCGGTGCTTGTGATTGCCGACGCAGGTGTCGACTAGAACGGTGTGGCGTGCCGTTTTAATGATGTAGCTGTGCAGGCTCATCAGCAACCGGCCGCTTTCCGCGTCGACAAAGTGTGGATCGAGCCAATCGCGGCGTTCCGCCTCGAAGGCGTCCGGGTCGCAATCGGGGAAAATAAAACCCGGATGGAAACTCGGGCCCTCCGATTCGACACAGCGTTCGACCGTCGTCTCGCCAAAACGAAGCGTTTTCATCCTTGTTCCTCGCCCACTCGCCAAGTTATCTCGCTCTGCTACATTTAGGTCAGTCTCGTGTCGAGACACGCAATCGAAGGGAAAGACCGATGACTCGCACACCGCGATTGAAGCCGCCGCCGGGCGCCTGCGACAGTCACATTCACGTCTACGGAGACAAAGCGCGGTTTGCGTCCCTGCCGGTAAGAGGGTTGGAGATCGAGGATCACTATCTGGATGATTACATTGCGGTCCGCGACGCCCTTGGCCTGTCGCGGACGGTCATCATCCAGACGCCGCATTACGATACGGACAATCGCAGCATGCTGGAGTCGATCGCCGCACTGGGAATCGAGAATGCGCGCGGCATTGCGGTCACCGTGCCCGACGTCTCCGAGGCCGAATTAACCGCGCTCCATGAAGCAGGCGTGCGCGGTTTGCGCTTCGGTATCGAGTTGGCGCGCGGCATGCGCCCGGAGTATCTGGAGGATGTCGCCGCCCGGATCGCGCCTTTGGGATGGCATATCCAATATCGCTCTACCGAGGAGGATCTGCCGGGGCTGGCCGAGCGGCTCGGCAAGTTGCCGGTCGATGTGGTGTTGGATCACATCGCCAGCATTCCGCCGGAATTGGGCACGGATCATCCGGCATTCGGGGCAATGCTGCGCCTTCTCGACGGCGGACGCTGCTGGGTCAAGCTCTCGGCGCCCTACCAATTGTCGAAAGCGGGGGCGCCGGATTATGCGGATTACAGGACCTTTGCCCGGACCCTGGCGGCCGCCGCGCCGGAGCGCATGGTCTGGGGGACGAATTGGCCGCACCCGAAGGTCGATTTCATGCCGGACGATGCGGATTTGCTGGAAACCCTGCTCGACTGGGTCGACGACGACGCCACACGATGGCAGATTCTCGCCGACAACCCCGCCCGGCTCTATGGGTTTGCGCCGGCAGGATAGGAATACGCTATGACGACGAGAGCTCCCGCGACGCTCACTGCGATGCTCGCCGCCTCGGCTGCCGCCGGCAACGGCGCGGGCATTCATTACGAGGGGCGGACGGTCACCTACCGCGATCTCGAAGCGGAATCGAAACGGATCGCGGCGGGTCTCGCGGCCTTGGGGATCGGCGTTGGTGACCGGGTCGCTTTCTGGCTGCCGAACACCCCGGCCTATCTTACGCTCTATTTTGCCTGCGCGCGGCTTGGCGCCATTACGGTCGCGGTGAACACGCGGTTTCGCGCGTCCGAGGTCGAGGACGTGCTTGGACGCACGGGGGCGAAGGCGCTGATCATGTGGCCCGGTTTTCGGGGCATCGATTTCCCGGGCATTTTAGAGGAGGTGGACCGCGCCGCCCTCGCGCGGCTTGAGACCGCGATCCTCTACGCGGAGCAAGAGGAGACGATTCCGACGCTGCCCGGCGTTGGCCGGACCGTGACCTACCATTCGCTGCTCGAACACGGCAGTTACGGCGACGACGCAGCGACGCCGGAACTCGGGTGCAACACCTTCACCACCTCCGGTACCACCAAGGCGCCCAAGTTCGTGCTCCATGCCCAAGCGAGTATGGCATTGCATGCGGCGGACGTGGCGCAGGATTTCGGCTATGCCGATCCCTCCACTGTCGTGCAACAGGACATGCCGCTCTGCGGTGTTTTCGGGATCACGGGTGTGCTTGCTGCCATCGCGACGGCGCGGCCGCTGGTCCTGACATCGGCCTTCGATGCGGAGCGGACGGCGGCCTTGATGGCCCGGCACAAGGTCACGCATTTCGATGGCAGCGACGAGATGATCGACCGCCTGCTGCGGGTAACGGACCGAGACGACATCTTCGAGCGGATCGGCTTCGCCGGATACGCAATCTTCAATTCCTATCTGGACGACATCGTCGAGCGGGCGGAGCGCCGGGGCCTTTTCGCGGTCGGCCTGTGGGGCATGAGCGAGATGCAGGCGCTGGTATCGCGCCGCGACCGAAGCGACCCTGCGGAGATGCGCAAAATGGGCGGCGGTCGTCTGGTCTCGCCGCGCGCCGAAGCCCGCGTCCGCGATCCGGAGACCGGGGCACTGTGTCCCAATGGCGTTGCGGGCGAATTGGAGATTTGCGGCCCAAGTCGGATGACCGAGTATTTCGGCAATTCCGAAGCGACCGCCGAGACGTTGACCGAAGACGGATTCGTGCGCACCGGCGATCTGGCGCAGATGGAGCCCGGCGGTGGGTTCGAGTATCTCACCCGGATGGGCGATGTCTTACGGCTCGGCGGGTTTCTCGTCAGTCCGGCGGAGATCGAGGCCGAGGTACAGGCACATCCTTCGGTTGGCGGCGTGCAGGTGGTCTCGGCTCCGATTGGCGGGGCCGACCGGGCCGTGGCTTTCGTCGTCCCCGTGGACGCCAGCGCCTTCGACCCGGCCGCTGTTCAATCCCACTGCGCGGCGCGGCTGGCGAAGTATAAAGTGCCGGCGCACGTCGTCGCGCTGGATGCGTTCCCCGTCACGGAAAGCGCCAATGGGGTCAAAATCCAGCGCACGAAGCTGCGCCAGATGGCGATGGAGACCGTAGCGAACCGGTAATGGTGCCCAACGTGGCTCGGTCAACGGGTGTCGATTGGGTTTCCGCTCCGCTGCAAAGGACTGCTATATAGGCACTCACTATTTGTTTCTTTGAATGGACTGCCGTGTCGTCCGAGAATTTAGAACGCAAACTGACCGCGATCTTCTACGCCGACGTCGCCGGCTATAGCCGGTTGATGGGGCAGGACGAGGCGGGCACCCACCGAATTCTCCGCGACTATCTCGACTTCATGGCGGTGGAGATCGAACGCCGCGGCGGGCGCATCGTGCATTACGCGGGAGACGCGGTCCTGGCGGATTTCGGCAGCGTGATCGCCGCTTTCGAGGCTGCCGTCGCCATTCAGCGCGAATTGCGGGAGCGCAACGATGCGCTGCCCGAGGAGGGCCGGCTTGAGTTTCGAATCGGCCTCAATCTCGGCGAGGTGATCGTCGACCGCAATGACATCTACGGCGACGGCGTCAATGTTGCGGCTCGGCTTGAGAGTTTGGCGGACCCCGGCGGCATCTGCATTTCGGCGACGGTGCACGACCAAATCGTCGGATCGGTGGAAACCGGTTTCGAGGACATGGGCGCGCAATCGGTCAAGAACATCGAACGGCCGGTAAGTTGTTACCGGGTGCTGTTAGGCGCGGACGCGCCACGCCGCCGGCCAAAGAGGACGGGCGGCAAACCCAAAGCAAAGGTTTTTGCCGCCGTTGTCGCTTTGTTGTTGATCGTCGGCGGAGGCATTGCGTGGTGGACCATGGCGCCGAAGCTGGAGACGGCGTCGCCCGATCGAATGGCGTTGCCCTTGCCCGACAAGCCCTCGATCGCCGTTCTGCCTTTTGCCAATCTCAGCCAAGAGGCGAAAGACGATTATTTCGTGGACGGGATGACCGATGACCTGATTACCGATCTCTCGAACATATCTGGCCTGTTCGTCATCGCCCGCAATTCGGTCTTCACCTACAAGGGCCGTGCGGTGAAGGTGCAAGAGGTTGCGGAAGATTTGGGCGTGCGTTATGTGCTCGAAGGCAGTGTGCGAAAGGCGTCTGGACAGGTGCGGATCAACGCGCAATTGATCGACGCCTTGAACGGTACGCATGTCTGGGCAGCGCGCTTCGACCGGCCGCTTGACGATATCTTCAAACTGCAGGACGAAGTCGTCGGCGAGATCGTCTCGGCGCTCGCGGTCGAACTGTCGCCGCGTGACCACGCGCTTGCCGTCGGCAGCGAAGCGCGGCCGAACATGGAGGCCTACGAGTTCCTGCTGCGCGGCCTGGAATTGCGTTCCCGTTTCAATTGGAATGATTTCATCGAAGCGCGGGCGATGTTTCTGAAGGCGCTCGAACATGACCGTGACTATGCCCGCGCCGAGATCGAGCTCGGGAATCTTTACTACGAGGCCTGGCGCATCTGGGGCGAGGACCAGCGCACGAACCTCCGTGAGACCATTACCTATGCGGAGCGGGCGGCGGCCCTGGACCCGCGCTCGGCGCGGCCGCATGTGCTGCTGGCCCTGGCGCACAAGTTTCTCGGCGAACATGAGGTCGCCGAACGGGAGGCGCGGCGCGCTCTTGATCTCGAACCCACAGACGCCACGTCGCTTGCCGGTCTGGCGGACTATCTGCGGCTCTCGGGGAATCCCGAGCGCTCCATTGAGTTGATGCGCCAAGCGATGCGGCGCGATCCGTATTTCCCCGCCTTCTACTTGGCGTGGCTAGGGCATGCATACTTCATGACCGGCCAATACGCGGAGGCCATCGTTGCCCTGCGGCGCGGGGTTGAGCGCGACGCGAGCGATGTGCCGTTTCATCTCTTCCTCGCGGCGACCTATGCAGCCAATGGAATGGAGACCGAAGCAAAACAAGCTGCGGCGCAAGTACTCGGACTGGTGCCGGGTTTCACACTGTCGGGCTATGCGGGCTTCATCGGCCATCGCCACCGGATGGATTTGGAGAGAGACCTGGCGGCATTGCGCAAGGCAGGTTTGCCGGAGTAGCTGTCGCTTATCGCCGACGCCGCCACTTGCCGCTCTCTGCCCTGCAAGCTATGAACCACGCTTGCACTCACCAAGGGAAGTCGACTGCGATGCCGCAAACCGAGCAAACCGCCTCGCCGCAACGGGTCCTCGATCACTATGCGACGATGTGCCGAATCCGCGCATTCGAGCGCATGGTCATTCGCGGCGATCAGGAAGGCCTGGTAAAAGGCGCGGCGCATGTCTCGATCGGTCAGGAGGGGGTCGCCTCCGGCGTCTGCGGGAACTTGCGGGTCAGCGATCAGATCGCCAGTAACCATCGCGGGCACGGCCATACCATCGCCAAAGGCGCCGATCCCGAAGCGATGATGCGTGAGCTTTTCGGACGCGAGGGCGGGATTTGCGGCGGTAAGGGCGGATCGATGCACATCGCCGATTTCGATGTGGGTATGCTGGGGGCGAACGGCATCGTCGGCGCCGGCATTCTGATCGCGGTCGGCGCCGCTAAATCGAAGAAGATGCTCGCCACCAACGATATCGTCGTCTGTTTCTTCGGCGACGGTGCGGTCAACAGGGGGCCGTTCCTCGAGGGTTTGAACTGGGCCCGGGTGTTTGACTTGCCGGTGCTGTTCGTCTGCGAGGACAACAAATACGCGGCGACGACGCGGACCGATCAGCTGACCGGCGGTCCAGGTCCGGGCGCGCGGGCCGAGAGCCTCGGCATTCCGGCGCACAAGGCGGACGGCAACGACGTGATAGGCCTCGACGCATTGGTCGGCGGCCTCGTCGAGGAAATCCGTAACGGCGCCGGGCCGATGTTCGTCCATGCGGAGACCTATCGTCATATCGGCCATACGCTCGCCGATCCGGCAACCTACCGGCCCGAGGCCGAAGTGGCCGAAGCGAAGACCCGGGATCCCATCGAGCGCAGCCGGGTCTTCCTCGTGGACAACGGAATTGCGCCGGGCGACCTGGAGAAGATTGCCAATGATGCCGAGGCGGAAATGACAGCTGCGTTCGAAGCGGCGCGGGACGCGCCCTGGCCCGATCTGTCGGCGGCGCGGAGCGATGTTCAGGACACCGGTGGGCCGGGATTGGGAGGTCCGCTATGAGCATAATGACTTACAGCGAAGCCGCGAAGGCGGCGCTGGCCGAGGCGATGCGAACCGACCCGACGGTCTGGGCGGTCGGCGAAGATTTGGGGCGCGGCGGCGTCTTCGGGCAATACATGGGGCTGGAAGCGGAATTCGGGCCGGAGCGGATCGTCTCCGCGCCGATCTCCGAAGCCGCGATCATGGGCTCCGCCGTCGGCGCCGCGCTGACTGGCACCCGGCCGATCGTCGAGTTGCGCTTCGCCGATTTCGCGCTCTGCGCGGTGGATGAGATGGTGAACCAAGCGGCGAAGGCGCGCTACATGTTCGGCGGTCAGGCCAAGGTGCCGGTGGTAATCCGCCAGCCGAGCGGCATGTGGCGTTCCTCGGCGGCGCAGCACTCGCAGATGCTGGAGGCGTGGTACGCGCATATTCCGGGCATGGTCGTGCTGATGCCGTCAACTCCGGCCGATAATTACGGCCTGCTGAAGGCCGCCATCGGGTGCGACGATCCGGTCGTCTATATGGAGCACAAGGACCTCTGGCCGCTTGAAGGCGAGGTGCCCGAGGGGCATGTCGTCGAGATCGGCAAGGCCAGCATTGTGCGCGAAGGCAGCGACGCCACCATCGTGACGTGGTCTGCCATCCGTCATGTCGCGGCAGCGGCAGCCGAGCGCTTGTCGGACGACGGCATTTCGGCTGAAGTGATCGACCTGCGCAGTCTCTGGCCGTGGGACCGCGAGTGCGTGCTGACGTCGGCGGCGAAGACCGGCCGCTTGCTGGTCGCGCACGAGGCGGTGCGCGACGGCGGTTTCGGCGCCGAAGTCGCCGCGACGGCGGCGGAAGAGATTGCCGGCCTGAGAGTTGCCCGGCTCGGCGCGCCCCGCATCCCCATTCCCTATGCCCCGCCGCTCGAGGACACGGTCCGTGTGACGGCGGAAGATATCATCGGCGCGGTCAAGCGTCTTGCGGGCTAGGACCCGCTGCCAAGGAGGAAACCGAGATGAGCGAAGCGATCCACGACAACTACAGCCGGCCGATGAATGGCGGATTGGCCTTGGCGGAAATGCTGAGGCTGCACGGCGCCGATACAATGTTCGGCATGGCCGGATTTCAGCTGGCGCCGTTCTACGAGGCGGTCCGGGTCCTCGGCATGGGACACAAACTGATCAATGACGAACGCTGCGGCGCTTTCATGGCGGACGCGTACGCGCGTGTCACCGGCAAGCCCGGCGTCTGCGACGGCACCTTGGGGCCGGGAGTTACCAACCTTGTTACCGGCATGGTCGAATCGCTGAATGCGGGCGTGCCGATGATCGTCATCGCCGGGGACGCCAACCGTAGCCACGCCTGGAAAAACATGACCCAGGAATGTCAGCAGGTCGATATCCTGCGCCCGGCCGCGAAGGAACTGATCCGGATCGAGAAGGGCGAGCGGATTCCCGAACTGGTGCGCCGCGCCTACGCGATCGCCACCTCGGGGCGGCCCGGGCCGGTCGTGCTCGACGTGCCGGAAGACATCTGCCACGAGGATTACCAGTTCACGGCGGAAGATTTCTGGGTCGATCCGGCGACCACGCGGATACCGGCGCGCCGCAGCCGACCCGGCGCCGACGACATCGCCCGCGCGGCGGGCGTGATCGCAGGGGCGAAACGGCCGCTGATCCTGGCCGGCGGGGGAATTCATCTGTCGGAAGCGTGGGATAGCCTGACAAACTTCGCGCAATCTCTGAATATTCCGGTCGCCCATACGATGAGCGGCAAGGGCAGCATTTCCTGTGCCAGCGAACTTAACGCCGGATTGTTCGGACGCTATTCGAGGATCGCCAACGATCTTATTGAATCCGCTGATTGTTTTCTCGCCGTCGGTTGCAAGCTTGGTGAGATTGCAACCAAGCGCTATGACCTGTTGCCGAGCGGTGTGCCCTTGATCCAGCTGGACGTGCTGGAAGAGGAACTGGGCCGCACGACCCGCACCGAGGTGTCTCTCTGGGGCGACGCAGCGGCAGGCCTCGACGATCTCGGCGCGGAACTGGCGGACAGCGCGGCCAAACAGCATGCCGCCCGTGCCGATTACGCGGCGGAGATACCGGTGCGCATGAAGAAATGGACCGACGACGCGGCCGACCGCCTGCATTCCAAGGAAAAGCCGGTGAACATGGCGCGGCTGATCCAGGAACTGAATAATCACATGCCCGCTGACTCGGTGCTGGTCGCCGATGGCGGCTTCGCCGGACATTGGACCGGCCTGCTCTACGATACCAAGAAGGCCGGGCGGACCTACGTTCCGGACCGGGGCCTGGCCTCGATCGGCTACGGGCTGCCGGGTGCCATCGGCGCGCAGCTCGGCCGGCCCGACCTGCCAGTCGTGGCATTGACCGGCGACGGCGGCTTCAACATGGTCATCGGCGAGCTGGAGAGCGCCATCCGCATGAAGGCGCCGGTCACCATCATTGTCGTGAACAACGCCGCGTCGGGCTACGTGAAGGCATTGCAACATGCGATGTACGGAGCCTATCAGTCGAGCGATCTGGTCGAAATGGATTACGCCAAGATCGCCGATGCCTTCGGCTGCCAGGGCATCCGGGTCGAAGATCCGGAAGATCTGGCGGGAGCGATCCAGGCCGGCAATGCGGAGCGCAATCGGCCTACGGTTATCGACGTCATCGTCACCCGCGATCCGGC
>JAYPOZ010000023.1:0-7128 GCA_038131165.1 Rickettsiales bacterium | reverse complement strand
GTGACGGCGGTCATATGACCGCTGTCACTGACTTGGCACGCGGTTTGCTGCTCTGCTTTTGGAGGTTGGCAGAACGCCATTCTAAAGGAGCAGAAAATGACCACGTACAAACCGAACCGCAGCGACGATTGGAACGACTACGAAGATCTCGATTTCGACGAAGACTCAACGGACTACAGCGAAATCGATCATTCGGCGATGGAAGCGTTGATGGTCCATCTCGGCAACGACCATTATTTCGAAGGCTACGCCGAATAGGCAGATTCGACCGATCCTGAAAGACGAGAGGCGGCCGCCGCGCCGCCACCGCCCTTCGGAAGCGACCTTCGAGCCCGAACGCCGCACCGCTTGACCGCGTGGCGGCGTTTTATCGTGTCGGCTTTACTCCGCCGCCTGTTTTTCCGCCAACTCGGCGAGGATTTCCTCGGTATGTTCGCCATGGCGCGGCGCCGGACGGCGGACCGCCCCGGGAGTGCCGCGCAGCTTGATATGCACGCCGAGGGTCTTGGTCTTGCCGGCGGTCGGGTGCTCCACCTCGGCGACCATCTCGCGGGCCAGGGTTTGTGGATCGTTGTAGACTTGGACGTGGTTCTGCACCGGGCCGCAGGGAATGCCTTCTGCGTCGATCAGGTCGAACCAATGCTGGTTGGTGTTGGTCTTGAAGTAATCCGCCAGGATCGCGCTCAGCGCGTCGTTGTTGGCGACCCGGTCCTTCTTGGTCTTAAAACGAGGATCGTCGACCAACTCCTCGCAGCCCAAAACCTTGCAGACCTTTGTCCAGAACCGCTCGGAGGCGGCGCCGATGCAAAAATGCCCGTCCTGGGTCGGGAAAATCTGATAAGGCGCGCTGCCGCGGTGCTTCTGGCCCAGTTTCGGCGGCTCTTCGCCGGTGGCGAAATAATAGCCGGCTTCGTAGACACCCAGCGCAATTCCCGATTCGTAGAGCGAGACATCGACCTGCTGGCCCTCGCCGGTCCGCTCGCGCGCGGCCAAGGCGGTCAGCACGCCGATGCAGCCGTTCATCCCGCCGCAAAGATCGGTGATCGGGATCGGCAGCCGGTGCGGGCCTTCGTCCTCGTGCCCGGTGATCGCGGCGAGGCCGGTCATCGATTGGCTGATGAGATCGAAGCCGCCGCGCGGTGCGTAAGGCCCGGTCTGCCCGAAGCCCGAGATCGAGCAATAGACGATCCGCGGGTTGAGCGCCTTCATGGCCTCGTAGCCGATGCCCAGCCGCTCTGCGGTACCCGGTTTGAAATTCTCGACGATGACGTCCGCATCGAGCGCAAGACGCTTGAAGGTCTCCAATCCCTCCGCCGTCTTGAAGTCAATGATCATGCTGCGCTTGTTGCGGTTCCAGATCATGAACGGAGAGCTCTGGTCGCCGATGAAAGGCGGCGTCACCCGCATGTCGTCGCCGACGTCCGGCCGCTCGATCTTGATGACGTCGGCCCCCTGATCCGCGAGCAGCATCGCGCAATATGGGCCCGATAGGTTCGAGGTCAGATCCAGGACCTTGATATGCGAAAGCGCCATTTCCATCAGCCAATCCTCCAGTTCATTGCCGCAAACGATTGTTTGCCGCCGTTATGGATTTAACCTGTCATCCGCTTGCCTCTCGGCAAGTCTTATTCCCGAGACCGTCGGAGTGAACAAGCGCGTCCTCCAGGGTACGCCAATGCGGTACCGCCAGGCCTTGCGTGTTTTAGACGATGCGGTTCTGCTTCAGCGCAGCGATCTCTTCGGCGCCATATCCCAAGGAGGCGAGGACCTCTTCGGTATGTTCGCCAAGCAGCGGCGCGCGGTGGCGAATCTCGCCCGGCGTCTTCAAGAGCTTGACGGGCGTCGATGTAATCGGTGCCGCCTTTGCCATCCCCGGATAGTCCACCTCGGTCAGCATTCCGCTCGCCTGGATATGCGGGTCCTGCAACGCCTCCTGCAGATTGTAGACGGGGCCGACCGGGATGCGGTGCTGTTCGAGGATGTCCATGGCTTCCTTGGTCGTCTTATCGGCGCACCAGGTTTGCATGCGGGCGCTGATCTCCGCGCCGTTCTCCGCCCGCCCGTCGTCGGTCGCGAAGCGCTCTTCGGTCAGCCAATGCTCGTCGCCCATCAACTTGGCCCATCGCTCGTACATCGGCTGCCCGGCGCAAATGACGTAAATATGTCCGTCCTTGGTCGAGAAAAGATCGGAAGGGGCGGACACCTGACCGCGGTTGCCGGTCGGCACGCGTCCGCGCCGGGTGACGTGCTCCTCGGTCATGATCGAGTTGGTTGCCGTCAGCGCAGTCGCCAACAAGGCTCCCTGAACTTCCTGACCCTCGCCCGTGGCATTGCGGTGCATGATCGCGGCCATGGTGCCGAAGGCGCAAAGTCCCGCCGTGCCGTAATCAACCCAAGGACCGAAGGATTTTGCCGGCTGGTTGGGCGAGCCGCTCATGATCATGTTACCGCTCATCGCCTGCGCTACGGAGTCGAACCCGACTTTCTTTGCATAGGGGCCGACAGTGCCGAATGCGGTGTTCGTAACCAGAATGATGTCCGGCTTGATCGCCTTCAGGCTGTCGTAATCGAGGCCCAGCCCTTGCAGCGCCCGGGGCGGCATGTTCGCGATCACCACGTCGGCGGTTGCGACCAACTTGTCCTGGATGGCGCGGCCTTCGGGCTTCGTCGGGTTTAGGGTGATGCCTTTCTTGTTTCGGTTACACTGCATGAACATGCTGCCCGAACCGGGCTGGTCGCTCATCTCGTAATTGAAGCGGTCCTCGCCGCCGTCGACCTTTTCGACCCGGATGACTTCTGCGCCCAAATCGCCCAATAGGGCGGCGCACCAAGGCCCCGCAATATAACGGCCGAAATCCAAAACCCTGATACCGTCCAAGACGCCTGGCATATCTCCGATCCTCTCTTGATCCGCGGTGGTATTTCTTTAGGTGATTTACCCCAGCCGCCTCGAAAGGGAAGCTGTCGCGGTTCTATCGATCCGGGATATCGATTCGGCCGGGAGGCTGTCCCGCGCTATGGCGGCGCCACATCTCTTCGAACCCCGCCTCCAGCGCACGAACGCTTCGGGCGGTATCGAACAGAGGAGCGCTTTGCCGACCTTCTTTGAGCCGGACTCGAAAAGCTTCACGTTCCGAAGCGTCGGTGGCCAGTCGGATTGCCAAGGATATGAAATCCTCCCAGGTGTCGGTGATCAGTTCGGGCACGCCCGCCGCCCGCAAGGCGCTTGCCGAAACGCGCGAGGCGAAATGATTGCCGAGTCTGGTGACGACCGGGACGCCCGCCCAAAGCATGTCGCAGGTCGTCACGTGTCCGGTATAGATGCCGGTATCGAGCGCCAGGTCCGCCAACCGCGTCCGGGCCATGTGATCGGGCTTCGGTGCCCGGTTTGCGAAAATCAGGCGGGCGCCCGGGACACCGCGCTGTTCCGCCTCCGTGCGCAGGTTGAACTGGGCGAGCGGGTTTTTCTCCAACAGCCAGAGAACGCTGCCATCGACGCGACGCAGAATTTCGCACCATGCGTCGAAGACATCCGGCGTGATCTTAAAGCCTTGGTTGAAGGAGCAGAAGACGATTGCATCCTCCGGTAAATTCTGCGCCGCCCGCGTCACCGACGCGTCCGAGATCGGTTGGGCGTCGTCGGTGATCAGATAGCAATGCGGGAGGTATGCGGGAGCTTCGCTGTAACTCTCAAGATGCGATTCCGGGGTCACGATAAGGTCCGTGAAAATATAGTCGATGAAGTCGGCGCCGCTGGTGCCGGGGAATCCGATATAAGCCACTTGCAGGGGTGCCGGGCGCAGTGCGGCGATCTCCATCCTGTGCCCCCTGATCTGGCCGCTTAGATCGATCAGAATGTCTATCCCGTCTTGGTGGAGGCGAGCGGCCGCTGCCGTGTCGTCGAGGTTGTCGATGTCGAGGAAACGATCCGCCGAGCCGGCGATCCGCGCCCGAAAATCGCTGCCGTCTGCTTCGCCATGGGCATAGGCAAAGACCTCGAACCGGGTGCGGTCGTGATGAGCGAAAAGGCCGGCCACAAGATGGCCGATCGCATGGTCGCGAAAGTCCGCGGAAAGGTATCCGAGCCTAATACGGGTTTTTTCTGATGTCAGCCTGCTGTGTGTATATGGCAAAGCGCCACGCCGCGAAAGCTTGCGGGCAATAGCATTGGCGTGTAATCGAGCGACAGCGAGGTTTTGCGCCGTGTCTTCGACACGCGCGATGTGAATGAACGCGTGCTCGCCGGGTACGGTCTGCTCCTCGATGGCCCGCGCGGTCAGCGTGTCGACCTGCGCTTCTGCCGCGGCGAGGTCCGTCCAATCGCAGGCATGTCGGAGTTCGAAGTAAAGCTGTGAGGCCGCGAGGCCGTCCTCAGGCGCCAACTCGGCCGCATCGCGAAAGGCGGCGATTACGTTGCGGGCTTCCTCTCGCCGCCGTTCGGCAATCGAGCCTTTGGTCGCCAGGGTGGTGACCCTGGGTTTGCGGCCGGCACCGATCGAAATGTTGATTTTAGCGAGGGTGACGCCGCGCTTACGGCTCTCCTGGAGTGTTGCGGCCAAACCTGTCTTCGCCAAGGCATAATTCGGGTCTGCGTCGAGCGCCGCGCGATAAGCGGTTTCCGCATCGCCATATTTCTCGCACCGGTGCAAGGCTGTGCCTAGATTGCAGAGTGCGTTCACGTAAGCCGGTCTAAGCGCGACGGCCCGTCGGAATGCCGCGATGGCGTCCTCGATACGGTCGATATGGAAAAGGGCGACACCGTGCACGCAATGCGCGCTCGGAAGGTCCGGTGCCTGGTCCGCGGCCCTTCTGGCCAGGATTTCGGCATCGGCAAACCGTTCCGCGCGCTGCAATGCCACAGCCCGCGCCAACAAGTCCGCCGGCGATCCGTCGCTAGTGTTCACGCACTTTGTCTAAGCCCACGCTCCAGCATCCGCAAGAGGGACGCAAGCGTGAGAGCAGAGGCAGCCTAAGGCAGCCAATGCATTTACAAATCGTGGTCTCGGAAACGAATGTCGTCAGGCCGCGAGGCTACTATCCCGCCAGGCCGAAGTGCTCTTGCACGATTGACAGACACGCTCCCCATAGTGACTCGACGTAAACTTCGTCGCGCACATCAAGCATTTACGCTCTTTTTTCTCGTGCTTGCGATCCGAAGTCGGTTTCTTGTAGTTGGATGACTGAGATGCCATTTCTTCGCTTCACCTATGCTCAAAAAGAGCGGGGACCATAAAGCAACTAGATTTCGACCGCAACAAAAATTACACATTTGCGGCATATAATTGTTGTTCCCAGGCGGTTCCTGGTGATTTTAAGTCTTATTAATCAAATGGATACGTCAGGAATACCGGAATACCGTCGGTTCCGGTTAAGCGAGTCGAGCTTGCAGCGCATCGATGATCTCTATCGCCATTGTTTCCATCGTATGCTGCGGCCGCCAGTCCGGGTAGTGGGTCTGAAAGCGTCTCAGGTCGCTGATATACCAAATATGATCACCGGTCCTGTTCGTCTCGTCGAGACGCCAATCCATCTCGCGGCCGGTGATTCTCTCGCAAAGTGCAATGGCCTCCAGCACCGAGCAATGGGCATAGGTGCCCCCGCCCATGTTGTAGACCTCTCCGGCGCGCGGCGCTTCGAATACCGCCCAGAACGCGCGGGCGAGATCGTCGCTGTGCAGGTTGTCCCGCACCTGCTTTCCTTTATAGCCAAATATGGTGTAGGGCGTTCCCACAACCGCGCAACGCGCCAGGTAGGCCAGAAAGCCGTGCAGCTGCGCGCCCGAATGCGCTGGCCCGGTGAGGCAGCCGCCCCGAAAACATGCGGTCTTTAGCCCGAAATTGCGCCCGTACTCCTGCGTCAACAAATCGCCGGCGGCTTTCGAGACGCCGAATAGGCTGTGCACCGAGGCGTCGATCGACATGGTTTCGTCGATGCCGTAACGGGCGAAACGGTGGCCCGGGTCGATCGCCCAGCGCGTCTCCTCCTCGATCAATGGCAAGGCGTTTGGGGCGTCGCCATAGACTTTATTCGTGCTCATATTCAAGAACACGGCATCCGGGCAATGGGCTCGAAAAGCTTCCAGCAGGGTCAATGTGCCGTTCGCGTTGATGGTAAAATCCATGAACGGGTCTTGTGCGGCCCAGTCGTGCGAGGGCTGCGCTGCGGCGTGCAGAATGACCGCAATGTCCCGGCCATAACGAGCGAAGAGGGCGTTGAGCCGGTCTCGGTCCCGAATGTCGATTTCCTCATGTCGGTAACGCGCCACTGTCTGTTTCAACCTGTCTCGATTCCAAGCGGTGCTTGCGGCCTCCCCGAAGAAGACTTTCCGCATATCGTTATCGATTCCAATCACGTCGAGGCCGCGGTCCGCAAACAATTTGACGGCGGCGGCACCGACCAGCCCGGCAGCACCCGTGACAATGGCGACGCTCACGATTTCGCTGCTCCGAAAACCGGCTCTAAAGCATCCCGGTTGTCGTGGAGCCAGCGGCGAATGTCCGTCAGGATCTCCTCCAGTGCTCTCTTTGGGCGCCAACCGGTTCGTTTTCTGATTTCTGCGGTATCGCTTATATAATAGCCGATATCATTCGCCCGCGTCTCGGGCATCGACGAAATCGCGATCGATCGACCGGTAAGCTGAGCGCAACATGCGGTCAATTCCCGAAGCGAGATGCTGAGCGCCGCCCCGCCACCGACATTATAGACCTGTCCGTCTTCCTCCCCGACGCCGTCGAGACGGGGCGCGATGAGATCGTAGAGATCGGCGATATGCAGTAGGTCGCGCACTTGCAATCCGTCTCCGCCATGGCCGATATAGGCGAGCGGGCCGCCGAAGAGATGGCGCGCCAACCACAACGACACAAACCTCTGATCGACCTTGCCCATCTGCCACGGTCCCGTCAGGACGCCGCAGCGGTAGACAACCGCACGCAGGCCGTATGCAGCCCGATACTCTTCGATAAACTGTTCGCCAGCGAGTTTCGTGGTGCCGTAGAGCGATCTGGGACCGGCCGTGCTGAAGCGTTCGGAAATACCTTCGGCGGACCAGCCGATGCCGCCAGCCCCTTCCTTGATCTGAAATCGAGAGTCAACGGCCACGAGGGGCAGGTCCAAGAGCGCGGGAATGGA
>JAYPOZ010000022.1:53906-54566 GCA_038131165.1 Rickettsiales bacterium | reverse complement strand
TCGCCGGCGGTGTTGCGGTGATCCGCGTCGGCGGTGCCACCGAGATCGAAGTGAAAGAGCGCAAGGATCGCGTCGAGGACGCCATGAATTCGACCCGCGCTGCGGTCGAGGAAGGCATCGTCCCCGGTGGCGGCACCGCGCTGCTCAACGCCGTTAAGGCGTTGGACAAGGTCCAGCCCGAAAACGCCGACCAGAAGGTCGGTGTGGAGATCGTGCGCCGCGCGATCATCGTCCCGGTCAAGCAGATTGCTGCGAATGCCGGCGCCGATGGTTCGATCATCGCGGGCAAGCTCTCCGAGTCGAGCGACAAAAACCTCGGCTTCGACGCCCAGTCCGGCAAGTTCGTCGACATGATCAAGGCGGGGATCATCGATCCGGCCAAGGTCGTGCGCACGGCGCTGCAGGACGCGGCTTCGGTCGCCGGTCTCCTCATCACCACCGAAGCGATGGTGGCCGAGAAGCCCGACGACAAGCCCGCCATGCCGGCGATGCCGGGCGGCGACATGGGCGGCATGGGAATGGGTATGTAATCCCACGCCATCCGAACCTGCGTTACGGGACGGGGCGCCCCAACGCAGCGGCCCGGGTGTGTGTGGGGGGGGACGGTAGCGGCGTGGGGGGGGGAAGGGCCCCGAAATGCGCAACCAACCCAAAAGCCCG
>JAYPOZ010000022.1:0-53896 GCA_038131165.1 Rickettsiales bacterium | reverse complement strand
TTGAGGAGGCGTTTCAGTTGGATGGCACCGTGGAGTACTCCGCCGCGCGCGCCCCCCCGGCGCCGCCGGGGGGGGTACGCCTGGGGGCGGCGGCCCGGGCGGGGGCAAAATCGCCGGCGCGGGCGGGGGGGCACTGGGGCTTAATGTTTTTGTTTTTGACATCCCACGCCTTCCTCCATTGCTTGGGGGGCGGGCCCGCACCGTCGCGGCGGCCCGTTTCTGTGTGGGAGGGCACGGTAGCGTCGTGCGGAGGGAATGGGCCGCTAAGTGCGCAACGACGCCAAAGGCCGGCTTCGCGCCACCAAGCGTCCGTAGCGAACCGCCCATATTCCTTGGATCATTGCCGAATGGCTTCAGGAACCGCCTTTTTAGTTCATCGACGCGTTCCGTCTCGGGTGCGCCGTGGGGCGCCTCGTTCCGGGACGACGACTCGGGCCCCGATTGAAGCTCGGAGGGATAGATGCCGATGCGGCTTGTCTCGGGAAGGAATGGGCGCAGTTCTTCCGGGAGGTCCGGGAAGGGCTCGCCGGGATAGTCGCTGCCGAGGATGGTCTTGAGGCCGAGGGCGCGGCGCACGCGGTGGGTCGGATGGTTGGGGTCGATCAGGGACATGGGGGTACTCCTCTCGGATTCAGCGGCGGACGGCGCCGGCCGGATAAGCCCGGGCGTAAAGTTCGTCCATTTGCTGCTGCGCCACATCGTGGCTCGGATGGGTGCGGTCGCCGTAGGCGGCCATGAAGGCGCCGTCGGAGCGCAGGCGCATTATCTCGCGCTGTGCCTGGGTTGCGGTCGGGATGGTTTTGGAAAGCGCATTTTCGCGTCCCTCGCTTACGTCGCTTCCGTTCTGTGGCGTGGCGGACGCGGTGCCGGCCAGCAGACGGCCGATATCGGCGAAGGCGCGGACGAGGGCGGGATGATCGCCGAGCCCGCTGTCGTTGAAGACCTGTTTCAGCGTGTCGCCGCCGAGCCGCTCGACGGCGCGCCGCGTGTCTTCCAGACGGGCGTCGTAGCTTCGGCCCCAGTCCCGGCGAAGCTGGGATTCGCAGTGCTGGCGTTCATGTTCGGCCGATTGCCATTGTTGCGCGCGCGCCGTTGCCGCTTGTTCGCGGAACCTGTCGTGCAGTGCTTGCGCCATATCGGCGGGCATGTGGACGGCGTGCGCGGCCTCGCGAAACCAGTTCGAGAGCGCGGTATCGTAGCCGGTCGCGGTCTCGCCGGGCGAGAAGGCATACCCCTCCGGCGTGGACGGGCGTCCGAGACGAGACCAGAAGGCCTCGACCTCCTCCGGCGACGAGCTGTCTCCCGGAATCCGCACTTGGTCCGGGCCGACCATGGCTTCCAGGTCTCGGTATTGGCGTAGCAGCTCGGCCGGGCTTTCCCATCCCCTGGCGGCGGCGAGTTCGGCGTCCGGACCCGGCAGGCCGGCGGTCCAGGCGGGCGGTTCGCGGTACGGCGGCTCCCCCTCGGATGAGGCCAGCTCTTCGTTCGCAAGCTCCGATGCGTCCGGTAATTCACTCATTTGCGGTTCCTTTGCGGCGGTAGATCGACGTATCGTCTAACATGAATGTGACAAAATGTCTATATCTTTCTCCGCAACGCCGTTGAAGCGGCGCGGGAGGCTGCTATCTTCCGGGCGAGAGAGGATACGGATGTCCGAAGAATCCGCGTGTGCGGAAATAGTAGATATTTTGCGCCGCCTCGGCTTGATCGCCCCTGGCGAAATGCCGGAGATGGAGCCGCTGACGGGAGGCGTGTCTTCCGACATCTGGCGGGTCGTATTGCCGCAACGGGTGATCTGCGTGAAGCGCGCGCTCGCCAAGCTGAAGGTTGCCGCGGATTGGCGGGCGCCGGTGGCGCGGAACGCCCATGAAGTGGCCTGGTTCGAGGTTGCGGGCCGCTTCGCGCCGGCGGCGGTGCCGGAAATCCTGGCGCACGACGCGCAGGCGGGGCTTTTTGCCATGGCGTATCTTGACCCGGCCGAGTACCGGCTCTGGAAGGCGGAACTCATGGACGGCAGAGCGGAGCGGCAGGCTGCCGCGGCCGTAGCCCGCACCCTTGCCGCGATCCATGCCGGGACAGCGGGCGATGGGGAGGTCGCGGCGCGCTTTGCGACCGACGAGACGTTCCATGCGATCCGGCTGGAGCCCTATTTGGAGGCAACGGCGCGGGCCCATCCCGAATGCGCGGACACACTAATGGCGCTCTCCACGCGAACGGCGGAGACGAAGAAGGCGCTCGTCCATGGCGACGTGAGTCCGAAGAACATCCTGTTGGGGCCGGACGGGCCGGTCTTTCTGGACGCGGAATGCGCGTGGTACGGCGATCCGGCTTTCGATGCGGCCTTCTGCCTCAATCATCTCCTGCTCAAATGCCTGTGGCGGCCGGACCTAAAGGAGAAATACCTCGCGTGCTTCGGGGCGTTCGGGCGCAGCTATCTGGCGAACGTGGATTGGGAGAATCCGGATGTGCTCGAGGCCCGGATCGCGATCTTGCTGCCGGGACTGTTCCTGGCTCGGGTCGACGGTAAATCCCCGGTGGAATACGTGACCGACGACGCGGCGAAGGAAAGTGTGCGCCGGGTCGCCCTCGCGCTCTTGGCGCGCCCCGTACAACGCCTGCAAGACATATCGGCAGCTTGGGAAAAGGAACTGGATGCATGACCACATCGACGATAACGGGCGTGTATGCCCGCCGCGTTTGGGATTCGCGGGGACGCCCGACCGTGGAGGTGGATATTGAGCTGGAGAGCGGTGTCCTCGGCAGGGCGATTGCACCTGCCGGTGCCTCCCGGGGCAGCGGCGAGGCGGTCGATCTGCGCGACGGCGGCACGGCCTTCGGCGGGCTCGACGTGCGCGGCGCGATCGACGGCGTGAATGGCGAGATCGCGGATGCCCTGGTCGGCTTGGACGGCTTGGATCAGAAGGCGCTCGACGCCGTTCTGATCGAACTGGACGGCACGGAGAACAAGGCGCGCCTTGGCGGCAATGCGACGGTCGCGGTCTCGATGGCGGCAGCGCATGCGGCGGCGGCGGATGCGGGTCTGCCGCTCTGGCGGTATATCGGCGGCTTGACGGCGGGGCCGATGCCCTTGCCGGAGATTCAAATCTTCGGCGGCGGTGCGCATGCGTCGCGGCGGGTCGATGTGCAGGACTTCATGGTGATCGCGACGGGGACGGACGACTACGAAACCGCGCTCGACTGGACGGCCGAGGTGTACCGGGCCGCTGGCTCGGTGATGGACGACAAAGGCCTGCTCCAAGGCGTGGCCGACGAGGGAGGCTATTGGCCTGCTTTTGAGACCAACGAGGCGGCGCTAGACGCCTTGGTCCTGGCCATCGAGCGGGCCGGCTTGACCCCAGGCGACGAGATGTCGATCTCGCTCGATATCGCGGCCTCCGAATTCGGCAAGGACGGGACATACCGCCTCGGCCTCGAAGAACGCGAACTCGACAGCGATGGCCTCGGCGAGCTGCTGGAGGGTTGGGTCGCGCGCTATCCCATCGTCTCGATCGAGGATCCCCTGGGCGAAGACGACCCAGAGGGATTACGGAAGTTCACGACGGCGCTCGGCCACAGAATTCAGATTGTCGGCGACGATTACCTCGTGACAGACGCCGCGCGCGTTTGCGCGGCGGGCGAAGACGGGATCTGCAATGCGTTGCTTTGCAAACCAAATCAGGCGGGCACGCTGAGCGAAGCCAAGGCAGCGGCTGATGCGGCGGTCGCCGCCGGGTTCGGCGTCGTTGTCTCTGCCCGCTCCGGCGAGACGGAAGACAGCACTATCGTGCACCTCGCGGTCGGCTGGGGAGCGCCGCAGCTCAAGGTCGGCTCCTTCGCCCGTTCGGAGCGGATGGCGAAATGGAACGAAGGGCTGCGGGTGGCGGAGATGCTGCCGGGCGGCGGGCGGATGCTGCCGCGCAGCGCCTTCCCCTGGGGGCAGGCGCGATAGGCTAGAGGAGGCGGCCTTCCTTCTCGCTCGACCAATCCTCGACTCTGGCGATGCGAATCAGATTCGTTGCTCCAGGAGTGCCGAAGGGCACGCCGGCGGTGATGATGATGCGCTCGCCCGGATGCGCGAAACCGTCGTAAAAGACGTGCTGTCCGGCTTTGCTGGTCATGTCCTCGAAATCCTTAGCGTCGCTGGTATAAATGCTGTGGACACCCCAGACGACGGCGAGCCGCCGTGCGGTTCCCTGATTGGGAGTGAGCCCGATGATGGGCACGTCGGGCCGTTCTCGGGCGGCGCGGAGCGTGGTCGAGCCCGATGTCGTATAGGTGACGATGGCCGCTGCCGAGAGCGTGTGCGCAGCCTGTCGCGCGGCCGCGCTGATGGCATCGGCGGAGGTTGCTTCCGGCTCCGGATGGTTGGCGTCCATGGTGCTGCGCCAGACCGAATCCCGTTCCACCCGTTCGATGATGCGGTTCATCATTTTGACCGATTCGACCGGGTATTTTCCGGCCGCCGTCTCGGCCGACAGCATGACCGCGTCGGCACCGTCATAGACAGCGGTGGCAACATCGGAGGCTTCGGCGCGGGTCGGTTGCGGCGAGTCGATCATCGACTCCAGCATCTGTGTCGCCACGATCACCGGTTTGCCGGTCTGCCGGCAGGCGCGCAGAATGCGGCGCTGCAGGACGGGTACGTCCTCCGGCGGCATTTCCACGCCGAGATCGCCGCGCGCGACCATGACCGCATCGCTCAGCTCGATGATTTCGTCCAGCCGGTCAATCGCGGCGGGTTTCTCCAATTTCGTGAGGATCGGCGCGCGTCCGGCGAGCAGGCGGCGCGCCTCCGCCAAATCTTCCGGCCGTTGAATGAAGGAGAGGGCACACCAATCGACCCCATGGTCGAGGCCGAACTGCATGTCCTTGCGGTCTTTTTCGGTCAGCGACGAGATCGGCAATACGACACCTGGAACATTGACGCCTTTGTGGTTTGAGATTTCGCCGCCGATAACGACCTCGGTTTCGGCAAAATCCGTCCCGCAGTCGGTCACCCGCAGACGAATCTTGCCATCGTTCACAAGAAGTTCGCTGCCCGCTTTGAGGGCCGCAAATATTTCCGGATGGGGGAGGCAAACGCGACTGCTATCGCCCAGCGCCTCATCCATGTCGAAGCGGAACGCCGCGCCATTCTCGAGTATTGTCGAGCCGTCGCCAAAATTGCCGACACGAAGCTTCGGGCCCTGGACGTCCATCATTATCGCGATCGGGCGTTTGGACTCTTGCTCGATCGTGCGGATCGAATCGATACTGGCGCGATGGTCTTCATGGGTTCCGTGGCTGAAGTTCAGGCGGAAGACATCGACACCTGCCTCGAACAGCTCGCGAATCTTCTCGGCCGAGGAACTGGCCGGGCCGAGCGTCGCCACAATTTTCGTCATATGCGTACGTCGCATTTTGAATGCCTAAAAATAATGCCCCGCGGAAAGGACCGAATTCGAGAGTATACAGCAGCGCCTAAGGGTCGCGGCTCAATCCCTTTTCTTCAAGGTTTTTAAGGTAGGCCTGCCAGATTTCGTCCTGACGGGATCCCAGGTGATAGAGATACTGCCAACTGAAGATGCCGGTATCGTGGAGGTCGTCGAATTTGATCCGAATGGCGTAGTTGCCGACCGGCTCCAACTCCATAATACCGACGTGACGCCGGCCCGGGACGGTCTGCTTCTGATCGGGGATGTGGCCTTGAACTTCCGCGGAGGGACTCTCGACCCGCAGCAATTCCGCCGGGAGCGCGAAAGTGCTGCCGTCGTCGAAGGTGACGTCGAGTATCTTCTCCTGCTTCCGCAATCGAATTTGCGTCGGCCAGTGTTCGCTTGAATAGCCGTCCCCGTTCATCTTGTCGGTCCTGCCACTGTCAATCGTCGAGCGATCGGGCTTCGCTTACGAGCATGATTGGTATGCCGTCGCGAATGGGATAGGCGAGCTTTGCCTGTTCGCTCACCAACTCGTTTTGCTCGCGGTCATATCGCAGCGGTCCCTTCGTCAGGGGGCAGACCAATAGCTCCAAGAGTTTTGGGTCTAGTCCCGAGTTTTCTTGCGGCATGGGTGGTCCTTCCGTTAAGGAGACAATCTGAGGGCTATTGTAGCCGGGTACCGTCGGAATTCGGATCAAGCGCGGCCATGTCCGCGATGGCAGTCAAAACATCGCAGCGCGCCGCCAAGTCTGCCGCTTCCAAAAGCGCCTGTTTTTCCGCGGGCCCGAATGGACTCGACATTGCCAGCGCCGTGATGAGACGTTCGTCGTCGGCGGCCTCGATCGCTGTCCAGTCCGCCCTGATCTCGCGCGCATCGAAAAAGCGGCGCATGGCCGCGAGCAACTTGACCCGTTCGACGGGACGCCCACCCTCGGTCTCGAAATCGTTACGGTAATCCGACCAATCGACCTCGAAACGCCGATAGCCGCGCGTTGTCTCGATTTCGGATCGCATCGAGAACCGGCATACGCCGGCCAGAGACAATAAATACCGTCCGTCGGGGGTTTCCTCGAAAGCGGCGATTCTACCGGCGCAGCCTATACTGTAGAGGGGCAACCGTTCTCGATCCAAATTCTTAATTTCGCCGGTCGGCGTAACCGGAATTTCCTCGGGTGCCATCGGCTGTACCATGCCGATCAATCGGTCGGACGCCATAGCGTCCGCTGTCATGTTGCGGTAGCGCGGCTCGAAAATGTTCAAGGGTAGGCTGCCCCGCGGGAGGAGCAACACGCCGGAAAGCGGAAAAACCGGCAGCGTGGCCGGCAGGTCGTCGAACGTGACGACAGTGGCGCTCATGCAAACAAGACAGACGCCATCTTCTGCCGCCCTTCAACGGTATCGGGATGCGCATCGCCAAGCGCCTCGAAAATCTTGACGAGTTGTTCCTTGGCGGCTCCTTCGTTCCAGTCGCGCTTCTTGCGCAAGATTTCCACCAGCGCGTCGATCGCTTGCGCGTTGTTTCCTTGCGCGTAGTAGGCGAGAGCCATATCGAAGCGCGCCTGATGGTCGGTCGGATCCGCCGCGACCTTCTCGATAAGACCGGGAAGCGCGCCCGACGACGCTTGCGCCTGGACTGCGAGCTCCAGCGCAGTCTGCAACGCGGTGACGTCCGGATCCGAACGCTTGTCTTCGGGAATAGACGCGAGCACGCCCTCTGCGCCGTCGATTTGTCCCGTCGCGATATAGCATCGGCCCATGCCGGCCATTGCTTTGACGTTGTCCGGCTCCTGCTGCAGGACCTGACTGTAAATCGCGCCCGCTGTCGACGCGTCGCCTGCGTCAAGAGCGGCCTTCGCCTGTTCCATGGCATCGTCGATCGGTGTGGGGCCGGCGGCCGATTTCGCCATCTCGACCAGGCGCTCGATGAACGTCTTGACCTGACTTTCAGGGACGGCGCCCATAAACCCGTCGACGGGGCGGCCTTGGAAGAAGGCATAGACGGCGGGAATCGATTGGATACGCATTTGCTGTGCAATCTGCGGCGCCTCGTCGATGTTCAGTTTGACGAGACGCACTAACCCACGGGCTTCGGCGACGGCCTTTTCGATGACCGGTGTAAGCTGCTTGCATGGGCCGCACCAAGGAGCCCAAAAATCGACGATAATGGGCAACTCCTGGCTCGCATCGAGTACGTCGACAGCAAAGTTGGCTGCTGTCGTGTCCTTGATGACGGCTGAAGCGCCAGATCCGTTCGAAGATCCGCCGATAACTTGTTCCATGGTAGATTATTCCATTTCTTAACTGAGCTTTAACCGATAGATGTGTGATTCGTGACGCGGTTGCAAGGCCGATGATCGCTTAAGGACGGCGGTCTATTAATGAGCGGCGCCGAAATCCAGAAGTTCAGGTGAATGTCCTTCGGCGCCCATAAATTCGATCAGATCAGGGCCCGAGAGCGCGATTGTCATGTCGTTGCGCAACGGGTGTGCGTTTATCGGGTTGGCGTCGGCGAGCGATGCATCGAGAAACGCGGTGACGGCGCCTTCTCGGTCATTGACCACTGCGAGGGGTGTCACGGCGCCAGGAAGGACACCAAGGAGGTCCATAAGCGCGTCGGCGGAGCCAAACGATAGAGTCCCCTGAGCGCCGACGGCACGCCGCAGCCATTTCAGATCGACGTCGCGGTCCTCCGATACGGTGACAAGAAAGTATCGCCGTTTCTTATCCCGCAAGAATAAATTCTTAATGTGTGCACCCGGCAACTCGCCCCGAAGCGCTTGAGACTCGGCGACTGTGTGGAGTGGCGGATGCTGATGATTGAGGAATTCGATGCCGAGCATGCCAAGGCGCGCGAAGAGGCCGTCAGTATCTAATTTGAGCGCTTTCGTCATAGAAGGAACTTGTAGCGCAATCGGCACGGGGCGGGCAATACGAGCTTGAACGCAAGTGTTGCAAAGGCGCCGCGAATTTGTATTATCGCCGCGCTGTCGCTGGACAGCGATACCCTAGGACGCGGGCGTAGCTCAGGGGTAGAGCGCAACCTTGCCAAGGTTGAAGCCGAGGGTTCGAATCCCTCCGCCCGCTCCAATTTTTCAAAGGCTTTCGGCTAGATTTTAGCTGTCGCCGAATGACGGTAATCCTCGATACATCGTTAATGGTGCTCATGCCCGGCTATTTGCCGCTGGGAAACCCACCGCAGTTGAAGACCGTTATTGCAAAGGGCAACGTAGATTAATTTGCGGCCAACGGCCGGACCTGAAGCCTTGTGCTTGATTGCGGGCGTCCCAGTTTTTGCTGAAGAGCCGGTGCGACGGATTTGTTATGCTAGGCTTGGAAGTTAGCTCCTCGATTCATGGCCTTCTGTTGCAGGAATTGAGGAGCTGATTTCAAATCTGGAGCGGAAAGGAGAGTGGGGCGACAGTGAAAGACCTGATCTCACTTAACGACCTTGCCATTTTCCTGGGAATGCCCTTTCTCTCCGCGCTGGCACTGATGACCGACGACGAAGACTGGAATGCGTTTGCCAGAAATATGGTCGCCGGTGCGAACGCAATCATCTCCCGCTCTCCCGCGTCCCTGGCACGGCGCATGCGGGAGATCGGCGCAACCCCGCATATGCGCATTTCCCCCGAAGACGCTGCGCGCGAAGTTGCTGCGAATGAAATCTTGACGACCATACAAATTCTCCGCGATAGCCTTCCCGGTCGTTGGCGGCCGGCAATCGAAATTGCGGGCGAAGAGCACCTCATATCCGCGCTCGACCGCGGTAAGGGCGCGATCCTCTGGGACAGTCATTTTTTTGGCGCCAGTTTGGTCACAAAAATGGGGCTTTACGGGCGTGGCTATCGCCTCCGTCACCTGAGCCGGCGCGAACATGGATTTTCCTCCACGCGGTTCGGCATGGCCGTTCTCAATCCGGTCCGCATCCGGTCGGAAGAGAGATATCTGGCGGAACGGATCGTGATGCCGGCCGAGAACCCGGGAGGTGTGCTGGCGCAATTGGCGGCACACTTGAAGAAGAACAGGATCGTCAACATCACGGTGCGCGGCGAGGCGGCGCGTCCGGTGGAAGCGCGCTTCTTTGAAGGAAGGTTGCGCATTGCGCCAGGTGCGCCGGTGCTGGCGTGGAATTCCAAAGCGGCTCTGATCCCCGTCTTCACCACATGCATGGGAGCGGGGCGTTATAGCGTTCGCCTCGACCGGCCGATCGAACTCGACGTATTCTCAACGCGCGGGGAAGCCGTCCTAGGGGCGGCTGAAGACTATGCCCGGCGGCTTGAGAAGATCGTCGCGGATAAGCCCGGTCAATGGATCGAGTGGTTCAATATCTAGCCTTCGCCGGGCGAATTGCGCTTCAGATGCGCTTTATTACGTAGAACGGCTTTTGCTTCCGCAGCCTGCCACCAGATGAGAGCGGGAATACTCGGTAATATTTCTCGGATTCGGGTGGCGAGCGAGACCGCGAGCATCAGGTCCGGCGGATAGCCAAGGAGCGCGCCGATGGCGATGAACCCGCCCTCCTGTATCCCGAGGCCGGCTGGGATGGCGAAGCCGGCGCCGCGAACGGCGCCAACGATGCCTTTCAGCGCAATGGCGTCCGCGAAGCCGATCGGCAGGCCAACGAGGTGCCCGACGAGCACGACCTCGCCCGCGAGAAAAACCCGCTGAGTCAGCCGAAGCAGGACAGCGGCGGCGACCCGGCGGCGATCCGCATAGGAATCGCGCACGGAATTGTCGATGTTGCCGATTCGATTGAGAATTGATGCGTTCTTCGACACGCCGGCGACTTCGAGTAGGCGCTGCGTCGCGGCTCCAAGCTTGCCCGTTACCTGAAGGAAAACGAAGATTCCGATCCCGATACCAAGCAGACCGGCCCCGGCAAGCGCGCCAAAGACAAAGCGCATATCGTCGACAGTCATGGCCAACAAGCAGACACCGACCAGTCCCCAGATAAACACGGTTATGGCCTGTGCCGTCTTGTCCACGAGTAAGGACGCGAGAGTGGTGTCTTCATTCGCTTCCCGGCGAATCAAGACACGAGCCTTTACGACTTCCCCGCCAATTCCGGCGACGGGAAGCAAGCTGTTGACTGCCGATCCCATCCAGGAAGCAATTACGGAAGAAAGTCGTGAGGGCCGTCGTCCCGGCTGGAAGAGTATCCGCCATGCCTCTGCCGCAAGCCATTGCTCGCCAGGTGTGAACAGGCAGACCGCCGCAATTGCGGGACCGCCTTGGACAAACAGCTGCACGACGTTGCCGATCCCTTGCCAAAGGAACAATGCCGAAAGCAGGAGGATGCCGGTGAGAAGACCAAGGGCGAGCTTACGGTAATTTCGCGATGTCATCCGAAGCCAATTATCTTTGGGCCAAGAGGCGATGAGATAGATTATCCCGACGGCGGACGAACGGCCATGTTGCAATTGCGAAGGTGACTGCCCAAATAACATCGTAACACGCAGGTCATCTGCTATGGGTTTTCTCTTCATGCCGCTTCAGACCGTAGCCGCGTACTTCCCGATCGTTCGGCTCGTATCGTCGCCGATTGCGCGCTGGCTGATCCGACTGCCCATTAGTGCCAACATGGTGACGATGGCTTCGCTGCTGAGCGGCCTCGGTTCCTGCTATCTGTTCGCGATGGGCGATTACGCAAGTATCCTGCAGGGATCGTTTCTGTTCCTGCTGTGCTATGTGCTGGATAATTTGGACGGCGAGGTCGCTCGCGCAAAGGACCAGTGTACCGACTTGGGCGACAAGTTTGATACTTTTGTGGATTGGCTGGTTCATTCCCTCTTCTTTGTCGCGCTCGGCTATGGTTCCGCGGTAATGTTCGGAGATAGCTCTTGGATATGGCTGGGTCTCTCTGGCGCCATCGGCGGAACGATCAACTATCTAATAGGTCTGTTCGAAGCTCCTTCGTCTGAGATGGGAGCGGTTGCGGCAGAAGAGCCGAAAACCCCGAACGGCCCCGCCCAATGGATTGCTTTTGTCCTCCGTGAACTCTTCCGGGCCGATTTCTGCTTCATCGTCCTTATTTTGGCCGTTGTTGGAGCTACGGAAATCCTTCTACCGCTGGCCGCGGTGGGTGCTCATATCTATTGGATGACGCGCTTTATAAAGGGCGTGAAAGAATTTCACGTTTGAATCGCGGCATTGTCTCTCAGGCATCATTAAGAGACGGTAGCCGAGCCATGCGCGAAAGATTGGCGCTTGGCGACGCATTCTGCGTCCTGCTTTATTGAAGGAGAGAACCGGATGGACTACGCGGTTTCTGTTGCAACGGCAAAGGGGTGATATGTGTCGATCGTCCCGAAATTATTGAATCAAGCTGCTGAGTTGTTCGAGCGAGGGCAATTCGGCGCTGCGGGAGTCTTGTGTGCCGAGGCACTGGAGGTGGCGCCTGAAGAGCCGGATGCATGGTACTTGTCGGGCCGTTTGGCCGACGCGGAAGGACGATGGCCAGATGCTCGGCACGCGCTTGAGAAAGCGGTGGCATTGAGGCCGGCGGAGGCCCGTAGCCGTGCCGCGTTGGCCTCCGTCCTGGCGGCGACGGGCGAGGCCGGCGAAGCGAGCCGAGTGTTTGCGGCGCTGTTGCGCGAGTTTCCGGATCGGGGGGATTGGTGGTCGATCCTGTCTGGCCTCCGCTACAGTTTGGGCAATTTGGCAGGTGCCGAAGAGGCCGCCCGAGCTGCCATTGCGTTGGGGCAAGGTCACCCCGAAGCGTACCTCAATCTTTCACTCGTCCATTTGGGGAGACTGGAATTCGCAGAGGCGGAAAAGGCGTGCGAACGCGCGATTGAAATCGATAGCAGTTTCGCTCATGCCCATTTCACGCTTGGGAATATTTATCTCACCCAAGGCCGGCACGATGCGGCGTCCGACTCCTTCCGGCGGGTCCTCGAACTTCTCCCAGACCACGCTGACGCGTTGATCAATCTCGGGAATATTCATCGCGAGCATCTCGACATTACCGCGGCAGGTAGACTGTACCAGCGAGCTGTGGAAGCGGCGCCGCATTCGGCCGCAGCGCATTCGAACTTGGGTATTGTCCTGAAGGATCAGGGCAAGATGAACGAAGCGCTCGGTGCTTTCCGGCGTGCCCTGACGCTCGACCCGAGCATGCATTTAGCACGCTCTAATTTACTGTTTTGTCTGTGCTTTAAGGTGGATGCAGATCCGGCCGAAGTCTTTGCGGAACATATCAGGTTCGATGAATTACACGCCAAACCGCTCCGGCGCGAAAATTTTCGCCACAGCAATGCGCCCGACCCGGACCGGCGCCTGCGGATAGGGCTGCTCTCGCCCGATCTCCGCCTTCATCCGGGTGGACATTTTTTTCTGCCTATCGTCGAAGGTCTCGACCGCAACTGCCATGAGGTATTTTGCTATTACAACTACATCGTTCGGGATGAGTGGACCGAGCGCTTCGAGCGGAGCGCCGAGCATTTTCACTATGTTGCGCAATGGGACGACGAACGGTTGGCCGAACAAATACGCGCAGATGGTATCGATATTCTGCTGGAAGGCGCCGGCCATATGTCGGGAAACCGCTTGTTGGTCGCGGCGCGAAAACCCGCACCGGTGCAGATCGCGTTACCGCTTTACCCGAATACGACCGGCGTCTCGGCGATCGATTACCGATTGCTCGATCGCCGCGTAGCTCTGGACAGTGCGGAGGAGCTGCATGTCGAAAGGATCATCAGACTTCCGGACACGCATTTCTGCTACCGCCCGTTGGAGCGGGATATTGAACCTGCGACCCGCGCGCCTGCGGATGATAATGGCTTCGTGACGTTCGGGAGTTTCAATAATGCAATCAAGCTCAACGATCTGACGGTCGCAGCGTGGTCGGAAATATTGCGAGCTGTGCCGACGGCACGATTGGTTCTGAAATGGCTGGAGTTCGACCAAGCGCAATCCGCCAGCATCCTCGACCGATTCGCCGCATGCGGTATCGATCCGCACCGCATCGACCGGTTTGGTTGGTCCTCCGATCCTTACACGCCCTACCGGCAGCTCGATATCTGCCTCGACCCGATTTTTGCCTCCGGCGGCACGACGACCTGCGACGCCCTTTGGATGGGAGTACCCGTCGTTACCATCGCCGGCGAGTCGGTGTTCTCGAGGACTGGTTTGATGCACCTCACGAATATTGGATTGCCTCAATTGATCGCGACGGACGTCGACGCCTATGTAGATATTGCCGCCGGCTTGGCTAGTGACCCTGAAAAACTGAGGTCGCTCCGTCAGGGGCTCCGCGAACGCATGAAAGCCTCGCCCATCATGGATGAAGCCCGATATATCGGCTTTGTCGAAGCAGAGTTTCGCCGCGCCTGGCAAAAATGGTGCAAGGCGCAACTCACGCCGACGGCGGGTCCTCGGCGATAACGGCATCTGCGAAACTATTGTCGACGCAATCCTCGAACTCGGGCCTGATGCTGATCAGGCCCCCAGAGACCAGCGAATCCCGAAGCCGCTCGAATCCTGCGCGCGGTAAATGCGGGTCTTTCCCCCAAACACCGAGGTCTATGTAGCGGGCCGCCGCCGCCGCCAGGATGTCCGGCTCGATATCCGGGAAGAACGGGGCGACCGCTTTGGCGATATCTGTCGACGGGACGCTGTGGAGCCACTTTTGGCACCGGTACATGGCGCGGGTCATCTTGTGCAGGTCGTCGCCGCGCGTTGCGATCATGTCCTTGGTCGCGTAGAGCGTCGTGTAGGTACAGTATCCCCGCGTCGCTTGAGCATACCAGATATGTCCGGCGCCTTCGGACAAGACTTGTTCCGCGTAGGGCTGGAACAGTTGCACGACATCTGCGTCGCCCGCAGCCAACGCGGCGACATTCTCCGGCATTGTGCGGTCGGCGACCCGGTCGAGCGTGTCCGGGTCGATATTGGCGCGTCTCAGGTCTTCCTGCAGGCACATCCAGGGGGTCGGCACTTCCGAGACGCTGGCGAACTTAATTTCCGTTAAATCTTTGAGGTCGAAATCAGGGTTTGGTTGTTTCCCGATCAGGAAAAAGGGATCGCGGGTAATCGCCTCGGAGAAACCGAGAATTTCCGGTTCGCGATTGCGGTCGCGCATTACCATGATCCGCATGGGCCCGCCCCAGTAGACGTCGGCAATGCCGTCTTGGAGCTGCTGCGCAACGGTATCGAGACTGGGGCTCGTGCTAAGCGTGACGTCGACCCCTTCCGCCTCGTAAGTGCCGAGGGCGAACGGAAGATAAAATGGCGTGTAGAACATCGCCCTGAAGGATTCGCAAAGATTGATGGCCATATCGACGTCCTCGAATTGCAAGTTGCTAGAAAGCGATATAGTCCGCCGCTTCGCCGTTGTCGCGTGGTTCAGCCGTTATAGGTTCGGGCACCTTCGTCGCGCAGGAAGATGCGGATCATGTGCCGGCGCCGGTCCGGGTCGTCATGGTCTTCATAGGCGGTTCGACGGTGCGCACAGCCGCCATTCAAGAAATAGATCGTCTGGCCGGCGGCAAGATAGAAGTTCACATGCATGGCCGGTTCGCACATGATCTCGTGCAGCGCCTGGACCGCATCTGCGCCTTCGGAATCAAGCTTCTCGCCGACCAAATCATACCCTGCATAAATATTGCGCGGGTTGAATCGGGCGGAAAGTTCAGTGCCATCATAGGCATATACGGGATGAAAGCTCGCGACCGGGTCACCCGGCGCATGTTCGCCGTATCGGTTCAGCCAGAAGGGTTGATAAAGCCGCCTAAGCAGCTTGGGATGCCGGCGGCGCATTTCATTATGCGCAGCCATCAGACTGACAGCGCCGCTGCGTCCGCCCTTTTTGGCCGTACGGAGCGCCTGCAATCCAAAATAACGCGGCGGTTGGTTGTAGCTGTAGTCGGTATGGAAATCCAATTCGGCGCTGGTGATATCGGCACGGACCTTCGGGCCCTTTTTCTTCCCCGTATCGATAACGTCGTAGAGCAACGTGCCGCTGAAAGATTGCGCGACAGGCCGGGCGATCAGTGAGCTGAGAAGCCAGTAAATCGCTTTCAGCTCGGGCTTGTCGTAGTCCTTTACGGAGAGGCGGTCGAGAACCGCAAACCCACCTCCTGTCTCCAATCGCCGGCGAACACCGCTCATGAACTGTGCGGTGCGCTTCAAGCTATAGTCGCCCGGCGAAATGACTTCGGTTTGCAGCGGATTGGATCGGAGTGTTTCCACGAATGTCTTTATTTCCGAAAGGCATTCCCGCGGGATCGGTAAGAGATAGTCCTTCTTGTCCAATGTGGCGCGGGTCCAGGCCTTTTTGCCTCTGACCGCACCGTCGTACATTCGCGGCGCCTTTTTGGGCTTCTCTATTACCACCGATCCCATGATCTGTTTCCTAACCTTCAAGTTCCTCACTTCCGGGCACGATCCCGCGCGGCAGGCTTGCGGCGTATTCGGCGATTTCCCCCGGCCGTGTGAACCACACCATATCGCGTTTCGGATGATTGACGAAGTGTTCCAATATGCGCTTGAGATGTTTGAATCGGAACGGCTGGCCGACGACGAATGTGTGCAAAGCCAGACTCATCACCAATGGCTGCTTTTCTGCGTGTTCAATCATGACGTCAAATTGGTCGATCGCCATCTCGGCAAACTCGGAAGGCGTGTGGCGACGGTTCAGCAACGCCGGCGAATCATTGATTTCGTTCGGATAGGGAACCTGCAAAATAGGGCCCGACCGGGTCCGCATCCAAAAGGGTTGATCGTCGCAAGGCCAGTTCATCAGGTAAGTATATCCGTTCTCCTTGAGCAAATCGGCCGTCACCGCGCTCTCGGATATCCACGGGCTCATCCAACCTCTGGGCGGCTTCCCCTCGTGCTTTGCGATGATCTCCGTCGCTTCGCGAATGAGCGCCGCTTCTTCGGCCTCGCTGAAATCCGCTTGCCGCTCGGAGTTCGTCCGGCCGTGACCGACGATTTCGTCGCCGCGTGTACGAATACGATCCATGATCTGAGGTGCGTAATCGTAAATCACGCTATTGGTAAGGTGGCTCGCCGGCAGGCCGAGATCGTCCAGCAGATCCAAAATGCGCCAAATTCCGACCCTCAACCCGTAGTCGCGCCAGGCGAAATTTCGATGGTCCGGCGGTGGACCCGGTTCGGTCGGGGTATGGCCGATGCCTTCGCCGAAGGCGAAATGCTCAAGGTTCGTCGCCACATGAACAGCGAGGCGTTTGCCCTCCGGCCAAGCGTAATCAGGGCGTTCGACGATGGCAGAATAGTCGAATCTGTTGTGGTAGGGCAGTTTCATGGTCGGCGTATCCAGCAGCTGAAATCGGGTTTGCTAATCAATAATTGAGAATAGGTGCATGCGGAGGACAGGCTAGCCTTTGCATAGAGACAGCCCGAAATGAATCGCCAGTGTTTCGACTGGATGATTGAGAGATTGTCGCCCTGTTGCGCTATCTCGCTGCTTGTTTATGATTATTTTACGAAAATTACGTAGAAATGGCGCTCAGAGCGTTTCGTCATCATAATAAGGTTTTGTCATGCGATTTTGGGCCGTGCTCATTCTTATGCTTTATTCCGGAACGGCTTTTGCGGAGTGCTACGACTGGCCCTTGCGGCGCGGTGATGGCAACCGTTTTGTTTATGATGCCAGTACAATCTACGTAAGCCTACCGGGCCTGCCGGAGAAGCTTGCAGATTTTAGGGTGCAAGTTCGTGGGGTAGTGACGCCGCGCATTAAGTACGGCGAATGCCTTGATGAAAAGAAGCGCGGCAAGCGGGCCCGCAACTATACCGTCAAGTTGGTCTCGACTGCGAAAAACATCCAATTCTGCGAGCCGAAATGGATAGGCGATGAGCGCCTCCTGAGCGCTCGCGTCGTAATCGACAAATTCGATTTGGCGAAAATCTTCGTCGAAAAAGGCTATGGCCGAACGGACGATGGCAGCTCAAAAAGTTGGTGCATCCGCTGAGCTGGCGGGGCGTTTCTTCTAGGCGCCCCAGACCTCCTTTAGCACCCTTAGCCAATTTTCGCCCATAACCTTGCGAATTCGGCCTTCCGGCCAGCCTGCGCGTTCCATCGCCGCTGTCAGATTGGGCGTCTCCCCGATGCGGCCGATGCCCTCGAGGCTGATGATCTCACCGAACTCGGTCAGTTTTCGTGCGTATCCCTTATCCATGGTGATCCACTCGAAAAACGGGCGGTCATAGCCTTGGGTAAAGTCGGTGCCATAACCGACAGCGTCTTCACCGGCAACATTGATGATATGTTCCATTGCGGCGACGTAGTCATCCACGGTCGAGGCGGTACCGCGCGGCAGGAAAGGCGGAAACATAGTAACGCCGACGAAGCCGCCCTTCTCGGCGATGGCGCGTATCTGATCGTCGGACTTGTTTCTTGGGTGGTCTTTGAGGCTTGCCGGTGCGATATGCGAGTAGCAGACGGGATTTGCAGACGTTGCTATGACGTCTTCGGATGTCTTTGGCCCGACATGGGATAAGTCGCACATGATTCCCACGCGGTTCATCTCGGCCACGACTTCACGCCCGAAATCGGAGAGGCCTGAGTCTGTCGACTCGTAGCAGCCTGAGCCAACCAGGTTCTGCGTGTTGTAGGCCATTTGGACGATGCCTATGCCCAATTCCTTGAATAATTGGATATAGCCGATCTGGTCTTCGAATGCGGAGACGTTTTGGAACCCGAGCACGACGGCCGTTCGGCCACTGCTTTTCGCGGCCCGGATGTCCTCGGTGGTATAGGCTTGCACCAACAGGTCGTCGTGCTCTTTGAGCCATCCCTTCCAATCCGAGATATTCCGCATGGTCTCGGTGAAGTTCTCCCAGACGCAACAGGTGCAATTCGCACCCGTCAGGCCGCCTTCCCGCATATTCTCGAATATTTCACGACTCCAATTTGATACGATAAGGCCGTCGAATACGATAAGGTCGTCATGAAGTGAGGATGCGTTCATTGTCCGGTACTCCGATTGAGGATGACATTAATCTTAGAGCCGGTGTCCGAGATTTCAGCGCGATTCCCTCAATGGTTCTGATCCCGTTGGTATTTGCCCTGGGTGCATGGGGACCTTCGCATGCGTGGGCCGATCAGCGGACAATTCGAATCATAGAAGAACCCGTCGTCTCGCAACCGCCGCCATTCTCGTCGGGCGGTACAACGGTGGTCGTTCCCCGAACCCGCATCATCGTCGAAGAGGGACGCAGCCGAAATCGTACGAAAGAAGCGCAAGGCGTGCGGATAACGGGCAAGGCATCGGTAATCGACGGCGATACCTTGCGCATCGAGGGTAGGGAGTTTCATCTCTTTGGAATCGATGCGGCCGAACCGGAACAGAGGTGCCGGTTGGATGGTGTCGAGTATCCTTGTGGGGCGATGGCCACGGCACGGCTCGCGGAGCTGTCGTTGGGTCGGACAATAGTGTGCGAGGGGCAGGAAAAGACCCGTACCGGCGAACTGTTGGCGGTTTGCCGCGTCGGTGATCGAATTCTGAACGAAGAAATGGTCGCGGAGGGGTGGGCGCTTGCCTATACGAAGGAGAGCGACCTTTACCTGCCCGTGCAAGAACGTGCTAAAAGGGCAAAATCCGGTCTTTGGCGGGGTGAGTTTGTGCGCCCCTGGCTATGGCGGCTGAAGCATTAAGGGCGAAGGGTGGCGTTTAGAATGGTGAAAGATGACAACCGGCGACAGCACGAAAGGATTCCTCTTTCGAAAGCGGTCGAGACAACCACGGCGACGGGCACTCAGAATGGCGAGATTACTGATATTTCGCTGGGAGGGGCCGCGATCGTCAGTCAGGGGCCCTTGCAAATTGGTCTGGGCGCTCCGGTGGAGCTTCGTGTTGAGAATTACGAGAAAGTGCCGGGCCATGTGGTGCGCGCGGCCGGCGGGAACGACTTTGCCATCGCCTTCGATCTGGACGAGCGCGAGGCACGCCGCTTGGTCGCGGATATGACAGAACGTGGCGGCGGCGGTTCTGACCCGGAATGTTGACCTTTTAGGATGGGTCCGCGGAATTGGATAACGCCGCCATGATTTGATGCGGTAGGATCGGCGCATCCCTGAACCGAATTTGGAAAGGCGAGAGGGCGTCTTCGATGGCGGCGGCGATGACAGCGGCCGCGGGCAGAGTGCCGCCTTCTCCCGCCCCTTTGACGCCAAGCGGGTTGTTTGGCGTGGGCGATTCAAGGTGAAGGATTTTCACGTTCGGGACAAGTTCCGCTGTCGGCAGCAGATACTCGGCGAAGGTCGTAGTAAGCGGGTTTGCGTCCCCGTCGAAATGGAGCTGTTCGAGCAGCGCATTGCCGATCCCGTGGGCGACGCCTCCCTGCACTTGCCCGTCGACGATCATCGGATTGATCAGGTTGCCGCAATCGTGTGCGACGATATATCGGAGGATCGCAACCGCTCCGGTTTCGGTATCGACTTCGACTTCGGCGACATGGCATCCGTTGGCGTAGGCCGCTTGGCTCGGCTGGAAATAGCTGGTGGCTTCAAGGCCGGCTTCGATGCCGTCGGGTAGCTTAAATCCCGGTACGCCATTCATCATTTTCGCGAGATCGGAGAAACTGACGCTATCGCCTTGCTCGCCGGTAATTCGGATATCGCCATCTTCCATCTCCAGGTCTTCCTCGCCAACCTGTAGCACCGCGGCCGCCAGCTTGAACAATTTGCCGCGAACCGTCTGCGAGGCCAGGCGTACCGAAGAGCCGGCATTGACGGCGATGCGGCTGGCAAAGGTTCCGACGCCAAGCGAAACCGCATTGGTGTCGCCGGTGACGATATCGACCCGCTCGATGGGGACATTGAGCTCTTGAGCGCAAAGTTGCGCCAAGGTGGTATGGTGAGCCTGGCCTTGCGGGGCGGCCCCCGTCTGCAGGACGACCCGGCCAGAAGGGGCAATTTTGATGGTGGCGCCCTCGAAGGGGCCGAGGCCGGTGCCTTCGACGGCGTTGGCAATTCCGATGCCTATGTAACGGCCTTGTTTGCGCGCTGCTTCCTGTCTTGCGGAAAACCCGTCATATCCCGCAGCGTCCATAGCCATCGACTGGCATTTGGGATAATCGCCGCTGTCATATATAACCGGTGCTCCGTCGCGGAATATTAATCCCATTTTATAGGGCATGGCGTCGGTCGGGATCAGATTGCGGCGACGGATTTCCGCGCGATCGATCCCGAGCGTATCGGCAACGAGGTCCATGGTTCGTTCCATGGCAAAGACGGCCTGCGGGCGCCCTGCTCCTCTGAGCGGCGTCGTGGGAGGCTTGTTGGTGAATATGACCGTGGTGTCGAACTTGAAGGCGGGAACGATGTAAGGCCCGGCGATTGTTGTCGTGGAAATGTAGGGCGTAATGATGCCCCACGGGAGATAGGCTCCGGCGTCATGGGCAAGTCGGCCCCGTAGGCCGAGAATTTTTCCGTCAGTATCGACCGCGATGGAAACATCCCATATCTGGTCGCGTTCCTGCGTGGTCGAAAGGAAATGCTCGCGTCTGTCCTCGATCCACTTAATCGGCCGGCCCAACTCGCGCGCCAGCGCCGGTACGACGACCTCCTCCGGATAATACATTCCCTTCGGGCCGAACCCGCCGCCGACATCCCTTGGTGCCACGACCCGGATGGCGCTCTCTTCGACCTGAAACATATCAACCAAACACCGTCGGATGACGAAGGGCGACTGTGTTGCCGACCATACCGTAAAGTGATTGGAAATGGGGTCGAAGGCAGCGACGACGCCGCGCCCTTCCATCGGGTTGGCGGTTCCGCGGTGCTGAAAGTATCTATCTTGAACGACGTGAGCGGCATTCCGAAAGGCTGAGTCGATATCGCCGAAATCGAGCGTGAATTGGGCGGCGACATTGTCGTCGATGCCGGCATGCGCCGTGCCGGTACCCGGCTTGAGGGCGCTCACGCAGTCGGCGGATACGGGCAAGGCTTCGTAATCGACATGGATGCGCTCGCAGGCATCTTCTGCCAAGTGACGGCTATCGGCGACGACGACGGCGACGGCCTCGCCGACAAAATTGACCTCATCGGTCGCGAGGGGTTCCTGTGTGATCGGGTGTCGAATGGCGGGATTGGGCACTTGTAGAAGCATGCGCCGACCGTGCATCGTCGCGGGCAAATCGGTTGCCGTCCATACGGCGTGGACGCCGGGCATGCCGGCCGCAGCGGATGTATCGATGGATCGTATGCGGGCATGCGCCAGTGGACTTCGTAGGAAGGCGGCATGCAGCAGGTGAGGAATTTGCAGATCGTCGACGAATTGGCCTCGACCGCTTAGAAGATCCGGGTCCTCAAGACGTTTTATGCGTTGACCGACGAGGTGGGTCGACATTCCGTTAACCCGACTGGCGCATGGCTGCCGACGCCGCCAAGGCCGCGTCGACTATCCCCTGATAGCCGGTACACCGGCAGATGTTCCCCGACAGAGCCTCCCGTACTTCACTCTCGCTCGGGTCGGGATTGTCACGCAGGAATTCAGTCAAAGTCATCAGAATACCCGGCGTGCAGAATCCGCATTGCAAGCCGTGATTGTCCCAGAACGCCTGCTGCAGCGGATTGAGTTCGGTCTCCGACGGAGCCAACCCTTCGACGGTCTCGACCGCGCAGCCATTGGCTTGCACTGCCAATGTCAGGCAACCCCTTACCGAATGGCCGTCGAGCAGGACCGTGCAGGCACCGCAAACGCCATGCTCGCATCCAAGATGCGTTCCCGTCAGGCCGAGTTTGTGGCGCAGAAAATCCGCCAGCGACCATCTGGCCTCGACGGATTCACAATAGGTCTTTCCGTTGACCGTCAGGGTTACTTCATGGATGTCCGGCTCTGTCATTCGCTTTGCCCCGCCGCGCGTGATGCAGCCGACGTCAGAGAGCGTCTGAGCAATACGGCGGCTAATTGCTTGCGGTAACTTTCAGGCACCAGGGCATCCTCCATCATGTCACGCTCCCGCGCCTTTTCGCCCGCCGCCCTGAATAAGTCTTCGGAAGGGGTTTGGCCGATCAAGTCTTGCTCGATATCCGTCAGCCGGATGGGTTGATAGTCGACCCCGATCAGAACACAGGCTACGCGTTCGATACGCTTAGCGCCATCCAACGCTATCAATGTCCCCACCCCGGTAATGGCAAAATCACCATGCCGTTGCGCGAACTCACGAAAGTCGTACCCATGTCCACTCGGCCAAGTATCGAAGCTGATTTCGGATAGAATTTCGTCGGGCTCCGTGCAGGGCGTCATATACCCGAATGCGAAATCCTTTATGGCGATCTCGCGAGAGCTGCCGCTTTTCGACAAGGTAACGGTAGCATCATGCAAGGCAGCCAGGCCCGGTAGTTCAGCGGCGGGGTCGAGGTGTGAAAGGCTGCCGCCGATCGTGCCGCGATTGCGGGTTTGAATGTGTCCTACCTGTTGCAAGGCTTCGGCGAAAATCGGCGCTACAGACAATAGATCAGGTGACGCCAAGATATCCCGTTGGCGCGTCATGGCGCCAATACTGGCTCGTCCGCCGCTCATGCGGATGCCGGCGAGTTCCGTAACCTGGTTGAGGTCGACCAGATGATCGACCATGACGTAACGCATATTCATCATCGGCATTAATGACTGCCCACCCGCCAAAAGCCTTGCGTTATCCAGGTTGGAGATAAGCGCAGTAGCATCGGCAAGCGAGGCTGCGCGGTGGTATTTGAAAGGCGCCGGTTTCATTGAATCTTGTCGTCCGAATGATGTGGTCGTGGCGGGCGATTATTCAGAAATTAGTATAGTCTATGAAAAAGAACAGAACAGGTTTTTGCTTGCATTGGTTTTCCAGGATTCTTCAAGAATTTCGGAAAAATAGGTAAATATCATTTATAAAACGCATGTATTGATAAAATTATAAAAAATATAAATAAAAAATTTAGTTATTCGGGTGATTGTTTTTGGTAAATTAAATAAAGCTTAACAAATAAGCTCTATTTTCTTTAAGATAAAAGAGGCTGCGCTGGCTTCTGTGTCCGGAGGATCGAGATGGCTGAGCGGATGGACGACCAAAAGAAAGAACATATCGGACGTGTATCGGATGTCGTGCACAGCCGATTGTCCGGCGCACGCGCCGAGAACGCCGATTTTTTCGCCCGGGAGTTTTATCGCGACGTTCCGCCGGATGACGTGTTGGCGGAAGAGCCGGAAAATCTATACGGCGCGGCGCTATCGCTGGAACTGTTCGGCGAACAGCGAAAAGCCGGCCGGGCGAAAATTCGGGTCTATAACCCGACGATCGAAAAGGACGGTTGGCAATCGGGTCACACCATCATCGAGGTGATCAACGACAACATGCCGTTTCTGGTCGACTCCGTCACGATGGGTTTGAACCAGTTGGACCTAACTGTTCATTTGATCATTCATCCCACGTTCGTGGTCAAGCGAGACAAGGCAGGGAGGGCCGTCGGGTTTACGACGGGGATGGAGAGCGGAAACGGTGCCGTCCGTGAATCCTACATGCATGTCCAGATCAGCGAGCAGACATCAAAGTCCGCGCTTAAGGAAATTGAGAAGAAGGTTTCGGATGTTCTCGCCGACGTTCGCTCGGCCGTGGAGGATTGGCGGCCCATGCTGTCGGAAGTCCGCGTCGCGACTGACGAGTTGGGCAAGACGCCAAAGGTGATCGACCGGGCAGAGGTCGCAGAAGCCATCGATTTTATGAATTGGGCCTACGACGATCATTTCACCTTTCTTGGATTTCGTGAATACAAACTCGTCGGTAAGGGAACGAGCGCTCACCTTGAGATCGTGCCTGGTACGGGTAAGGGGATTCTACGGAAAGACAAAGTTCTTGTCTTCGAAGGGCTGCGTGATGCCGGTAAACTGACTTCGGAAATCGAGGCGTTTCTGCGCCAACCCTTTCCCTTGCTTGTCACCAAGAGCAATTTGCGATCGACGATACATCGGCCTGTTCATATCGATACGATTGCGATCAAGCGCTTCGACACGAAAGGCAATGTTGTCGGCGAATACCTCTTTGCCGGATTGTTCACGTCCGTCGCCTATAGTCTCAGTCCGAGGGACATTCCCTATCTTCGCCGCAAGGTGGAAGCGGCGATGGATCTTTCGGGTTTCGATCCGCGCAGCCACAGCGGCAAGGCTTTCATGCATGTTTTGGAGAACTATCCGCGCGATGAATTGTTTCAGATATCTGCCTCGGAATTGCATGAGATCAGCCGTGGCGTGGTCAATCTCCAGGAACGCCAGAGGACGGCGCTCTTTGTCCGCCGTGATCCGTTCGACCGTTTCGTTTCGGCTTTTGTGTATACGCCACGAGACCGATACACGCAGGCGATCAGGCGCGCATTCGGCGATATCCTCTCGGCGGCTTTCTGCGGGCGCGTATCGGCGTATTACACTCATTTCAGCGATGAGATACTGGGTCGCCTGCAGTACATAATATCTATCGAGGGAGAAGGGGTTCCGGATTACGACCTAAAAGAGATTGAGGCTCGCCTGCGAGAAGCGACGCGGACATGGTCCGATCGGTTGCATGATGCGCTGCTTGACGCTGCGGGTGAAGAACAGGGCAATCGTTTGTTTCGCAGATACGGTGACGCCTTCCCCGCAGCCTACCGGGAAGAGACCAGTCCACAATCGGCGGTCTACGATATCGAGAGACTAGAGCGCGTTTCGTAAACCCACGCATTCGACTTAAATCCTTACCATCCAATCGAAGCGGAGCCGAACGAGTTCAGGGTCAAATTCTATAATTTCGGTGGACCGGTCTTGCTTTCGGATACGTTACCGGTTCTGGAGAAACTCGGCCTGATCGTCGTCAGCGAGAATCCTTATGAACTTACCTTTTCCGATGCCCGCGGTACGATGTTTATCCATGACTTCGAAGTCCGTACGCGCAACAGTGACCCGCTGAATTTCGCGGAAGTCAGAGAGCCCTTTAAGGAAGCGTTCAGCCGTGTTTGGCGCGGCGAGATGGAAAGCGACGGCTTCAACGGTCTGGTACTGGCTGCGGGACTGAGTTGGCGAGAGGTCGTGATCATCCGGGCCTACAGCAAGTTTCTGCGACAGGCGCGGATTCCATTTAGCCAGGAGTACATGGAGCAAACCCTCGTCGAGAACGGAGCATTGGCGAGACTGATCGTAGACTTGTTCGGCGCTCTTCTGGATCCTGCGGCGAGAAAGGGATTCGACAGAAAGGCAGGGAAGATTCGGACTGCTATCGATAAGGGTTTGGAGGGCGTTTCCAATCTCGATCAAGATCGCATCATTCGTCATTTTCTCAATCTCGTGGAGACGACGCTGCGGACGAACTTCTACCAGTCGGACGAGAATGGTGAACCGATCTCGTATCTTTCGCTCAAATTCGATAGCCGGCATATCGACGATTTGCCGAAACCGCGTCCGCTGCGCGAGATATTTGTCTACTGCCCGCGCTTTGAAGCGGTCCACCTGAGGTTTGGCCTCGTTGCCCGAGGCGGTTTGCGATGGTCGGATCGCCGCGAGGATTTCCGGACCGAGGTTCTGGGGTTGGTGAAGGCGCAGCAGGTCAAGAACAGTGTTATCGTTCCGGTGGGGTCGAAAGGTGGATTTGTATTAAAGAAAGCTCCGCCGATGTCCGATCGAGAAGGTTTCATGGCCGAAGGGGTCGCCGTCTATAAGCTCTTTGTCGGCGCGATGCTGGAGATCACCGATAACCTGGGTGCCGATAAGAACATACCTCCGGTTAACGTAGTTTGTCGCGACGATCCCGACCCTTACTTGGTGGTGGCCGCGGACAAAGGAACCGCCACGTTCTCCGATTACGCGAACAGCGTGGCCCGGGAGAAAGGCTTCTGGTTGGATGATGCTTTCGCTTCGGGGGGCTCGGCCGGATACGACCACAAGAAGATGGCCATCACGGCGCGCGGCGCTTGGGAATCGGTAAAGCGTCATTTCCGCGAAATGGGTCATGATACGCAGTCTCAGGACTTCACCGTCATCGGCTGCGGCGACATGTCCGGTGATGTGTTTGGCAACGGCATGTTGTTGTCGGAGCACATCAAACTGCTCGGCGCGTTCAATCACCTTCATATTTTTGTCGATCCCAACCCGGACCCAGCGAAAAGCCATGCGGAGCGCCGGCGGCTCTTTGATTTGCCACGGTCGAGCTGGACGGATTACGACAGCAAGCTCATCTCGAAAGGCGGTGGCATTTTCGAGCGATCCGCGAAATCTCTAAGGCTTTCAAGTGAAATCAAGGCAGCATTTGGGATCGAGGCCGATAGCGTGACGCCCAATCAGCTCATCAAAGCGATGCTGCTGACCCAGGTCGATCTCCTCTGGTTCGGTGGGATTGGCACTTACATCAAGTCGAGCGATGAGAGCGATGCCGAGGTCGGAGACAGGGCCAACGACCCAATTCGGGTAAATGGCGAAGACCTGAACTGCAAAGTGGTAGGCGAGGGGGCCAACCTCGGAGCGACGCAACTTGGGCGGGTCGAGTTTGCCATGGCGGGGGGGCGGATCAATACCGACTTCATTGACAATTCGGCGGGCGTCGATTGCTCCGACCATGAGGTCAATATCAAGATTGTTCTCGGCGATGTCGTGCAAAGCGGCGATATGACGATGAAGCAACGAGACAAGCTTTTGAGCCGCATGACCGAAGAAGTGGGAACACTTGTTTTGCGTGACAATTACCAACAATCCTAAGCCATCACGACGGCGGAGGCACGGTCTTACCGTTTGCTTGACCGCCAGAATCGCTTCATGCGCAGCCTCGAACGTGCTTCCCTTCTTGATCGGGAAATAGAATTTCTGCCGGACGAAGAGGAAGTCGCGCGTCGCATTTCGACGAATTTGGGCCTGACACGGCCGGAAATTTCGGTCTTGCTCTCCTATGCGAAGATCGTGACTTACGATGAACTGCTTGCGAGCGGTCTCCCAGACGAACCGCTGCTGTTGGAGGACTTGGTCAGATATTTCCCGGCCCCATTGCAGGAGGCTCACCGTGGATCCATTGAACGTCATCGGTTACGCCGCGAGATCATCGCGACGATGGTGACAAACTCGATGATCAACCGGGTCGGCGCTACGTTCATTCAAGAAATGCGGGATGCAACGGGTCAGCCGACGGATGAGATAGCCCGAGCCTACTTGATATCGCGGGATGCTTTCGATTTGCGTTCGATCTGGAACGGGATCGAGGCATTGGACAATAAAGTCGACGCCAGATTGCAAACAACCATGCTTCTGGAAACGAACAAACTCGGTCAACGTAATGTGCAATGGTTTTTGCGGAACGGCGAGCATCCACTGAACATCTCGCGCACAATGGCGCAAGTTGCGGATGGTATTGCTGCTTTGCGTGTCGGCATCGACGAGATCGTCGGCACGGAAGACAAAGCATTGATAAAATCGCGCGAGGATCGATTGACGAATGAAGGCGTGCCAAGAAAACTCGCCAAGGAGATTGCGAAACTAGAGATATTGGCCTCGGCATTGGATATCGTTCGCCTCGCCGGGACGATGAAGCGGAAAGTGACCGATGTCGGCGCTGTCTATTTCGGTATCGGCGGCAGCCTCTCCATAGATTGGCTAAAGAACGCGGCGGTCTCTTTGGCCCCGGAGAACGAATGGCAGAAGCGGGCCCTCGATGCCATGATCGATGACCTGTTCGCTCATCAGAGCGCTCTGACCCAGCGCGTGTTGGAAGCAGGTGCTACGAGGAAGCCGGCACATAAGCTGATCGATGAATGGATCGACAGCCGTGGTTCGGCGGCCACGAGGGTGCGTGAACTCGTGAGCGATCTCCGGACCGCCGACAGCCTCGATATTTCGATGTTTGCTGTCGCGAATCGCGAATTGCGGAATCTCGTCGGCGGATAGGCCGAGGGATTGGTCCGGATCAGTGACGGAAATGCCGGACACCGGAGAAGACCATGGCAATGCCAGCCGCATCTGCCGCAGCAATCACTTCGTCATCCCGAATGGAACCACCCGGCTGGATGACAGCAGTGCCGCCCGCTTCTATCGCTGCGAGCAATCCATCGGCAAAGGGGAAGAATGCATCGGAGGCAACCACGCACGGTGTTGTGCCGGCGTGCTCGGCGCCTTTGCGGGCTGCGATGTGCGCGGCATCGACGCGGCTCATCTGACCGGCGCCGATGCCCACGGTCGCGCGATCTCTCGCGTAGACGATCGTGTTCGATTTCACATGTTTTCCAACCGTGAATGCGAACAGAAGATCGGCGATTTCGGCATCCGTCGGTTGCCGTTTTGTGACGACTTTGAGATCGGCCGCAGTGGTCTTTGCATTGTCTCTGCTCTGCAGCAGGAACCCGCCAGCGACTTGCTTGATCGCCCGACCGGACGCTGCCGGGTCGGGCAAGATGCCCGTCAGCAGCAGCCGGAGGTTCTTGCGTTTGGCGAGAAGTTCCAGCGCGTCCTCGTCAGCTTCCGGGGCGACGATGACCTCTACAAACAAATCGCCGAGTGCTCTTACGGTCGCTGCGTCGAGTGATCTGTTCAGCGCAATAATACCACCAAAGGCGCTGACCGGATCGCAGGCAACGGCCTTCTTGAACGCATCTTCCAGATTGCCCGCTATGGCGACGCCGCAGGGGTTAGCATGTTTGATAATAGCGCAGGCCGGTTCATCGAATTCGGCAACCAACTCGTAAGCCGCATCGGTATCGTTTAAATTGTTGTAGCTGAGACCCTTGCCTTGAACTTGATCCGACGTCGCGACACCCGGGCGAAATTCGGACGATGAATAGAATGCGGCCGATTGGTGCGGATTCTCGCCGTACCGTAATGTTTGTCGCAGACGTCCGCCGAAAGCAAAGAATTCCAGATAAGGCTCATCGATTTGCTCGCTGAACCAATTGGCAATGGCGGCATCGTACGCAGCTGTCCGGGCGTATGCGGTCGCCGCCAGTTTCCGGCGGAGTTCGAGAGAGACCGCTCCGCTGTGAGTCTCCATATCGACCATGACTGACTGGTATTGCTGCGGGTCAATAACGATCGTCGTGAAGGCGTGGTTCTTTGCTGCCGCGCGTATAAGGGCCGGGCCACCGATGTCGATGTTTTCTACGCAGGCGTCGAAATCCCCGCCTCCCTGCACGGTTTCCTCGAAGGCGTATAGATTGACCACAATCAGGTCGATCGGCTCAATATCGTTGGCTGCCATTTCGGACTGATCGTCATCGTGGCCGCGACGCGCGAGAATGCCGCCGTGAATTTTAGGGTGTAAAGTCTTTACCCTTCCGCCGAGGATCTCCGGAGAGCCGGTAAACTCGGAAACTTCAACGACGGCGATGCCGGCTTCCCGCATTGTGGTCGCTGTCCCTCCCGTGGAAAGCAGTTCGACACCGTTATCGCTAAGGTATCGGGCAAATTCGACCAGTCCGGTCTTATCTGTCACGGAAAGGAGGGCGCGCTTTATTTGAGAATCGGCCATTGTCTTGCTTCCTGGCATTTCGATAGGGGTTAAACGATTGCGGAGCTGGAGGAATTGTCCCCACTGTATTCGGGAACCAATTGTCGCAGTTGTTTCATGGTGCCGGCTCGGTCGCGGGCGTGCGCTAACGTTTCGATGCGATCAAGGGCAAGGCTGAGGCTCTGAAGGTCACCGATACGCGGTTCTGCCAAGAGTAACCCCGGATGTGACGTCGGCAGCAATGCTTCTTTATCGTGCAATAGTTCTTCGTGCAATTTTTCGCCAGGCCTTAGTCCGGTCAGACTGATCTCAATATCTTGATGCGGCTGTAAGCCGGCAAGGCGGATCATCTTTTCCGCCAGGTCCAAAATCTTAACGGGTTGGCCCATTTCGAGAACGTAGATCCGGCCGGGCGCGGATTGTTCCGAGATGCCAAGTGCGGACGCCTGCAAGACCAATTCGACAGCTTCGCGTGTTGTCATGAAGTAACGTGTTACTTCAGGGTGTGTGACCGTGATCGGACCTCCGGACGCAAGTTGCTTTTGGAACAAAGGAACAACCGAACCCGTCGATCCCAAGACATTCCCAAAGCGGACCGTCACAAAGCGCGTCCGTCCATTGCCAGCGCTCGCCAAATCCAGCGCTTGGCAATAGCTTTCCGCGAGGCGTTTTGTGGCGCCCATTACGTTTGGTGGGTTGACCGCCTTATCCGTTGAAATCAAGACCATCGCTTTGACGGTATGCGAAACGCATGCGTCGGCGACAATTCGGCTGCCGATGACATTCGTAAGCACGCCTTCGACCGGGTTTTGCTCCACCATCGGCACATGTTTCAGCGCGGCGGCATGAAATACGAGGGTAGGATTCTGAGATCGGAAAACCTGATCGATCCGTTCTTTGTCTCTGACATCCCCCAACACCGCCAATCGCTTAACTTCCGGGAAGTTAACCCCCAACTCCTGGTCAATCTGGTAGAGTTGGTACTCTGAGCTATCGAATAACGTCAGTGCACTTGGATTGAGAGCGCATATCTGGCGGACTAACTCGCTGCCGATACTCCCTCCCGCACCCGTAATTAGAATTTTTTGCCCTTCTACCAATGTTTTCATCGCTTCACGGTCGAGCTTGGTTTGAGGGCGCCCAAGCAAGTCTTCGACGGCAATCGGTTGAGTTTCGATCTTGTCTTCGATGCCGGAATGAAGCTGCACCGTTCGGGGCAGCCGGGCGAGGGTACAACCGTGGCGTTCGGCGAGATCGAACAGCCGCCGGACCTCTTCGCCATCAGCATCTGTTCGAGTCAGGATCAGTTTTTGAATACGTCCGTGGGATTGCTCGGCTAGGATATTATTAAGATCGTCGATATCGCCGACGATCGGAACCCCGTGAATGGATCGCCCCACGCGCCCACCCTTCTCGTCTACGATGGCTGTTACTTGGAATGGTGCATCGCGGTCTCGATTATGTTGGCGGATGAACAATTCCGCGGCATCGCCAGCTCCGATCAGCAAGACCGGCGCTCGCTTATGGCCTGATCGCCGCAGAATGTTCTCAAGGCGCCGGTCCTTGAATACGCGATATAAGAACCTGGGTCCTCCCAGCAGCGCCATTAGGACGAACCACTGAATAAGAGGCAAGGATCGGGGAAGAAGCTCCAACCGTGTCAGAAAAAACAACACGGGCAGAAAAACCAGTATCGCCAGCGTGACGGCTTTGGTTATCGCTGCGAGGTCCTCTATCGAGGCGTAGCTCCAAATACCCTTGTACATGCGGGAATACAGAAATATAGGAGCGGCAATCACCATAAAGATCAGGCTGGCTTCCAAGACGAAACCGCCGCCGTAGAAGTCGAATAAATCGCCGACTCTGATCCGGAGCGACAGCGGAAACGAGATCGCCGCCATGACCAGGTCATGGGCGAATGCTATACGTGCTCTGTTCAATCGTGGAAACGGATACATCGACGCCTACATAAAGCGACCCAGTAGCAGTAGCAAGGCTACGCGCGGCGCGGTGGATCTAATATTTCCGGTGCGTTCATCGTGTTGGCTCAGCGGTGCTCAAGGAACCATTTTGCCGTTTGATCGATCCCTGATTGAAAAGACTCAGGAGGTGTCCAGCCGGGCAGGGCGTTGTCGACGGTCAGCGAACCGACCAGACGCTCGATGGCGGCGCGTCGCCCCGTGATATATCCGGCCAGGCGGATAAGGGATAGTGGAAAAGGTACTAATCTGGTCGGCCGATTCAGAGCCGCGGCGATGGCGCGGATAAGCTCGGGAGTCGACACATCTTCTCCGTCGCTGGGTAGATAAAGGCCGGGAGGAGCTGTCAGTGCCCAGGATATTGCGTCCGCAAGGTTCGCGACTCCGATCAGGCTGCGCTTGTTATTCACATTAGCGAAGGGCAGTGGAGTCCGCGCATATACAATTTCGATGAGTCGTCGAAAGTTTCCCTTAACACCGGGGCCATATACCAAGGGCGGTCTTAAGATCACTGTTTCGATGTCGGATTGCATTTCCATGAGAGATTGTTCGGCCTCCCATTTTGAAACTGCGTATGGACCTATCGGATGCACCGCATCGCTTGCCGTTAGCGGTTGCGTAGACTCATCTCCGTTGACCTTAATGCTGCTCACATAAACCAGCCGACGAACTCCTGCCTCTCGTGCGGCTTCTGCCAAGCCGATTGTTGCCGCAGCATTTACGCGACGATATAGGGCCAATGGATCGTCCGATGCGTCCCGCATCATGTGAACACGGGCGGCCAAATGAACTATGCCTGTCACTCCCTGGAGATGTGCCCGCCAGTCGGTGTGGGGACCAAGGTCTCCGGTGTCGGATCTAGAGACGGGTTTAACCGTGTAGCCTTTCTCTTGCAGCAAGGCGCAAAGGGTGCGGCCGACAAAGCCTGAAGCGCCTGTGACCAGCACACTCATATATTTATCCACGCATCCAAATCATTAGAACCGCAACGACCATAGTCGCTATTATCAAGGCGATGATGGGACTAGTAACTGCCAGATAGGCCAGACCTATGAGGGCAAAATTCGCTGCAAGAATAGCGGAACTGACCGTCCCGTGACTCTTTCCGGATTGAACGGCGCGCTGATAGAAATGTTCTCTGTGTGCCCGCCAAACTTTCTCGCCCCGCAAACCTCGCTTTACCAGCGTGATTGTCGCATCGCCGAGATAATATAGCGGTAAAATAAGTGCGGACGCCCAGTATCCGGCAATCGCACTTTTGAGCAGCAGCCAACCGAGCAAGAAGCCGATTGTGATGCTGCCGATATCGCCAAGAAAGATTTTTGCTGGCGGGCAGTTCCACCACAGAAACCCCAGCGTTGCTGCGGCCAAGGTCATCGAGAGCCACGATGCGGGCACTGTGGCGTCCTGAAACGCAGCAAGGACTAGGAGACCGCCGCAAATGCATACGGTTTCAATCCCTGAAATGGCGTCTATACCATCCATGAAATTGAAAAGATTTATGAACCATAGCCATAAGAGACAGCTCAGTCCGGTATCGAGCCATGCGGGGAAAATCCCCTGAAATACCAGCCCTTCCGATGAGAGGGCGTTTACCGCAACAGCAACCGCAAGCGCTTGAACGCAAATCCTAATCAATGGAGAAAGCGGACGGATATCGTCAAACCAGGAAATCGCAGCGATCAAAATGGCGCCGCAAAGCACAAACAATATCCCGTCTTCGAGAGTGCCCTGTACAGGGACGGCCCAGAGGATCAGCGTTATAACAACAATGGCGATGCCGCCGCCCCGTGGTATTGGCGTCGTATGGCTGCTCCGTTCGTTCGGGTGGTCGAGAATTGCTCGTCTTTTTAAAAAACGCAGAGTGGCGCCCGTCAACAGGCAGGATGAAATTGCGATGAGACCGCAGGCTATCGACATCCAAATCATTGCTGATTTATAGCCTGAGTATCGAAAAAGAGCCACGCACCTCAGGCGTAGGCGCGCACTGACTCCTGCGGCAGGCGAACTTCGACTTCTCGGCCAAGGAGATTCAGCAGCATGACGACCCGTTTGCGTGCATCGACACGTATAAAGTTGCCAACTTGCTCGGAAAAGGCGCCGGTTGTGACCTCAATGACCTCGCCGGACTTATATGGCGGCTCTAGAGCCAATTCGATCAGTCCATTAGCTGCGGCGCGGGATTTGAGTTCTTCGACAATGCCGTCGGGAACCGCCGATGGCTTCTCACCCATGGACAATAGGTAGGAAATTCCCCGCGTGCTGTTAATCGACCGCCAACGCTGCACGGAAAGGTCTACTTCGACGAAGATATAGCGCGGAAATAGCGGCGCAATTATATCCTTAATGCGGCGAGCGTGGCGCGTTTCTTTGCGGCACTTTGGTAAGAAGGTCCCAAAACCTTGGTTCCCAAGCTGACCCTGAGCAAGTATTTCGGCGCCCGGTTGGGTATATGCAACGTACCAGCGTTTCATGTTTGTTCGACCATCATGCGTGCTTCCCGAGAAATCCCGAGTACGGGCAACGTCAAAATTCGTTCTGAAGGGAAAGTCTCAATCAATTGGTCGAATGTTTTTTGCGGCGAATGTGTATCCGTCACGATAACGGAATCAATCGTGTAAAGGTCACATAATTCCTTAAAATTCTTGAAAACGGGCATGCCCGCAAAGCGCTCGGTCTTGGCAGACGGGTCGAAAATCCCGACCAAATTCACCGTATTGTCGAGCGCGCAGAGCGTGCAAATTTCAGCCAATTCGCCGGTGCCAGCTAAGGCGATCCGGGTCCATTTTCTGGCTGCGGCGTAGCGAAGCGATTCGAAGCACTGACCCTTCGCTCGTCGGAAAAAAGTAAGCGAACAGGACAAATACTCGGCAGTCAGTCGCGATTTCTCGGCGAAACCTGTAGGGGTTAGATAATAGCTATAACGATTAGAAGGTATCTGGCGGACTTTGATAAAGCCCTTTCGAACACAGCGCTTGAGATAGGAGTTGGCCATTCCCAATGCGATACCAAGCTCGTTCGCCATCGACCGCTGAGTGAGATCGCTATTGTCGTGTACAACATTCAACAACTCGAGCAGAATCTCCGATTCGCTGTCGAGATTGTTATTGCTGGATCTTGATTGTGGCATTGTAAATCAACATCGTTCAAAGAATGAACAAGGTAACGTTCATGGAGTGAACAGTACCGTGTTCATTTTATGAACGTCAAGAGTCCTTTTTTTCCGCAAGTTGCGGATGTCAAAAAGAGCTTTGTTTGACATTTCTTATAGTGTCGCGTTAGGTGGCGAAATCATTCATTTCATTGATGATTTAGATGGACTCCAAACCGGAAAAGATTTCGATCATTGGGCTAGGCTATGTTGGCCTGCCATTGGCCTTGGCGCTGAGCCGGCACTATTCTGTTGTCGGTTTCGACCTCGACGAAGGCAGAGTGGCCGAGCTCCAAAACGGATATGATCGAACGGGGGAGGTCGAACGGTCATCTCTCGGGGAGACGGCTCTCGTATTGAGCACGTGCCTCGAAGATTTGAGCGATGTGCACGTATTTATCGTCGCCGTACCAACGCCGGTTGACGGCAACAATAATCCCGATTTAGGGGCTTTGAAATCGGCGGCGGAGAGTGTCGGTAAGATAATGCGTCACGGGGCTATCGTGGTCTTCGAGAGCACGGTGTATCCAGGTGTTACGGAAGATATATGTGGTCCGGTACTCGAGGAAGCATCGCAACTAAGGTGCGGTATCGATTTCTTCCTTGGGTATTCGCCTGAACGCATAAACCCCGGCGATTCAGTGCATACGGTAGAGCGGATCGTCAAAGTTGTCGCAGGTCAGACGCCGGAGGTCGCGGAGCAACTATCGCAAATATACGGTTCAGTGAATGGAGATCAGATATTCATTGCCAAAGACATTCGAACGGCGGAAGCCGCGAAAGTCATCGAAAATGCGCAGCGCGATATAAACATTGCCTTCATGAACGAGATCGCTCAGATCTTCGGCAGTCTCAACATCTCGATTTACGATGTTCTCGAAGCCGCAAATACGAAATGGAACTTCCTTCCGTTTACGCCTGGTTTGGTGGGGGGACACTGTATCGGTGTAGACCCATACTACTTGGCTCATTCTGCGAAATTGGCCGGACTCGATCCAGCTGTGATTCTCTCAGGGCGCGAGATCAATGATGGCATGGCGGGTTATATCGCAAAGCAGGTTTCGGCCCGATTGAATGAACCAGCCAAGGTGCTTGTCCTGGGATTGACCTTTAAGGAAAATGTGCCCGATCTCAGGAATTCTAAAGTCGCAGATTTGGTTGAGGTCCTCAGCCGGGCAGGACATACTGTGACGGTTCATGACCCGCTGGCGGATCCAAATGAAGCCCGTGCGCTCTACGGTATTGAAATAGCGCAAGGTTTGGGCGCTGAATTCGACTGTGTTGTGGGGTGTGTCGCGCACCGGGAGTATGCGGACATTGAATTTCCCAGCATGTTGCGTGATGGAGGTTTGATTTGTGACCTTAAGGGAATTTGGCGAAACTCCCCTGCGTTAACCCGCTACAGCTACTGGACGCTATAGGAATTTGGCTGCGACAGGGTTAGGTGACAGGGGAAATCGACCAATCAACTTGAGTCTCACCCTCGCTGGTGACACCTTCGAGGACGATTTGCGTGCTGCGCCGGGGTCTTGTTCCGCCCAGATAAATACTCTCTTCGAGATGCATTGCGGCGCCAGAGACATTGAATCGCCAGCCGCCACCTTTCGCCAATTTAAACAATCCGGATTCACCTCCCTGGGCAATCGAGACTGTGACGTCTGGATGCAAGTGAAACCTTATGCAAAAGCTATGCAGGCCTTTCCCGATCAAGCGATCCGATCCTAGGATTAGTTCGGAATGTTTGGCGAGCTTGATTTGGCGAAGATGAACGACCCCAAAGGCATGGCCGTAGCCATCGTGGCTCGCGGTAAAGCTTAAATGCTCTTCGTCATCCAATCGTTCACAGGAGACGGTTTGGGGACGCCGTCCAATGCCTCCGTTCTCAAGAAGTTCGCTGGAATTTCGATCTTCGATCGATAATGTCGAATGTGCAGCTGTCGTGCGCTGCGCAGTGTACCAGGGGGGTTCCGTTGATTGTGCCGATCCGCAATTGACGATAACCCGTTCTCGACCGACGCTCATTTCAAAGCTGAGTGTCCCTGCATGCGAAAATCGGTCAAATTCCCGCTGCGGCGGCGCGCCCGTGTCGGCGAGCAAAAGCAGCCGCCCCGACAAGAGCCTTTCAAAACCCGCGTAAGGCGCGCTCCTAGGTGACTGTCCCCTCGCGTCTGCCTTGATGAGAGTGGCATCAATGTTCGGCGCGCTTTCTTCCCGAGTCCCGTTAAATAGGCTCAATCCGCCGTCCTGATGACGATAGAACCGCAGGAGTGGTGCCATTCGATCAATCGCACTCTGTACCGTTTCCGGCGCAGGCTTTTGAGCGGCGAGCAGAACGGCACGTAAATCCACAAGATGGCGCAAGAGCTCGTGATGGGCTCCGGGCGATCGTTCGGCATGACCGCCGTCCTGCCCGATTTGTCGGCCAATTTCGAATTCCAGCTTTCGAAGGGCGGCAATGAGCTTCTTGTCGCCATTCGGAAAGCAAACGGCGCCATATATCATTCCTTTGAGTGCGCGGATACGAGCGACGCCGTCTGCCTCTTTGTTCCAGACACGGCCCAGATGCGCGAGTTGGTGAGAGAGGCTTCTCATGACAAGAGCTCGAAAGGACTTGCTGCCTTTGGCAAAAAACAAGTCGTAATACTCGAGCCACATCGCAATGCGTTCGCCCATCACGTCGGCTCGCCAGACGATCGGAGACCAATGCGGGTTTAGGCTGATCCAATCGTGGACGATCGTCTGAACACGTGCGCGTGCGCGCTCTTGATCCGGTGCTGCGGCCGCGTCGCGTAGCCATTCGAACTTATGCAACCTCGCCTTGATGTCTGCACTTGGCATTTCCAGCGACCATGGATCGATTGAAACGACCGTTTGTTCGGCGCCAAGTTCGAATCGGCCGAGAAGAATCGCGGCACCACGTTCTATGTCGCCCGGCCAATTAGGTTCCGGAGTGAATCGGAGCGCTTTTGGAGGACGCCGCAACAAAGATGCATGATAGACGCGTGTTGCGAATAATTGGGCGCGCAATTTTTCAATCAGATAGCGGTACGAAAAACCGGACCGCGCAGATGCAGCCATCGCCCGTCTGCCTTTATTTTGCAACGCGAAGCTGACTAATGTTGTCCGCATATTGAGCTGGACCGCCGCGGAACGATGCGGTGCCGGCCACGAGCACATCGGCGCCGGCAGAGACTACGCGGCTTGCGGTCTCTGCGTCGATCCCGCCATCGACTTCCAGATCGATCGAACGGCCGGCGGAATCGATTTTTCGGCGGATTTCTTCAATCTTTGACAGTTGGTTCTCAATGAACTTCTGTCCGCCGAAACCGGGATTCACTGTCATTACCAGAATGAGGTCGAGGTCTTCGAGAACGCAATCTATCGCCGCTGCCGGCGTTCCCGGATTCAGCGATAGTCCGGCGCGCTTACCCAAGTGCTTTATGCTTTGTATCGTCCGATGTATGTGTGGCCCGGCTTCAGCATGAACAGTGATGATATCGGCTCCAGCTTCGCTGAACGCGGCGATATAGGGATCGACGGGAGCGATCATCAGGTGCACGTCGAAAGGTTTTATGCTGTGTGGTCTGAGTGCCTTCACCACGCCGGGGCCGATCGTCAAATTCGGCACGAAATGACCGTCCATAACGTCAATATGAATGTAGTCGGCGCCAGCCTCGTCGATCGCCCGGATTTCTTCACCAAGTCGGGCGAAGTCTGCGGATAGGATAGAGGGCGCGATTCGGACCTGTTGCTGCATTCGAATTTCCTATTCTTTCGTAACTGATCGCACAAGCGAACTCTGCAGTCGTGAGATTCTCGTGGATATTATCGGGTTTCGAACTTACGGACCAACCTTGCGGCGTAAAACCCATCCAAACCGCCTTCCTGGGACCAAGTGCTGGGGAGGGTTCGAAGGTCTCCGGCGGAGGTCACGAAGTCCGCTATGCCGGGTAATTCATCGGGAGCGATGGGATCGCGGGAAAAGGCGGTATTGTTCAGGAGGAACTTATTGATGACCCGTGGCCCTTCTTCAGGTTGCAGCGAGCAAACCGCATAAACGAGATGGCCGCCGGGTTTGACCATTTCGGCCGCCGCTTCGATCAGGGCTGACTGGGTTCTTGCCAGTCGCCGGACATCCACAAATTGCTTCAAATATGCGACATCGGGATGGCGGCGAATGGTTCCGGTCGCCGTGCAGGGGGCATCCAGAAGCACCGCGTCCGCAAGTTCAGGCGGTCGCCAGTTGGTAACGTCAGACGCCACGATATCCGCCTTCAGGTTTAGGCGCGCCAAATTTACGCGCACCAACTGTAACCTCGTTTGCGATTGATCGACCGCCGTCACGCGCCCACCGGCCGCCACCAGTTGAGCCGCTTTGCCGCCTGGAGCGGCACACAGGTCCAGGATGTTTTTGCCCGCAGGTTTAGGTATCAATCGGGCTGGCAGTGCCGCGGCAGCGTCCTGGACCCACCAAATACCCTCATCGTATCTGGGCAGCGAAGTCACATCGCCAACTGATTTAATGCGGATCGAGCCGGTGGGCAGCACATAGCCGCCTAAGTCCGCTGCTATCTGGCCGGTTTCAGATTTGGCGGTGATGTCGAGCGGCGGCTCCACCGTATGAGCGAGAGCGATTTTACGTGCGGTCTCGGTGCCGTATTCTTTTTCCCAGGTTTGGAATAGCCAACTTGGAATGTTCGTAACGGCGGCTTCTTCGCGGGGTGGCCGCTCGTATGTCGCAATGCGCCTTAGTACAGCGTTCACCAATCCGGCGAAACCGGCGAATCGCGACCCTTTCACCAAGGATACACCAGTGTCGACCGCCGCGTGAGGCGGCGTTTCAAGATACATTAACTGGGTCGCAGCGATTCGTAAGGCGTGCCGGACATATAACGATTTTTCCGCTATCGGCTTATTGAGGAACGAATCGATGGCTTGGTCGATTTCGCCGAGATTACGCAAGCAGGTGCTGACAATAAGTCTTGCGAAAGCTCGGTCCGAACTTTCGAGACGTTTGAATTTCTCGGACTGCTGCAGCGCCTGATCAAGCCGCGCCTGTCGGATAAGGACGGCGTCGAGTAGATCAAGGGCGGCGGCCCGGGTTGAGACTCCAGTATTCCTTCGCATTACGCCGACTTAGGACGAACCCAAACGATACACAAGCGGTTAGATCGAACCTAGCCCCAAGGTCTGCGCGGCGCGCCGGTAGTTTGACCGCCGGCGAGCTCTCTCAACCGTCTGATGCGCTCGGCCATTTGGGGGTGCGTAGAGAACAGGCTGTCGACCGAACGGGAGTGGAGTGGGTTGACGATGAAAAGGTGCGCCGTCGCGGGATTCTGCTCTGCGGCCTCGTTATCGATGGCTTGCGACGAACGATCCAGCTTATCGAGCGCGGATGCCAGCCAAAGAGGTTGGCCGCAGATTTCCGCTCCGAGCCGGTCGGCTGAGTACTCTCGTGTCCGGCTGATCGCCATCTGTACGAGCATGGCGGCAAAAGGCGCCAAGAGAGCGACCAAAATGATTCCGAGCCCGCCGAGAGGGCTATTTCGGTTGCCGCCAAACAGTCCCGAGAACATTGCCATATTGGCGATCATGGATATGGCGCCTGCAATTGTGGCGGTCACGGTCATAATGAGCGTGTCCCGGTTCTTCACGTGGGCGAGCTCGTGTGCCATGACACCAGCAATCTCGTCACTGCTCAGGCGTGAGAGCAGGCCGGTGGTGGCGGCGACGGCCGCATTCTCTGGATTTCTACCGGTCGCAAAGGCGTTGGGCTGCTCGTTCTCCATCACGTAAACCTTTGGCATCGGCAAATCTGCATTTGCCGCGAGTTGTTCGACGATACCATAAAAAGCAGGTGCCGATTGCCGGTTGACCTCGCGCGCGCCGTACATTCGCAGGACGATCTTGTCCGAGTTCCAGTAGGCAAAGCCGTTCATCGCCAGCGCCAGAAGCAAGGCGATGATCATGCCGCTTTCGCCGCCGATGAGGAATCCGCAGAACAAGAACAGTGCGGTAAGGCCTGCGATCAAAATGCCTGTGCGGAAGATGTTCATTAAATGTCCGTATTCAGGTCTGATGAACGGTTAGTTGGATATGCTTGGGCGCAGTTCAAGACTTGCGCGGATCGCATCGAGCCACGATATTGGATCGATGTTCAGGAAACTCACAGATCGTCTGTCACCTGCCAAAGACGCCTCCGGCCCCGCGGAGGCTCCAAGCGTGCCGATTCCCGAGCCACGAGGGCTCGACGCAAAAGCATTAGCGGAGCAAAAGGCCGATGCTGCCGGCGCGAAATGGCGCGCCCAGGCCGAAGCCAGCGGGGAGAAACCTGTTGAAGTGGGAGGGCCTAAAGGCCTGGAGCCGACCCGATATGGCGATTGGGAGCGCGCGGGACGCTGCGTCGATTTTTAAGAAAGATGCGAAGATGTCGAAAAAAAACGGCCGGGAATTTCCCGGCCGATTTCATTTCGAACAATAAGACCCGGTTACCGGTTCATCCGATTCTCGACCAAATCATCGACGACGGCGGGTTCCGCCAGTGTCGATGTATCGCCAAGACTGTCATATTCGTTTTCGGCGATTTTCCGTAAAATCCGCCGCATGATTTTACCGGATCTGGTTTTCGGTAGCCCGGGCGCCCACTGCAGCCAATCGGGAGAGGCGATCGGTCCGATCTCCTTTCGGACCCATTGAACGAGTTCCTTGCGGAGGTCTTCTGAAGGCTCGATCCCGACGTTGAGGGTGACGTATGCATATATTCCCTGGCCCTTAATGTCGTGCGGCGCACCGACAACGGCGGCCTCGGCGACCTTTGGATGGGCGACCAGCGCAGATTCGACCTCGGCCGTCCCCATACGGTGGCCAGAGACATTGATGACGTCGTCGACGCGTCCGGTGATCCAATAGTAGCCGTCCTCATCGCGCCGGCAGCCGTCGCCGGAAAAATACTTGCCGGGGAACTGGCTGAAATAGGTCTCGATGAAGCGCTTGTGATCGCCGAACACGGTTCGCATCTGGCCTGGCCAGGAATCCAGCATGCAGAGGTTCCCCTCCGTGGCCCCTTCCAATATATTGCCCTCGTTGTCGACGAGCGCCGGTTGGACGCCGAAAAACGGACGTGTCGCCGAGCCTGGCTTAAGGCCCGTCGCTCCCGGCAAGGGCGTGATCAGAATGCCACCGGTCTCTGTCTGCCACCAAGTGTCGACAATCGGGCACCGGCCGTCGCCGACGACATTGTAATACCAAAGCCAGGCTTCGGGATTGATGGGTTCGCCGACCGAACCGAGAAGCCGGAGCGATTTGCGGCTTGTCTGGCGAACCGGTCCGTCTCCCTCGCGCATCAATGCGCGAATAGCCGTCGGCGCTGTATAATACAGGTTGACTTTATGCTTGTCGCACACCTGCCAATGGCGGCTGGCATCCGGATAGTTCGGCACACCCTCGAACATCAGCGTCGTGGCACCATTGGCCAGCGGTCCGTAGACGATATAGCTGTGCCCCGTCACCCAGCCGACATCCGCCGTGCACCAGTAGATGTCTCCGTCGTGGTAATCGAAGACATACTGGTGGGTCATCGATGCAAAGACGAGATAGCCGCCGGAGGTGTGGAGAACACCTTTCGGCTTTCCGGTCGAGCCTGACGTATACAGGATGAACAGAGGGTCTTCGGCATTCATTGGCTCGGCGGGGCAATCTGCCGAGGCTTCAGCCATCGCCTCGTGGTACCAGATGTCTCGTCCGTCCACCCAGTCGATATCGCCGCCGGTGCGTTTGACGACAATGACCTTCTGAATATGCCCGCACAGCTTGGCGGCGGCGTCGGTATTGGCTTTGAGAGGTATAGATCGTCCGCCTCGAACGCCTTCGTCTGCAGTTATCACCACATTCGACTTGCAATCGTCGGCGCGTCCCGCCAAGGCGTCCGGAGAAAAGCCTCCAAAGACTACTGAGTGGATCGCGCCGATCCGTGCACAAGCCAACATCGCATAGGCGGCTTCCGGAATCATCGGCATGTAGATCGTAACCCGGTCGCCCTTTCGAACGCCTTGCGCCTTCAGCACGTTCGCGAATTTGCAGACGTGCTCATGCAATTCGCGATAAGTAATCTTGGCATCGTCTTTCGGGTCGTCGCCTTCCCAGATGATCGCAACCTGATCGCCGCGTTTTTCGAGGTGCCGGTCTATACAGTTATAGGAGACATTCAACTCCCCATCATAGAACCACTTAATCTGTACGTCGCCGGGCCCGAAGGAGGTATCCTTGACCTTGGTGAAAGGTTTCGCCCAGTCCACCCGTTTTCCGTGCTCTGACCAAAACCCCTCCGGATCTTCGACAGAACGCTTGTACATCTCAAGGTAACCATCGTTATCGATCAGGGCGGCTTTCGCGACAGAATCGGGAACCGGAAAATAACTGTGATCGGACATGATTGGCGCACTCCCGTTGCCGTTGGCGTTTGGTCTATTCTACGCCGTGCTATGCCCGGCGATTGACCCTATGCTCATAATGTCAGAATTTGTGGTCTTCAAACAAGTGAGCCGCCGCCGCGGGTCGGAGGGAAAATGCTGCTTCAGCATGCGACATGGCCGGAAGTCGAAGCCTATCTCAAGGACAACAAGGGAATTATCGTCCCCATCGGTTCGACCGAACAACATGGCCCGTCCGGCTTGATCGGTACGGATGCGATGACCGCGGAAGTGATCGGATTGCGGCTGGGTAAGGCGACGAAGACCTTGGTGGCGCCGACGCTTTCCTACGGGATGGCGCAGCACCATATGGCGTTTACCGGAACGATCACGCTTCAGCCATCGACTCTGATTGTTGTCGTGCGCGATATCGTTATGTCGCTTGTGCGCCACGGTTTCGAGCGGATATTTTTCCTGAACGGACATGGAGGCAATGTCAATTCGGTCAAGGCGGCCTTCAGCGAAGTTCAGAACGATCTTGCAGAACTGCGCTCGCAGAGTGATCGCGGTGTAAATCGACCGCCGTCCGATGTCCGTTGTACGCTTTACAATTGGTGGGCGGGAGAGAAGACGACGGCGCTGAGAAAATCACTCTATGGGGAAAGCGAGGGTTATCATGCGACCCCGTCGGAGGTGGCTGTGACATGGTATGCTTTCCCGGATCAGCAGCGCGACGTGGCGCTGGAGCCGCTTCAGAAAGTGAAGCGGGGGTATCAGGGGCCGGAAGATTTCCGGGAATTATTCCCCGATGGGCGGATGGCGTCAGACCCGTCCTTGGCGTCTCCGGAAGACGGCGAGCGGCTGGTCTCCGTGGCCGTCGAGGAATTAACCGAGGATTATCGACGTTTTCTGGCCGAGAAATAAGCGCTCCTTGTTGGCGTCCGCTCTATTCGCCGGGAGGGAGAACTAGAACCTCGCCTGACCGATTGATCACTTCGATCCGCTTCAAGTTCGTGCCGATGCAAGGGCCGGCGGTGCAATGACCGTCTTCTATTCTAAACAAAGCGCCATGTGTGGCACAGACGATCATGGCGCCATCCAAGGTCAGGAATTTATCGTTATTCCAATTGAGCGGCGTGCCGATATGGGGGCAGTCGTTTAGATATCCGTATATGTCGTCACCCTTGCGGACGACGAAGATCTCAACTTCGTCCTCTCCCACGGTAATTTCGAAACCGCGGCTCTCGCCGTCGGGGATTTCATCCAGGCGGCACAGGCGTTCGCTCATGGCCTGGTTTCGCCCATGGCACAGATCAAATTCCACTCCTCTTCGGCGACCGGCATGACCGAGAGGCGCGACTGCCGGACAAGCGCTATATTTTCCAGCCGTGGTTCTGCCTTTACGTCGGCGAGCGTAACCGGTTTTTTGAATGGACGGAGGGCTTTCACGTCGACCATTCCGAATCGGCCCGATTGGTCCGACGGATCGGGATAATATTCTTTTACGATGGTGACGATGCCGACGACTTGTTTCTCATTTACCGAATGATAGAAGAAGGCTTTATCCCCCTTCTTCATGGCCTTCATATTGTTCGCGGCCTGGTAATTGCGCACGCCATCCCATGGCTCGACGCCAACTCTGACTTGATCGTCCCATGACCATGCGCCGGGTTCTGATTTTATCAGCCAATAGGCCATTTCAATCTCCTCGAGCGGAAATCATTCTGATTTCGACGCTATACGACCAGTTCGTTCCTGGTCAATTCAAGCTTGGGCTTTCGTCTCTAAAGGGACGACGAAGCAAAATACGTATGACGTCGTCAACATTCTCTTCGTTATGGAGGATACGGTTAACCGCATCGCAGATAGGCATTTCGATCTTTAAACTCGCGGCTAGAGCGATGAGAGAGCGCGACGTATCGACACCTTCGGCGACCGAGCGGCGTTCGGCGAGTATTTCCTTGAGGGTTCTTCCCCGTCCCAACTCCATGCCGAGCGACATGTTCCTGGATTGCGGGCCATTGCAGGTGAGGGTCAGATCACCTAAGCCCGACAGGCCCATCATCGTTTCGAATTTTGCGCCTTTAGCGAGGCCCAGACGGACCATTTCAGCAAGCCCGCGGGTAATGAGTGCCGCGCGCGCATTATCGCCAAACTCCTTGCCGGTCACGATGCCGCAGGCAATGGCCAGTACGTTCTTAATGGCACCACCGATTTCTGCGCCGATCGGGTCGTTCGAATAATAAGGCCGGAACCTTTCACCGCCGATCATTTCAATAATCCGCTGGCCTGTCTGCGGCTCACGGCACGCGAGCGTGATCGCCGTTGGCAGGCCAGCGGCAACTTCCCGGGCAAATGTAGGGCCTGAAAGGACCGCGATCGGCCACCCCGCCAACGATTCCTCTACCACTTCAGTCATCAGTGCGCATGTGCCTTGCTCGACGCCTTTCGCACAGATGACAATAGGCGTTTCAGCTTGAAGCCCAGGTTGTAGCCGCTCGGTTACACCGCGTAAGAATTGCGATGGGACCACCAATAGAACGGTATCGGCACCGGCAACCGAAGCCGATAGGTCGGTGGTTGCGACGATGTCGTGCTCGAGCTTTACGCCGGGCAAAAACAGCGGATTGCCCAGCCCGGCATTCACGGATTCAACGACCTCCGGCTCCCGTGCCCATAATACGGCTTCATGGTTGGCCCGTCGTACGACGCACGCGAGCGCGGTACCCCACGCGCCACCGCCGATGATTGCTATTCTTGCCATTGGAGTAGCCTTGTCTTCAGAGAGCCAGTTCGTCAAGCGGCCAACGCGGTCGAGGCGCAAAGTCAAAAGTGTCGGACATTCCGATTTGGAGCCGCTCGATTCCGGCCCAGGCGACCATAACGCCGTTATCTGTGCAGAGCGCGGGGGGCGGAGCGACAAACTCTAGGCCGAGGTCCGAAGCTGCTTTGGTCAATGCTGCCCGAATACTGACATTCGATGCGACACCGCCGGCCGCGACAATCGTTCTCCCCTCAGGATAGTCCTCCAAAAAGCGTTCGGCCGCGTGCGCGGTCCTATCGGCAACGACTTCGGCCGCCGCTTGTTGGAACGATGCGGAGATATTGGAAATCATCTCATCTGAGCTGAGTTCAACCGAGTTGTCTTCTGCCAATTTTCTGACAGCCGTCTTCAGTCCCGAGAATGAAAAATCACAGTTGGGCCGGCCTTTCATCGGTCTCGGCAGTTCGAAGGCCTGCGGGTCGCCATCCCTAGCGGCCTGCTCAAGGGCGGGGCCGCCGGGATAAGGTAGCCCAAGCAATGCGGCGGTCTTATCGAAAGCCTCCCCAATGGCGTCGTCGACCGTTGTTCCATAAATCCTGTATTCATTTGGCCCGGCCACCGCCACAAATTGGCTATGCCCACCGGATATCAGAAGGGCGAGATATGGAAATTCGATTGCGTTCGTCAATCTTGGTGTCAGGGCGTGAGCTTCCATGTGATTGACCGCGACGAACGGAATTTTCCGCACCAAGGCAATGGATTTGGCCGCCATCAGGCCAACCATCACGCCACCTATCAATCCCGGCCCGGCTGTTGCGGCAACACCCTCCAGTGCCGCGTAGGGGATTCCGGCCTCCTGGAGGGCAGAGCGCGTGATGGAGGGTAAATTTTGAAGATGGCTGCGGGCGGCGATTTCAGGTACGACCCCCCCGTAGGGACGATGCTCGTCCAACTGGGATAATATGACATTCGAATGCACAGTACGATCGTCGGAGACGACGGCAACGGCTGTTTCGTCGCAGGAGGTTTCTATACCAAGCATCAACATGACGACCTAGCTTGTATGGTGAGTCGCAAGACCACGCAAATCACTTTCAGCGGAACAGTTTAGACAGTACATATGTGGAATGCATGATATGACAGAACGCCTTTTGAAAATCGGTACGCGTGGTTCGCCCCTGGCGTTGATACAGGCGGAGTTGGTGCGGGACCAAATGATGGCCGCGCATGAAGGGCTTGTCGTGGAGATCGTGGTGATTTCCACGACCGGAGATCGAATTCAGGACCGAACCCTGGCCGCTATCGGCGGCAAAGGCCTGTTTACAAAGGAAATCGAGCAAGCCCTTTTCGACGGTACCGTCGATATTGCGGTCCATTCGGCGAAAGATATGCTGACAGAGTTCCCAAGCGGCCTGAAACTTGGCTCAATATTGGCGCGCGAAGATACAAGGGACGCCATAATATCCCGGGACGGCAAGGGCCTTGATGATCTGGTCGCAGGGTCCGTCATTGGGACGGCTTCATTGCGTCGGCAAGCCCAAATTTTGGCCCGCAGGCCCGATCTGAAAGTTGTTCCTTTTCGCGGTAACGTGGAAACGCGGCTTCGAAAATTAGACGAGGCGCAGGCCGACGCGACGCTTCTCGCCATTGCGGGCCTCAATCGTTTGGCAAAGGCGGACCTCGCCTCGGAAGTTTTGGAGCCGGAAATTCTGTTGCCGGCCGTCGGGCAGGGCGCGATCGCGCTGGAAATTCGCGAAGACGACGCCTTCACGAATGAGGCAACGGCCGTTCTAAACGATCCGCAGGCGTCTGCGGAAGTCCGTTCGGAACGCGCTGTATTGGCGGTTCTCGATGGTTCTTGTCGGACACCGATTGCGGGCCTTGCTTGCGCGGATATGGAGGCGGGCACATTGCATCTTCGTGCCTTGGTGGCCAAGCCCGATGGCTCAATTGTATACACCGCGGAACGCAGTGGATCGGTGGCCGATGCGGAAGCGATAGGGCGTGAGGCAGGGCAAGAGCTGAAATCAACGGCTGGGCCCAATTTTCTCCCATGAGCGCCGGGCGCCATGCGCGCCGGGTCTTAATTACCCGTGGTGTCGGGGATGCGGGCGAGCTTGCCGATCGACTGCGCCAGATGGGTTATGCTGTGCTTTTGGAGCCGTTGCTTGAGGTTAATTTCCTCGATGGCGACTTGCCCGAGCTTAGTGAATTTCAAGCCTTGCTGTTTACGTCCAGGAACGGCGTGCGGGCCTATTGCAGATTATCCGACCATCGCGGTTTAACCGTCTACGCAGTCGGCGATGGTACGGCTCAAGCAGCGCGCGAGGCCGGTTTCCATCAGGTTGAAAGTGCGGGCGGAAACGTCGAGGCGCTGGTCTTGCTGGTTAGTGCGCGGGCCATTATCTCTGGCGGCCCGTTGTTGCACATCGCGGGAAGCGTTACAGCGGGTAATTTGGCGGGAGATTTGGAGGCAGTGGGCTTTCGGGTCCGACGGGCGGTCCTGTACGAATCTGTTCGCGCGTCTGCATTTAGTACGCGTACAACCCAAGCATTCGAAGATGGCGATATTGGATGGGTCACACTTTTCTCTCCCCGAACCGCACGTACATTTGCTAGTCTGGTGAAACGCCAAGGAATTGCCCGTTGTTTGCGGGAGACAGATGCCGTGTGCTTAAGCGGAGCGGTTGCCGATGAAGTTGAGCAAATTCCTTGGCGAGAGATAAAAATTGCCGAGAAACCTACATTCGAAATGTTAATCCAATTGTTGCATGATGACAGGGACCTCGGGGCGAGCAATGGAGAATAATGATCGGATGGATGGAGAGAGCGACCGGAATTTAGATGCCGAAGAGGTAATTCTGCAATTGGGCGGGATACGCCCGGCCGCTGCAAAGCTCGGCGTGCCGGTGACCACCGTTCAAGGCTGGAAGAACCGCGGACGTATACCGGAAAACCGGCGTGCGGAAATCGCCGAAGCGCTGCATGAATTGGGAATTGAAGCTACCGTTGGCCGCCCAACGACCCCGGATGAGGGCCAGCCGGCACACAGCGAGAGCCCAGATCACGATGGGCAAAATTCCAAAGCGGATGAGCAAAGAGTCAACGGGCCGGTCGATGCTGATCAAACGCCCGAAGGGACGCTCGGTGAAGAGGCCCAGATCGTGCCTGTCGCGGAGGGGGGGCGTCCGGCGCGCTCGTCCTTGCTCGGGACGGTAGGGTTGATTCTGGCTGCTATATCGTTTGCCGCCGTCGCGGTCGTGGTTTTTCGTCCGGACTTACTTCTGAGCTTACCCGGGGGCAAAGCATCCGGAATTTGGAGAATGGCCGTCGAGGCGGAGCGGAACGCGCAGGCAGCGAATGACGGACTGTCAGCGCGGATCGACCAAATTTTGGCGAGACAGAACGCGGTTGATGCATCGGTGAAGCAAATCGCCGCTCAATTTGAGGCGACGGATCGAAGGCTCCTGGACCTGGAAGGAGCGTCGGGCACCGATGTTGAGTCCATCCAACGAGAGGTTCGCGAACTTATAGGCAGGCTCAATGCCGTCGTCGAGCAGTCAGAAAAATCGACGCAATGGACAGCGGGCGAATTGAGCCGGATTTCCGAAAAATACGATCAGCAATTGAAAAGCGTTTTATCGGATTTGGTTGCTTTACGGGAGAAGGTGGAGACAGCGGACCGCCAGCTTTCATTGGTCAGTACCGCGCAATCGAGGGCCCCTATAGGGCGCACGGCGCTGCTTGTTGCTGTTGGACAGCTGGAAGCGGCGGCTTTATCGGGGCGGAATTACTCGAATGTTTTGGATCGTTTGGTCGAACTCTCATCCGAGAATCCAGCTGCGCTTGATATACTCCAGGGCTTGAGAGGGAATTCGGCGACTGCCGAAGACGTTTCCGAGAAAAGGTTGCAAGAGGAGTTTGCTCAAATTCGATCCGTTCTTGCCGCGGGAAGGCCGCCGCCAGAAGGGTGGAATCTTTTGGAAGGGGCATGGGCTCAGGTTAAGTCGACGGTACGTTTGCGCAAAACGGGTCAGGATAGCGACTCGCCGATCACAATCGTTGAATCGGCGTTGGCGCAAGGCGATCTAGAAAGGGTAATGGCGGTTACCGAGGGCTACGGCGTTCAAGTCGATCGTTGGCGTCGCAAGGTTGAAATGCGCTTGGGGCTTATCAGGAATCTGGATTTGCTGAATAAGGCGATATTGGCGCCGTCATCCCAAACGCGAGCCTCGCAATGATCAGAGCTGCGGTCTTATTTGTTCAAATCACCGTGCTGGTCTTTATCAGCGTTTGGTTGGCGAACGAGCCTGGAACCGTGACCATACAGTGGCGTGATTGGCGTATCGAGCCGCCGATCGGCGTGATGGTCCTGATCGTTTTGATCTTGGCTCTGGCGACGGCTTTGGCGTATCGGGTTTGGCGATACTTGCGCAAGGCTCCTACGCGTTTCTTGACGAATCGGCGCGCAAATAGGGAGCGGAAAGGGTATCGAGAGCTTGCCGAGGGAATGGTTTCGCTTGCGGAAGGCGATGCTCAGAATGCAATGAGGCATGCACGTCGGGCGGACGCTTTGCTTGGCCCTGGCCCCGCAGGGCATTTATTGATTGCGCAGGCAGCGGCCCTTGAAGGCAAGACGCTCCTCGCGAAAGAACATTTCGAGGCGATGCAGGAGGACGGCGCGTCTACAGTTGCCGGTATGCGTGGCCTTCTAGAACAAGCCTTGGCCGCCGACGATAAAGCGGAGGCCCTCCGACTTGCCGAGAAAATTCGTATGCAGAAACCCGATGCGGTCTGGGTTCTGCCGCATTTGTTCGATTTGCAGGTTGCGGCGTTGGATTGGCCCTCGGCCGACGCCACGATAACGGCGGCAATCAGACGCCATGTGATGCCCTCCGAGGAGGGAAAACATAAACGGGCTCTTGTCCTCTTCCAGCGCGGACGGGCAGCGCTCGAACTGGGTGATGAGGAAGCGGCGCTTGGGTTTTTGCGAGAGGCAAACGATCTTGATCCAGGGTTGGCGAGAGTTGCCGTCGAATATGCCGAATTGCTGAAGAGTGCGGGGAAGAAACGGCGCGCTCTTAGGGTGCTGGAACAAAATTGGACTCGGACTCACCATCCGGAAGCAGCGCGCGCATATGTGTCGTTCTCGGCCTCGGACTCGTCCGTCGAGCGGCTGAAGGCAATGCAAAAACTGGCTGCCCACGAACAAGGTGGCACTGACGGTTTACTCCTTTTGGCCGAATACGCTCTCGAAGCTCGATTGTGGGGCGAAGCCCGCCGGCACCTTGAGATGATTTTCCGCGATCAGCCGACAGCTGCTGCCTATCGTCTGATGGCGGCTCTTGAAATCGAAGAGAATGAAGACGAGGACGCGGCCGCCAGATGGCGCGCCAAGGTCATGCAAGCAATACCGGACAAGGTTTGGACATGTTCGGCCTGCAATACGATAGCCGATCGCTGGGCCGTCAATTGCCCCAATTGCGGGACGTTTGATCGACTTTCCTGGGCTGTCGGTCCTGCCGCCTTACCGGCGGCGCAACTGCCGGGCATGGAAAGCATTCCAAGGTTGCAAAAGCTGGAAACGTGAGGCCAAAGCTCCGGTATGGAAACGCAGCTGCTTATCCAGGGGTGGTATGAAGTGCCTTTATCGCCATCCGGTATTTAGGCCAAGCCGAAGCAATATCGGCACAAATTAATTCCCGGCGCCGCGGCGTCTTAGCGGACCGGTAAGCCTTAATTCCGGCTCTGATATAGTTCTTCCAAAATCTGACGTCGGCTGATTTGCGAGCGTGTGAAGGGTCGTCTGATGGATAGGTTTCAATTTTTTCAAGCTCACGCTTGGGAATAGGTCCATTGTATTTTCTGCACACAGCCTCGAATTTAAGCAGCCTAGAATGGTCGTGGTACATGCTCAGAGCCTCCTGATTCCGCGTTAACAGTCGTTCAAGTTGCTCTCTCCCAAGACAATATGTCAACAATACGGTTGACGTATTGTCCATCTTAATTTTGGGAAATTTTAACTTTCGAGCTTGGAAATAGGAATTTCTTGGCTTTCGCCGTCGGCGCCGATGAGAAGAAAGTCGGTTGTGACGCCGTAAAGGCGAGCCATCCGTACGAGAAGCCAGAACGGAGGTTCGCGGAGGCCTTCTTCGTATTTCATATATCGGTGGTAAAGAATATCCAAGCGCGCCGCAGTTTGCTTCGGCTCCCAGCCACGTGCTTTTCTTAGTCCGCGCAACCTAGTGCCGAAACCGCGGCGTATTATTTCCGCGCTAGGTGGATCATTCTTAGCCATGGCGAACAGCACCACGAATTGGTGGAAAACGCAATCCGTAGATATCGACAAAATGACTATTATAACAGAGACAATATGTCGATATAATGTTCGGCATGATGAGAGAGATCGCCGAAGGCGGCGGTCTCCTGAAAGACTTCGGGAATTTGTTTAGAAGGATCAACTAGTCGCGCCGTGTTTGCTCCTCCCCGTCCGTTCACGGTGCGAATTAGGAAAGTCGGGACATCCGACTTTCACTTCGGCGGTTCGCTTTTCTCTGACTGCATAGAGACGCGCAACAACGGCGTGGATGACGCAAGCCCATCAATTGGGGCCGCCGAAATTCCCTTTTTAGGCGTTATGTCGAGGCGGTAATTCATAGCGAGGACGAAAACCGGATGAGCAAACGAAACTCCCGGCCTTCCAGACGATTGAAACTAGATACACCGCGCGGAGATCATGGACCGAAGGAACGATGGCGTCACGATCCCGTCGCATTAGAGCCTTTAGCGGATTCCGCGGATCCGCGGGCGCGGCGAGCCCGTGTCTACTCTCGGAATCCGTTGGAGACCTATTTCCGACGCCAGGTCATCGACCATAAGCAAAAGTTGGCGGGTGAAGTTCTTGGACGCCTTTGGCAATCTGCCGCCCTTGAGCCTCGCGTTATCGGCCGATACGAAGAGTATGTCGACAGGGTTCGTTTCACTGGCGGACAGGTGCGCCGGACCGAAGCCTATGAACGCTGGCGCGCGGCCGTCGCCGCTGTCGGTCCGATCGCTGCGGACGAGGTGATTGCTGTTTGCTGCGCGGAGGAACCGGTCAAAGGTACGGCGCGGGTAGAAATCCTCCGCCGAGGGCTGGAAGTTCTGGCCAAGCATTTCGGTGTGTGACGGCGCAGCTGAACGTCGGGCCCTGCTTTAAAAGATACCGGCAAACTGACCTCTCGTGAGCTCATGGATCGGTGAGCCAGGCATTGGCTTCGGCGCGAATCGAAAACCGACAGATCAAGAAACCGCATTAGGGGGCTCTTTTGATGCCGTCCAACACCGTCAGACAGACGCGTTCCGTCAAATTACTCTCCGATCGTAATTTTCAGCGTGTTTTGGCCGCGGTGCGGGAGGGAAATACTTTGGATACCGCCTGCTCGATGAAAAGCATGCCGACGAAAGAGGCTGTGTTGAAATTGCTTTCAGATTCGTCTGAATGCGAGGCGCAGATGGTCAGGGCTCGTCGAATTGGCGTGTGGATGCAACTTGACCGCATCAACGATCGACTGAATTCCGCAGACCCTGCCGAGCTACAGGTGCTCAAAGAGCTGGCCAGCCACATTCGCTGGCTGGCCGGGAAATTTACTGTGGATATGTTTGAGACGAGGGGCCAAGAGCGAAAAGACGTGATCGAAGTGCGTTGGATGGAAGCGCCGCCAAACACGAACGAAATGCGTTAGAGACTTTTCGGATCAGTTCTGCGTCGACGAAATGAGCACGGATCCCATATACATTCCCTATTCTCCTCGAAC
>JAYPOZ010000021.1:48486-56248 GCA_038131165.1 Rickettsiales bacterium | reverse complement strand
TTGAGGTTCTTGGTAACGGTTCTTTGTCTCGCCACCGCCGTCCCGGCGCAGGTTTTCGCCGAGACAGGATCGTCGGAGGCGAGCTGCGGCACGCAGGTCGCGCAGGGCATGCTCGCCGATCTGGCGGATTGGCCGTTCGGCGCGCGGGAGAAATTGGTCGAATCCGAGGCCGCACGCAGCCGGTCCATCGCCTATCTGCGGGAAGTCGTGGCCGACGACGTACCAGTGCCCAAGCTTTGGCGGCCCCACCTCGAAACGGCGCGCGAGGAATCCTTGATTGTGCGCCTCACCATCGTCAACGATCTGGTCAACCGCGTACCCTACCGGCGGATTGCCGAGTGGCTTCACCCGAAGATCTTTTTCGAGGCGGGCGGCGACTGCGATTGCGCCGCGGTCGCCAAATATATGCTTTTGCGCAAGCTCGGCGTACCGGCGGCGGACATGCGGGTCACCCTCGCCTATTGGCCGAGGCGCCAGGCACGTCATGCCTTCCTCGCGGTGCGGGGCAGTGACGCCAAGCTCGGCCTCTCCCTGCTCGACATCAACCACAAACGGGTGGTGGCCGCCCTCTATTGCACGAAATACGTCCCGCTTCTGTCGGTCAACGAGGAGGGCATCTGGCGGCACGCCGAGACCTCGAAGCGCACTACAGACGATTTTCTCAATCCACGAATCATACGCCCCGAGAAGTGAATCCCCGCGGCCGGCGCTAAACGGCAAACGGTACCGGATAACGCGCCGGCGGCAGGAAGATCGTGGTGCGCTTGAGCAGCCGCGGCACCATTGGATCGAAAGGCTCGCGCCGGTGCAGCACCCGGCAATTGTCCCAGAGCACGATATCGCCGCGCCGCCAGGTATGCTCGAAGACGAATTCCGGCCGGGTGATATGCGCCGTTAATTCGTCGAGGAGGGGGCGGCTTTCGGCCGGATCCATCCCCTCGATCCCATAGGTCTGCAGCGGGTCGAGGTAGAGCCCCTTGCGGCCACTCCCGGGCTGCGTGAGCACCATCGGATGGATCACGTCCGGCGTCTTCGCGCGGATGTCCTGCACGTCCTCGCGCTCGGTGATATCCACGTCGAAAATGTTGTAGGCGTATTGGCCCCGCAACCCGTCGACCCGGGCCTTCATTTCGTCGGACAGGGCCTCGTAGGCCAGCTGCGTATGCGCCCAGGCGGTTCGGCCCGCGTTCTCCGGCACTTCGAGCGCGTAGAGCAGCGAGCCCGTGTCCGGCTTCGGTTTGTAACAGCTGTCCGTGTGCCACTTCGCCTCGCCGCTGGCGAGCGCCCCGATATTGTCGCCGTTCTCCAAGCGCAGGTTCGAGACCAGCACCACTTCCGGATGGCTGCGCGAGCGGATGTCCGTGCGCACGTGAATGTTGACCTCGCCCAGCCGCGCGCTGAACGCGATCTGCTGCGCCTCGTCCAGCAACTGATCGCGCACCAACAACACCGGGTGCTCCACCCACAAAGCATCGATGGCGGCGACCAGTCCATCGCTCGGATTCCGGAGATCCACCTCGAGGATCTCGAGCCCGAAAGACGGCGTGAGCGGGCGAGTGACAAGAAGCATGTCTAATCTCCTACCGCATTCAGCATCGGGCGCACGACGTTACCCATCAGGTCGACCCCGGTGCCGCTCTTGCTGCAGCAGAGCCCCGGCGAGCGGCTCGGGGTGTCGACGCTGAATGATCTGAACGCTAGCCTCATGTCGAGCCACTCGAAGGATGAGCCGCCAATATCATATCGGCCGCCTTCTCCGCGATCATGATGGTCGGCGCGTTGGTATTGCCGGAAATCACGTTCGGCATGACGGAAGCATCGACAACGCGCAGCCCTCCCATACCGTGGACCGATAACGCCGGATCGACCACAGCCCCATTCACGCCTTGGGGGTCGATACCCATTTTGCAGGTGCCTGCCGGGTGCCAGTTGGAAGCACCCGTGCGCCGGGCGCATTCGAGAAAGGCCTCGTCGGTGTCGGCTTCCGGCCCGGGCGTGGTCTCGAAAGCGACATAGGGGCGCACGGCTTCGGCCTGCATCAGCTTGCGCGCCATCCACATGCCGGCGACGGCGGTCCGCCGGTCGCCTTCGGTCGCGAGCAGATTGTGCCAGATCGCGGGTGCGTCGAGTGGGTCCGCGGATTTGGCGTGCACGTGGCCCCGCCCCTCCAGATGGAGCAAGGTGACGCCGATGGTGAGGCCCGGTTGGGTGTCGAGACGCCGGTCCTCGACCTTGGCATAGCTGCCGGGGAATATCTGGAACTGCACGTCGGGCGTCTCCAACTCGGGCCTGGTGCGCACGAAGGCGCCGATCGGCAGGGTCGCCATGGTCAGGGCGCCCTTGCGGGCAAACAGGTATTTCAGCCCTTCGCCGACCGCCCGCAGGCCGCGCACCTTTTCGTTCAGGGTAATGGTGTTCTGGATGCGCCAGCGCATGCGGACGACGAAATGATCCTGCAGATTGGCGCCGACACCCGGCAGGGCATGGACGACCGGAATGCCGAGTTCGGCCAGACGCGCCGGATCGCCAACCCCGGAAAGTTCCAGCATCTGCGGCGAGGCGAAAGCGCCGCCCGAGAGGATGATCTCGCGCCGTGCGGTCGCGGTCACCCGCTCGCCGCCACGCAGATATTCGACCCCCGTCGCCCGTTTGCCCTCGAAGGTCACGCGGCACAGCGTCGCCTCGGCCCGCACGTCGAGGTTGGGGCGGCGGCGGACAGGCTTCAGAAAGGCCTGCGCGGTGCTGGCGCGCCTTCCGTCGCGGATCGTCGCCTGATGCGGGCCGATGCCTTCCTGCGTACCGCTGTTGGTATCCGGATTGAAGGGCAGGCCGATCTCCTGGCCGGCGCGCACGATGGCGTCGCAGAGCGCGCCCTGCTCCTCGATGTCGGAGACATCGAGCGGACCGCCGACGCCATGAATGTCGCTCTCGCCGCGGCGGTTGTTCTCCGACTTCTTGAAGTACGGTAATACGTCGTCGTAGGACCATCCGGTGCACCCCATCTGCGCCCAGATGTCGTAATCCTGGCGCTGGCCGCGCACATAGACCATGCCGTTGATTGAACTGGAGCCGCCGATGACCTTGCCGCGCGGCAGCATGTAGCTCTGTCCGTAGCAATAGTCCTCGGGCTCCGACTGGAAGCACCAGTTGACCGCCGGATTGGAGACGTTCTTGCCATAGCCCAAAGGGATGTGAATCCAGGGATTGCGGTCCTCGGGTCCGGCTTCCAGCAACAGCACCCGGTTCGCCGGATCGGCGCTCAGCCTGTTGGCGAGCACGCACCCCGCCGAACCGGCGCCGGCGATGATGAAATCGTATTCCATGGAGCGCTTGTCCTGCATCGTTTTCTGTCCAGTAATGGTAGGGCCGAAAGGCGTTTTAGCCCAGAATGGGTAGACGGGGGTGATTCATGCGAAAACTTCATCTGACTCTGTTAATCCTTTTGACGGCGCTGGGCGCGGAGACGGCGCTGGCCTGCGGCACACCCGTCGAACTGGCGGCGCATGGGGGCACCTCCCTGCGCTACGGCCTCTCGGGCCCGGACATGGACGCCCGGGCGGCATTGGTTCTGCTGCCGGGCGGCGGCGGGTTCATCGACCTAGACCGCAACGGCTGTCCGCGGCAACTGACGGGCAATTCGCTGATCCGACAACAACCGCACTTCCACGCGGCCGGGTTGGTGACCGCCCTGGTCGATGCGCCGTCGGATCACCAAGGGCAGGAAGGGCTCGGCGAGTTTCGGATCGATCCGGACCACGCGGCCGACATCGGGAAGGTCATCGCCGATCTGCGGCACCGGACAGGGTTGCCGGTCTGGCTCGTCGGCACCAGCCGGGGCGCCATCTCCGCCGCCAACGCCGCCGCCCGCCTGACGGGAGCGCACGCGGCCGACGGTCTGGTCCTCACCTCGCCCGTCACCGCGGGCCTGGAAGGGGCAAGAAAGCCCTGGGTCGCGCACAGCGTCTTCTCCCTCGATCTCGATGCCATCCGCATGCCGGTCCTCGTCGTCGTTCACGCCGAGGATAAATGCGTGCGCACCCCACCGGACCTCGCCGATAAGATCGCGGCGGAAACAACGAGCCCGCGCGAGCAGACCGTCACCGTCTCCGGCGGCCCTGGTTGGAGCGGAGAGACCGGCGTCAAAGCCTGCCGCGGCAAATCCCCTCATGGCTTTCTCGAGCAGGAGGCCGAGGTCGCCGCCGGAATCGCGCGGTTCATTGCCGGGGGCCAATATTGACACGCGCGGAGCGATCTAGTTTACCCGTCGGGTATAGCGCCGCCAACGATCCGCACGGAGGGCCCGCCACAATGAGCGCCTATGTCATTATCCACGCGACCATCAAGGACCCGGAAAAGGTTCAGGAATACGCCGCCATCGCCGGGCCGACCGTGGCGGCGGCGGGCGGCGAGTTCGTCTCGGCGGGCCAGGTTGCCGAGGTAATGGCGGGCCAGCATGGTTACGACAAGGCCATCGTCATCCGCTTTCCCGACAAGGAGACGGCGCAGAACTGGTACAAATCCGAAGCCTATCAGAAAGCCGTGCCGATCCGCGAACAGGCAATGGACGCCGTGTTCATTCTGGCGGAGGATCCGGGAAAATAGCCGCCGACTCCGCGGCGCCGGTCATCTCGCGGCGATTGCCCGGCGCCGCATTCGCTCTAGCTTCTCTCCGCGTTGAACCTCTCGCCCAAAGGCACGCCTTCCGTTGATCCTCGGCATCGTCTCCGACATTCACTGCAACATCCAGGGCCTGGACCGGGCGCTCGGCCTGATGGGCGACGTCGACCGGGTGCTCTGCCTCGGCGACAGCATTTACGAGTACCGGTTCTCGAACGAGGTGATTGCGCGGCTGATCGAGATCGACGCGCCGACGATCCAGGGCAACCACGAGGAAACCTTCCTGGGCCCGGCCGGCGAGCGCGCCCGTGCGCGTGCCGGCATCGACCCGGACCTGCTGCATTGGCTTTCGAACCGCCCGCACCGCATGGAACTCGACTGCGACGGCAAGAAAGTACTGATGGTGCATTCGACGCCCTGGGAGCCGCGCGGCGCCTATATCTACCGGCACAGCCCCGAGCTGGAGCGATTCGGCGAAGCGGCGGCCGATTTCGTGCTGTTCGGCCACACCCACCAGCAGGTGGTGCACCGGACGGGCGGGCTGTTGGTCGTCAATCCGGGTTCGGCCGGCGACGCGCGCGACCCGGAGAACGGCCGCCTCCTGAGTTGCGCCGTGCTCGACACGGAGAGCGCGGAGGCACGGATCATCGATTTCCCCGACCCGGCGCGGGAGTAGACCCGCCGCGTTCTTTTTGCTGGCGCCGCCCCGTACCCGGAATATATCTAGCCACCACACCAAACGCTTATTCCCGGGAGCATTTTCATGACCGTTACGGTTGCCCTTTTCGACGCCGCGCGCGAGCGGCTGGCGGCGCGCCTCGACGCGCTGGACCTCGACATCGAACTCCGCACTTTCGACAAGGACGGGAACTTCAACATCGGCGGCGCCAAGGTACCGGCCGCCGAGGTCGAGGTAGACTACCTCTGGCTCGGGCCCGATCTCGCCGGCGGCAGCCTCGGCAGCCTGCCCTTCGACATGGCGCGCAACTGCAAGAAGATCGGCGTCCTCCAGACCTTCAATGCAGGTCTCGACAACCCTGTCTACAAAGAGGTCTCGGACAAGGGGGTGCGCATCTGCAACAGCAGCGCGCAGTCTGTGGCGATTGCCGAATACGTCATGGCGCACGCACTCAGCATGATTCATCCAATTGACCAGCAACGCGCCCTTCAAGCCAAGAAAGAATGGACCCGCACGCCGTTCCGTGAAGTCGCCAATACGACCTGGCTGATCGTCGGCTTCGGGCCCATCGGCACCGAGACCGCGAAACGTGCCAAGGCCTTCGGCGCCACGATCAATGTCATCCGGCGGACGCCACAGACATCCGACATCGTCGATGCGGCCGGCACCATGGCCGACCTCGGAAAGTTCGTACCGGACGCGGACGTCATCGTGCTTGCCTGCGCGCTCAACAACGAAACGCGGAAGTTCGCCGGCGCCGATTTCTTCAGGTCGGTCAAACAAGACGCAATCCTGATCAACATCGCCCGCGGCGCACTGATCGAAGACGCCGAAATGATCGCGGCGCTGGACCGGGGACAGCTCGCCGGCGCGGCGCTCGACGTCTTCGACCCCGAGCCTTTGCCGACGGACAATCCGCTGTGGACCCATCCGAGCGTCCGGGTGACCGCGCATACCTCCTTCGGCGGCGATGGAACCCGCTTGCGCTGGGACGAGCTTTTCTTCGACAATCTGCCGCGTTTTGTGCGGGGCGAGACCCTGTTGCACGAGGTCAACCCCGCCGACATCGTCTAGGCTGACAGAGGAGGCCGCCATGGCCGCGTTCGCCGGAACCCGCAAACCGAAGAAACTTCCCTTCGACGGGGTGAAGAACGGCTGGTACGCGACCCTGCCGGCACCCGGCCCCGCCCGCGCCGTCTCCGGCGACGTCACAGCGGATTGGGCGGTGATCGGCGGCGGCGCCTGCGGCCTCTCCTTCGCCCGCCGGATCGCGGAGCTGCGGCCCGACGACAGCGTCGCCGTGGTCGAGGCGATGCGCGTCGGCTACGGCACCTCCGGGCGAAATGCCGGCTTCATGCTCAAGCATCACAGCCACGGCGGCATCAAGAGCCTCGATGCGGCCCGGCGCAGCGACGGATTGTTCGGAATCGGGCAAGGCTATCTCCGCGACATCGTCCAGCAACACCAGATCCGCTGCGACTGGAACGACTGGGGCCAGATCTACGTCTCCGCCTCCACACCCGGCGAGACCCATCTCGACGACGTGGCGGATGGGTTCAAGACGCTCGGCATCGATCACCGGATCGTGGCGCCGGACGAACTGCAGGAAATCACCGGCACCCGCTTCTACCGGCGCGGCGTGCGGGTCGACGGCGGCGCCCTGGTGCAGCCGGCGGCGATGATGCGCGGCCTCGGCGAGACGCTGCCGTCCAACGTCACCCTCTACGAGGACACGCCGGTCTCCGAAATCCGCGCCGAAAACCCGGCCGGCCCGAGTTTCACCCTGACCTGCCCCGAGGGCTCCGTGCAGGCGCCGAAGCTTATCGTCGCGACCAATCTCTTTGCCGAGGAGATGGGTTTCAAGCGCCACCGGGTGGTACCCATTGCCTCCTTCGGCAGCCTTACCCGGCCCTTGAGCGAGAGCGAGAAGGCGCATGTCGGCGGGGGTGGCGAGTTCGGCCTGCTGCCGTCCAGCCCGAACGGCAGTACCGTGCGGTTTACCGCCGACGGCCGAATTCTGATGCGGAACACGCTCTGGTACGCGCGCAGCAAGCGCTTCGAGGACGATTTGATCGCCCGCATGGAGGCGCGTCACCGCCAGAGCATCGCCGAGCGCTGGCCCGCCCTCGGCGAGGTCGAGTTCGCCGGCACCTGGGGCGGCATCATGGCCTTCACCCGCAACGAAGGCACGGTCTGGGGCGAGATCGGCGAGGGCCTCTATATCCTGATGACCACGGACACCGCGCCGATGACGCGCGGCACCGCGCTCGGCAAGCTGCTCGCGGAAGACCTCACCGGGGTCGACAGCGACGCGCTGCGGGCCCTGAAGGCCGCTCCGCAAGCCGCCTTCCTACCCCCCGACCCGATCCTCAAGCTCTATACGGAGCATCGGATCAGGGGCATCGAGCGCGACGAAGCCGGAGAGCGCTAGCCCTCACCCCGACCCTCTCCCGCAAGCGGGAGAGG
>JAYPOZ010000021.1:0-48386 GCA_038131165.1 Rickettsiales bacterium | reverse complement strand
CCCTCTCCCGCAAGCGGGAGAGGAAGGGGCCCGCCGCAAAGCGGTGGGAGGGTGAGGGCCTCTACTCTTCCAGCTGCGGCAGGCGGTAGCGGTCCTCGGGGTCGTCCCAGCCGATGAAGTTCGGCTTCCGCTTCTCGGCGAAGGCGGCGCGGGATTCCATGCGGTCGCTCTTGGCGCCGTGGCTGTGCAGCTTCTTAGCGAGCGCTTCGTGCGCGGGGCCGACCGTGGGCCGCATCTGGCGCATCATGTGCACCGTGTTGACCCGCGAGGCGGGCGGCAGGGTCAGCAGGTGTTCCGCCATTTTCAGCGATTCCGGAATCAGGTCGTCGGGATCGACCAGCCGGTTGACGAAGCCCAGCTCGTAGAACCGCTCGGCGGTAAAGCGGAAGCCCATCGCCATCTCCATGGCGATCGGATAGGGCAGGTTGGCGAGATGCCCGTGGTTGTAGCCGCCGAGCAGCCAGCGCTTCGCCTCGGAAATTTCGAACAGGGCGCCGCGCACCGCGACCCGAAGGTCCGTGCGTTCCACCAGCATGAAGCCGCCGCCCATGGCGAAACCGTTGACCGCCGCGATCACCGGCTTCTCCAGCGTGCCGTCCATGAAGGGGTCGGGCCTGCCCGGCTTGCGGCCGCCGGGCGCCCCGTCCTTCAGGGATTCCTTCATGTCCTCCCCGGCGCAGAACCCGCGTCCGGCCCCGGTGAAGATCGCGACCTCCAGCGCGTCGCTTTCCCGGAAATCGTTCCAGACCTCGGAAAGCTCGTTGCGCAATTCGTGATTCAGCGCGTTGAGGCTGTCCGGCCGGTTCATCCGGACGATCAGAATCTGCCCATGGGTTTCGGTTTCGACGACGGCCATGCTGTGCTCCTCGGCGTTAGGGATTCGGTTGCGGTTTTATTTAGGGCTAATCGCCGAGAAGGCGCGTATGCCGTGAACGGGAAGACCGAGCGACGTCGCCCTTCGACAGGCTCAGGACGACGCCGGGGTAGAGCTCATCCAACTCTCACGCCGTCATGCTGAGCCTGTCGAAGCATGAGCCTGTCGAAGGACGACGGCGCGACGGCTCACGCTTCCAGCTTTGCCACCGCGGCCGCCTTTTCCGTTGCGGCGGCGAGCAGGAAGCCGAGGTCGGTGCCGGTGGAGACGTAGCGGGCCCCCATGGCCACGAATTCGGCGACGAGGTCGGACCGCGACGCGAGGCCGCCGACACCGACGTGCTTGCCGTGTTTGGCGCAGGCCTCGATGGTACGGGCATAGGCGCCGCGCACCGCGTCGTGGTCGAACTGGCCAGGCAGGCCCAGATCCGCAAGCAGGTCGTTGGTCCCGATCATCACCATGTCGACACCGTCGACGCCGGCGATCTCGTCCGCCGCTTCCAGCGCCACCGCGGATTCGAACATCACGATCACCGTGGTGACCGCGTTGACCGCCGCGTAGAGCTCCGGCTGCGGCATCGACCGAAAACCCACTTGCGGCAAGGCGCCGGAGACGCCGCGCCGGCCGGTGGGCGGATATTTCGCGGCATCGACCACCCGGCGCGCTTCCTCCGCCGAGGTGACGCCGGGCGCGATCACGCCCGTGCAGCCGCCGTCCAGGACCCGCGAGATATACTCCGGCGTATTCGCGGGCACGCGCGCGATGCAGTCGATCCCGGCGGCGATCGCCGTGGTCGCGATCTGGTTGGTGGTCTCGATCGAGAGCGGCGAGTGTTCGAGGTCGATATAGAAACTGTCGAACCCGGCGGTCTTGATGACCTGGACGATCTCGACGCTGGGGACCAGGCGCACGGTCATCGAGGAGACGACCCCGCCCGAGGCCAGCTTGTCCTTCACGGTGCTGCGGAGAGGATCGGACATGGCGGTCAACTATAGGTCCGGGCGTCCGCCGGCCGGTTGAGGCGGGGGGCGGTGTCGGCCAGGTGTTTGGCGGCGAGGCCGAGGCCGCTCTCGTAGGGCAGGCCGAGATATCCCAGCGTCGTCTCGACGCCGCCGAGCGCGCCCAGCATCATCGGATCGTTGATGTCCCCCATATGGCCGATGCGGAAGACCTTGTTGGCGAGCAGGGCCAGGCCGCCGCCGCAGGCGACGTCGAACATGTCGCGGGCGGTACGTCGGATGTCCTCGGCATCCAGATCTTCGCGTACCCGGACCACCGTCAGTCCGTTGGCGCGCTGCTCCGGCACCACGGCGTTGAAGTCCAAAGCGCCGCCCTTGGCCCATTCGGAAACACAGAGCCGGGTCGCGTCGGCGAGCCGGGCGTGGCGGGCAAAGACGTTCTCCAGCCCCTCCTCGCCGACGATTTCGATCGCCTCTCGCAATCCGAAGATCATGTGCTCCGGCGCGGTGCCACAGAAGCGGCGGTATTGCTCGAAGCCAAGCCGCGCGCTCCAGGACCAGTACTCCCGGAAGGTCTTGCAGTTCTTCGTGGCTTCCAGCGCCTTCGGTCCCACCGCCGTGAAGGAAAGGCCGGGCGGCAGCATGAGGCCCTTCTGCGAGGCGGCGACGACCACATCGACGCCCCAGTCGTCCATCGCCAGCTCGACCGTGAGCCAGGACGCGATGGCGTCGACCACCAGGAGGGCCGGGTGTCCGGCGGCGTCGATGGCGCGGCGCATGGCGGGCACGTCCGAGGTGACGCCGGTCGCGGTCTCGGTGTGGACCATCAGTACGGCCTTGATCTTGTGATCCGTGTCGGCGCGCAAGGCGGCTTCGACATCCGCCGGATCGATGGCGCTGCGCCAGTCGTTCGGCACGCTGGCGATCTCAAGCCCGAGCGCCTCGCCCATCTCGCCCCAGACACGGGAGAAACGACCGGTCTCCGGCATCAGCACGGTGTCGCCGGGCTCGAACAGATTGACGAAGGCGGCTTCCCAGGCGCCGTGCCCCGATGCCGTGTAAATGAAGACCTCGCCTTCGGTGAGGCCGAACAACGGCTTCAGACCCTCGAAACATTCGACGGCGACGTCCATGAATTCCGGGCTGGCGAAATCCACCGCCTTCACATGCATGGCGTTCTGGACGCGGTCCGGAATATGGGTCGGGCCGGGCGTGTGCAGGAACTGGCGGCCGGGGCGATGGCGCTTCATGTCTTGGTGTCCGATGTGGTTCCGTCTGGAGTAGAAAAGGGAAGATAGCGGCTCCCGCAGACGAGACAAAGGATTTTGCGCAGCGCCCTCACCCTCCCGTCGCCTTGCGGCGGGCCTCTCTCGCTCCCCTCACCCTCCCACCGCTTGCGCGGCGGGTTTCTCTCGTTCCCCACACCCTCCCACCGCTTGCGCGGCGGGTCCCTCCCTCTCCCGCGCGCGGGAGAGGGGATTCCCCATGTCGCGATCTTCTTCTCCCTCTCCCGCCAGCGGGAGAGGGTCGGGGTGAGGGGCGAAAAGGCCGTAGACCTTTCCATATCGCGCCTATGTGGAGACCGAAGAAGACCGATTTCGCCCGCAGGCCCCGTCGCGATATGACGGATGCGGAAAGACGCTTGTGGCATGCACTGCGCAACCGCCGAATAAGCGAGGAAAAGTTTCGCCGCCAGATGCCGGTCGGACCCTACATCGCGGATTTTCTGTGCGTCGCAGCTCGGCTTGTTATCGAAGTCGACGGCGGACAGCATGTCGAAGACGGCCCGCGCCGGACGTCATATCTCGAAAGCCAGGGATACCGGGTCATTCGGTTCTGGAACAACGAGGTGCTGGCCAATCTGGACGGCGTATTAGAGCGCATAGTCGAGGAATTGGAGAACAAGTAGCCCTCACCCCGACCCTCTCCCGCAAGCGGGAGAGGGAGAGAAAGACGCGCGCCTCTCCCGCAAGCGGGAGAGGGAGGGGCCCGCCGCAAAGCGGTGGGAGGGTGAGGGCCGCTAACCCTTCGGATAACCGATGCCACTGACGTCGTTCGGATCGAAATAGTCGTCGCCGGTCCAGCCGTCCTCGTCGTACTCCGCCATGCATTGCTCGGCGAGACCGACCATGCTGTCGAGCGCGCCGGAGCCGCGCGCGTTGAAGAAGGTCTGGAAGCGGACCATCTCGTTGCTGCCCGCGTAATTGCGTTCGTAGAGCTCGTGGCGGCCGCCGAACTCCGAGCCGACCGCGTCCCACAGCAGCTTCATGATCTTGATGCGCTCCTTGTATTCGATGCCGTTGGAGCCGCGCACGTATTGCCGGAGGTATTTGTCGATCTCCGGATTCTTGAAGTCGAGCGCCGAGGACGGCAGATAGATCAGCCCGCTGGCGACGATCTGCATGATAATCTCCTTCACCCGCGGATAGGCTTCGGTCGCGAAGACCCGGTAAGCGGTGCCGGACTGGCCGTTGGGAAGGACCGTGCCGTCGACCCAGTCCTGGCAGTTGTGCGCCATGGCGTCGGAGATCGCCCAGAACAGATTGCGCCAGGCGATGACCTCGCCCAGTTGCATCTGCACGCCGCGGAACTCGTCGGTGCCGGTCGAACGCAGCGCCTTGTAGAGGAGGCCGGAAATGAAATCGAGCTTGACCGCGAGCCGGGTGCAGCCCTGGAAGGTGAAATTATTGAAGAAACCGGATTCGGGATAGAACTTCATCAGCATCTTGATGTCGCGGTGGACGAGCACATCCTCCCAGGGGATGAAGACGTCGTCGAATACGAAAATGGCGTCGTTCTCGTCGAAGCGCGACGACAGCGGATAGTCGAACGACGTGCCCATCTTGGCGGCCTGCATCTCGTAGGAGGCGCGGCAGAACAGCTTGACGCCGGGCGCGTCCATCGGGGCGATGAACATAACCGCCAGATCGTCGTCGGTGATCTCCGCCGACATGTTCTGGCCGAGAAAGTTGTAATGGGTCAGAGCCGCCGAGGTCGCCACCACCTTGGCGCCCGAGACGTGGATGCCGGCATCGGTCTCTCGGTCGATCGTGATGAAGACGTCCTTCACCTGATCCGCCGTCTTGTGGCGGTCGATGGGCGGGTTGACGATGGCGTGGTTCATGAAGCACACGCTTTCCTGCACCCGCTTGTACCAGGCCTTGGCGTTGTCGGCGTAATCGCCCCAGAACGGCGCGTTGGCGCCGAGCGTGTTCATCAGCGACGCCTTGTAGTCCGGCGTGAGGCCCATCCAGCCGTAGGACATCCGCGCCCAGGCGGCAATGGCGTCGCGCTGGCCGACCAGGTCCTCGGCCGAGCGCGCAACGCGGAAGAACTTGTGCGTATAACCGCCGGAACCCGTATCGGTCTCGCAGGTCAGCGTCTCCCGCTTGGCCGGGTCGTGCAGCGCGTCGTAGAGCCGGGCCATGGTGCGCGCGGCATTACGGAACGCGGGATGGGTCGTCACGTCCTCGACCCGCTCGCCGTAGATATAGACCTCGCGGCCGTCCCGCAGCGTCTCGAGGTATTCCTCTCCGGTAAACGGGCGCTGTTTTCCGGCAATGCTGTCTTCCGGTCTCATCCGGTGTTCCCCTCTTGCCCTTTGGCCGGGGCCGCCGCCCGCGAATGGCCGACCTCCCCCTCACGGCGCTTATGGTGGGCAATTTCGGCGCGGCTGGCAATTGTTCTGCGCCTCGGGCGCCGGCAACCGGAGCGGTGCCCTCTGTTGCGCCGCGCACTAGTTTGAAGCCATGACCGAGACTGCGAATTCCCGCGAACGCCTGCTCGATGCGGCCGCCGACCTGATGTACGAACGCGGCTACGAGGCCGTGAGCGTCGCCGACCTGTGCGCCGCGGCGGACGCGCGCAAGGGCAGCTTCTATCACTGGTGGCCATCCAAGCGCGACCTGGCCATCGCGATGCTGGAGCGCGCCTGGGATCAGAACCGCGCCCGCATGTTCGACCCGATCTTCGGCAGCGATGCGCCGGTCGTCGAACGCTTCCAACGCTATGCGGATTTTCTCGCCGACGGGCTCGCGACCAACCGGCGTCGGACCGGCCATGTGGTGGGTTGCCGCTTCGGCAATTTCGCGGTCGAACTCTCGACCCGGGACGACGCCGTGCGCGAACGGGTCGCCGACACCTTCGCTCGCATCGCCGGTGTCTTCGAGGCGGCGATCCGAGAAGGCATGAAAAGCGGCGAGATCGCCGCCGGGACCGACGCGCACGACACCGCGCAGGCGATCCTGGCGCAGATGGAAGGCTTGATGGTGGTCGCCAAGGCGAAGGACGACCCGCAGGTCCTCCGCCGCCTCGGCCGCGACGCGGCGCGGCTGCTCGGCGCGGCGCCGGGTGGATAGCAAAGCTCGTCCCCTCACCGTCCACCGCGTTGCGGCGGGTGCTTCCCCGTTTCCCTCACCCTCCCACCGCGTTGCGGCGGGCCCCTCCCTCTCCCGCTTGCGGGAGAGGGGTGCACAATGTCGCGCTCTTTTTCTCCCTCTCCCGCAAGCGGGAGAGGGTCGAGGTGAGGGCCGGAATTACAGCGCCTTGAGCGCCGCGATCGTCGTCTCGGGCTCGGGACGGCGGGTGTAGTCCGGATCGACATCGACGGCACGGACGATGCCGCCCTTGTCGATCACGAAGCGACCCGGCAGCGGCAGCGTCCAGCTGTCGTTACCGTTGAATCCCGGCAGATCGATCCCGAACTGGGCGTAGATCTCCTGCACCGGCGTCGGCACCGTAAAGCGCAGGCCAAGCCTATGGGCGTATTCGTTGCCCGCGTCGTGCAGCAGATCGAACGACAATTCGTTCTTGTCGATCATCTCCTGGTTCTTCTGGGGCAATTGCGGGGTCAGCGCCACGAGGGTGGCACCCGCTGCTTCGAATTGGTCGTTTACTTCCTGCAAAGCATACAGCTCTGCATTACAGTAGGGTCACCAAACGCCGCGGAACACCGTCAGCACGACGGGTCCGGCGGCAAGCAGCTCCGACGATTCGATCGTCTCGCCGAAACTGTTGGGCAGCGAAAACGCAGGCAGGCGGTCGCCCGGCTTGATTACGCCGTCCATGATGTTGGACTCGAGCAATTCCTTGTTCGCAGCCCCCATGATCACCCGCTTGTCCTCGGGAATGCGTTTCGCCCCGGCGGCGCGGATCTCATCTAGCTTTGCGGCCAGTGACATTCATATCCTCCATTTCGGGTGCCGTTCGAACAGGGAACGGCATCCCATCGGTTACTCGTTTTAGGTTACTGGCCCGAAACTAGACGACCGGTCAAATAGGGTCAAATGAGAACATCTAATGGGCACCTTGAGAACTTCTATCGCGACCGGCACAGAACCGCTTGCGCCGGAGCCGGATCGCCATAGATCGGTTTGCGCAGCTAGTAGCGTATCAGAGGGAGAGGTTCTCGATGTCCGAAGCAGCGGAGAAATCACCGCTCGCGATCTTCCGCGAGCATTGCGACAGGGGCGAACTCGCCTACCAGACCGGGCCCGACGGGACCGCCATCTATTACCCGCGGGTGATGGCGCCCGGTACCGGCAGCACCGATCTGCAGTGGAAGGTCTCCAAGGGGCTCGGCACCGTCTACGCGACGACGACGCTGTTCCCGCGCGGCGCCGACCCCTACGACGTCTCCCTGATCGACCTCGACGAGGGCTACCGCATGATGAGCCGGGTCGAAGGCATCGACCCTCTCGAGGTGAAGATCGGCATGCGGGTGAAGGTCCGCATGGTGCCGGCCACCGACAAGGAGGCTTCCTATCCCGTATTCGACCCGGCGGAGGGCTAGACATGACCGATCTACGTGGAAATATCGCCATCGTCGGCACCGCCGAATCCGATCTCGGCGAGGTCGCACCGGAGATGTCGCCGGTCGATCTCATGGCCCAGGGCACCGTCCGGGCTCTCGACGATTGCGGCCTCTCGCTGAAGGACGTCGACGGATTGTTCGTGGCCGCGAGCCAGACCCGCATGGCGGCGATGTCGCTGGCGGAATATCTCGGCATCCAGCCGAGCTACTTCGATTCGACCCAGATCGGCGGCTCGTCCTTCATGGCGCATCTGACCCACGCGCAGGCCGCCATCGCGGCGGGATTGTGCGAGACCGTGGTCGTCGCCTACGGCAGCACCCAGCGCACCATCGGCCGGGCCACCGCCTCGGCGCGGGAGCCCAACCCCTACGAGGATCCCTATAAGCCGATGATGCCGCCAAGCGCCTATGCCATGGCGGCGTCGCGCCACATGCACGAATTCGGCACCACCCGCGAGCAGCTCGCCCAGGTGGCGGTCTCGGCGCGCGAGTGGGCAAAGCTCAATCCGAAATCCTTCATGACCGACGACCTCACCATCGAGGACGTGCTCAACGCCCGCATGGTGAGCCATCCCTTCACGGTGCGGGACTGCTGTCTCGTCACCGACGGCGGTGGGGCCATCGTCCTCACCACGCCGGAGCGGGCGAAGGACCTGAAGCGGAAACCGGCCTATGTGCTGGGCACCGGCGAGACTATCACCCACGCGATGATCAGCCAGATGCCGGACCTGACCACCTCGGGGGCGGCGACCTCCGGCCCCATCGCCTATAAGCGGGCGGGAGTGAAGCCGGCGGACATCGACGTGCTGGCGCTCTACGACGCCTTCACCATCAACGTCCTGCTGTTCCTGGAGGACCTCGGCTTCTGCAAGAAGGGCGAGGCCGGCAGTTTCGTCGAGGGCGGCCGCATCGGCCCCGGCGGCGAGCTCGCGGTCAACACCTCGGGCGGCGGTCTCTCCTACTGCCATCCGGGCATGTACGGCCTGTTGGTGCTGATCGAGGCGGCGCGCCAGATCCAGGGCGTGTGCGGCGACCGTCAGCAGGACGGCGTCGAGCTGACCCTGGCGCACGGCAACGGCGGCGTTCTTTCCAGCCAATGCACCGTGATCCTGGGCAGCGAGGCAACGCTATAAGGGGACCGCACCCGGCTCAGCCGTTTGCCGCCAAGACGTGGCCCGCGAGGTAGAGCGAGCCGCAGATCAGAACCCGTCCGACGGCTTTAGCATGGTCGGCGATCCGGCGCAGGGCGTCCTCGACGCCCGCCGTCGGGTCCGCCGGAATCCCGACGCTCCGCGCCACCGCCGCCGCTTCCTCGGCGGTCAGGCTCGCCTCTTCGCCCGGAATGGCGAGCGCATGCAGCGTATCGGCGCGGGCCGCGAGCGGGCGCAGAAAGTTCGCCGCCTCGTGGGTGCGCAGCATGCCGAAGACCAGATGGAGGGGGCGGTCCGTCCAACCGGCGACCGCGGCGGCGACGGCCTCTCCGCCCGCCGCGTTGTGGCCGCCGTCCAACCACAACTCCCAGCCGGCAGGCAAGCTCCCGGCCAGCCGGCCGTCGGTCAGATGCTGCATGCGGGCGGGCCAATCGACGCTCCGCAGACCGCAGGCAACCGCCGCAGCGTCGACGGCGAAGCCTTCCAGCCTCTCGAGACACGCGATCGCGAGACCGGCATTGCCGATCTGATGCGGCCCGGGCAGGCCGGGCAGCGGATAGGCCCTCCGGCCCTGCGGCGATTCGAACGTCATGCCGCCTGCGTCCCCGGCGGCCCGCCATTCGACCCCGGCGCGGTCAAGCGGCGCGCCGCACGCCGCCGCGGCCGCCTCGATCACCCGCGCCGCGTCGCCGCTCTGCGCGCCCACGACCGAGACCACGCCGCGCTTCTGGATCGCGGCCTTCTCCCCGGCGATCTCCGCCAGGGTGTCGCCGAGAAACTGCATGTGATCCATCGAGACCGGGGTAATCGCGGTGAGTGCCGGCCGGTCGACGACGGTCGTCGCGTCGTAGCGCCCGCCGAGGCCGCATTCGAGCAGCACGATGTCCGCCGGCGTCTCGGCGAAGGCTTTGAACGCGGCGGCGGTGGTGATCTCGAAATAGGTGATCGGCAGCCCCCCGTTTGCCGTCTCGCACTCTTCCAGCACGGCGGCGAGCGCCATCTCCGAGATCAGTTCGCCCGCAAGCCGGATGCGCTCGTTGAAGCGGACGAGATGCGGCGAGGTATACACGTGGACGCGGTAGCCAGCCGCCTCCAGCATGGCCCGCATGAAGGCGATGCTCGAGCCCTTGCCGTTCGTCCCCGCGACATGGATAACCGGCGGCAGCTTGTCCTGCGGACGTCCGAGACGGTCAAGCAGGCCCAGCACGCGTCCCAGCGACAGGTCGATCTTCTTGGGATGGAGCCGCAGCAGCCGCTCCAGGATGGCGTCGCTCCTCGCCATGACCCGACGGTCTTTAAAGGACGGGAGCGGGCAGCAGTTCGGCCGCCTCGTTCTTTTCCATAATGGGGTGCCGCAATAGCCGGACGACCCGGCCGAGCGTCTCGCGCAGCTCGGGCCGCTTGGCGACGATATCCACCATGCCGTGCTCCAGCAGGTATTCCGCCGTCTGGAAATCCTCGGGCAGGGTTTCGCGCACCGTCTGCTCGATCACACGGGCGCCGGCAAAACCGATCATCGCGCCCGGTTCGGTGATGTGGACGTCGCCCAGCATGGCGAAACTGGCGGAGACGCCGCCGGTGGTCGGATCGGTGAGCAGCACGATATAGGGCAGGCCCGCTTCCTTGACCATCTGCACGGCAATCACCGTGCGCGGCATCTGCATCAGCGACAGCGCCCCCTCCTGCATCCGCGCGCCGCCCGAGGCGGTGATTGCGATCAAAGGCGCGTTTCTCTTGACCGCCAACTCCGCCGCTGCGACCAGGGCCTCGCCGACCGCCACGCCCATCGAGCCGCCCATGAAGGAGAAATCGAGACCGGCGATGACGACGTCGACACCGTCCAGCTTGCCATGCGCGACCAACGCCGCGTCCTGCGCCTTGGTCTTGTTGCGCGCCTCCTTGAGGCGGTCCGAATAGCGCTTGTCATCCCGGAAGCGCAGCGGATCGGCAACCACGGCCGGCAGCTTCACGACCGTATACTTCCCCTCGTCGAACAGCATCCGCAGGCGCTGATCCAGCGGAATGCGCATGTGGTGCCCGCAATTCTGACAGACATGCAGATTTGCCTCGAGGTCGCGCAGGAAGATCATCTGGTCGCAACTTGGGCATTTGGTCCACAGATTGTCCGGCACCTCCTTGCGCTGGACCAAGGCCCGGATTTTGGGACGCACGAAATTCGTGAGCCAGCTCACTGCCCGTGCACTCCGGCCCCGCGCACGCCCGCCGCCAGTTCCCCGACGAATTCCAAAACGCCTTCGACCAGACCGGGTTTCGGGCGGCCCTCCGCGTCAAGGCCGTTGTAGACGCGATCGACAATCGCGGTGCCGACGGCGGCCCCGTCCGCGTTCCGCCCGATCGCCGCCGCCATCTCCGGCGTCTTGATACCGAACCCGACCACGATCGGCAGATCGGTATGCGATTTCAGATAAGCCACGGCCTCGCGTGTCGCGTCCTCCGGCATGGCGGCGGTCCCTGTGATGCCCAAGATGGAGACATAATACACGAAACCACCCGCATTGTTCAGAACCTTCGGCAACCGTGCCTCGTCCGTGGTCGGCGTCGCCAGACGGATCCACCGGATGCCGGCCTCGATTGCCGGCAGGCACAATTCCGAATCTTCTTCCGGCGGCAGGTCGACCATGATCAAGCCGTCGACACCGGCGGTCTTGGCGTCCGTCAGGAAGGCCTCGACGCCGTAGATATAGATCGGATTGTAATAGCCCATCAGGATGATCGGCGTCCCGTCGTCGCTCGCCCGGAAGGCGCGTACCAAGTCGAGAGTCTTGCGCATCGACGCGCCGCTCCTCAAGGCACGCAGCGACGACGCCTGAATGGCCGGGCCATCCGCCATCGGATCCGAGAACGGCATGCCGAGTTCGATCAGGTCGGCCCCCGCCTTCGGCAGGCCGAGCACGATCTCGCGCGACAACGCTTCGTTGGGATCGCCGGCGGTGACAAAGGTGACCAACGCGCTTCGACCTTCGGCTTTGAGCGCGGCGAAGCGCCGCTCGATCCGGCCGTCTTCCATTGCCTGCCCGCTCATAGGTCTTGCCCCAGCGCTTCGGCGACGGTGAAGATATCCTTGTCGCCGCGCCCGCACATGTTCATGCAGATCAGGTGATCCTTCGGCAGCGCGCCCGCGATCCGGCCGACATGGGCCAAGGCGTGGGCCGGCTCCAGCGCCGGTATGATCCCTTCGAAACGCGAACACATCTGGAAGGCCTCGAGCGCCTCGTCGTCGGTCGCGGAGACGTATTCCACCCGGCCATTCTCCTTCAGCCAGGAATGCTCGGGGCCGATACCCGGATAGTCGAGCCCCGCCGAAACCGAGTGCGCTTCCTCGATCTGACCGTCCTCGTCCATCAGGAGATAGGTGCGGTTGCCGTGCAATACGCCGGGCGCACCGCCGGTCAGGGAGGCGGCATGTTCGTCGGTATCGAGCCCCTTGCCGGCCGCCTCGACGCCGAACATGCGCACCGAGGAATCGTCGAGAAAGGGATGGAACAGACCGATGGCGTTCGACCCGCCGCCGAGACACGCCACCAGCGTATCCGGCAGCCGGCCTTCGGCCTCCTGCATCTGCTCGCGGACTTCGTTCCCGATCACCGATTGGAAGTTGCGCACCATGGCGGGATAGGGATGCGGGCCCGCCGCAGTGCCGATGAGGTAGTAGGTGTCCTCGACATTCGCGACCCAGTCGCGAAGCGCCTCGTTCATGGCGTCCTTCAGCGACATCGAGCCGCTGGTCACCGGTACGATCTCCGCACCTAGCAATTTCATCCGGAAGACGTTGGGTTTCTGCCGCTCGATGTCCTTCGCCCCCATGTAGACGACGCAGGGCAGGTCGAAAAGCGCGCAGACCGTCGCGGTCGCCACGCCGTGCTGGCCCGCGCCGGTCTCCGCGATGATGCGTTTCTTGCCCATCCGGCGGGCAAGCAGGATCTGGCCGATCGTGTTGTTGACCTTGTGCGCGCCGGTATGATTCAGCTCGTCGCGCTTGAAATAAATCTTCGCGCCGCCGAAATGGGCCGTCAGCCGTTCCGCGAGATAGAGCGGACTTGGCCGTCCAACGTAATGCTTCAGGTATCGATCCATTTCTTCCTGATAGGAAGGATCGGCCCGCGCCGCGTCATACGCCTTCTCGACCTCGAGGATCAACGGCATTAACGTCTCGGCGACATAGCGGCCACCGAAGATCCCGAAATGCCCGGCATCGTCGGGCGCGTTGCGGAAGGTATTTGGTTGCTGTTGCGCGGTCATGGGGTGCCGCTTTCCTGCCATCGTTCAAATGAGAAGGCGGTGATAAACCACCGGACCCGCCAAGTCCACAGAGCACGGCGATGTTCCGCCGCGGATCAGCGAATCTCCGCGACCGTCCGCAGGAATTTGGCGATCTTCTCGGCGCTCTTGCGGCCCGGCGCGTCTTCCACGCCGGACGACGTATCGACAATGGCGGCGCCGGATAATCCCACGGCGTCCGCCACATTCACGGCCGTCAATCCGCCTGCCAGCATCCACGGCAGCGGCCAACGGCGCCCCGACAAAATGCGCCAGTCGAAACTCACCGCATTGCCGCCCGGCAGCGCGTCCTTCATTCCCTTCGGCGGTTTCGCGTCGAACATCAGCGCATCGGCAACCCGGACATACGCCTCCGCGCGGTTCAGGTCTTCCGGCTCCGAGACCTTGATGACCTTCATCACCTTCTTTCCAGTTCGGGTCTTCAGGTCGCTCACCCGCTCCGGAGTCTCGTCCCCATGCAATTGGAGCATGTCCAACTTGACGACAAACAAGGTCTTGTCGATCTGATCGTTTTCGGGGTCGACGAACAATCCAACTTTCTGGACCTGCGCCGGGACGACCGAGGCGAGCGCCATCGCTTCGCCCGGACTGACCGCGCGCGGGCTCGGCGGATAGAAGACCAGCCCGACGTGACTGGCACCGCCGGCAATCGCGGCCCGCATCGCTTCCGGGTCGTTGATCCCGCAAATTTTGGCGGTGACGCTCATCCCTCGAATTCCATCGCTTCCTGCCGCCCCATCAACTCCCGGTAGGCCAGGGCAAGACACGCCCCGTTCCAGGCATAGAGCAAATACTCGACGCCGTTGCTCGCGATAACAAGTCCGTAATTCGACGATTCATCCACTTCCATTCCATAATAGGCCGCAAAAGAAAGCAGGACGGCGGGTCCCGCGAGAACAAACAAGAACGCGTGTCCGGTGCCTACCAACTTGCGAGGCTTATCGTAGAGCAAATCCCAAATCGAATGATCGGCGTCGGCGGCAATGGCCGGAAACGCCAGCAACGAATCCGCCAGAACGTACAGGGTAAGGCCGATTACCGCCAGAATAAGCACTTGCGCGATCCATACTCCCGGGACCGACTGAAGGTCGGCAATCGGCGCAACCGCGAACACCAAAATGAGCACTAACAGCCCGACGGGCGCGACGAGCACGATATTGAAGATCACTCCTGCCCCAAAACACCGCGCTACCCGGCGCGGCAGCGACATCCCCGATTTGCTGACCACAAACCCTTCCGAGATCAATATGTGCCGCATCCAGATCACCAAGAAGAAAGACAGCAGCAACGATTTAAGAAGGCCCACGATCAGGACCATCGGAGGATCGTCGCCGCCAGCAAGCGCCCAACACTGGAGCCCGACAGACATCAGAAAAGGGATGGAGCCATAACGAAGAAAGCCGACCAGATAACGCGCCCATGAACGCGCTATCTTGCGCCAAACTCCCTTGGAGAACCGCCATGCCATCTGCCATTCAGGTGACGATTCGGCCATACGCAATCTCCGCCTAAACCGATTGTTCCTCCAGCTCTCTGGCAATTCGGAAAACCGCTTCGACCGGGTCGTCCGCCTGGGTAATGGGCCGGCCGATGACGAGATAGGTCGCCCCATCGTCGAGCGCCTGACGGGGGGTGGTAAACCGCTTCTGGTCGTCGACCGATGCCCAGGAGGGCCGAATGCCCGGGACGATGCGGACGAAGTCGTCGCCGCACGCCTCGCTAACCGCCGCCGATTCCTCGGGCGAGCAGACCACGCCGTCGAGCCCGGCATCCTTGGTGAGACGCGCCAGCCGCAAAACCTGGTCGCGAACCGGCGCGCCTTGCCCGACGCTTGCAAGATCGTTCCCGTTCATGCTGGTCAACACGGTTACGGCGGCCACGATCGGGCGCGGCCGATTATAAAGCTCGGCCCCTTCCGTCGCGGCCTCTGCCGCCGCCCGCATCATTTCGTGGCCGCCGGACGCATGAACATTGAGAATCGAGGCGCCGGTCGCCACCGCCGCGCGCACCGCGCCGGCCACCGTGTTCGGAATGTCGTGAAATTTAAGATCGAGAAACACATTCAGGCCGGCGTCCGTGATCGCCCGCACGCCGTTGGGTCCGTTCGCCGCAAAAAACTCGAGCCCCAGCTTGAAGCCGCCGACACGTCCGGAAAGGCGCCGCGCCAGCGCGCGCGCGGCATCCGCATCCGTCATATCGAGGGCGACGAAAATTCGATCTGCTGGCTTCATCACTTATCCACTTTCTGCTTTTCCGCCGGCATTTCCCCGCCCGCCGTAAGCACCCGCTCCACTTCGCTCGCGGCGGAGCTTAGATGATAAAGCGAGGACGCCGGCAAGGAACCGTAAAAATTTTCTCCATCCGCATGTATATGTTCCTGCCATCCCCCGCGCGGCCCCGTCAAATGATCCCGCATGAGCGTCGCGATCCCGCTGTCGATCCGCGCGCGGGCCGCCGTGTCCTCATAGCGCTCCCATCGAACCGCGTGGGCTCTCAGCGCTTCGGTTTGCGGCCAGAGCCTCCGGTCGGCGCGGTGGACGGATCCATCGGCCGTCACCTCATCGAACAGGCCGCCCGACCCTTGGTCGTATCCGTGCGCGAGCGCGAAGTCATAGAGCGGCTCCGCGATCGCGAGTGCGCCCGCATCGTCCGCGAGCGCCGCATAACGATGGAGCAACCAGACCCATTCCATATGATGGCCCGGCTCCACGATACGGCCCTTGGGCCCCGGCATCGGCGTCAAGGCATCGGTGAAATATTCGCGCAAGGTGCCATCGACAATGAATTTCGAGCGCGCCAGGGCAAACAGGCGTTCCGCCCGCCCCAAATACTCCGCGTCGCCAGCCGCCTCATAAAGCGCGAGCAGCGCTTCGAATAAATGCATGTGCGGATTCTGCCGACGCGGCGTATCCGCGACCCGGCCGTCGGGCAGAACCGCCTCCGTATAACCGCCGGCGGGATGGCTGCGTTCGCGGTCCAGATAGTCGAGCGTCTGGTCGGCAAAATTCCGAGCGTCAGTATGCCCGCACGTCGCGATCATCGCGGCGGACGCGAAAATCGCGAATGCCTGATCGTAGAGGTCGCGGGTATCGTCGAGCGGCGCGCCGTCGCGGGCCACTCTGTGCCGCCACCCGCCTTCGGGATGCCGGCCGTACGCCGTCATGAAATCGAATCCGGACCGCGCGGCGGCACCAGCCCCGTCCAGCGCGCCCGCATACACCGAAAACGTGAAGCATTGCCGCGCCTGGACGAGGATGCGCTTGCCCTCTCCGGTGATCGGCGCGCGGTCGAACCCGAGTTTTTCATGAAAGCCGCCGCATAGCGCATCGTAACCGTCATCGCGCCAAAGCGGTAAGGTCTCCGCGACCAACCAGTCGCGGAACCGCAGAAAGTCCGGCATCATGAAGCCTCTACTTAGGCGTTGCGGCCACCAGGGCACGCGATTGGGTCGTCTCGGCCTTTTCCGTCGCGTCGAGCTTTCGCTTCAGATCGGCGATCTCCCGCTCCTCCTCCCGCACCAGGCGCTCCGCGGCGCGCGCGCGGCTCCTGGTTCTGCCGGCCCCGATCCAAGCGACCAGGCCACCGGAAAAAAAACCAACGGCGAAAATGCCAAAGGCGAATAGATAGAGGGGGACGATCTCCGAGCCAGGCAAAGGCCACAGGCGAACCTCGATCGGGCCCATGTTCGACGTCGCGAACAGAACCGCGAGAATCATGAGAGGTGCGGCGACCAACCAGTAGAGATATTTCATCTAAGCGTTAAAGACTCACGAAGCCTTGTTGTTAATGAGGTCACGCAATTGTTTGCCCGTCTTAAAGAACGGCACGGCCTTTCGGTCGACCTCGACCGTATCGCCGGTTCGCGGGTTGCGTCCCGTCCGGGCGTCGCGATACTTGACGGAGAAGGCGCCAAAGCCGCGCAACTCCACTCGGTCTCCCCGTTCCAGCGCCGCCGTAATCTCCTCAAAGATCGTTGAGACAATCCGCTCAACATCGCGCTGAAACAAATGCGGGTTGAGTTCCGCAATGCGCTGGATTAGCTGCGACTTCGTCATTTTCGCCACCCCGGCTCTTCTTCCCCTGTGCCTTGCAGTACCCGTGCGACTATCATTTTTGATCGCCTTCTTATCCGGCTATAACCGCAAGTTGGCGAAGCGTGCCAGAGGTCGTGTTGCCCGTCAAGAAGTAACCCTATAGAAAGAAAGGCTTTTGCCGGAGCCGCGGTCGGTTCCCAAAAACAGAAGGAGCGACGCAATGCGCCGCTCCTCCGCTAACCGCTCCAAAACTTAACCGAGTCTATCAGGTGTCCGACTTCGTGCTCTCGCTCTCGTCGGCCTCATCGTTATCGGTTTCGCTTTCCTCCTGCTTCGAGCGCAAGGCCGCGCCCAGAATATCGCCCAGCGAGGCACCGGCATCGGAGCTGCCGTAATCGGCCATCGCCTGCTTCTCTTCCTCGACCTCGCGTGCCTTGATCGACAGGCTGATCTTGCGGCTCGATTTATCGATCGACGTGACTTTCGCGTCGACCTTCTCGCCAACCGCGAACCTGTCGGGCCGCTGCTCGGACCGGTCACGCGACAGATCGGACTTCCGGATAAAGCCCTTCACGCCGTCCGCGATCGTCACTTCGATGCCGCCCGTCGTGATTTCGGACACCGTGCCCGTGACCACGGCGCCCCGCGTCACGTTCGACATCTCGGATTCGAACGGATCGCCGGTGAGCTGTTTCACGCCCAGGCTGATGCGTTCCTTCTCGACGTCGATATCGAGGACCTTGACCTTGACCATGTCGCCCTTCTTGTAGGCTTCGATGGCTTGCTCTCCAGGCTTCTCCCAATCGAGATCCGACATGTGCACCATGCCGTCGATCTCGCCCGGCAGGCCGATGAACAGACCGAATTCGGTAATGTTCTTGACCTCTCCTTCCATCTCCGAGCCGATGGGGTGCTGTTCCAGGAACGCATCCCAGGGATTGGACATGGTCTGCTTGAGTCCGAGGCTGATCCGCCGCTTCTGCGGGTCGGTGTCCAGAACCTGGACTTCGACTTCCTGGCTGGTGGAGACGATCTTGCCGGGATGGACGTTCTTCTTGGTCCAGCTCATCTCGGAGACATGGACGAGGCCTTCGACACCGGGCTCCAGCTCCACGAAGGCGCCGTAATCCGTGATGTTCGTAACCCGGCCCGTGAAACGCGTGCCGACCGGATATTTCGCCTCGACACCCTCCCAAGGATCGGCCTCAAGCTGCTTCATGCCGAGACTTATGCGCTGGGTCTCGCGGTTGAAGCGAATGACCTGGACGTCGATGGTCTGCCCGATCTGCAGCGCTTCCGACGGGTGATTGATGCGGCGCCACGCGATGTCGGTGACGTGCAACAGACCGTCGACACCGCCGAGATCGATGAACGCGCCGTAATCGGTGATGTTCTTGACCACGCCGCTGAGGACCTGGCCTTCTTTCAGGCCGGCGATCAGCTCGGTGCGCTGCTCGGCACGGCTCTCTTCAAGCACGGCGCGGCGCGAGACGACGATATTGCCGCGCGAGCGGTCCATCTTAAGAATTTGGAAAGGCTGCGGCGTCCCCATCAACGGGGTCACGTCGCGCACCGGCCGGATGTCGACCTGGCTGCCCGGCAGGAACGCCACGGCGCCTTGGAGATCGACGGTGAAGCCACCCTTGACGCGGCCAAAGATGACACCGGTCACGCGCTCGACCTTTTCGAAGGCCTTCTCGAGTTGCGTCCAGGCTTCCTCGCGGCGCGCTTTCTCGCGCGAGAGCACGGCTTCGCCGTTCTTGTTCTCCATTCGCTCGAGGAAGACCTCGACGGTGTCGCCGACGACGATCTCGGATTTTTGCCCCGGAGGGGCGAATTCCTTCAGGAGGACGCGGCCTTCCGACTTAAGACCAACATCGATCAACGCGAAATCGTTCTCCACGGCGATGACACGCCCTTCGATCACTTGTCCGACGAGGTTATTCTCCGACCCCATCGATTCCTCAAGAAGGGCGGCAAAGCTTTCCTTCTCTACAGCTGCTTGTTCAGACATATTCTACTCGATCCTTCATTCATTGATACTTTACTGGCCAGCCGGTTGTCTCCGGCGGTCTTTTGTGAAAACGCAACGCCCGCGCACCAAACGAGATTGCTCGGCGCATCGGCGTTGTTGATTGTCCTGCAGTCCGTCAGCGTCCCTTGCGCTCAATCTCCGCCAACGCGGCGGCGAATGCCTGATCGGCGTCGAGCTCGGACGTATCGAGGACAAAGGCATCTTCCGCCGGCTTCAACGGCGCAACGGACCGGTTTGTATCCCGATCGTCACGATCCTTCATATCCTGCAAAACGCGGGCATATATACTGGTCTCGCCGCGCTCTAGCAACTCCTTATGGCGGCGGTCCGCACGGACTTCGGCACTCGCCGTCACGAAGAGCTTCACCTCCGCGTCCGGGCAAACCACGGTCCCGATGTCCCGGCCGTCGAGCACCGCCCCCGTTGCGCCACCCGGCGGGCGGGCCGCGAAATCGCGCTGGAACTGCAACAAGACCGCCCGCACGGACGAAATGGCGGCAACCTTGGAAGCGGCCAGGGCGGCCGAATCTCCGGCGAGGTCGGGATTGCCGAGATCTGCGGGGTCGAGCGCCCTCGCAGCCGCAAGGGCGACGGCTTCATTGGACGGATCACCGCCCTCCCGCACCACCTGGAGGCCGACCGCGCGGTATATCTTGCCCGTATCGAGATGCGCATATCCCAAATGCGCGGCCAGACGCTTCGAGAGCGTGCCTTTCCCCGACGCGGAAGGTCCATCGATCGCGACGATCATTCGGCTGCTCCTTCAATATTTCCTCCCAATCCATTCATCAGATCGGCGAATCCGGGAAAGCTCGTATCGACAGGCGACATGTCGTCGAGGGAGACCGCCTCTTGCGCACCCATCCCCATGACCAGAAAGCTCATCGCGATGCGGTGATCGTGGCGGGCTTCGACCAGTCCGCCGCCTTTCGGCTGCTCTCCTCGTCCGGTCACGATCAAATCGTCGCCCTCGATCGCCACTTCGACGCCGTTCGCCCGCAGGCCGTCGGCGATCGCCGCGAGACGGTCGCTTTCCTTCACCCGCAATTCGGAGAGTCCGCACATCCGGGTCTCGCCCGCCGCAAAAGCGGCCGCGACGGCGAGGATGGGATATTCGTCGATCATCGAGGGCGCGCGTTCGGCGGGCACGGTCACGCCGCGCAGCGGGCCCGAACGGACGACCAGGTCGGCGACCGGCTCGCCCGCGACGTCCCGCGGATTGCGTTCGTCGAGCGACGCGCCCATTTCGATCAGCGTCTCCAACAAACCGTTCCGATGCGGGTTGAGGCCGATACCCGGCAACACGACCTCGGCATTCCGCACGATCAGCGCCGCCACGATCGGGAACGCGGCGGAGCTGATATCGCGGGGCACCACGACATCGGCGGCGCTCAGTTCGGGTTGCCCGAGCAGGGTGACCCGCCGCGCACCGGCGGCGTCGGACTCCATCCGCACGGTTCCGCCGAAATGCCGCAGCATGCGTTCGGTATGATCGCGGGTCGGCTCCGGCTCGATGACGCAGGTCTCGCCCGGCGCGCTGAGCCCGGCCAAAAGGATCGCCGACTTTACCTGTGCCGACGGCACCGGCAGCCGGTATTCCAGAGGCATCGGGTCGGCCGCACCGACGACCGCCAACGGCAACCGGCAGCCGTCTCGCGCCAGAATCCGCGCTCCCATTTCGGCAAGAGGCGTCGCGACGCGCGCCATCGGCCGAGAGCGCAGCGATGCATCGCCGGTCAGAAAGGCCGTCATGTCGTGGCCGGCCAGCACACCCATCAAAAGCCGGGCGCCGGTCCCCGCATTCCCCATGTCGAGCACATCCTCCGGCTCCGCCAGGCCGCCCACGCCCACACCCGCGACCCGCCAGGACCCGGGCGCCGTGCGCTCGACTTCCGCCCCCATGGCCCGCATCGCGTCCGCCGTGCGCAACACATCCTCGCCTTCCAATAGTCCCTCGATGCGGGTTTCGCCGACCGCCAGGGATCCCAGCATCAAAGCCCGGTGAGAGACGGATTTGTCACCGGGTATGATGGCTTCGCCGGCAAGTTCCGTAACGGGTCGAGATGTCGTTTTTCGCACTTGAAAATCCCTTCGAACGAGAGCTTCGGAACGCTGGAGTCAGGTGGGTTGGTCTCTAACATGACGGTCGACCGCGCGACAGACCGGAAATGGCAAAAAAATCTTATCCCGGTTTGGCGAATTTTGCTTTTGACACGCACCGGCGAACATGGCACTTGGCCGCCCTGAATCACGATTCGCTCGCAAGGAGGACGCCCGTGGCCAAGCCGGAATGGGGTAAGAAGCGCACATGTCAAAGCTGTGCCGCTAAATACTACGATCTCCAGAAAGATCCTGCGATCTGTCCGAAGTGCGGAACGGTGTTTCAAGCGGAAACGCCGCAACGAGGACGACGAAGCCGAGCGGCCGAAGCGCCCAAGGCGATTCCAGCTGCCGCTGCGGTAATCCCGACGAGCGAGGACGATATTGACGGGCTCGACGACGATGTACTCGACGACGACGACGACGACGAGTCGCTGCCCGAGGACACCAGCGACCTCGGAGACGACGACGATGTCGGTGTGGTCATCGATGTCTCGGACAAAGACCTGGACGATACTTAAGCGGGCGCCGCGCGGCTCCAGTCTCTTGACAGCCGAACATGGCGCCGGTCTTCCGCTGGGTCGAGACCCGTGCGCGAACGAAAGTTACTGGCGATAACCCTGGCCTTTCGGTGGAACCGGTATGAGCGAAAAAATATCGAAGTTTCTCACGGAGACGCGGCCCGAGACCCCTTTCCTGGTGCTTGACCTCGACCTTGTCGTCAAACGCTATCAGGCGCTGAAGAACGCGCTGCCGAATGTTGACATCTACTATGCGGTAAAAGCGAACCCGGCGGACGCGATCGTCAGGGCCCTGGCCGAGGAAGGGTCCTTCTTCGACGTCGCGAGCGTGCCAGAAATGGAAGCCTGCGCGCGCCTGGGCGTCGATGCACGGCGCATGTCCTTCGGTCACACCATCAAGAAAGAGGCGGACATCGCCCGCGCGCAACGGGCCGGCATTGATTTGTTCGCCTTCGACAGCGAGGGCGAGTTGGAGAAACTGTCGCGCGCCGCACCCGAGAGCCGTGTCTTCTGCCGGCTGTCGACGAAGGGCGAAGGGGCCGATTGGCCGTTGTCGAAGAAATTCGGCTGCGAGGTCGAGATCGCCGAGGGCCTGTTGCGCCAGGCCCGAGATTTCGGCCTGAAGCCTCACGGCATCTCGTTTCACGTCGGCTCGCAGCAGACCGACCCCGAGCAATGGGACGCGGCGATCGCCGAGGCGGCCGCGCTGTTCCGCAGCCTGGAGAAGGCGGGCGTCAAGCTGGAGATGATCAATCTCGGCGGCGGATTTCCGGCGCATTATCTCAACGAGGTGCCGACGACGATGCGCTACGGCGAGACGATCATGCGCTCGATGCACAAGCATTTCGGCAATCAGATGCCGCGGATGATCGTCGAGCCCGGCCGCGGCCTGGTCGGCGACGCGGGAGTCATACAGGCCGAGGTCGTGCTGATCGCGGATCGCCACAACGGCGCGGCGACGCGCTGGGTCTATCTCGATATCGGCAAGTTCGGCGGCCTGCCGGAGACCATTGGCGAGGCGATCAAATACCGCATCACCACGCCGCGCGACGGCGGCGAGACGGTCCCGTGCATCCTGGCCGGCCCGACCTGCGAGGAGCTCGACGTGCTGTATCAGCGCACCCCCTACCAGCTGCCGAAAGACCTTCAGGTCGGCGACCGGATCGAGATCCAGAGCGCCGGCGCCTACACCTGGTCCTATTCGGCCATTTGTTTCAACGGCATCCCGCCCCTGAAACAATACGTGATCTAAATCGACGCACCGCGACGCAGGCCGCATTTTCCGCTTGAGTTTCCGGCGAGTGTCGAGGATATAGAGGCCCGGGGCGGCCAAAACCGCCGCGCCTCCACGGGGCGGTAGCTCAGTTGGGAGAGCGCTACAATGGCATTGTAGAGGTCTGGGGTTCGATTCCCCACAGCTCCACCAGTTTCCAGAAGGCCCGGTCCTCGCCGACCGGGCCTTTCTTTTGCCGCCGCCCATTTCGATCTCGCCAACAGGGTCTATATCAATACTGTCATGGAAGAAATCGCAGCAATCACACCGACCGATCAGACGGTCCCCATCCAGGAAGCCCACCGGTTCGACACCACCGCGCTCGAAGCCTTCATGCGCGACAATGTCGAGGGCTTCACGTCGCCGCTGACGCTCAGCCAGTTTCGGGGCGGCATGTCGAACCCGACCTTCATGGTCACCGACGGTGGCGGTCGGCGCTACGTGCTGCGCAAGAAGCCGCCGGGCGAGCTGCTGCCCTCCGCCCATGCGGTCGACCGGGAATTCAAGATCATCTCGGCCCTCGCCGGGACCGGCGTGCCGGTCTCCAAGGCCTATGCGCTGTGCGAGGACGAGTCGGTCATCGGACAGATTTTCTACGTCATGGAATTCAAGGACGGCCGCGTCTTCCGCGGCGTCGACCTGCCGACCCTGGGCGCGCAGGAGCGCGGTGAAATCTACAACAACATGGCGGATATCCTTGCCGCCCTGCACGAAGTCGATTACGCGGCCGTCGGACTCGGCGATTTCGGGCGCGCCGGCGGCTATTGCGAACGCCAGGTCCGCCGCTGGTCGCAGCAATACGAAGCCAGCAAGACCGAAGACCTCGACGTCATGGACAAGCTCATGGCCTGGCTGCCGGAGAACATGCCGGACGACAGCCTCACCTGCCTCGCGCATGGCGACTACCGGCTGGAGAACATCATTTTCGCCCACGACAGCGCCGACGTGCTCGCGGTGGTCGATTGGGAACTTGGCACGCTCGGCAATCCCTATTCGGATTTGGCCTATAACTGCCTGCCCTACTACGCACCGGACCCCCGGCGCGGCAATCTGATGACCAACGATCCCGCCGTCTCGGGCATCCCGAGCGAGGAGGACTACGTCGCCCGCTACTGCAAGGCGCGCGGCCTGACGGAAATCCCGCACTGGAATTTCTATCTGGTGCTCTCGCTGTTCCGCCTCGCGGCCATCGTGCAGGGCGTCTACTATCGCGGCCTGCAGGGCAATACGCCGACGGCGGACGCGCTCAAGCTCGGCACCCAATGCCGGGACCGCGCCGAAGTCGCCTGGCAGCTCGTGCAGTCGGGCGGCAAATAGCCGCTCAGGCGGCCTGCCGGTCCGTGAAGGCGTCGGGGCAATTGTTGTTGGCGCAATCGGGCGTCTCGGCGGCGATCACCATATCTCCCACCCGCCGCAATCCGACATCGGTCAGCAGGGCAGAATTCATCCGATCCAGCGACGCGCGGGCAATTCGGTCCGTCCGCTCCCGTCCGAGCCAACGGAACGGCGCGGCGAGCAACCGTGCGAGCGCGAAGGCCTGGCGGCGCCGGGCATAGCCGACCCGGCGGACCACCGTATCGGGAGAGTCATTCTCAATCGACATTTTTGGGCTCCTATCGAGCAAGGTTTTGTGTACTTGCCCGATAGATGGATTGCCGACAAACGCACTGCAACGGAGAATTTCTACACACTCGGATTAGAAATTCTGCTTCGAAACGGCTCTATCGCTTTACGCGGCACCGGGTCCCGCGCTGCGGGACCCGGCATTACGGCCTGCGCGTCACAAACGGCAGACGCAAAGATCGGCCCCGCTCGGCCATGCTTTCCGGACCGGCCCTTTCGGGCCGTCCGGAAGAACACAGGAAGAAGAATGATTGCGCCTCAGTCGACGTCCTTGCCGCGCGGCGACCAGTTCTGTTGGCGCCGCAGCTCAAGCCGGGCGATCTGCTGGCGGTGCACCTCGTCCGGCCCGTCGGCGAAGCGCAGCGCCCGCGCACGCGCCCACATATAGGCGAGCGGGAACTCCTGGCTCATGGCGCCGCCGCCGTGCAATTGCATGGCGTTGTCGATGATGTTGAGCGCCATGTTCGGCGCCGCGACCTTGATCATCGCAATCTCCTGACGCGCCGCCTTGTTGCCGACCGTATCCATCATGTAGGCGGCCTTGAGCACCAACAGGCGGTGCATCTCGATGTCGATGCGCGCCTGCGCGATGCGCTCCTGGGTGACGCCGCGTTCGGCCAAGGTCTTGCCCCAGGTCGTCCGCTCGGTCGCCCGCTTGCACATCAACTCCAGCGCCCGCTCGGCGACGCCGATCAGCCGCATGCAGTGATGGATGCGCCCCGGGCCGAGGCGGCCTTGCGCGATCTCGAAGCCGCGCCCCTCGCCGAGAAGCATGTTCGAAACCGGCACCCGGACGTCCTTGAACTCGACCTCGCCGTGACCGTGCGGCGCGTCGTCGTAACCCATCACCGTCAGCATCCGGTGCACCGTGATGCCCGGCGTGTCGGCCGGCACCAGAATCATGGACTGCTGTTTGTAGGGCTCGGCGTTCGGGTCGTTCTTGGCCATGAAGATGATGATCTTGCAGCGCGGGTCGCCGATGCCCGACGTCCACCACTTGCGGCCGTTAAGGACATATTCGTCGCCGTCGCGCTCGATCCGAGATTCGATGTTCATTGCATCGGAGGACGCGACCGCCGGCTCCGTCATCGCGAAGGCGGAGCGGATCTCGCCGTTCAATAGCGGCTCGAGCCACTGTTTCTTGTGCTCCTCGGTGCCGTAACGCTCGATCGTCTCCATATTGCCGGTATCGGGGGCCGAGCAGTTGAAGACCTCGCCCGCGAAATGGACCTTGCCCATGATCTCGCAAAGCGGCGTGTATTCCATATTGGTGAGACCGGCGCCGCGCTCGCTTTCCGGCAGGAACAGGTTCCAGAGCCCGGCGGATTTCGCCTTCGCCTTCAACTCCTCGAGAATGGGCGGCGTCTCCCAGCGGGTCTCCCCTTCGTTCAGCTGCTGATAGTAGAGGTCCTCGTTCGGATAGATATAAGCCTCCATGAATTCCTCGACTTCGCGCCGAAGCTTCATAGTGCGTTCCGAATATTCGAAATCCATATTTCTTTCTCCTGCGGCCTGTCCTGCGGCCGTTGTTGACTTCCTGGCGTCGCGACCCGTCCCGGCATCCTTGGGCACGACGTATTTGACAGGTTTTGCTTGGCGATGCCAAATCCCGCACCCGATCGATCTTCCGGACCCAACAGCGGCCCCGGGCGACCGAAGATACCATTTAGCACGAGGAGGCGAATTGGGAATGGACGAAAGGGCATCGAACGAGCCGGTGATCGATCCGGAGGAGATTCTCGCGGGCATCAAGACCTGGGTGGAGATCGAAACGCCGAGCCACGAAGGCGAAGAGGTCAACAAGCTGGTCGACGTGGTCGAGGAGTCGATGCAGGCGCTCGGCGCCGAGATCGTGCGCGTTCCGGGCCGCGACGGCTTCGGCGATATCCTGAAGGCCAAGACCAGTTGGGGCCATCCCGGGGAAGCGCCGGGTATTCTCGTGCTCTCCCACCTCGACACCGTCCATCCCATGGGGCTAATCGACGAGGTCCTGCCGTGGAAACGCGAAGGCGACCGCGTCCAGGGACCTGGCATCTACGACATGAAGGCGGGCGCGCATATGGCCTATTACGCCTACCAGCATCTGGTCCGGCTGGGAAAATCGTCCAAGCTTCCGATCACCTTCCTGTATGTCCCGGAGGAGGAAGTCGGCAGCCCGACCTCGCAGGCGATGATCGAGGACGAGGCGAAGAAGCATAAATACGTGCTGGTAACGGAGCCCGCCCGCGACGGCAACAAATGCGTGACCGAGCGCAAGGGCAGCGGTCGCTTCGAGATTCGCACAATCGGGCGACAGTCCCACAGCGGCCTGCGCCATCAGGACGGGCGGAGCGCCATTCTAGAGATGGCCCGCCAGATCGTCGATATCGAGGCGATGACGAATTACGACATCGGCATCACCCTGAACGTCGGCGAGATCAAGGGCGGCACCGGGGTCAATGTGGTGCCGGGCGAATGCGTCATCGGCGTCGACCTTCGCATGCCGACGCCGGAATTGGCGGAGGAGTATGTAGATAAGATAATGAACCTAAAACCCTATAATCCGGACGTGACGCTTGAAGTTACCGGCGGCCTGAACCGGCCGCCTTACAAGAAGGATGCCGGTATCGCGGCGCTCTACGAGCACGCGCGCGGCCTCGCGGCGGAGATCGGTTTCGACCTGCAGGACACGGCGACCGGCGGCGGCAGCGACGGCAACTTCACCGCCGCCCTCGGCATCCCCACATTGGATGGCTTGGGAGCGGACGGTCACGGGGCACACACGCTCGACGAGACGGTCTACTTCTCGTCGATAGAGCCCATGACCAAGCTTTGGGTGCGCCTCTTCGAAACACTCGAATAGCCGATCCCGTTTAGGTAGCGTTTTGAGACATCGCACCGGTTCCATCGCTCTGGCCCTATTGGTCGGCCTCGCCGTATTCGCGGGAAGTTTCCTCGTCTATCGAGTCCTTTTGGATGAGCAGCGATCGAGCGAGCGGACCTTCATTCAATCCAAACTGGGGTCGATCGCCGCCACCCTGTCCCAATCCGTCAACGTGCGCCTGAACCACACGCGCTCTCTCGCCGCGTTCGTCGAACTCAATCCGGATTTTACCCAGCGCGACTTCGATCGTTACACCGATATCCTGGCAAAGGATCTCGTCGGTCTCCGCAGTCTGCAGCTCGCGCCCGATGGGGTCGTCCGCTACGTCACCAATCTCGAATGGAATCGGGCGGCGCTCGGACACGATCTCTTCGGCGACGCGAAACGACGGCACATGGTCGAGCAGGCGGTCCGCGAGCGCCGCTATATCATCGCGGGGCCGATCGACCTCATCCAAGGCGGCAAGGCGATCATTGCGAGGCGCCCTATTTTCCGGCCGGCCGGCGGTGGCGCGGCGGAAACCTTCTGGGGGTTCGCAACCGTCCTGATCGATGTCGAACCGCTGCTTACGGATGCCGGTTTCTTCGAACTGGAGAAAACGCTGAGACTGGCGATTCGAGGAAAGGACGGGCTGGGTGCCAAAGGGGAAGTGTTCTACGGCGATCCGGCGACCTTCGATGCCGCGCTTGCAACCACGAACGTCGTCTTGCCGGGCGGCACCTGGCAAATCGGTGCCGCTCTTGCGCCCGTCCATGATCATTCGGGTTTCTATATCATCTGGCTCTATCTGACCGGAGGCGCGCTTCTCGCTTTGCTGTCCAGCATCATGACTTTCGTCCTGGCGGACCGGCCCCGGCGCCTCCAGGAGGCCGTCGACCGGGCAACGGCCGAACTTCAGGACGCGATCGCGGCCGCCGAGCAGGCAAATAGGGCGAAGACGGAATTTTTGGGAACCATGAGTCACGAACTCCGCACGCCGCTGACCTCAATCGCGGGATCGCTCGGCCTGATCAGAGGCGGCGTCCTGGGAACCGTACCGGCGAAGGCGCAACAACTTCTCGACATTGCGGATCAGAATGCCAAACGCCTCGGCGATTTGATCGACGATGTTCTGGACCTGCAGAAAATCGAAGCCGGTCAGATGGAATTCGTAATGGAGCCCGTCGACGCCAATGCGCTGTTGGACCGTGCCGTCGCCGCTAACGCCACATACGGCGCACGGTTCGGCGTGACGTTTCACGTCACGCAAACCGTCGACGACGCCTCGGTCCACGGCGATGCCGACCGATTGATGCAAGTCTTCGCGAACCTCCTGTCGAATGCCGCGAAATTCTCCGAACCGGGCGGGCGGGTCGAACTCTCGCTGGAACGATCGGGCGACCAGTTGCGATTTTCGGTAAAGGACGACGGCAAGGGCATTCCCGCGGGCTTCCGGGATCGGATTTTCGACCGTTTCGCGCAGGCGGATTCGACCGACCGCCGCGAAGTCGGCGGCACGGGCCTCGGTCTGGCGATCTCCAAGAGCATCATCGACGCGCACGGCGGGCAAATCGATTTCGTCTCCGAAGAAGGTAAGGGCTCCACCTTCTTCTTCGAACTCAGGGCCGTCGATCGAGGCCGAAACGACGGGGAATGAAACGCGACAGACAGGCCAGTCCGAGCATCATGCCGCCGCTCGCCATGAAGACGGCCGGCAGCGGAAACACGAGCAGGACGACCGAGTATACAGCCGGCATCGAGAGCCGCGACGTCTCGCGATAGGTTGAATAGACACTGGTCATCGCCGCCCGCTCAAAGGAATGCACCGAGCGAAGGAAAGGCACGTTCCCGGGCCCGTCCGTGATACTGGCCCCGAACGCGGCCGCCACCAGCAACGCCGCGCTCAGCAAGGGAGCCTCCATCAACGCGCCGACCAGGATCGAAATGACCCCGGTGACCGCATAACCGAAGATGAGCAGCCAGCGGATGCCCTTCCGCCGGCCGACCCAGCCCCACAGGGTCACGGTAAAGAGACCGACGGAGCCGCAGGACGAGATCAATCCGCCCGCCTCGCTGCCAAGCCCCGTCGCCACCGCGAAAATCGGCGAATAGATGTAGAACATATTCCACCACGCCGAGCGGCCGACCGACAGCGTCCAGGCAAGCGTCAGCCGCGGCTGCTGGAAGAACCGCCGCACGAACTTAACCGGATTCGCCTGAGGCCGTGACGCATTGGGATTCGCCCGCGCGCGCGGGACCCGCAAGCACCGGAAATAGACATACATCGCCGCGAAGAAACCGGCGCTCAGAAGAAACGGCGCCCAGACCGCGATCCGGGTCGCGAGATAGACCCCGACGACCGGTCCCGAAATCCAGCCGATCCCGGCCAGGAACATCCGCATCGGCTCGAATCGGGTGAGCGCCGACCGCGGCACGTTGTCGAGCACGTAGAGATTGAGGCAGATGGTCACGGAGGCGCCGCTGACCATCTGCAGGGCCAGCCCGGGCGCCAAGCTCCAAATGCTCTCCCGAGACAGCAGGTAGGCGGAGATCAGCCAGCAGACCGCCCCGAGAGTCAGGGTGCCACGCCGATAAAGCCGGCTGACCAGATAGGGAACGGACAGGCTGCCCAACAAGCCGGCCGACCCGGCCGCGAAATAGAGCACGCTGACCTTCTGCGCATCCCCGAGGATCGCATAGGCCTGCAACGGCACGACGGTGACCAGCATCGCCCGCGCCAGCGTGTCCAAAGTGAACAGCGCGAGGAACGCCGGCGCCTCCGGCCGGGCGAAAGCGGCGAGCTTGGCGGGCACAGGGTTTCCTTCCCTTTCGCGACGACATCGCGGGTCGCTTCCCGCTTTAATCGCACCATCTCCCTAAAAAAGAAAGCAGAGCCAGTGGGAGAAGAACGATGGCGGAGATGGAAGGAAAAGTAGCGGTCGTCACCGGCGGCGCCAGCGGCATCGGCGAGGCCACGGTGCGCCTATTCGTCAAGGAGGGCGCGCGGGTCGTGATCGCCGACATGCAGCGCGAACGCGGCGAGAACCTCGCCGCCGAACTCGGCGACTCCGCCCAGTTCGTCGAGGTCGAGGTCCGCCAGGAAGATCAGGTCAAAGCCGCCATCGACACCGCCGTCGACAGCTGGGGCCGCCTCGACTGCATCTTTAACAACGCCGGGTTCGGCGGCGTCTTGGGCCCGGTCGAGGACATCCCGGTCGAAGAGTTCGACATGAGCTTCGACGTTCTGGTGCGCGGCGTCTTCCTCGGCATGAAGCACGCAATCCCGATCATGAAGAAGCAGGGGTCGGGCAGCATCATCAATACCGGCAGCATCGCCGCCGTCACCGCCGGGCGCGGCCCGTTGATCTACTCCGTCTGTAAGGCCGCCGTGGTTCAGATGTCGAAGGTGACGGCGATGTCGCTCGGCGAACATTCGATCCGCGTCAACGCCATTTGCCCCGGCTATATCGCAACGCCGCTCTCGACGAACACGGTCGGCCGGCCGGAAGAGAAGATCGAAGAGCGCCTGCAGGGCATGGCGTTCCAGCAGCCGATCCCGCGCGTCGGCCGCCCGGACGACATCGCCAATATGGCGCTCTATCTCGCCAGCGACCGCGGCAGCTTCATTACCGGCCAGGCCATCGTCGTCGACGGCGGGGCGGCAACCGGCGTGTTCTGGGAAAACCAGAGAGACGTCTATAAGGAATACCACCCGATCCGGGTCTACAATCCGGACCGGGGATAGGAAAAACCGTCATTCCAGACGACCTGAAAGGGCGATCCGGAATGACGATGAAAAAGCTATCCGCCAGCCCCCGCCAGCACCTCCTTCGGCAGCATGGCGTGGACGCCCTTGTGCTGGTTCACCAGCTGGGTGCAGTTCATGTCGCAGGTGATCGAGCAGAGCGAGTAGGCGTCGGCGGCGCTCAAGGGCGTGCGTTCGGTGATGAATTTGATCATTTCCCGCAGCGCCTGTTTCGCCGCCTCGTCCAAATCCGGGTCGATGCCCATGCAGATGTAATGAGTCTCGGTTTCGGCCCTCGGCATGGACAGGCTCTCGCCTTTATGGAGGTGCATCTCGAAAGTGCCGTTGAGCGAGGTTTCGATGGCGGTGATGCAGACCTCGCCGTTGCCCTGCGCCGCGTGGCCGTCGCCGCAGGCGAAAAGCGCGCCTTCGACGAATACCGGCAAATAAAGCGTCGCCCCCTTGGTCAGCTCCTTGAGATCGAGATTGCCGCCGAAGTCGCCCGGGATAATCGACGTGACGCTACCGCGCTCCACCGGAGGAGCCACGCCCATGACGCCGAAAAACGGCGCCAGCGGCACCTCCTGCCCCCACGGCATGCGGCCGGTCTGGCGCGTCTTGTCGAGGCCGATATGCATCAGCCGCTCTTCCGGGAAATCCTCGGGGATCGTGCCGCCCGTGGGCCGAATCGCGTTCCAGCCCCAGTCGCAGGCAAGCTCGATATCGAGGATGCGGATTTCCAGCGTGTCGCCCGGCATCGCCCCCTTGACGGCCACGGGCCCGGTGAGGATGTGCCCCGGCGTCTGGCGGCGCTCCGTCTTCGCGTGAATTTCCCGGTGCTCCGGCAAAACCGTATAGCCGGTCTCCGGTGTCACCGCCGGCACGCCCGAGACCGTGTTGATCGTCACCGTATCGCCGGAGGCGATCTCGTGGATCGGCGCCCGGGTCGCATCGAAATACCCCCATTGCGCGTTTTCCGGCGAGGCGAGGACGTGGTGCTTGGCGGGCATGGCGATCACCCTTTCCAGAGATCGCTGAACTGGGTCGCCACGACCTTCTCGTAAGGCACCGGGCCGTCGAGCCAGCCGAGATCGGTCATGAACTCGTTCATGCCGATGACGAATTCCGGCGTGATCGTCGGGTCGTAATAGGGCAGGTCGCGGGCAACGACATCGGCGATCATGTCCGCGTCTCGGCCCGGGAACAGTTTCTTGCCGATCTTGGTGGCGAGGCTCACGTCGGCGACCAGCGCCTTCTGGGTCTTGATCAGGGCGCGGACCGCCGCCGCCGCGGTTTCCGGCTCGCGCTCGATCAGCGCGTCGGTCGTCATCAGCGCCGGCTGGGTGTAGTTGAAGGCCTTCTTCGGCTCGTCGCCGCGCCGGATATCCACCAGCAGCTTGCCGACTCCCTCGCGGATCGCCGTCTCCGCCCCCATGCCGTTGGCCCAGAACCCGTCGATCTTTCCTTCCGAAAGCACCTTCGCCGCCTGTACGCCGAAAGAGACGTCTCCACCGGTGCCGGGGACCGGTGCGATCTTTACGCCGTCGGCCTCGATATCGATGCCCCATTCCGTCAGCATCCGGCGCAAGCCGAGCTCGACGAAGGGGGCGGCGCCGATGTTAAGCCCCTTCACCGCGTCGATGTCGCCGCGTTCGGCCTCCAGATCGGAGCGGACGACCAACATCCAGTACATTCCCTGCGCCAGCGCGCCGAGCAGCTTCGCGCCTTCCCAGTTCTTGAAGGCCGCGAGCGGGGCGTGCGCGGCGCCGGCGACGAAATCCACCCCGCCGTCGCGCATCACCTCGCAGGCTCGGTTGACCGGAAAGATGTGCTCCAGGGTCATGTCGATGCCTTCTTCCTGAAAGAACCCGAGTTCGACCGCGGCCACGGCCGGGAAATAGGAATTGGTGATAAAGTCGGGGACGGCGATTTTCATTGTATTCTCCCAGGCAATTTATTCGGGCCGATGTTGATCGGGCGGCATTCCGCCCTTGCTTATTGTTATGCCGTCGATTGAGATCGGCAACACACGAAGACACAAGTAAGGACAGATACGGAATGACGGCAACAGCGACCAAGCCATATGCGGACGACAGATTGCCGGGCGGTTTGCGCACGGGCCGTCAGTTTCTCGATGCCATCGCGAACGACGGCCGGCGGGTCTTCGTCGACGGCGAGGAGGTTTCCGACGTCACCACGCATCCGGCCTTCGCCGAGACGGCGCGGACGATGGCCTCGCTGTTCGACATCGCGAGCGACCCCGCGAACCGGGCGCTGATGACCTACCCCTCGCCCGCCACCGGTGCGCCGGTCAACCGCATTTGGCAGTTGCCCGATTCGGTCGAGGCATTGCGCCAGCGCCGCAGCGCGATCGAGCGCTGGGCCGAGGAGAGCTTTGGGTTCATGGGCCGCACCCCGGATCACGTTGCGGGGTTCTTCGTCGGCTATGCCGCCGCGCCCGAAATCCTGGCCAGGGACGGAAACGAGAAATTCGCGGCGAACGCAACGCGCATCTACGAGTTCCTGCGCGACAACGATATCTACATCGCCTATACGATCGTGCCGCCGCAGATCGACCGCTCGAAGCCGGCGCACCAGCAGAACCCGCCCGACCTTTACGCCGGAGTCGTCGAAGAGCGCGACGACGGCGTGATCGTCAAGGGGGCGCAGATGCTGGGCACCGGCGCCGTCTTCGCGGACTATATCCACCTCTCCACCATTCATCCGCTGCGTCCCGGCGACGAGAACCACGCGGTCTCCCTGATCGTGCCGGCCAATGCGCCGGGCATGAAAATCCATTCGCGGCGTTCCTATGCCGGGGCCGCGTCGAGCGTCTTCGACTACCCGCTCGCGTCGCGCTTCGACGAGACGGATTCGCTGGTCGTCTACGACAACGTCTTCGTGCCGTGGGAGCATATCTTCGTCTACAAGAACACCGAGCTCTGCCGCGACCAGTGGTTCGCAACCCCGGCGCATATCCTCGGCAACAATCAGGCGCAGATCCGCTTCCTCACCAAGCTGCGGTTCCTGACCGGCCTCGCCAAGCGCATCACCGAGATGAACGGCGTCTGGCCGATCCCGCCGGTGCAGGGCTCCATCGCCGATATCGCCGTGCAATGCGCGATGTACGAAGGCCTGCTCGAAGCACAGATCGCCAACGCGCAACCGAACGCCAACGGCATCTATGTGCCGGACCCGCAGACCCACTACGCCGCCATGGTGCTGCAATCACGGATATACCCGGAACTCCTCAACTTGATCCGCGACCTGGCGGGCGGCGGGATGATTCAGCTGCCCTCCAACGTCGCCGATTTCGACCACCCCGAGGCAGGCGCCGACATCCGCCGCTACGTGCAGTCCCCGGACGTGCCGGCGGAGGAGCGGGTGAAGCTGCTGAAGCTGGCCTGGGATGCCGTCGGCTCCGAGTTCGCCGGGCGGCACGATCAGTACGAGAAATTCTATGCCGGCGCCCCCTTCATCGTGAAACAGCGCTTCCTCTGGAACTTCGATTTCGACACCCCCGACCGGCTGATCGAGAAAGCGCTCTCGGGCTACGACAGGAAGGGCCGGGTGGACTGAGCGGCGGCCCAAATTCCCCAAAACCGTAATCGGGTCTATATGCTGTAGACAGAGACACGCGGGCGATCTGGCGAAGGGGAGATGAAGCGATGAGACTTGAATCCAAGGCGGCACTGGTGACGGGTGCGGGCGGCGGGCTCGGCGGAGCGACGGCGAAGCGCTTCGCCGCCGAGGGTGCCTCCGTACTGTGCGCCGACCGCGATTTCGCGCGGGCCGAACGGATCGCGGCGGCGATCGCGGCGGCGGGCGGCAAGGCAGAGGCTTTCGAGGCCGATATCGCAGACCCGGCACAGTGCGAGGCGCAAGTGGCTGAGACCGTGCGCCGGTTCGGGCGCATCGACATTCTCGTCAACAACGCCGGCGTCAGCCTGCATAAGCTGGCGCTCGACACGACGCTGGAGGATTGGAACCGTGTGATCGGCATCAATCTGACCGGCTCCTTCCTGACGGCGCAGGCGGCGGCCAGGGTGATGGTCGAAGCGGGCGGCGGGCGCATCATCCAGATCGGATCGATCTCGGGTCAGCGCGGCAATATGGGCGGGGCCGCCTACGGCGCCTCCAAGGCCGCCGCCATGCACATCTGCAAGGTTCTGGCGACCGAGTTATCGGGTCAGGGAGTGATGGTCAACGCGATCGCGCCGGGCCCCATCGAGACCGGCCTCAGCCATCACGGGCCGACCCGCAAGCGCGCTTATACGGAGCGCATCCCGGTCGGAGCGTACGGTACGGTGGAGGCGGTCGCGAACGCCGCACTCTTCTTCGCTTCCGACGAATGTCTCTGGACGACAGGGACAATCCTGAATGTCGACGGCGGCTACGGCGCGCAAGGCGCGTCCTACGATCCGCAGGAGATCAGAGGATAAGGCCATGAACGATGTGACGACGGCGACCGACCATCCCCTGACGAGGGAGGCGCACGCCGAAGGACTGCGCCGCTATGCGGCAGTAGGGCGGCAACGGGAACGGGAGATCGGCAATCGGGGGCAGATCCGCCTTGACGGTGCCGGCAAGCTCCACCCGGATATCCTCGCGGCCTACCAGGCGCACGGCTATTACATCTTCGAGAGCGTCATCGACGCCGAGGAGATCGCGGAACTCCGCCGCGACGCGGGCGAGATGCTGGAACGCGCACCGGTCACCCGCGACGCCAAGGTCGACGCGAAGGGTCGACCGGCCCTTGGCATCGATTATCCGCGCCTGCCTTACCGCTTCACCAAACCGCTGGCCGACCCCTGGGGCGGGACGGCATTGCTGGGCGGGCGCCACCCGACCCAGATGGCCCAACCGAAGCCGGAGGGAGAGGTACCGGAGGATGTCGTCTTCCTGATGTATTCCATGTGCCGGTCGATGCCGTCGGGCCTCCGGCTTTATGGCCATCCGGATTTGCTGACGGTGGCGGAATCGATCAACGGCGAGGATTTCGTCCCCTTCAACGACGCCATCTTCGTCAAGCAGCCGGGTCTCGGCGGCGCCGTCGCCTGGCACCAGGACGGCGTCACCCATTGGGAGTCGGCGGAGTGGGACGACGGCATTCACGGCTTCAATTTCCAGGTCCAACTCTATCCTTCCACGCTCGGCAATTGCCTCTGGGTGGTGCCCGGCTCCCACAAACTGGGCCGGATCGACATCAAGGCGCTGGTGGCCGGGAACGGGGACAGCGAGCAGATTCCGGGCGCCGTGCCGCTTACCTGCGGAGCCGGCGACGTGACCATCGTCAATCGCCAGATGCTGCACGGCTCCTTCGCCAATTCCTCGCCGGACTTGCGGATCTCGCTCACCTTCGGCTTCCACCGACGACGCTCGGTCCTCGGCGCCAAGGCCGCGCTCTCGATGGAGGACAGCAAGACCGTCTACGACGAACAGCGGATATTCGAGCGCTCGGCGGTCATCCAGGTCGCCATCGACGCGCGGCATCAGGCGCGCCCGGACGAACGACGTTTCGCCTACAAGCCGTTTGCGGGCCGGGAAGACGAGTTCCGTCACAACGATGAGACCTTCGAGACGGTGATCAAGGACTATTTCGTAAAAGATTTGGCGATCTAGCTTCATGCGGATTGTCGCGGCACTCGGCGGAAATGCCCTGCTGCGGCGGGGCGAGCCGATGACGGCCGAGGCGCAGGAACGCAATGTCGCCGCCGCGGTTGCGTCGCTGGCGCCGCTGGCGGCAAAGCAGGACCTCGTCGTCACCCACGGCAACGGCCCGCAAGTCGGGCTGCTGGCACAGCAATCCGCGGACGTCCCGCTCGATGTCCTCGACGCCGAGACCGAAGGCATGATCGGGTATCTGATCGCCCGCGCGTTCGCCGGCACGCTCCCCCTCGGCAAACGCTGCGTCACCCTGCTGACCCAGATCGAGATCGACCCCGACGATCCGGCCTTCGGCCATCCGACGAAGCCGATCGGCCCGGTCTACACGGCCGATGCCGCGGAGCGGCTTGGCAGCGCGCGTGGATGGCGGATGGCGCGCGACGGCGACGGATGGCGACGCGTCGTCGCCTGCCCCAAACCGCAACGCATTCTCGAAGGGGAGACCATCCGCCTGCTGGTCGACGAAGGCGTGCTCGTGATCTGCGCCGGCGGGGGCGGCATTCCGGTGCGTCGGCAGCCGGACGGACGCTACGCCGGCGTCGAAGCGGTGATCGACAAGGACCTCGCGAGCGCGCTGCTGGCGCGCGAGATCGGCGCGGACGCGCTCCTCCTGCTGACCGATGTCGACGCGGTCTATGACGGTTGGGAAGGGCCGGCGCCACGCGCGATTCGCCGCGCTGCCCCGGCAGCGCTCCGGGCCATGCGCTTCCCCGAAGGGTCGATGGGGCCCAAGGTGACGGCGGGCTGCGATTTCGCCGACGCCACCGGAGGCCGCGCCTATATCGGCGCGCTGACCGCCGCTGCCGACATGCTGTCCGACGCCGCCGGCACGCTCATCGATCCCCACGCGGACGGAATCGCGTTTGAGACTAAAGCCCCTTCGCGGTGAGAAAACCGTCCACCAAGGCACCCAGTCGAGACCCATCCGCCTCGGCGAATTCGTAGGTCGCGCGCACGACGGGCTTGTCGATGTCGATAAGCGCTCCGAGATCGCAGGGCGTCGCGGCGATAACCGCATCCACGTCCGCGCGGTTGATCGTCTCAGCCAGCGCCCGAAGCTGCGCCGGAAAGTAGCCGACCGCCGGCAGGACGGTTCCGATATGCGGATAGGTCTGGTAAAGGTCGGCGATCTCGCCTTCGGCCGCGCCGCGCGGATCGACGATCTTTCCGGCGCCGGCCGCCTCGGCCGCGACATAACCCGCCCCGAAGGCCATGCCGCCATGGGTGATGGTCGGTCCGTCCTCGATCACCAGGACGCGTTGGCCGCGCACGGCTTCCGGTCGGTCAAGCGTCACCGGAGAGGCACCCCGCACAATCTGCGCCCGAGGGTTGAGCCGTTCGATATCCGCTTCGACCCGCGCGACGGATTCGGCGTCCGCAACATCCGTCTTCACGATCAGCGCGATATCCGCCATACGCAGCACGGCCTCCCCCGGATGATGGGTTTCCTCGTGGCCCGGCCGCATCGGATCGACGAGAGCGATCTGCAGGTCGGGCCGCAGAAAGGAAAAGTCGTTATTGCCGCCGTCCCACAGGATCACGTCTGCCTCGGCCTCGGCCCGCCGCTTGATCGCCTCGTAGTCAACACCCGCATACATCACGCTGCCGAGCGCGATGTAGGGCTCGTATTCCTCGCGCTCCTCGACCGTGCACTCGGCGGTGTCCAGATCGGCTTTCGTCGCGAAACGCTGGACCGCCTGCCTCGCCAGATCGCCATAGGGCATCGGATGGCGGATCGCCGCGACCTTGAGACCACGCGCGGTCAGACGACGCGACAACCATCGCGTCACCTGCGACTTGCCGCAGCCGGTCCGCACCGCGCAGACCGAGATTACCGGAACAGCGGCGTCGATCATCGTGCTGTCGGGGCCGAGCAGGACGAAATCAGCCCCGGCGGCAAGCGCAACCGACGCCCGGTGCATTACCGTCCCGTGATCGACGTCGCTATAGGCGAAGACAACCTGGTCGATGTCCTGCGCGCCGCACAGCGCCGCGAGCTCGCCCTCCTCCAAGATGGGAATGCCGTCCGGATACCGGGGGCCGGCCAGGGCGGCCGGATACCGCCGCCCCGCGATTTCCGGGATCTGGGTCGCGGTAAAGGCGACGACCTCGACACCCGGATCGTCGCGGTAGGCGGTGTTGAAATTGTGGAAGTCGCGGCCGGCCGCCCCCATGATGACGATTCTTGTCGCGCGCTCACGATTCGGCATCAGAAATCCCTCTCAAGACCAAGCGAACCCTAACTCAAGGCGGTGTACGCGATCGCCAGTATAGCGAGCCAGGACACCAGATAGACAGGTGTTCTGAGATAAGGCACTCCGGCGATATACACCACCGCATGCGCAACCCGCCGCTCAAGGCCAGGAATGTATATGCGTCTTTCATTGGTCTCGCTTTCCCAAAATGTTTCGGTTCACGTCGTTGGTACTGACAGTGTCAGGTCACGCGGAGGCGCGATGCCATCATCGGATGGAAGCGGCAAAAATAGGTCTCGGCCCGCTGCGCCCCGAAGAGGATCTCGGCGCTTTCGTTCGACCCGAGCGCTCCCGTATCCCAGCTCTCGTCGCTGGCGGTCGCCGTGTGGGGCACGATATCCCGATTGATCCACCGCACCCGGTCTCCGGACTCGATCTCAAGCGCCGAAGGCGAGAAAGCGAACGCCGATATCTCGACGATCCACAGCTTCGCCTTCCGCGACGTCGCGAACCCCAGGCCTATCCAGGGGCCGGCAGTGACGACCGCGCCTGCGGTCGCCATGCCTCTCAAGAAACGTCGTCGATCCATCACAAGCGCTTCACTGCAGCGCGGCGACGATCATTTCGGCATGATGCTCGTGCGCTCTGAAGATCTTGAGGCCGGCCTCGAACAACGCCTTTACTTCGGCGTTCTCGATGTTCGGGATGAACGCGTTGGCGACCAGATCGTTGACGGCCCGGTGATAGGCCAGCTCGTTCTCCGCATAGAACCTGTCGAAGGCCTCGCCCTGCAGTTCGCTCATCTTTTCCACCAGCTTGACCGAATTCTGCGTCAACTGGCGGCTCAAGAAATTATCCTGAGGCTGCGCGTTGAGCTTTTTGAGGAGCGCCAGAGCCTGTTCGTTGACGGCCGTGTGATCGCGGATCATCGTCGTGGCGAATTCGTGGACCGCCGGGTTGGTAGATTTCCCCAGGGCCAAATGGGCGTAGCGGATATCAATGTTGTCGGCCGTATACGCAACATGCGCAATCTGCAGATCGTTCAGCTCCGCCGGCGATTGCGCGGAAGCGGCGGCCGTTCCCAACAGCATCGCCGTCACGCCCGCGATAATGATATTCTGGATTCTCATCTCGGATTTCCCTTTCTCGTTCATTCAAATCATCGAACCGGACGCGGCAGCTCCGGCACGATCTCGCGAGCGTCATCTCTAACGGATGAGTTCTGTATGATGAATGATCATACGTCCGATATTTTTGATGGATCGTACGTTGAGATTTACATTTCAGTCATCGCGCCGCATGTTGGGACATCGGTGGCGAACGAGGCAAAAATGGATCTGCTGAGCGATATCCTGGGCGTAATGCAACTTACCGGGACGCTTTATTTCCGGACGGCCTTTACCTCCCCTTGGGGGGTCGAGGTGCCGCAGTTCGAGAACGTCTCCCGGTTTCATTACGCCCATCGCGGCCGTTGCTTTGCCCGCATCGACGGACAGCGGGAGCCGGTGCTCCTCGAACAAGGCGATCTGATCATCATCACGCGGGGTGCCGGGCATGTTCTGTCCGACCCCATCGACGCCGAGGCCGGATCCGTCGACGATGTGGTACAGGCCTCCGGATTTACGGGACGAGGCGCCTTGGTCTACGGCGGAGATTCGCCCGGGCACGAGACGCAACTCATCTGCGGGCATTTCGCCTTCGACCCCGGCGCCAAGCATGTCCTGATCGATGCGCTGCCCGCCTATATCCGCATCAAGGATTACGGCAAGGCCGCGCCGGACTGGTTGAACGACACGTTGAAGATCATCGGCGGGGAAGCGGGAGCGGAAGCGCTCGGCAGCGACTTGATCGCGCTCAAGCTGTCGGAGATCATCTACACGCAGGCGGTGCGGACCTACCTGACGACGGAAGGCCGGACTCAGCCGGGGCTGGCCGGTTTCAGCGATGCGCGAATCCGCCGGGCCCTCGAGCAGATCCACACGAACCCTTCGGCCGCCTGGACGGTCGCGGACCTAGCCCGGGTCGCCGGCTTGTCCCGCACGGCGTTTTCCAACCGTTTTCATCAACTGCTCGATCAGCCGCCGCTCGGCTATCTGACCGACTGGCGCATGCAATTGGCGCGGCGGTTGTTGATCGACACGGAAATGCCGATGATCGATATCGCCGAGCAAAGCGGCTACCGGTCGGAGACCGCTTTCGGGCGGGTCTTCAAGAAACATTTTTCCGTCCCGCCCGCCAGCTACCGCCGCAGCCACGATGCATCGGTTCAGGCGGCGCCGTAGATCACTTCTTCCTGGTCTTCGGGCACATAGAAATAGGATCCCGGACGGAAGTCGTAGCCGAGGTCGCCGAGGAGGCGGCGCTGCCGCGGCGTGCAGTTCCATTCCAGGTCGGGGACCTGGCCGAGGTCGTAGCTGCGCACGAACATCTGGCAGTAGTTATAAAGCAGCGTCTTGCGGCCCCGGCCCGAATGGTTCGGCGCGGGTCCGTGCCACAGGGCATGGCTGAAGAGGTAACAATCCCCGGCCTTCCCCTCGAGCTGGACCGCCCCCGGCGTGTGCGGGGTCAGCGCGGCATTGTCCTCCGGAAAGCGCCGCAGGTGACTGCCGGGGAAGACCGTGAAATTCCCCGCATCCGTGCCCTCGACGTCGCAGAGGAGATACATCGCCTTCATCGCAATCGGCCGGCTGGTTTCCGTCACCCGGATGCGCCGCAGTCCTTCGCCGCCGTCGGTATGGGTGTAGCCCGGAAACTGATCCGTCGACGCACGGACGATGGCCTGCGACATGCTGAACAGGATATAGGGACCCATGATGTCGACGATCAGGTCGAAGATTTCGGGCTTGTCGATGAGGTCGACGAAGGCCTGGTGGTAGGTCAGGAGATCGCGGCGGTCCATGAAGCCGTCCGGATCCAGGTCGTCCGCGTGATCGACCCAGCCGTAATGGCCGCGCGGCAACTCGCCGGGCCTTGGCTCGTAGCCGGGTTTCCTGCGAACCTCGTCGAGCTCGTCGCTGAAGAACGCGACCTCTTCCGGACTGAGCGCGCCTTCCAGAACGATGTATCCGTCCGTCGCCCATTGTATCCGCTGCGCTTCGGTCAACGTGCGCATGTTCCGCATATCCATCCTCCCACATCTTCATCCGCTCCTTATTGGCGAGTTAGATCGAACGGCGATAATGTCAGCAGAGCCCGCCGCAACGTGCCGCACGAGGCTCAAGGTTGGGGGACTTCCTTCCGCGCCGTGCCGAGAAACAGGAGAAACGCGGTGATCGCCAACGCGCCGCCGGTCAGCGCGAGGGTCGGGCCGAAGCCGCCATAGGCATCGTAGAGCGCGCTGCCGAGCAGCGGGCCGATCATCTGTCCGGTCGCAAATGCGGCCGTCATCATGGCGATATGCCGCATCACATCGGCTTCAGGCGCGGTCCGATGGGCTTCCTTCATCCCGACCATCGTAATGATCATGAACGTGCCGCCGACAAAGACGCCGGAGAGAATGACCGCCGTCATCCCCGGGACGGCCATCGGTAAGACAACGCCAAGCGCCATTGCCAACTGGCTGACGGCCCAGACCTGGCGATTCGTGTACCGGCGCTGCACGGCCGCCGCAAACACCGTCGAAAGGCAGGCGGCGATCCCGAAGACCGGCCAGCTCCATCCATAGACCAGCGGATCGCCGATCAGATCCCGCGCCATCACCGGCAGGAATGTCGCCGGTACGATATACCCGAGCCCGGCCGTGCCATAAGCGATGATCGGTAACCAGTTCAATGGCGAACGCTGGCCCGGGCCGCGGATCGACGGGATACGCGACACCGGCAGCTCCGAGCCGAACCGAACCGAAATCGCGATCGCGCCGACGAGCGATATGCCGCCGATCCACCCCCAGCTTTCCGGACTGGCGATCCCTTCCACCATGAACAACAGGCAGGCCAGACCGACGAGCGCGATCCCACCGCCAACGCCGGAGAAAACCAGGCCGTGATACGACGCCGCTTCCGCCGCCGTCAGCGCCCGGACGAAATGACTGCCGACGATCACGAGAACCCAGGCGCTGGCGACGCCGCACACCCACCGCAATATCGCCCAGGCAACGAGATCGTCGAACAATCCCATCGACAACGTGACGAGGCCGATCACTCCCAGGGACAAACGCAGCATCGTGCGCGGCGCAACCGGAACCGCGGCCGCGACAAGCGCCCCCAACCAGTACCCGAGGAAATGCACCGCTGCGATCACGCCGCCCTCCGGCACGGTGACCAGCCCGTCCTCCCGCATCATCGCCAGGAGCGGCGTGAAGGCAAATCGCCCCACACCCATCGCGATCGCAAGCGACAGAAACCCGACTAGGGCGATGCGGCGGGGCGATGCGGCGGGCATATCCGTTCCAATACCGTTGCGGAGCGAAACTTCGACACAGACTAGAAGATTATGGACTTCACGAATAATGAATTATTATGATGTTTATATTCTTGTTTGGAGATACATATGAACGATCTCGATTTGCGCTCGCTGGAGATATTCCGCACCGTCGCGGCCGAAGGCAGCATTTCGAAGGCGGCCGAAAAACTGCACCGCGTGCAATCGAACGTGAGCACTCGGATCAAGCAGCTCGAGGAGCGTTTGGACCGCAACCTGTTCCACCGCCAGAACCGCGGCCTGACCCTGACACCGGACGGCGAGGTGCTGCTCTCCTACGCGGACCGGCTGCTTCAGCTCTCCCTCGAAGCCACAGAAGCGATGAACGAAGGAAAGCCCGCCGGGCTGTTACGGATCGGGACGATGGAAAGCACGGCGGCGGCTCGATTGCCGGCGGTGCTGTCCGAGTATCATCGGCTGTATCCCGACGTCGAGATCGAAATCGAAACCGATGTCGCGCAAGGCCTCCTCGAACGGTTGCGCGCCTACGACGTCGATGTCGCATTCATCGCCGAGCCGGTCCATTTCGAAGCTTTGGAAAGCCGTCCGGTTTTCGCGGAAGAGCTGATCCTGGTCGCACCCGCTTCCTTCCCGCCGCCCCGCAAGATCGCCGAGATGAGCGGCAAGACCATGATCGCGTTCGAGAGCGGTTGCGCCTACCGGCGCTATCTCGAGGAATGGCTCCTCGCGGCGGGGATCGTCCCGGGATCGATCATCGCCGTCGGATCTTATCTCGCGATCCTGGCCTGCGTGTCGGCAGGGACCGGCTTTGCCGTGGTGCCGCGCTCCGTCCTCGATACGGTGGCCAGCAAGGGGCAGTTCCGACAGCACAGGCTTCCGGGCAAACTGAAGCGGATCAGGACCATGATGACCTGGCGGGCGGATTATCGCTCCGCAAAACTGACGGCTCTGCAACGCTTGTTGCCCGCGCTGTCACCGTCCCTCAAATGACCGCGACCGGCATCGCCGGCGATCCCGTCGCCCCTTTGAACTTGATCGGCAGCAGGATGAAACAGAAGGTCGAGATACCGTCCCGGACAAGGGCTTCGGTAACCAGATTTTCGATCAGATAGACCCCGGCCTCGACCAGCGTGTGCTGATGCACCGGCATCATGGTTTTCGGATGGTCGGTCCCGGGCAGCACCTCGACCGCCATGTTGTCGCACCCAATCGCCAGCACGTCGTAGCCCGTCAGCCATTCGGCCGCGCCCAGGTCGATCCCCGGCTCGCCCGCGACATAACGGTCGTTGTCGGCCATGAAAAAGCGGCCCCAACCGGTGTGCACGCAGACCGCGTCTCCCGGCTCCAGCCCGACATCGGCCCGCTCCAGCGCGCGTTCCAGATCGTCCCGGCTCACGGCGCGCCCGGCCTCCAGGAAATCGCCGCCGTCCAGCGTCGAGACGTCGATGCAGACGCCGCGCGTGATCATCGGCGGCGCGTGTTCGATGCCGAGGTTATGCAGACCGAAATCGCCCACCTCTTCCGCCGCGCTGCGGCCGCCGTACATTTGGTCGCCCTTGGTGAAATGCCCAAGCGCGTCGATATGCGTGCCCACATGGACGGTCATCTCGATGCGCTCCAGATTGGAGCCGGCGTCGTTCTCGGCGCCCATTTCGCGGCGGCGCTTGATCCCGTTCGCGGATGTCGCTCCCGAATGGATGACATAGGGCGACTGCACCGGCTGCATGCGCGGCGCGCCGGTCTCGATCACCTGGCTGAGATCGTAAGCCTTGCCTTCGCGCACGCTCGCCAAGGCCGCCAAGGTGCGCTCGGGCGTCAGCAGGTTCGCCGCGCCGAGCTGATCGCCCGTGCCCCAACGGGCATGATCGTGAATACAGTTCGCCATCGATCCATCCCTCCAATATTCTTAACTAATGATAGGCGCCCTTACCCGCGAAGACGATGGATACCTTTCGTATTCACCGCAGAAGCGTTATACTATTAACCAATCAGGCGGCGGATCGGTTTGACTGGCGAAACAGACGAGGACAGACGATCAGGGATGAGTGAAACATTGCAGCGGAGAAAGCCCAAAAGCCTGCCCCAATGAGCGACGGTCTGTTGTCGACTTACGATCACAATGGTTTTTTCTGCGAGATGTTCGGCCGCCGCGGACTCTCTCACACGCGGAAAATTCGCGACCGGTTGGACGGCATGGACATCGCGATGCTGCGCCGCCGCGCCGCCGGGGCGGAACGAGAGCTCTTCAATCTCGGTATTACTTTTACTGTCTACACGGACCGCGACGCCATTGACCGCGTATTGCCGTTCGACGTCATTCCCCGCGTGCTGTCGACGAAGGACTGGGCGACCATCGAGACCGGCGTCACCCAACGGGTGGCGGCGCTGAACCAGTTCCTGTTCGATATTTATCATAAACAGCACATTCTGAAGGATGGAATCGTGCCCCGCGATCTCGTCGAGGGAAACGCGAACTTCCGGCCCGAAATGATCGGCTTCGATCCACCCCACGGCACCTATGTGCACATCTGCGGCACCGATATCGTACGCGACGAGAAGGGCGGATTTCTCGTCCTCGAGGACAATGCCCGCACGCCGTCCGGCGTCTCCTACGTGATCGAGAACCGTCATCTGATGATGCGGGCCTTTTCCGATCTGGCGGACGACATTCCGATCGCGAGCGTCGACGATTACGGCAGCCAACTGGCCCGCGCGCTCGCCAAAACCGCACCCACCGGCGTCTCGGACCCGACCGTGGCTCTCCTCTCCCCCGGCGTGTTCAACTCGGCGTATTTCGAGCATGTCTTCCTGGCCCGAGAGATGGGCGTACCCCTTGTGGAAGGCCGCGATCTGACCGTGGAAAACGACAAGGTCTACATGCGGACCACCGGCGGCCCGGAACAGGTGCATGCGATTTACCGGCGGATCGACGACGATTTTCTCGACCCGACGGTCTTCAATCCGGACAGTATGCTGGGTGTTCCGGGCCTGTTCGGCGCCTATCGCAAAGGCAATGTGACGCTCGCCAATGCCGTCGGCACCGGCGTTGCCGACGACAAGGCGGTTTATGCCTATATGCCGCGGATCATTAAATATTACCTCGATGAAGACCCGATCCTCTCGAATGTGCAGACTAATATCTGTCGCGAGGAGGCGGGATTGCAGAGGACCCTCGACAATATCGAGAACCTGGTCACCAAGCCGGTCGGCGAGGCCGGCGGCTACGGGGTCGTTGTCGGCCCCAAGGCGGGCAAGCGCGAACTGGCCGATCTGCGCCGTAAGTTGAAGGCCGACCCGAAGAATTTCATCAGCCAGCCGGTCGTCCAGCTCTCCGTCTCGCCGACCCTGATCAACCGCTCGGTCGAGCCGCGGCATGTCGATCTCCGGCCGTTCGCGCTCACCGGAGATTCAACCTGGGTCCTGCCGGGCGGTTTGACCCGGGTCGCGTTGAAACGCGGCTCCCTCGTCGTCAACTCGTCGCAAGGCGGCGGATCGAAGGATACCTGGGTCCTTGTCTAGTCTCCTCTCCCGTTTCGCCGAAAACATCTATTGGCTGGGCCGTTATCTGGAGCGGGCCGAAAGCTTGGCGCGGATTCTCGACATCAACGAGACCTATGCGCGCGAGAATTCTTCCGGCCCGAACTGGCGGCGAATTCTCGAGCTGAACGCCGACACCGAGCGGTTCTTGAAATCCCACAAGAAGGAAACTCCCGAATCCGTGGCTGATTTCTACGTGCTCGACCTGACGAACCCGACCTCGATCGCCTTCGCGGTCTCGGCCGCGCGGGAGAATGCCCGCTCCGTCCGTCATTTGATCAGCACCGAGATGTGGACGCAGCTCAACATGTTCCAATACCGCATGTCCCAGCTGACGCGGCGGGATACCCGTCTGTCCAATCTCGCCACGGTTTGCAACGAGGTCAAAGTCAACTGCCAGGCCTTCGAAGGCATCGCCGAAGGCACGTATCTGCGCAGCGAAGCCTGGTCGTTCTATCATCTCGGCAAGTATCTGGAACGCGCCGATCAGACGACGCGAATCCTCGATATGGCCTACGATCAGCTCACCAGCGGCGACGGCGAGGCGTTGATCTCGGTCCAGGCGGATGTGTTGTTGCGCTCGGTGTCGGGCTATCATGCGTTCAGGACGCGCCATCCCGGCGGATCCACGCCGCGCGATATCGCGAAATTCCTGCTGTACGACGAAGAGTTCCCCCGCGCCGTCGCGCTCTGCGTCGAGCAGGTAACCGCGCGGCTGCGCGATCTGGAACGCCGGCACGGTCGCAAACGCAGCTCCGCGATCGAGACGGCACGGCGGGAGCTGGAGTTTTCGCTGGAGACCGGGCTCGGCGATCGCATCACGTCCAGCCAGCTTCACAGCTTCATAGACAAATTGCAGATTTCGCTCGGTAAGGTATCGAACGCGGTCTACGCGTCTTACTTCAACTAAGGTATGTTTCTCGTCTCCGGGAGATGCGACCGTGCAGCGGCTGACGGTTGAACACGAGACCACGTACACCTATGCCCGGCCCGTTCCGCTCGGCGAGCACCGGCTCATGTTCCGGCCGCGCGACAGTCACGACCTCCGCCTGATCGAGGCCAAGCTGACGATCGAACCAACGGCCCGGATGCGCTGGCTCCACGATGTTTTTGGAAACTCGGTGGCGATTGCCAATTTTAACGCTAGCGCGGATCGCCTTTACTTCCGCTCCTCGATCGTCCTCGACCGGTTTCCGGTTCTGCCCTACGAGTTTCCGCTTGAGGAATCCGCGCGGACACTGCCGTTCGGCTACGAAGCCTCGGAAATGCCGGATCTGCAACATTTCGTCGAATTCCGGCGCATCGAGAGGCGCACCCGCCGCCGAACTGGCGATCGCCA
>JAYPOZ010000020.1:53873-61563 GCA_038131165.1 Rickettsiales bacterium | reverse complement strand
CACTGGTCGCGGTGAGCGGGTTCTTTGCCCCGAGCAACGCCGTGCGGGTATCGATGGCCGAACGGAAAAGAGCTTCCGCGGAAACCAACTGTCTGAGGCGTAATTGAACCCGTGCAATATTGGTCTCCGAGGTTGCGACCGGCAAACTGCGCGGGCCGAAATGCGCGGTCCGTATGGCCAACGCACGCCGATACATCGAGATCGCCTCGTGGTAACGTCGCACGAAGGTATGGACGGTGCCCAAATTGCTGTAGGCGGTGGCGGTATCCGGATGGTCTTCGCCCAACGCCGATATCCTGGCCTGAAGAACGCGCAGATATTCCTGCTCCGCCAAAGCGAACTCGCGGCGCCGCAGATGCGTCTTGGCGATCTCGTCAAGCGCGGCGATGGTCTCCCGGTGCTCGGCGCCCAATTCACCGGATAATCTTGTAAATCTTTCTTTCAGCAAGCCCAGCAATTCCACGCATTGACCGGGGCCGCACGGCGTCAGGCCAATGAGGGTTGCGGCGTCGCGTCCGCTCGCCAGGGCTCCCGTCGCGACCGCACCCATCGTCCACATAACCAGGAGCGAACCGACAAATCCGGCGCACAGCCGTCCAGTAGCGGAAGCCATCATGCTGCGTTCCCGCTTGTCATCATGGCTTATCGTCGGGTTTCTTGCCGCGCAGACGGCGGCCAAGATCGAACGGAAATTCAGTGATCTGTCGTAACCCCGCGACCGTCGAGAAGGTCTGCAACCCCGCTCTCGCGGACCTCAGCATCTCTTCCAGGACAGCGCGCTCCTCCACCTCGCCTTCCTCGCGGACGTGCGATAGACGATGCAGAGAATACAGGCCCAGGATCGCCGCGCTGATAAAGAAGAAATCCCATTGCTCGATCCTCAATGCCTCGAACGTCTTCTCGAATTCCGGGGTCGCCCATTGCGCCACAACGGAAAAGCGGCGGCTGATGAAAAAATCGGCCAATAATCCACCGAGAACCGGCGCAATGCCTGCCGAGATAGAGTTCACGATGCTGTTGGCCGACAGGTAGGAGGTCGCTTCGCCCATCGGCGCCAGTTTCATCGACAGGTTGCTCGATGCCAATCCGACGCCCGCGCTCGCAATGCCTGTGAGGACATGAATCGCAATCAACAAAGCCACCGTATAATCGTGGCGCTCCGGCATGGTCGTAAATATCCAGGCGAAGATGCACATCAAGAACAACGGGGCACAGACCCGAAGAACGAACTTGTTGCTGTAGCGATCGGCGACCCGACCCCAGCGTCGAATAACCAGGATGTTCGCGAGCTGGCTCGATATCGCAAACAGGGTCACCGGCAGAAGATCGAAGCCCAAGCGGACCAACATATGGACCGTAAAAAACGGCACGGCGAGATTGACCGCAAAATTCCACGTCCCGAGAAACATCATCAGCCGCCGGAAATTCACATCGCGAAACGGCTTGCGATAGACTTCCCACAGATCGACCGACGCCTCCGGGTCGGCCATTCGGAGTTCGGGCACGTGCCGCAGGGCATAGGTGTTATAAGCGCCGCATAGGAAAGCGACCACAAAAACGATGGCATAGCCCATTCGCTCGGAGCCGAGCTGGAACTTGGGCCAATGGTCGATGAAAGCGGCAGCGCACAGAGTGGCGATCATGCCGAAGAACATCATGCCGCGCAGCCGCCGCGCCAGAAAATCTGTGCGCTGGCCTTCCGGTACGAGATCGCGAATCCACGAATTCCAGCTGCATAAAATGACCGAACCGAAGAGATAGCGGATCGTGAGGCCCAGCATCACCAATCCCAAGGCGAAGGGCGCGTTCGGTATCAATGCCGCCGCGGCGACCACCAGCAGCATGGGCCGGACCAACATGCCGAAACCGATGCAGATCGCCTTGCGTCGCCGCATCCGCTCGATGATGGTCACACCGACGATCTGTCCGATATTTCCAAGATGCGGAATCGCCGCAAGCATCCCGATGAACGCGTAGCCCGCTCCCAATTCGAGCGCGAAGGCCGTCATAAAGGCCCCCACGGCCAGCGTATCCATGACCTTTCCGGCAATCCCGCTGCGCAACAGCCATCGCTGACCCCGCTCCAGCTCCGCCGCCGAGACGGCGTCCTGCGGGTCAAATTTCGACCAAAGCGTCATACGCGGCGATCGTCTCGCATGGGTTCGACCGCTCCGGGTTCGGTCGATCCGCTCCGCGGTGCCGCCTGATCTTTGCGGTGCGCGCTTATGCTATGGAAAATCCAGCCGATCAGGATGCCGATCACCAGCACGCCGAACACCAGAAAAGCGCGCCTCGTGGTGATGGACCAGAAGAACAGATTCACCTCGATCTCGGCCGCGTTCTGGATGGTGAAAATTACCAGCAGGCTTGCGGCGGCCAGGATAACGAAAAGCTTCACATTTGACATCACGGCCTTCCAGGCAAGATTACGCCGCTCGAATCGAGAGATTGCGACAATATCGAAGCGATGCGTAGTACGATCATACTCCGCTTTGCCCCTTGTCGGAGAAGCGGAATATCCGAGACAGGCGAACTGCTGAAACGGCGTTGCTTCTTTCCAACCCGTCTGCGTCAACCCAGTTTCGGGCCGGAGTCCTTATGTGTCCGCCGCCTCGACCTTGTCCTGCGTCTTGGTCTCGAAGTCGCCGGCATCGTGGCGCTCGCGCAACTGCTCGTGCAACTCGCCCCGCACCCGGTTGACCATGCGCCCCCGCCTCGCCGGCTCCCGACCGAGAATTTCTTCCGCCCAGCGCACCACATGGGTATAGCTTTGGACATCCAGGAATTCGGCCGCATCGTACTGCCAACCCATCACCAAACCGCCATACCAGGGCCAGATCGCGATATCCGCAATGGTATACTCGCCGCCGCACATATAGCGGTTCTCCGCCAGATGACGGTCGAGCACGTCGAGCTGGCGTTTCACTTCCATGGTGAACCGGTCGATAGGGTATTGGAATTTCTCCGGCGCATAGGCGTAGAAATGTCCGAACCCGCCGCCGAGATAAGGCGCGCTGCCCATCTGCCAGAACAGCCACGAGAGACATTCGGGGCGCTGCGCCGGGTCGCTCGGCAGGAGGGCGCCGAATTTCTCCGCAAGGTAGAGCAGGATGGCGCCCGACTCGAAGACCCGGGTCGGCGGCGTCGTGCCGTGATCCATCAGCGCCGGGATCTTGGAATTCGGGTTCACCTCGACGAACCCACTGCCGAACTGGTCGCCGTCGCCGATCCTGATCAGCCAGGCGTCGTACTCCGCCCCCTTGTGGCCCAGCGCCAACAGCTCTTCCAGCATCACCGTCACCTTCACCCCGTTGGGCGTGCCGAGCGAATAGAGCTGCAGCGGATGCTTGCCGACCGGGAGTTCCTTCTCATGAGTGGCGCCGGCCGTCGGGCGGTTGATCGACGCAAACGCGCCGCCATTCTCACTCTCCCATTTCCAGACTTTCGGCGGCGTGTAGGTCATTGAACGAACTCCATCGAAGATTTCAAGGTGAGCCGCGCGGCTCTCTCTCTTGCGCCCTGCTAACGGCAGAAGCGGAATAGATAGTGATAGCACAGATCGCCGTCGGAAACAGCGCCCGAAAACCAACGCCGTCATTTGACCTCCGCGTTTTCTCGCGGAGACACCCGTCATTTACGCGTGACCGACCTCCTCGCCGGGTCTATGCACAGGCGCATGAGACCGACGATTCACAGCGATGCGCCCTGGCGGGAGGAGTTCCGGGCCACATCCCGGCTCGCGGCGCCGCTTGTGCTCACCCAACTCGCGCAGTTCTCGTTGACGTTGACCGACACGGTGCTGGTCGGGCGCCTCGGCGGCGCGGCGCTGGCGGCGGTCGGGCTCGGCTCGACGCTTTACATCATCTTCTACCTGTTATGCATGGGCGTGATCGCTGCCGTCGCCCCCCTGGCGGCACAGGCCCATGGCGCCCGCAATCCGCGGCTGATGCGGCGCACGATCCGCCAGGGCCTGTGGGTGGCGGTGCTGCTGGGGGGGCTTTCGATTGCCGCGCTCTGGCCGGCGGAGCAAATTTTCCTGCTGCTCGGCCAAGGCCTGGAGATCGCCGCGATCGCGCAAGAATATGTGCGCGCCGCGGTCTGGGGCATCGTGCCCGGTCTCTGCGTCATCGCAATGCGGGGCTTCCTCTCGGTCATGGGGCGTCCCGGCTTTATCCTCGCGGTCACGTGTTCCGGGTTCGCCGTCAATGCGTTGCTCGACTACGCGTTGATCTTCGGCGTCTGGGGATTCCCCAAGCTCGAGGTCATGGGCGTCGGCATTGCCACTTCGGCGACCAATTTCGTGATGTTTGTCATCATGATGCTGATCGCGTCGAATGCGAACCGGCTCAAGCACTATGTGGTGCTCGGGCGGATATGGCGGCCGGACTGGTCCGTCTTTCGCGATATCTTTCGCGTCGGCACGCCGATTTCGGCAATGATCATGATGGAGCATGCGCTGTTCGCGGGCGCGACGTTCATGATGGGAAACCTCGGCACCGACGAGATCGCAGCGCATACAATCGCGTTGAATCTGGCCGCCACCAGCTTCATGGTCCCGCTCGGTATCGGGCAGGCCGCTGTGATCCGGGTGGGTCTGGCGGTAGGACGGGGAGACCGCGACGGGGTACGCCGCGCGGGCTGGATGGCGCTCGGAATTGGCTTTGCCTTCATGTTCGTTCCCGTCCTGCTGTTCGCGCTCGCGCCGAAATTCCTGATCGGATTGTTTATCGATGTCGATGTGCCCGCCAATGCCACGGTGGTAAGCTTGGGCATGTCTTATCTCTTGATCGCCGCGCTGTTCCAATTGTCGGACGGCACCCAATGCATCGCCGCCCATGTCCTGCGCGGACAGCGGGACACCCAAACCCCGATGCTGATCGCCGCCGCCGCGTATGTGGCGATCGGCTTTCCCGCCGCCTATCTCATGGGTTTCGAGACACCGTTGCGCGGCGACGGTATCTGGTGGGGACTGCTGATCGCCCTGGGACTGGTCGCGGTCTCGCTCACCCTGCGATTCCATCGGTTGACGCGAGTGACGGCGACATGAGTGCAAACCCGAAACGCATACGAGCCGATGTGGCGCTGGTCGATCTCGGGCTTGCCGACAGCCGCACCCGCGCGCAGGCGCTGATCATGGCGGGTACGGTCTATATTGGCGAGCAACGGATTGAAAAGGCGGGCGATTTGGTCGCAGCCGATGCCGCCATCCAGGTCCGTGGCGGCGATCATCCCTGGGTCTCGCGCGGTGGCATGAAGCTGGACCACGGACTCGATCATTTCGCAATCGATCCGACGAACTGCATATGTATCGACGTCGGCGCGTCGACCGGCGGCTTCACCGACGTCTTGCTGCAAAAGGGGGCCGCCAAAGTCTATGCGGTCGACGTGGGCAAGGGTCAGCTGGACTGGAAACTCCGTGAAGATCAACGGGTTGTCGTACTGGAAAGCACCAACGCGCGCTACCTGACGGCGACAGAAGTGCCGGAGACGGCCGATCTCGTCGTCTGCGACGCCAGTTTTATCGGATTGGAGAAAGTCCTGCCTGCCGCCCTTGGCCGCGCCAAGCCGGGCGCCCACTTGATCGCGCTGATCAAACCACAGTTCCAGGCGGGGCGACGGGATGTCGGCAAGGGTGGTGTCGTGCGCGACCCCGAGGTGCACGCGCGGGTCTGCGCCGAGGTCGAAAACTGGCTTGGGCGGGAGATGGGCTGGCGGGTCCTCGGCATTACAGAAAGTCCCATTACCGGCCCCAAGGGCAATGTCGAGTTCCTGATTGCTGCCATAAAAGACAATTCGAGCTGAAGAACGAGAGATTCACGGCATCTCAGATCGCCGATTCCACAGGAGGAGAATGAAACATGCGCGCATGGTGGTACGATAAGCCCGGCCTAACGAACGTGATGACTTTCGGCGAATTGCCCGACCCCGTGCCGGGCGAAGGCGAGGTCAGGGTCCGCGTCGCCTATTCCATGATCAATCCCACCGATGCGAAACGCCGTGAGACCGGCCGAGAGCTTGAGCTGCTTGGCCGGATCACGCCGAACAACGATGGCAGCGGCATTATCGATACGGTCGGTCCGGGAGTGAGCGAAGATAGGATCGGCGAGCGGGTCTGGATCTTCGGCGCGCAATCGCGCCGCGCCATGGGCACCGCTGCCGAGTTCACGCTGCTGCCCTCGCACCAGGCCATACTCTTGCCCGACAACGCGAGCCTCAAGGATGGCGCCTGCCTCGGCGTCCCGGCGGTCACGGCGCATTGCGGCCTCTTCACCGACGGTCCTCTGAGCGGCAAGAATGTCATGATTTCCGGCGCGTCGGGACGGGTCGGCGCCTACGGCGTGCAATTCGCCAAATGGGCCGGCGCGGCGACCGTTATCGGCACCGCCGGTGCGCCCGAGAAGGTCGACTATGTCCGATCGCTCGGCGCCGACCATGCGTTGAGCTACAAGACCGACGACATTGTCGCGCGCGTCCTGGAGATCACCGAGGGCAAAGGCGTCGATCACATTCTCGACGTCGCTTTCGGACAGACGATCCAGATGGCGGCCCGCATCATGGCCGCGAACGGCGTAATGACGGACTACGCCAACGACGGCGGCGATCCGAGCCCCGTCGTCCCAAATTTCCGAGACATCATGCAGAAATGCATCACGCTGCGTCCCTACGGCATTTATTCATTGCCACAGGGGCGGCGCGACCACGCGTTTCGGGACATCACCACATGTCTGGCCGCCGGGACACTATCGCACAGGATCGTCGGCCCGATGGCATTCGAAGGCATGCGCCTCGCCCACGACGCCGTCGAGAACGGCGAAATCTTCGGCTGCCTCCTCGTCGAGGTCAACGGTTCGTTGGACTAGGGCCGTAAAGACCGGCGGTCGACGCGAGCGGATACCTTCCCAGATACTCTGTTCCGCAGCGGCCTGAAGGCGTTCGACCAGTCGAACGCCTCCGCGCCGCGTCGAAGAAGCGTGGTTAGGACTTGGCTTCGATCAGCTGCTCGGCGCAGTCACGCGCGACGCCGCGTACTGTCGAATCGCTCCCCGGCATGCTTGCCAGGCCAGCTTCGGTCAGAAATTCTTCCCGCTTCCATTGTCCCAACTCGCGCAATGCCGCCAATTTTTCGGCGGCATCGGCCTGAGCATTGAATTGATGGACGCATACGGGGACAAGCGCCGCCTTGACCGCCTGTGCGGAGGCCTCGCTCACGTTCGCAGACGCAGCACCACTGGTGATGATCCAACCCATACTAAAACTAAGTATCATCGCAAATGCAGCACCAATAAAACCACCTAAAACAAAGGGGGTTAGTTTAGAATTAGACATGTTTACTTCCTTAATAAGATATAAAGTTAGATATTTATGGTATTTTTTAAGTTAAAACGGGCAGGCTTAAGATAAACCTCACCCGAACTTGGGACCTTACAGCCCTGTAACCTGCCCGCATAAGGGACCCGACGCTCGAATGTTGCAAGTTAAATCAAAAATAATGATTCACGAACCAAGAGCCCTTAAATACTCATGATTGCCTAAATACCATAAATACTGAATTAAACAAAAATTTCAATTAATGAATTATAATAATATTTATCATTAAGTATTTTATATTTAATTTATTATATAGATTTATAATTTTTATATTTTTATATAAATATTTTTTATTTTATTTTTATTTCAGTCTGGCATTGAA
>JAYPOZ010000020.1:51651-53863 GCA_038131165.1 Rickettsiales bacterium | reverse complement strand
CACTATTATCCGGGACGGGCGACCCTGGCTCGCGCTCGCCATTTCCGCCATGCTGATTTTCGCTCCCAATCACCTGCGCGCGCAGGTCGCTTCCGCCGAAATTCCGGAACATGCTCAGGCCAAGCGATACGGCAGCGGCTGGGAGTGCAAGTTGGGATTCCAAGAGGCCGGCAGCGCCTGCATATCCGTCAAACTACCGGCGAATGCCTATCCGACCAGTGCTGCCCACGGTCAACGCGGCTGGGAGTGCAGTCGCGGCTTTCGCGAGATCGATGACGCCTGTACCGCCATTCTGGTTCCCGCGAATGCTTTTCTCTCCGCAACGGGCGATCGTTGGGATTGCGAACGAGGCTTTCGGAAATCCGAGGATTCCTGCACGGCCATCAAGGTACCTAGGAACGGCCATCTCAACGCCCGCTCGTTCGGCTCGGGCTGGGAATGCAATCGCGGATATCAGGTTTCGGGCGAGGACTGCGTCGCCATTACAGTCCCGGCCAATGGTTATTTCGAAGACTCGTCGACCGGCCCCGGATGGAAGTGCGAGCGCGGCTTTGAAGCCATAAGCGATACCTGCACAGCGATCCGAATTCCAGAGAACGGGTATCTGGTCGAAGCCTCCTACGGCAACGGATGGAGCTGCAATCGCGGATATCGGCGCGTCGACGACGATTGTCGGGCCATCAAGCTCCCGGAAAACGCTCATATCGACTATTCGGGCAACGACTGGGCATGCAGCCCGCCTTATCGCAAACGAAACTATAAATGCGTTTTGCCGGAGTAACGCCGGCACGATCGCGCCCTAGTGCTTGATACCGGCGTGCGCCTGAATTCCCCAGACTTCCTTGATCCGGGCATCGCGCCCGCAATTGAAGCGATAGAACTTATAACGCAGCGGATTCTTCAAATAGTAATCCTGATGATACTCTTCCGCCGGATAGAAAGTCCCGGCGACCTCGATGGGCGTGACAACCGGCTCGTTTAGGATTCCTGAAACCTGCTGCTTCGACACTTCCGCCAGCCATTTCTGTTCGAGCGAATTCGCAAAGATCGCCGTCTCGTAGCTCTCTCCGCGGTCGCAGAATTGTCCGCCGTCATCGGTTGGATCGACACTGCGCCAGAAAACCTCAAGCAAGGCTTCATACGTGACCTTCGCCGGGTCGTAGGTGATTTCCACCGCTTCCCTGTGTCCGGTGCCGCCCGCCGTCACCTGCTGGTAGTCGGGGTTCTTGGTCTTGCCCCCGGTATAGCCGGAGATGGTCTTCAGAACGCCCGGCACCTTGTCGAAATCCGCTTCGACGCACCAGAAGCAGCCACCCGCGAAGATTGCCATCTCCAGCCTTTTCTCGGCTGCAAGCGCGCCCGGACCGAGGCCGAAAAGCGATGCGAGAACCGCGAACGTCGCCAAACCTAATAGAATATCCCGCCTCATAAATGCCGCCTCCGAGGAAATGTACCAAATGACATATAGGCACACAGAGTCCGCAAGGCGCCATCCTCTCGAAAACTTTACACCGAAGTGAACGCTTCCGGATTGTTGTGCCAGTCTCTCTCCGCTTTATGTCACTAGAACGACCGGATGGTATCCATCGGCGATCCGGAACCCAGACCGCGAGGCAATCATGTTGAAATTCTATTACAATACCGGCCCCAACCCGATGAAAGTGGCGCTCTTCCTGGAAGAGGCGGGACTACAATACGAGGCGATCCCACTCGATACCCGCAAGGGCGATCAGCACACCCCCGCGTATCTGGCACTCAACCCCAACGCCAAGGCGCCGACGATCGTCGACGATGGCGTCACCGTCTTCGACAGCAATGCCATCCTGCTCTACCTCGCGGAGAAGACGGGAAAATTCCTGCCCGAGGATACCCCCGCTGCACGCGGCATGTTGCTGTCCTGGCTGATGTTCGTCGCCTCGGGTGTCGGTCCCTATTCGGGGCAATCCGTGCACTTCAAGGTCTATGCGTCCGAGGAGCACGCCTATGCCCGCAATCGCTACGATTTCGAGGCCGAACGCCACTTTCGGATTCTCGACGAGCGCCTCTCGAAGCGGCGCTACGTGCTCGGCGACACCTATACCATTGTCGACATGGCGACCTGGGGCTGGGCGCGGCTGATCCCAAGGGTATTGAACGAGGATGCCTTCGCGGCACTCCCGAATGTCAAACGGCTGGTCGACGAAATCAACGCCCGCCCCGCGGCCGAACGCGC
>JAYPOZ010000020.1:0-51551 GCA_038131165.1 Rickettsiales bacterium | reverse complement strand
GGCGAGAGCATGTTCGAGTACGGCAGCCGGGTCGGGTTCTGGCGTCTGCTGCGGCTGTTCGAGGAGCGCGGACTGCCCCTCACCATGTTCGCCTGCGCCGTGGCCCTCGAGCGCAACCCAGATATCGCCGAAGCGATCCGCAGGGCGGACGCCGACGTCTGCAGCCATGGCTGGCGATGGATCAAGCATTGGGAGTTGAGCGAGGAGGAAGAGCGCGACCACATCCGCAAGGCGGTGCTGTCGCTGGAAAAGACGACGGGAGAAGCCCCGCTCGGCTGGTACTGCCGCTACGGCCCGAGTCTGAACACCCGCCGCCTGGTCGTGGAGCATGGCGGATTTCTCTATGACAGCGACTATTACGGCGATGAACTGCCGTTCTGGAAGACCGTCAACGGCCAGCCGCATTTGATCGTCCCCTACTCCCTCACCAACAACGACGGCAAATACGCCGGCTGGATGGGCACCTCCGACGACTGGTTCGCCTTTATCCGCGATGCCTTCGACATGCTCTACGAAGAGGGCGCCACCCATCCGAAGATGATGTCGGTCGGTCTCCACAACCGGCTGATCGGACATCCGGCGCGGGCCATGGGGCTGAAACGGTTCCTGGATTACGTGATGGAGAAGCCGGGCGTCTGGATCGCCAAACGGGCCGACATCGCGCGCCATTGGGTCGAGACCCATCCCTATCCCGGCAAGGGTCTGAACGAGTAGCCGTTCACCCCGGAGGCGCGCACCGCCAATCCACCTGCTTGGCACCCACGAACCTGCGATGCCGGTCTAGTTCCGCCTCCAGCGCGCGTGTTCGGCCCTTACCGAACTTGATTCCCGGCTCCGGCCACAGGTTGGCAACAATCAACGCGTCGCCTTCATGTTTCATATCGACGCGGCCGACGAACCGCGCTCCTTCCAGCAGGGGGAAGACGTAGTAGCCGTACTGCCGCTTCTCCTTCGGCACGAATATCTCGATCCGGTAGTCGAAACCGAACAGGCGCTCGCAGCGCTTGCGGTCGCGGATCAAGGGATCGAATGGGGAGAGCACTCGCAGCCGGTCCGGCGGCTCCGGCACTTCGGCGAGACGCGCCGGCAGGTCCGGAAAGGCGAAGGCTTTGGCGGGTCTGGCATCGCCCGCGGTCTCGACCGTCACGTCGATCAGATTCCCGCCCGCCCTCTGGGATTGGCACCAGGCCGCCGCCTCTCTTGGCGTCACCAGATCAAAGAACGCCGCCAACTCGCCCGAGGTCGCCTGTCCCAACCGCGTCATCGCTGCGTGGCACGCCCAATCGATGAAAGTCGCCTCGTCGACCCGGTGCGTGCGGTGCGGCTCGGGAATCACCTTTTCCGTGACCTCGTAGATCTTCTGAAAACCGTCGCGGCCTGAAATCGCGAGATTGCCGGTGCGCCAATGATACTCAAGCGCCGTCTTCTCCGGATGCCAGTCCCACCAGCCGCGTCCGGTGCGCCGGTCGGAGCCGATGTCCCGCGCCATGGTCGGACCATTCTCCGCGACCATCCGCAGAATCTCGTCGAACACCTCCTCGAACCCCTCATGCCGCCATTTGCGCCAGCGGTGAAGAAGTTTGATGCGGTCGCGCTCGAAGCGGTGGCGCCAATACGGGAAGAACTCCGTCGGAATTACCGAGGCGTCATGCGTCCAATGTTCGAACAGGCTCCGCTCCCGCTCCAGAAGGTGCGTGAGTTGCCTCATCCGATAGGTCTGATTACGGGCGAACAGGATCATGTGATGCGCCCTTGCGACCGTGTTGATGCTGTCCACCTGCACGAAACCCAGCGCCCGGATCATATCCAGCAAGCCGTCGGTCGTCAGCTTTGGCCGGGGATCGGCGCTCAATCCGTGGCGTTCGAGAAACAACCGGCGCGCCTGACGGTTGGAGATGCGGAAGGGTGTGTCCATGGAATCACTATTCGCCACCGAATCGGCGCCGGTCAACCGTCATGGGAACGGCTCTTGACCAATCCGCACGCGACCCGACAATGGTGCCCATGGGATACAGGGTTGGCGTCGATATCGGGGGCACTTTTACGGATTTTTGCGTCTTCGACGAGGAATCCGGCGGTGTCCATACGCTCAAGGTGCTCTCGACACCCGAACGGCCCGGCCAGGAAGTCATCGACGGAGTCGCGGCACTTAGAGAGCGTTACGGCGTCGCGCCGCAGGACATCGCCTATTTCACCCACGGCACGACGGTCGGCGTCAACTCGGTCATCCAGCGCAAAGGCATCAATCTCTGCTTGTTCACCACGGCGGCATTCGAGGATGTTCTGGAAGTCGCCCGCCTCAAGATGCCTGATCCCTACGATCTGCTGTCGCGCCGGCCGCCGCCACTGGTGAGCCGGGACAGGGTCTTCGGCATCCGCGAGCGTATTTTGTTCGACGGCTCGATCGACCTACCGCTCGACGAGGACAGCGTGCGCGAAGCGGTCGACGGCGTTCGCGCGATTGGCGGCGAAGGAGTGGTGATCGCTTTTCTGCATGCCTATCGCAACCCGGCCCACGAACGCCGTGTCGCGGAGCTCGTCAAAGCGCAAGCACCCGAACTTTCGGTGACCTGCGCCGGCGACGTCTGGCCGGTGATCCGGGAATACGAGCGGACGGTGACGGCCGTGGTCGCGGGCTACGTGCAGCCCCGCGTCGCCCATTACCTGACCGCGTTTCAGGCGGCCCTCACCGAGGCCGGCGTCCCTGCGGAGCCCATGCTGACGAAGTCGAACGGCGGCGTGATGACAGCCGAGCTCGGCAAGACCGAGTGTGCCCAAATGCTGCTGTCCGGCACCGCGTCCGGCGTGATCGGTGCCGCCAGTGTCGCAAGGGACGTTGGTTCCGCCCAAGCGATGAGCCTCGATATCGGCGGGACGAGCGCCGATGTCGCCATCATCCGCGACGGCGCGCCGCAATACGGTGTCGGCGAGATGATCGGCGAGTTCCCGATCCATATTCCGACCGTCTCGGTCACCTCGATCGGCGAAGGCGGCGGCTCGATCGCCTGGATCGATCCGCAAGGCGTCCTTAAGGTCGGCCCGGAAAGCGCGGGATCGTCGCCGGGCCCCGCATGCTATGGCCGGGGCGGCGCGCGGGCGACGATCACAGACGCTTTCGTCGTCAACGGATTCCTGGGCGCGGCCGATCTGGGCTATAGCGCCGTTGAGTTGGACGTCGCCCGGGCCCGCACCGTCATCGGCAACCTCGCCACAAGCTTGGGCATGACGCTTGAAAATACCGCCGAGGCGATCGTCAAAGTCGCGGTCTCGGGCATGTATCTCGAAGTCAGCAAGCTGGTCTCGCGCCACGGCATCGACCCTCGCGAGCTGGACCTGATCGCGTTCGGCGGCGCCGGCCCGATGATGGCCTGTTTTCTGGCGCGCGAGCTCGGCATGCGCCGGGTGGTGATACCGCTCACGCCCGGGGTGTTGAGCGCCTTCGGCGGGCTCATCGCCGATGTCCGCAACGACTTTATCCAGACTCTCTATGCCGATCTCGATGCCAAACTGACGACGGCACTGAAAGCCGCGCTCGACGACCTTCGCCGCCGCGCCCTTGCCTGGCTGCACGACGAGCAAGACTTCAAAGGCGAGGCGGCGCTGACCTGTTCCGCCGATATCCGCTACCGCGGCCAATCCTACGAGATCGACACGCCGCTCGACGCGGCCTGGATTGAATCCGGCGATGTTGCCGCCATGGTGGATGCATTCCACCGCGAGCACGCGCGCATCTTCGACTATGCCGACACGAGCGCACCGCTACAGCTCATCAACCTGCGCCTGATCGTCACCGGCGTGCCGCCGAAACCGGAAATCGCCCTGTTGGAGACGTCCGACGCGACGCCGGTCGCGGAGGCCGCGGTGCCGGTCTACTACGACGGCGCACAACAGTCAGCCGACGTCTACCGACGCGCGGAACTCCGCGCCGGACAGAGCTTCCACGGCCCCGCCATCGTCACTCAGGACGACACAACGAGCTGTATTCCAGGAGGCTTCGCCGCCGTCGTCGACAAATACGGCAATCTCATACTGAGCCGGGAGCGCTAGCGCATGGCCGTCGACAAGATCACCTTGGAGATTCTGAAGAACCATTGCGTCGCAACGGCCGAGAGCATGGCCTACACGCTCTATCGCACGGCGCATTCGACCTTCGTGAAGGAGACCGAAGATTTCACCACGGCGCTGACGACCGCCGATGGCTACACTTTCGCGACCCCCACGGAACTCGGCGCCACTTGGTTCGTCGGCATGAATTACGGCAATGTCATCCGGGCGATAGACGGGTACGAGGAAGGCGATATCTGCCTCACCAACGATCCTTACAGCGGCTTTGTCTGCACCCATACGCCGGACATGCATATCTGGAAGCCGATCTTCCACGCGGGCGAAATCGTGTGTTTCGCTGTCGGCCACATCCACAACACGGATGTGGGCGGCGCGGTGCCCGCCAGCCTGTCGCGCACGCTGACCGAGGTTCACCAGGAAGGCATTCGCCTGCCGCCGACCAAGATCATGCGCGCGGGGGAAATCAATCAGGACGTCCTCGATATCCTGCTCACCAATGTCCGGATGCCGGAGCAGAACTGGGGCGACCTGAAGGCGCAGATCGCCGCGGTGAATACGGGCGAACGCCGGGTCCACGAGATGATCGAAAAGTTCGGCATCGAAATTTTTCGCGACGGCATCGGCGATTTGCTGGACTACGCCGAAAATCAGGCCCGAGCGATCATCCGCGACCTGCCGGACGGCGACTATTTCTTCGCCGATTACATGGACGAGGATGCGGTCGACGGCTGGCCGTGCCGGATTGCGCTCAACCTCACCATCGCCGGTGACTCCTGCATCATGGATTTCTCGACCAGCGACCCGCAGCTCGAATCCTCGATGAACATTCCGACCGGCGGCGAGGAACGCCACGTCATGATGCTCGTCAGCCTCGTCTACGTACTCTACACGCTGGACCCGAACCTGTTCCTGAATTCGGGCGTGACCCGAGTCTGCCGGTGCGTCCTGCCGAAGGGAACGATCGTCAACCCGGTGTTTCCGGCGGCGGTCGGCATGCGCACGCTCTCGGCGATGCGGGTTCAGGAAATCACCTTTGGCGCCTTCGCCCGGACAGCGCCCAACCGTCTCCCCGCTTCGCCCGCGAGCGGCGGTCCGATCATGAACGTCAACAGCGTCGACAACCGGACCGGCCGCCGGGTCGTCGCCTCCATCGGCCCCATCGTGGGGGGTGCGGGCGGCAACCCGATCGAAGACGGCGCGGAGGGTTCCGGTGCCAACGGCTCTTTCCTCAAGAATACGCCGGTCGAGATCAACGAAGCCGAGGTGCCGATCAAGATTCTGCGCTACGGCCTCGCCCCGGATTCGGGCGGCGCCGGCAAGCACCGGGGCGGCCTCGCCACCGAATTGCGCTTCCAGGCCTTCGCGCCGAATACGAAGATCACCGCCCGCAACCGGGACCGAAGCCGCTTCCGCTCCTGGGGCGTCGATGGCGGCAAGGCCGGCTGTCATTCGGCCTTTCTGCTGAATCCCGGCAGCAACCGCGAAGTCAACCTGCTGAACACGGATATCCTGACCATCGGCCCCGGCGACATCGTCCACGTGGGAGCCGGCGGGTCGGGCGGCTGGGGCGACCCCTTGGAGCGCGACCCCGAAGCCGTGCTTCGCGACGTGCGCTGCGGCTTCGTATCGGCGGCACAGGCCAGGGCGGTCTATGGTGTCGCGGTATCGGACGGCGGCCACGATGCGACTGAGACGACGGCGCTCCGGGAACGCCTTGCGGCGGCCGCTTCCGGCAGCTCGGGCTACTTCGATTTCGGGCCGGAACGCGACGCCTTCGATGACGAATGGAGCGACGAGAACTACGCGATCCTCACGGAATTGCTCTCCGAATTGCCCGTGCACTGGCGGTTCTTCATGAAACACCGGATCTTCGAAGCGCTGGCCGAGCGGCCGGGCGCAAACCGGGGAGAGGATCTCCGGGTATGCTTTAGAGAACTGATCGCGGGATACCCAGAACTGGCGCAGTCGCTCTGAGCCGCCTCACGGCCGCGCAAAGGTAAGCGAGGCCCACAAACTGCTCCAGTGAACGTCGTCGTCCGCCTCCGCAGCCTCGACATACACAGCATTCAGAAGATAGATTCCGGCCGCACCAACCGGTACCATGGCACGGCCTTCGGCGTCCGTCGTCGCGGGGACGGGGCCATCCGTGTGCCCCTTGGTAAAGACCATGATGGGGGCATTCCCCAAGGGCGCGCCGCGAAGAAGCAACCGGACGGGCAAGGGCGCGCCCGGCGCCAAAGCATAGGGATTCCGCTCCGCGACCAGTTCCAGCGGCATACCGACCGCGCGGTCATCGCCACCGCCGCCCTCCACCGAAATCAGGGCCTTGGCACACCGGGCGTAGCGCTCGCGGATACCGGTCTCTGGCTTTCCCTGCTCGCGATGCAGTACCGCGATGCCACTGCGGCCGACCTCCCGCAGGTAGCTCTCGAACTTCGCGAACTTCTCCATCGTCAAGACACTGGGGGTGCTGTGGTGCGCGAGAATTTTCAGGCCCGGCGCGGTAAACGTTAGGGTCACCGCCGGATCGTCCCCTTCGACTCCTTCGACCGGACGTTCGCCCGCTGCGTCTGCGACCACATAGCGGCGGAACCAGTTCTGTACGAAAGGATAACTCTCCCCCTTGAAGTTCTGGCCGACGAAATGCGAGACACCGACGGGCGCAGCGAGTTGCGGCCGATAGTTGTCCGGCTCAAGCCAAAATTCATGCGCATGGGCGGCTCGCCCCGCAAGGATCGAGAGGAGGCTGAGGCAGAGCGCAGCCCCGCGCAAAATTGAATGGCCCATTGTCATTTGTTCCGGCTGGAATTTCTGAGCATTGTGCGGCAATAGTATACCGCCCGCCCCCGTGCCGATAGTGCGTCCAATGATGTCTTGGATTTCCCGACTATTCCTGTGTCTCACCGTATCCCTGCTGTTTGTAGGCAGCGCCGCCGCGCACGAGATCCGACCAACCGTAGTGACGGCAACCTTCGATGGCACGGGTAGATTTGAAATCGAACTCAAGGCCAACCTGGAAATCCTCCTCGCCGGCATCGGCCCCGAACATCAGGACACGGACGACTCGCCGAGTGCGGTCCAGTACAAATCGCTGCGCGCCTTGCCCGCGCCGGAACTGCAATCCCGGTTCGGGGCCTTCACGCAAGAATGGTTGAAAGGCGTCGAAATCATCTTCGACGGCTCGCGCGTCCGGCCCGAGATCGCGGCCATCGAAGTACCGCCAGTCGGCGACCCGGCCTTCGCCCGGTTATCCATCGTCCGCCTGACCGGACAGGCACCTGCCGGCACGCGGAATCTTGTTTGGCGGTATGCGCCCGCATTCGGCTCGAGCATCCTGCGGGTGAAAACCCCCGGCGACGAAAAACCGCAAACGCAATGGCTCAAGGACGGTGCGCCCAGCAAGCCATGCACGATCAACGCAGCCGTATCGCAGAGTACGTTCGAACTGCTGTATGCCTATATGGGCCTGGGTTTCATCCATATCCTGCCGGAGGGACTGGATCATATCCTGTTCGTGCTGGGGCTGTACCTGCTGAGCACGCGTCTGCAGCCGCTCCTCGTACAGGTAACGGCGTTCACCGTGGCGCATTCGATCACCCTGGCACTGGGGCTCTATGGCATCGTGCGAATCTCGCCGGAGATCGTCGAGCCGCTGATCGCCGCCTCGATCGCCTATGTCGCCATCGAAAACATGATGACGAGCCGCCTCCACGCATGGCGGCCTTTTATCGTCTTTGGATTCGGCCTGTTGCACGGCCTCGGTTTCGCGGGCGTGCTGCAGGAGATCGGCCTGCCACGCGAGGAGTATGTCGCCGGGCTCGTGGGTTTCAATGTCGGGGTCGAGTTGGGCCAGCTCTCGGTCATCGGATTGGCCTGGCTCGCCACCGGGCTCTGGTACCGCCGCCGGCCCTGGTATCGGGCCCGTGTCGTGTTGCCGGCTTCCGGTCTGATCGCCTTGACCGGGCTTTATTGGACGGCCGAGCGATTGTTCTTCGCCTGAGCTACATGCTCAAGGCCCCGCCGTCGATGACCAGTTCCGTGCCGGTGACATAGGACGATTCGTCCGATGCGAGATACAGCACGCCCGAGACGATTTCGTCGATGGTCCCGGCGCGGTTCATCGGGACGCGGGAAAGACGCTTTGCCAGAGCGTCCGGTTCGGCAAAGGCGGCGCGGAACATCTCCGTGTCGACGGGACCCGGATGGACGGAGTTGCAGCGGATGTTGTCCTTGGCATGCTGGGTCGCGGTGACTTTCGAGAACACGCGGATCGCGCCCTTGCTCGCGGCATAGGCCGGCTCCTGGTGCGTCGACTGTCCGATGCCGGCGATGGACGAGATATTCACGATGGAGCCGCCACCCGCCGCCCGCATCGCCGGGATCGCGTATTTCGTCCCCAAAAAGACACCCTTGGCGTTAACCGCAAGCACCTTATCCCACTCCTCCGGCGACAATTCATCGATCGGGACCCGCCGGGTCAAAATGGCGGCGTTATTGATCAGAATATCGAGCCGCCCAAACCGCCCAACGGCAAACTCGACCGCCGCCTGCCAATCGGTCGGGCTGGTCACGTCGAGATGGAGATAATGAGCCTCTCCACCACTTCCCTGGATTTCCGCCGCGACGGCTTCGCCCTCGGCATCCGCGATATCGCCGAACACGACCTTGGCACCTTCGGCGGCAAAGGTTTTCGCCTCGGCCGCCCCTTGCCCTTTGGCGCCGCCGCTGATGAGCGCGACCTTATCCTGCAAACGTCCCATGACCGGATCTCCTTCTAAGCTCGGCTTTGCAAATAATCCTCGGCAAAACGGTCGAGCCACCGCTCGAGCTCGCCGATATCGCGCCCGACGATCATCAAGACCAACTCGTCGACCCCCGCCGCCTCATATTGGGCGGCGCGTTCCTTGTTAGGCTTGTGTCCATAGGGACAGATCGCGACCTGCACGTCCTGGCGGCTTCGGCCCCGCTGCGCCAGCAGGGCATCGAGCCGCGCCAGGTGGCCCGCCGTCTCGTCGGCGCCGACATTGAAGCCGTACCAGCCCTGCCCGATATCGGCGACCCGGCGCAATGCCGCGTCGCTTTCGCCGCCGAAATAGATCGGGGGGCCCGGTTGCTGGATCGGCTTGGGGTACTGGCGGCAGGGCGCCAGCGTGTAAAACTCCCCGCTATAGGACGACACTTCGTCTTCCCATAGCGAACGGATCACCTCGAGATATTCGCGGCAGCGCGCGCCGCGCCGCGCGAAGGGCACGTCGAGCGCCTGGAATTCCTCCTCCAGCCAGCCGACGCCGACACCGAAATCAACCCGACCGCCGGAGAGATAATCGACCGCTGCGATTTCCTTTGCCGTGTAGACCGGATTGCGCTGCGGAACGAGGCAGATGCCGGTGCCGAGCCGAATGCGCGACGTCTGTGCGGCCATGAAGGAGAGCGCGGTGATCGGCTCCAGTAGGCCGCGGTCGCCGCCGACCGGAATCTTGCCATCCGCCTCGTATGGATACTCGGCGTCGTAATCGTCAAACAGCACCACATGCTCGCCGAGCCAGATGCCGTCGAATCCACGCGCTTCCGCACCCCGCGCCAAGGCGCTGATATAGGCCGCGTCGTTCCGGGGGCTGATCAAAGGGGCAAACAGGCTATACCGCATTCAATGCTTCTCCCTCATTCTGCCGGGGCGAGCCCGTATCCGTCGCCGGCACATCGGTGGATCGCCGCATACTCGACGCATTCCTCTCGAAGACGATAATTCTCCTCGGCTCCCGGCGCCTGCGGCAAATCGAGGAAGGCCCGATGCGACGGATACCAAGCGGCAAGAATTTCATGCAACATCTGATCGCCAACGACACGCCCGAAGACCGGTGTCCGCCAAATTATTTTTGCCCCCACCTTCGGGAGAAACGCCACCAGACCGTCCATATAGGCACGGTACAAGGCCCCATCGGGATAGCCCGCCTGCGGCACATATCGGTTCAGATTGAGCATCGTCACCGGACGGTCGTCGCCGCCTTCGGCCACGGCGCGAATAGCCGCCAGCTCCGTCTCGTCTCTCTTTAGCCGCATCCGCATCCTCCTTCGATTTCAGGGACGAAGGTATTCCGCGGACATTCGCCGGCTAGTTTTTCACGAACGCCTCGACATTGTTGCGCAGCTGCCGGGACGGCTCGATGATGTCTTCCGTATTCCAAAGTACATCGAAGGCGCCGGAAATCGTCTCGACGCCGCTTTGCGTCACCAGGGCAATATTCTCGACCACCCGGTCCATGGCGGCAGAAGCTTCCTGGACATTGCCGCTGATCTCTCGCGTCGCGTCGCTTTGCTGTTCGACGGCCGTCCTGATCTCGATAGAGACGCTGTTGATGGCGTCGATAACATCCGTCACTTCCTTGATCGAATTGACCGCCGTGCCAATTTCCGCCTATATCGCTGCGATTTGAGATCCGATCTCTTCCGTGGCCTTTCCGGTCTCATTGGCCAGCGATTTCACTTCGGCAGCGACAACGGCAAATCCCTTGCCGGCATCGCCGGCACGGGCGGCCTCGATCGTCGCATTCAGCGCCAATAGATTCGTCTGTTCAGCGATATCGTCGATTAGCTGGACCACAGTGCCGATCCGTTCGGCCGCCTCGGCGAGGCCGGTAATGCCGCGATTGACTTCATGCGCCTTGTCCGCCGCCTGTTGGGCAACCTCCGAGGAATGAGCCGCTTGCGTACTGATGGATTCGACCGAACTCGACAGTTCCTCGGTCGCCGCCGCCACGCTACTCACGCGCAACTTGGTCTCGGCCGCCTCGTCGGCGACGGAAACCGACTTGGAGGACCCTTCGTTGGAGCGCATCGTCATGCCTTCGGCGATCTGCTTCAAATTCTGCGTCGCGTCGCCGATCAGGGCGGTCACGCTCTTGACCTCTTCGGCGATTTTCGCCTGCGCGGTCACCACGTTCCACGTCACCATGGCGCCGATATAGTGGCCCGCCTTGTCGATGATCGCAGATGCGTTCAAGTCGAGCCGCTCGGATCCCAGGGCAAAATTCGCCCGATGCGGCAAGTTCTTGGGGTCGCCCAGCAACTGGCGCTGATGTTCGGGATGCTTGTGGAAGATGTCGATGCAAGACCCGAGCACTTCGTCCGCCTTGACCGGCAGCAGGTCTTCCAGGGTCCGAAGCGTTTCGAGGCTGGTCTTGTTGACATAGTTGATGACGAGGTCCTGCGGATCGCACATCATGACGTTAATCGGCATGTTCTCGACCATCGTCTGCAAGCGCTGAGCGTCCCGCGCCGCGCCCTGAATTTGCGTGAGAGCCCGCGCCATGTCGCCGATCTCGTCGCCCCGGTCCATACCCGATATTTGAGCCGCCATATCGCCGCTGGCAACTAGGTCGATGGACTTCGTCACTTCCTCGATGGGCCGGGTAATGCCCCGCGACAACGCGATCCCGATGACGGTCACGATACCGGCCAATACCACGACCAGGATAATGACGAACACTCTGAGTTCATGGACCGCCGCCAGGACCTCGCCCTCTTCGACATTCGCGAGGATGGCCCAGCGCGTACCCAGGAATTCCATCGGCTGATAGGCCGAAAGGATTGGCACGCCCCGGTAATCCTCGGCCCGTTCGACTCCGTGTTCACCAGAGAGGGCTTTCTCGACGGACACGCCGGCGACAGATTTCTTCAGGATCGTCGATTCTTTCGACAGGCGGGAATCGCTCCGCATGAGCTTGTCCCCGCCGACGATGATCGTCTCGCCTGTCTCGCCCATGCCGTCGGCGATCTGCATGACGGCATTGATCTGGTCGATCGGCATCTGAAAGACAAGCACCCCGTGCAGTTTTCCCCCGTCGCCGAGAATAGGCGTCGAGATAAACGATGCCGGCGCATCGTGGCTCGGCGCATACGGCTTAAAGTCAAAAAAAGCCTTGAACCCCGCCGTGGGATTGTCCCGGGCAGCCCGGAAGGCATTGCCGAGATCGGTATCCTTCCATTTCCCGGTCTCCAAATTCGTCGCGTAGTCCAGTTCCTTAAAGACGGTGTAGACAAGATCGCCATTCGGGGCGAACAGGAAGATATCGTAATATCCGCGCTCTTCGAGCAGATGCCGGATCCAAGGGTGGTGGCGCCGGTGTACCCTGTGATACGCCTCGTCCCCTGGCGCCGCATCCAATTTGTGCTTCTCACCGGTCGGATTCGGATTATCGTCGATATAGGCCTTCTGCAGAGTTGCCGAAGCTTCGCCACGCAGGACCCACCAAGCGTCCTTGAACTCCTGCAGCGCAGTCAAGGTCGACGGGTTTTGCGCGAGAATGCTCAAGTCCTGAGAGATCGACTCCAGATATAATTCAAGAGTATGGGCACGGTTGGCGGCATAGCCGGAGAAGGTCGCGATTGTCTGATCCGTTCTGCTGGACGCCGCCCGCTCATAAGAGACCAAGCCGACGAGCGCGCCGACCAACACCGACGTCAGGACAATGAAGATCGGCAATTTTCTCGAAATACTGAGAGTCTTGAAATCGATACTGACAGTTCTGAGCATTGTATGGGTTCCATTGGTTCAAGATCAGTGACGCCAGTCGCTACCTATCATTCTCGCCAGAAATCCTTAACGCAATATTAAGTCACCGTATATCAATCGATTATTCCAATAAATTGAAAGAATACTGTCGCAAACCACTGACAATGTAAGCCGTGCGCCCGCGGAAGAATCGATACTACCAAAAAATCAAAAACCCCAGTGCGGCGGAAGGGCTCCGGCGACGGGTGCGCGAAAACTCGCAATGCGATCACCTGCAAGCGAGCCGATATAGACGGTCCGCAGATCGGTGCCGCCGAAACACAGACTGGCGCAATTCCCGAGCGGGCTGGCGTTACCGGCGTTTTGCAGATCCCGGTTGAATTGGTCGTGTCGGTAGGCGGTCTCCGCCCGCGCCGTGAGATCGGGATCGCCCGCTTCAAGAAACACCTCCTGGGTGCCGTCGGGGGCCACCCGGATGACCTGATTGCTGACGATGCTGGTACCCCAGATGCCGCCTTCCTCGTCGAACTCGAAACCGTCGGGAAACACGCCGGGCCCATATTCCGCCACGACTTCCTTCGTGCCCAGGCTTCCGTCCGATCCGATTTCATAACGGATTACGGCGCGGCCCATGGTCTCGTGTACATAGAGCCAGCGGCCCGACGGATGAATTTTGTTCTCGTTCGCGAAATCGACATCGTCGGCAACGATCCTGGCACCGCGTTCATCCGCTAGAATCACGAATCCGTCGCAGACCCCTTTGCGGAGCGCCAGGTCGCGGGGATTTTGCCAGGTCGAGACCGATATCCAGATTCGGCCCAAGGGGTCCCGGTTGACGAAATTCGTCGCGGGGAGCTTTCGCCCGTCCACTTCATCGAGAAACAGGGAGAGCGTGCCGTCGCGCGCCAGTTTGTAAACGCCGCCATCCGGCCCAAGATTGGCGATCAGAAACCCGCCATCCGGCAGTAAGGCGTACCCGTTGGTAATGAACGGCTCCGGCACGTCACCCTGTTCAGCAAGAATGATCTCGATACGCCCCTGCGGATGGATGCAGGCGATGCCGCCGCGGCCGTCCGGCGTCGCGTGGGAGGCATACAGCATCCCATTCTTGGTCGCGAAGACGCATTCCGGACGCTGCAATCCTTCGCCGATGAAAGAGACGTCGGAGATATCAATCATGCCGTTCATGGATTGCATCCCGGTTGTTTGCGCTGTTTCCGCTTGCGGACGGACAAATCATGGTCAAACGCGAATCCCCTACCGTCAAGCAATGCCGAACGGCGCGCGCGATTGACAGAGGCCGGGCCCGTAGCGCAATGAAGGGCGAAAGAGTTTCCGAGGCCGCATTCAAAACCGCCGTGACAAACGCCCCCCCCCTATTCCCGATCAACCCGTCTGCCGCCCGCGACGCCAACGACCGAGGCGCGGCGCTCGCTCATCAAGGGCGTTATCTCGAGGCGGCGGCGGCCCTCGATGAGGCGTGCCGGTTCGATCCGCATTTCGCCGATGCGTACAGCAATCTGGGCGCCGTCTTGAGGCGCCTGGGCGACCTTGATGGCGCGATCGACCGGTTCGAAGAAGCCATCCGCCTGCAGCCCGATTTTGCAGCGGCGCACTACAACCTCGGCAATGCCTATGGTTTGCAGGGCGACAAATCGGCGGCGGCGGCGGCCTACCGCAACGCCCTCGCGCGTCGCGCCGACTATCCCGAAGCCTGGAACAACCTTGCACGTCTGCTGAACGACGCCGGCCATCACGGGGAGGCCCTCGAGGCGTGCCTCGAAGGACTGCGGCACGCCCCGGACAACCCGCATCTGCGGAATAACACCGGGAACGCCTATCAAGGTCTGGGCTGTCCGAAGGACGCGCTTCGCGAGTATCGACGGGCGGTCGAGATCGCGCCGCAGATGAACGAAGCCTTCAGCAATCTCGGTGTCGTATTGAAGGAGGTCGGCGATGTCGATGCCGCGCTTGAGGCGCACCGTAAAGCGATGGAGCTCGCGCCGGAAGATGTGCCGACGCTGAACAATTACGGCACGGCGCTACAAGCGGCCAACCGCGTCGACGACGCCATTGCGGTTTTTCGCCATGCCCAGACGCTCGCGCCCGACAGTCTCGCCACGTCCATAAATCTCGGCACTGCCTTAATGGGGATGAACGCGATCGACGCCGCCATCGAGACGTTCGAGAGCCTCGCGGACACCGTCGTCCTCGGGGACGAGACGCCGGAGCATGCGCTCGCGCACAAAAACCTCGGCCTCTCGCTCATGCTGAAAGGCGAGCTTGCCCGAGGGATCAAACACTACGCGTGGCGCTGGCGGACACGCGAGTTCACCCCGCGCGAGTTGGAGACGCCGCTTTGGGGCGGCGAGGACCTCGACGGCGAGAACGTGTTCGTCCATTGGGAACAGGGATTCGGCGACGCCGTGCAGTTTGCGCGCTTTGCCGAACGGATCGCGGCGCGCGGCGGACGAGTAACCTTCGAGGCGCCGGCGCCTCTCGCCCCATTGCTGAAATCCGCGCCCGGCATCGACTCTCTCCTTGTCCACGGCGAGACCCCGCCCGCCGACGGCGTGCACATTCCGATGTTTGACCTGTTGAGCGCGCTCACCGTCGATATGGACTCCTTGCCTGGCCCGGTACCTTACCTGTCGGTCGACCCCGAGAGGGCCGAGCGCTGGGCGGATAGAATTCCGGATACCGGGCGAATGCGCGTGGGGCTCGTCTGGGCCGGGCGCCCCACCCACGGCAACGACCGGAACCGTTCCGTTTCGCTGGAGCTGTTCTTGCCGCTACTGAGGCAAACCTCGGTCGATTTCTACGCGCTGCAGGTCGGCGACCGGGTCTCGGACATTGCAACCGCCGGACTTCAAAACGATCTGATCGATATCTCGCCGCGATTGAGCGACTTTGCCGAAACGGCCGCCGCCCTGGAACAGCTCGATCTGCTCATCTCGGTCGACACGGCGGTCGTCCATGTCGCCGGTGCCCTCGGCCGACCGGTCTGGGCACTTATTCCCTTCGCGCCCGACTGGCGCTGGGGGCTGGAGACAGACAAGAGCCCCTGGTACCCGAGCATCACTCTAATACGACAGGAAACCCCCGGAGACTGGGCCCCGGTCATCGAACGAATCGATGCAGCGCTTGGCAAGAAAGCACGGCGGCGTTAGTCCGCTATGCACATACACCCGTCAGGCCCGCAATATTGTCGAGCGTTTCGAGCGTGCGGACCTTCTCGATAATCTGCTCCGTCTTTTCCTTGCCGATGACCGGTTCGGCGCAGCCCCGGAATTTCCGCACCAGTTTTTCCCATTGCGCCGGAAGATCGGCCGCCGGAATGCCCGCATCGTATTTCTCGTGGTGCACGACGCCGTCCTTCATGTGAATGGTGACTTCGGCCTCCATCCGTTCCACGGTATCCTTCTCGCTGACGCTGACCTTTTGGAACAATTCGACCAGGGCCGGCTCCTTCACCTTCTCGTCGCTGTAGGTCTCGAGCCGCGCCGTATCCTCGCCGGCGATGGCGACGGCGGCGCAGAAGCGCAGACTGAACTTGCCTTCGAGGCCGGTCGCGGGCGTCGGAATACCGCAGACATCGAGGAAGCCGGTGCGCACGGTCAATTCGACACGCTCGACATTCGCCGGGTCGATCTTGTTCTTCTTTTGCATCGCATGGATGGCTTCGATCGTCCCATGCGTGCCGTAGCAGGCGGCATGGTATTTGAAGAGGGTGTCGCGGACCTCGAAACGCTCGCCGATCCCGAGCAATCCGGCGTCGATGTTCGGCGCCTCCGACTGCGTGTGCGCGAATCCTTGATTGCGCTCCAGCACGTCCGGGCGCGACGTGAATCCCCGCGCCGCCATATTGGCCGCGAAAAGACCGTTCTGCGCCGCCTTGCCCGCGTGCAACGGCTTGCACATGGTGCCGAACATGGACTTCAGACCCGCCGCCTGCGTCCCGGCGATGCCCATCGCCAACGCACATTTCTCGCCGTCCAGCCCCATCATCCGAGCAGCACCCACCGCCGCGCCGAAGGTTCCGATGGTCGCCGTCGAGTGCCAGCCCTTCTCGTAGTGGGTCATTCCCATATAGGCGCCGATCCGGCATTCCGCTTCGACACCGGCGGCGAAGGCCGTCAGCACGTCACGGCCGCTCGCCCCCATCTTCTCGCCGAGCGCCAGAACCACCGGCGCCACCGGCACGGTCGGATGACCCTGCAGGCGCGTCTGCACGTCGTCGTAGTCCAACGCATGCGAGGCGCTGCCGTTGATCAGCGCCGCCTGCGACGTGCTGACCTTGCGGCCGTCGCCGATGACCGTCGCCTGTGCGGCACCGCCGTCCGCCGCCGCCTGTTCGATCAACATCTGGGTCAGAGGCTCTTCGAGCCCCGCAATGGTGACCCCGATCCAGTCGAGCAGACAATGCTTCGACGCTTCGGCCGCCTCCTCCGAAAGATCCTCGAACTTCAGGCCCATCGAATACTCGGCAAGGGTCTTGGTGATTTCGGGGCTGTGATCGTGACTCTCGGGTGCTTGCGACATCTGGCGTCTCCCATGGTTGGAGCGGAATTTCTTTGCATAACAAATATGGCGGGGCCGGTCCACGTCCAGCGAGAGCTACTTTGCTTGGACCGCGCGCTTCGCTAGGTTGGTCGCCATGACAAACGCACCCCTACGCCTGCACATCGGCGGCGAGCAAGCGAAGCCCGGCTGGACGATCTTCAACGTCCAGGACGGGCCGGCGGTCGATGCCGTCGGCGATTGCCGCGACCTCGGCCGGTTCGGCAACGGATCGGTGGCGGAAATCTATGCGAGCCACGTCTTCGAGCACTTGGGCTACCTGGACGATCTGCCGAAAGCGCTGGCCGAATGCCACCGGGTCCTGGAGCCGGGCGGAAAGCTGCGGATCAGCGTGCCGGATTTCGAGACCCTTTGCCGCCTGTTCCTGCATCCGCAATTGAGCAAGGAGCAGCGTTTCGCCGTCATGCGCATCGCTTTCGGCGGCCAGACCGATCCGCACGATTTCCACATGGTCGGCCTCACGCTCGAATTCCTGCAGGATTACCTCACGGTCGCGGGGTTCAAGACGGTGGAACGCGTCGACGGGCACGGCCTCTTCGAGGATTCAAGCACGCTCGACGTCGGCGGCGTGCCGATCAGCCTGAACGTCGTCGCGGTCAAGTAAACCCCGTTCGCCGACGGCCGCCCGCGGTCCAGCCCAGACGCGACTGTCGTGTTGCAGACCGGGCCCCGGATACCGCCGGCGCGGCTCCGGGATGCCCTCGCGAACTAGTTCTCGCCCACCATCTCGATGAACTTGTCGAGGCTGCCCGGCTCCTCGAAATTGCGCAGCAAGTCGTAGAACTCCCGTGTCCGGCTGCCGAGGGTCGGCTCCACCAGCGGCTCGAACTTGCGCCACATGTCGTCCCAGCTCATCGGGTTGTCGGGATTGCCGAGCGCCAGAGGAATGTCCGCATCGAGGCGGGAGCCGTCCGCCAATTCGACGACGATCCGCGCCGCCGTCTGCGCCATATCCGCGGTCGCGCGCGGCTCGACCCGTTGCAGGAGCTGGCGGATGTCGGGATCGGCGACCCGCTCGTCGCAGAAATCCTCTTCCGTCACCTCGTAGCCGCTGAGGCCCAGTGCCGCGCAATAGGCGAGGCTGAACTTGCCTTCGAGCGGCGTCTGCGGATTGGGCTTGCCGGCGAGCTTAACGGCCGGCTCGCTCACGATGGCCTCGACCTTGGTGATCTCCTTCCCCTTAACCTGATCGGAGAGGCTTCGCGCCGCGTCGATCAGGGCGTGGGTCAACAGGCAGGCCGCATAGGGTTTGAAGGTGTTGCGGGTGATCTCCCAGCCGTCGGAGAAATCGAGCGGCGCCAGCGCGGCGCCGCCGTCCTGGAAGAGCGACGTGGACAGGCCGCCGTCCGGCTCCATCAGGTCTTCCTTGGCGATAAAGCCCTCGCCCGCGAGTTCCGCCGAAAGCACGCCGTTGAGCGCCGCCTTCCCCGCATGAAAGGGCTTCGACATGGTGCCGAAGGAGGCGCTAAGCCCGCCGGTCTGCGTCGCGACCGCGCCGAAGGCATTGCGCGCGCGGGCTTCGTCCAGCTTGTAGAGTACGCTCGCCGCCGCAGTCGCGCCAAAAGCGCCGAAAATGCCGGTCGCGTGGAATCCGCGAAGGTTCGCCGGCTGCCCCGCGCCGTTGCCGAGCCGCGCCGCCACCTCGAAACCGGTGATGATCGCCGACAGGATATCCTGCTCGCTCGCCCCCAGATGGGTGCCGACCGCAAGTGCCGAGGCGACCGTCGGGCCGCTGACATGGGTGGTCGAGCCCACATGGGTATCGTCGTAATCGAGGCAATGGGCCATGGTGCCGTTGATCATCGCGGCCGCCGCCGGCGCCGCCTTGCCGCCGAGCATCACTTGCGCGTTGCCGTTCGTGCCCCACTTCATCGCCACCTTGCGGACGGCAGCCTGTGCCTCCTCGTTGCGCGCGCCGAGGGCGACGCCGACCCAGTCGACCAGGCATTTCTTGGCCGCGTCGAGTATTTCGCTCGGGTAGTTGCGCCCGATGGCCGAGCCGACAAACCGGCCCGCTTCGATGGCATTCTGTGTTTCCGTATTGCTCATGATCCCAATGCTCCCGATTTCTTGAGGTCCGCGATCTCTGCGGAAGAATAGCGCAATTCGCCGAGAATTTCCTCAGCATGTTGATTGAGGGCAGGTGCCGCCGATTGCTTGCTTTGCGACAACCTCATGCCGGCCAGCGGATTGCCGATCTGTGCGATCGTGCCTTCGCCCGGCGCGTCGATGTATTCGATCAATCCCCGGTGCTTCACATGCTCATCGACGATGGCTTCGCCCGGCGTCAGGATCGGGCAGATCGGGGCCCCGATGGCCGTCAACTCCTGGACGATTTCGTCCCGCGTGCGCGACCTGCAATACTCCGTCAGCACCTGACGATAGACTTCGCCCTTGCCGCCGTGGGTCGTGTGGCGGTCCGCCGGACTTTCGTCCGCATCGACGAGATCGGCGCGGCCGATGATATCGCAGAACTCGCGCCAGAGCTTCGCCTCCAGCAGGGAGATCGCAACGCCCTTGCCGTCTTTCGTGGCGTAGTGATTGTAGCGCGGATTGCCGCCGTAGGACTCCAGGACCGGCTCGCCGCTATACCCGGCCTTCTTGGCCATGCCGGCGGAAAGCGCGATATTCGCCATCGAGAACAGGCTGTCGAACATGGAGCAGTCGATAAACCGCCCCTCCCCCGTCTGCTGGCGGCGCATCAGCGCCAGCAGAATGCCGATCATCGCCAGCGCGCCCGCGGCATAGTCGCCGGCCTGGAACAAGGGCACGTCGGGCACGCCGAGGCCGCGCTCCAAATTCACGCCCATGATCCCGGTCATCGCCTGGATCACCAGATCATGACCCGGAATGGGCGCCAAGGGCCCGTCCTGGCCGAACCCGGTGATCGAGCAGTAGATGATCTTGTCGTTCAGCTTCTTGCAGGTTTCGTAGTCGATCCCGAGCTTCTGCGTGACGCCGACCCGGTAGGATTCCAGAACCACATCGGCGTCTGCGATCAGCTTGTGGGCGACCGCCTGCGCCTCCGGCTTCGCCAAGTCCAAGGCGATGCCGCGCTTGTTGCGGTTCACGCTGTGGAAATAGGCGCTGGTGGTCGCGTAGTTCGGCGGATTGTGCCGGGCGCCGTCGCCGACCCCCGGTTGCTCGACCTTGATCACTTCTGCGCCGAAATCCGCCATCATCTGCGTCGCCCACGGCCCCGGCAGCAGACGGCTGAAGTCCACGACTTTGATGCCGGACAATACGAACTCCGGCGACATCCCGTTCTCTGCGCTCATCCGGTCTACTCGCCCTTGAACTTGGCCGGGCGTTTTTCGAGGAAGGCGCCGATCCCCTCCTTGCGGTCCGACGTCTGATAGATCGAGGTGACGATGAACCGCTCGTAATCGATTGCCGAACGCAGATCCATCTGCATGCCGTTGTAGACGACCCGCTTGACCCAGGCGAGGCTAAGCGGCGCGCGTTCGGCCAGCACGCCGACCATTTCCCTCGCCTTCGCCAGGGCGCCGCCTTTCGGCGTCAGCTTGTTGAGCAGTCCCACCCGGTAGGCTTCCTCGGCGGAAATCGGGTCCGCCATCAGCATGATCTCCAGCGCATTGCCCATGCCGACAATCCGCGGCAGGCGCTGCGTCCCGCCGGCACCCGCGACGGTTCCGATGCGCGCACTGGTGATCGCATAGCTCGACCCCTCCGCCCCGACACGCATGTCGCAGGCGAGGATGAACTCGGCCCCCCCCGTCATGCAAAAGCCTTCGATGGCGGCGATCACCGGGATTTCCAGCTCTTCCATCGAGCGGCAGAGCTTCTCCCAGTTGCTCATATAGTCGACGACGCTCTTCGGCCCGGTCAGCGCAAGCGCTTCGTTGAGATCGGCGCCGGACGCGAAATACTTGTCGCCGCCGGTGACGATCACGCCGAAGATGTCCGGGTCCTGTTCGCCGTCCTTCGCGGCCGCCGCCAGTTCGCCCATCAGCTCGACACTGAAGGAATTGCGGCTTTCGGGCCGGTTCAAGGTGATGACAAGGGCGGGGCCGTCTTTCTGGACCTCGATGGTATTATAGCTCATAGGATACTCCGTTTTCTCGCCCCTATCAGGCGTCTTTGTGGAAGTCGACAATCAGGCGGTTCACATCGTCCGCCCCTTCGAACATCGCCCAATGGCCGACATTCGGCAGCACGTAGACCTTCAGGTCCGGCACATGTTCGCGAATCATCCCGGCACGGTGTTCGATGCTGGGAAAGGCGGTGACATCGTCCTCGCCATAGATCAGTTGCGCGCGGCAGCCGGCCTTACCGAGGTTCTCCGGCAGGATCGGCTGAGAGCTGACATTGCGGCTGTTGAAGCGGGCGCGGGCGACATTTTCGTCCTGCATGTCGAGCACCTCTTCGCTCAGCGACTCCGGATGCTTTAGCATCAATTGCAGCAGATTATGCCCCAGCGCATGGCGGTAGGCGGCGGGATCGTCCTTCACGTCGTTGTAGCGGATGAAATCCAGCCGGGGCCGGCCTTTGATCGAAAAACCGCCGGGCCCGATCACGGTAACCGCCCGCACGCGGGGTCCGAAATGCGCGGCCACGGCGCTGCCGATTGCCCCGCCGAAGGAAAATCCGACGATACTGAAGCTCTCGTCGTCCTTGACGATCCGGTTGACCGAAGCGATGGCGACCTGGAGATACTCCTGCGGCGTCAGGCCGTAGTCGACCTGCTCGGACTCGCCGTAGCTCGGCGCGTCGATCGCGCGGACCTCGAAATGCTCCGCCAGAACGTCAATATTCCGCACCCAATGGGTCCACGATCCCATGCCGCCGTGGAACATCAGCAAGGGGTGGCCGGCGCCCGCACGCTTCACGTTGAGACGGACGCCTTCGGCCAGCGCCTTCTCTTTGTCCCATCCTTCAGGCACCCGCTTCTGGTCCATTCCGTTCGCGCTCCTACTTCCTTATCCTCAAGGCCGGATTGCCGGCCCGATTTGGTTACATGCCGCAACGCCGCCCGAGGGGCGGCGCGGCTCGGAAAGGATATAGAACGTGACGGACGCATTTCACGGTAGGACAGTACTCATTCCCGGCGGCGGGCGCGGCATCGGCTATGCCGCCGGCGCCATGATGGCGAAACAAGGCGCAAAGGTGGCGCTCGCGGATGTCGTGGGTGACCGCGCTCAGGAAGCGGCAGCCCGCCTCAAGAGCGAAACCGGGGCGGAGACCCTCGGCATCGCCTGCGACATCACCAGTATGGATCAGGTTAAGAAGATGGTCGCCGACACCGAAGCCGCCCTCGGCCCGGTCGACGTCATGGTCAACACGGCGGCCATCGTCGCCGACAAGACCTTCATGGAATCGACGCCCGAGGATTGGAAGCAGATGCTCGACATCTGCCTTTACGGATCAATGAACGTCATCCACAGCGTCCTGCCGGGCATGGTCGAGCGCACCTATGGCCGCATCGTCTGCCTCGCCTCCGATGCGGCGCGCACGGGCCAGGCGCGACATTCCTATTACGCCGCCGCCAAAGGGGGCGTGATCTCGCTGGTGAAATCGGTGGCACAGGAAGTCGGCCGCAACGGGGTGACGCTGAATGTCGTCTCGCCGGGGGCCACCGACACGGAGCTGCGCCAGGCCCGCGAGCGCGAAGTACTGGCCTCTATCGGCGAGGAGCGCTTCAAGAAGCGGGAGCAGACGATCCTGCGCATGTATCCGACCCGCCGGCTCGGCCAACCCGACGACATCGCCGCCGGTATCGTCTACCTGTGCGGCGACGGCGCCTCCTGGGTCACGGGTCAGGTGCTGAGCATCAACGGCGGTTTCGCGATGGTATAGCTGCAGACATCGTCATTCCGGGTTCATGCGCTGCACGGCCCGGAATGACGACAATGGCACAATTAGAATTTAATACCCGAAAGAACCGACATGGAATTCGAACTCTCGACCGAACAGAAACTCATGCAGGATTCGGCCCGCCAAATGGTGGAGCGCGATGTGCAGCCGATCATCGACCGGCACGATCCGAAGAAGTCGCTGCCGAAAGCCGCGATGCTGGAGATATTCGGACACCTGAAACACATGGGATTGATGGCGCCCCGGCTGTCCGAGAAGGACGGCGGGTCCGGCCTCTCCATGCTGAACTACGGACTCATCTACGAGCAATTGCCGCCCTTCCTCGCCATCGGGGTCATGGGCCACGAATGCACCATCGCGCGCATCTTCGCGGAAGCCACGCCCGAACAAAAAGAAATGTTCCTCCCCGACCTGTTCGAGGGCAAGAAGATCACCGGCACGGCGACGACGGAACCCGGCGTCGGCTCGAATCCGCGCGAAGTCACGACCCGCGTCGTCGAAGACGGCAACGAACTGGTCATTAATGGCCGCAAGATGTGGTGCAGCAACGCCAGCATTGCCGACATCATCAACGTGACCTGCGCCGACGGTCAGGACGACCGGGGCAGCAATCTGCGCCGTGTCGTCGTGGAAACCGACAATCCGAACATGGAAGTGACCGAGATCGAGACCATGGGCCTGAAGATGGGCCATCTCTCGGAAATCGTCTTCGAGGATTGCCGGGTGCCGGCCATCAATGCCTTCGGCTCTGCCGGCGATGCCGCGCGCCTGCTCACCATTACCTGGAACGGCAACCGTCCGCTCTGCGGCCTTGCGGCAACGCATTTGGCCCAGAAGGCGCTCGACGCCGCCAAGGTCTACGCCAAGGAAAGAACCCAATTCGGCAAGGCCATCGGCGGGCATCAATTGGTGCAGAAACTGCTGGCGGATATCGAAACCAATGTCGTGACCAGCCGCCTTCTCTGCTACTATGCGCTCGACGAGCTGGACCGCGGCGACCATACGAACGCGATTTCCGCCATGGCCAAGCGCTATGCCACGACCGCTTGCGAACAGGCCGTTTCCATGGCGATGCACGTTCACGGCGCCATGGGCATCGCGGAGGAAACCGGGTTGGAGCAGCTTTACCGGGATGTCCGTATGCTGCCGATCCCCGACGCGACGAATGAAATCCTGACGCTGATCCAAGGCCGGGAGCTGACCGGCATGGCGGCGTTCCGCTAAAACGAAGGACGGAGTGTAACATGCGTCCCCTGGATGGAATCACGGTGGCGGAACTGGGCGGGCGGTATGCGGTCGGCGCATGCGGCTCGCTGCTGAACCAATTGGGCGCCACGGTTCTTTACGTGGAAGGAGACGATCTCCCGGGCGACAAATGGGCCCACCGCGCGACCTTTGCACTCGGTAAGGAGCCGCTCCCGGCCGACCGGCGGCATGCGGCCATCGAGGCCGCCGATATCATCCTGACCTCAAGCGACATCGATGGCGACAAGACACGTTACGAGAGCGCCATTCACATCGACCTGACGGCGTTCGGCCATACCGGCCCGTTGGCGGGCAAACCGTATTCCGACGCCCTGATCCAGGCCTTGACGGGCGTGGCGGACACCAACGGGCAGGAAGGCGGCGCACCGTTCGCGGCGGGCGCTCCCATCCTGGAATACGAGGCCGCCATATACGGTGCGGCGGCGGCGGTGGCGGCACTCCGCGTGCGCCGTCTCGGCGGGCCAAACCAATTCGGCGATATCTCGCTCTTCGATTGCGGGATCAACTCGCTGCCGACATACCTTCCGGCTCACTACGACGGCAAAATACCGAAGCGCGAGGGCAACCGGCACCCCCTCGTCGTGCCGTGGAACAGTTTTCCCACCAGCGATGGCGACGTGCTGATCTGCACCGTCTCCAACGAACATTTTTCGATTCTGTGCGGCATTATCGGCCGCCCGGAGATCACGGAAACGATCCTGGAGAACAACGACCGGGTCGCAAATCGAAGTTTCGTCGAACAGGCGATCATCGATTGGACGTCGCAGCACACGCTGGCGGAATGCGTCGCCGCGCTCTCGGAGGCGGGCATTGCGAGCGGCCCCATCACCACCATCGACGATCTGCCGACGGAAGCGAATCTCGTCCACCGCAAGAGCATTCTCCGGGCGAGCGACGGCGACCGCGAATTCCTGGCGAAGGCGCCGCTGTTCTACAACGACGCCTGGACGCCGGCGCGGCCTGACACCGTCAAATCACCAGGCTCCGGTACGCTTCCGGCGCCCCGCGAAAAGCGCGGCGGCACCGGCGGTCCGGCCTTGCCGCTCGACGGCGTGCGCGTGATCGAGTTCGGGCAGTTCACGACGGCGCCGCTGTGCGCCCGCCATCTGGCGACGCTCGGCGCCGAGGTCATCAAGATCGAACCCAGAGGCGGCGACACGTCGCGCGATTGGGACCCGCGTCGCGAGGGGCTCGGTTATTACTTTATGTTCTCGAACGCGGACAAACATTCCATCGCCATCGACATGCGCAGCGAAGAGGGCTGGAACATCGTCCGCGACCTGATCGCATCAGCCGACGTCATCGTGCAGAACATGAAACCCGGCTCGTTGGACCGATTGGGCTTCGGGTGGAAGGATGTGCAGAAGTTCAATCCGCGCATGGTCTGCGTCGCCATTTCCGGTTTTGGTTCGGATTCCGCCTATCAGGGTCGCCCCGCGGTGGACACCATCGTGCAGGGCGGCTCCGGCATCATGGACCTGACCCGCGACGACGGCGTGCCGCTTTCGACCGGCATTTCCTATTCCGACATCACCGGCGGTCAGACGGCCATGCTCGCCGTGGTCGCCGGACTGGAGCTGCGCGAGCGCACCGGCAAGGGCATGTCCTACGATGTCTCGATGCAGGACGTAACGTCCTGGATCACAGAGACCAGCTGGAACGTTCCGCCGGAAGAGCGCGGCCCGAACGGCGCTGCCGTCGAGTGCAGCGACGGTTATGTCTGGATGGAGAACCCGACCGATGCCGGAGATATCGACACCAAGTCGAAGACCCGCGCCGCGATGTTCGGCGGCCTGGCACCAAAGGGGATCAAGCTCGCGCCGATCCTCAACGTGACCGAGGCCGCAACCCATCCGCAGACCGCCGCCCGCGGCCTGATCGTCGACGGCGAATGGGAAACGGGCCCCTGGCCGCTGCTCGGCTCGCCGATGAAGTTGGATAAGACACCGCCCCGCGTGCACCGTCCGATCAACCGCCCGGAAGATCCGACGCCAGAGGTGCTGGGGCGGTTCGGCATCCGGCGCGACAGCGCAGCGGAATAGCGGCATGCGTGCCGTCTGGTACGAAAAGCGGGGCCCCGCCCGCGAGGTCCTGATTCTCGGCGAGAAACCGACGCCGGTACCGGGCCCGGGAGAAGTCCTGATCCGCGTCTTTGCCTCCGGCGTCAATCCGTCGGACGAAGGCATAAGAAGCGGGCTCGGCCGATACCAGTATAAGGTCGATCCGTTTATCATACCGCAAAGCGACGGCGCCGGTATCGTCGAGGCGGTCGGCGACGGCGTGACCCGCTTCAAGGGCGGCGAGCGCGTCTGGCTCTATAACGGACAGCGCGAAGGCCGCCAGCACGGCACCGGGGCCGAGTTCATCTCGCTCAACGCGGAGCGGGTGCGCCCGCTACCGGACGACCTGTCGTTCAGCGAGGGAGCGGCCCTCGGCATTCCCTGCATGACCGCTCATTTCAGCGTCTTCAGCAATGGCCCGGTCAACGGCAAGACGGTGCTGGTCACCGGCGGCGCGGGAGCGGTGGGCAATTATGCCATCCAATGGGCCGTCTGGGGCGGCGCCAGAGTGATCTCGACCGTGAGTTCGCCGGACAAAGCGACCGATGCGGCAACCGCCGGCGCCGAGGCAACGATCAATTACCGCGAGGACGACGTCGCCGAACGCGTCATGGCGGAGACGGACGGCCAAGGCGTCGACCATATCTGCGAGGTCGAATTCGGCGGCAACATCCGGATTACCGAGCAAATCATCAAGGTAAACGGCTGCGTCTCGATCTATGCCTCCAAGGGCGAGCCCAACCCGGTCGTGCCGATGAACGTCTTCATGGCCAAGAACGTCAAGGTCTGGCCCTTCGTCCTGCCGATGACGCCCCTCGAGGATCGCGAACGCGCCCAGGCGGATATCGCGACCTGGCTCGGACAGGCCAAACGCTTCCACCGCACTGCCGGCGAATTCCCGCTCGCCGAGACCGCCGCCGCCCACGAGCTGGTCGCCGCCAAGACGAAACGCGGCACGGTCGTGGTGCTGCCGCAGGCGTAGCCTCTTTCAGCCCTTCCCGCCGTCGCGGAAAGGACGATTATATCCGCGCTAGAACCGGAACTGCCCGCCGTTCACGTGAATGACTTCGCCGGTGATGAAGCCGCCGGTTTCGCCCGCGAGGTAGAGGCAGGCGTTGGCGATGTCGTCGACGGTGCCGAGCCGCTTGACCGGGATCGCTTCGAGCCGCGCCTTTTTCCACACTTCCGGGTCGTCGTACTGGCTCCAGTCGCGGGTCGTGTCAATGGCGCCGGGGGAGACCGTGTTGGCCGTGATGCCGTGCGGGCCGAGTTCCAGCGACAGCGCCTTGGCGAAGGCGTGCACGCCTGCCTTGCAGGTGATGTTGTGGGTGCGGGTCGGCACATGCGCCGCGAAACCGTCGACACCGGAGATATGGATGATCCGCCCCCAGCCGCCCTTCTTCATCAGCGGCACCACGCAGCGCGCCAGATAGAAGGCCGAGTTGAGGTTGGTGTTGATCGTGTCCTGCCAATCCTTGACGGAGATATCTTCGACCGGTTGTTTCTTGCGGATCGAGACATTCGAGACCGCGATATCGACGGTTCCGAAGGTCTCGGCCGCCTGCTTGACCATCGCTTCCACCGCGTCCGCATCGCCGACATCCGCCATGATGCCGATGGCGTTGCCGCCCGACGCCTTGATATCGGCCACGACCTTATCGACCTTCTCGCGGGACGAGGCGCCGTTGACGACGACATTGGCGCCCGCGGCCGAGAAGAGTTTCACGATGGCCTCGCCGATATTCTGGCCGGAGCCGGTCACCACGGCCGTGCGGCCTTTCAGCGGTAGGGGGTCGAGCATCGCCAATTCCTTTTTCAAATGCCGTTCGCTCAATGAAGTAGGCGGCAATACGTCACTGGCCATTTGCCACGGTGACTCTAATTGCTATGGTCCGCCCGCACTGAACACGAACGACGAACCGGAGCCGCGCCATGATCGATTTCAGCCTTCCCGACGACCTGCAGGAATATCAGGACCGCACCCGCGCCTTCATCCGCGACAAGATCATCCCGATGGAAGGCGACCCGCGCCAGGGACCGCACGGACCGAGCGACGAACTGCGCCTGGAGGTGGCGGCACTCGGACGCGAAGCCGGCCTGCTGACCCCGCATATCGGCGAGGAATGGGGCGGGCTCGGCCTCTCCCATGTCGGCAAGGCCATCGTCTTCGAGGAGGCCGGCTATTCCCCGCTCGGCCCCTACGCGCTCAATATCAGCGCGCCCGACGAGGGCAACATGCATCTGCTGGAGGTGGTCGGCAACGAGGAGCAGAAGGAGAAGTATCTGCGACCGCTCGCGGCGGCGGAATGCCGCTCGGTCTTCTCGATGACCGAGCCGGACGGCGGTGCCGGCTCCGATCCTTCGATGCTCAAGGTGACGGCGGTCGAGGATGACGACGGGTATGTCATCAACGGCCGCAAGTGGCTGATCACCGGCGCCAAAGGGGCCGCCTTCCAGATCATCATGGCGCGCACCATCGATAAGTCCGGCAAGGACATCGGCGCCACCATGTTCATGGCTGATATGGATGTGGAAGGCTGCGAGGTCGTGCGCGTCCTCGATACCATGGACAGCAACACCTCCGGCGGCCATTCCATCGTCGACTACACGGATGTCCGGGTGCCGAAGGATTCGGTGCTGGGAGAGCCGGGCAAGGGGTTCCGCTATGCCCAGGTGCGCCTCGCCCCGGCGCGGCTCACCCACTGCATGCGCTGGCTGGGCGCCGCGCGGCGCTGCCACGACATCGCCGTCGAATACGCCCGCAACCGCCACGCCTTCGGCAAGCCGCTGGCGGAGCACGAAGGGGTCAGCTTCCAGCTCGCCGACAACTTCCAGGACATGCATCAGAGCCGCCTCAGCATCTGGCACACCGCCTGGGTGCTGGATCAGGGCGAGCGCGGCGGCAACGAGAGCAGCATGGCCAAGGTCTTCTGTTCGGAAGCCGTCGGCCGCGTCGTCGACCGCTGCGTGCAGATTCTCGGCGGCACCGGCATCACCAACGAGACCGTGGTGATGCGGACCTACAAGGACATCCGCGCCTTCCGCATCTACGACGGCCCCTCGGAAGTCCACCGCTGGGCCATCGCGCGCAACATCATGCGGGCGAACGCATAGCGCCTTTCCCTCACCCTCCCACCGCGAAGGCGGCGGGTCCCTCCCTCTCCCGCCAGCGGGAGAGGGTTCGTAGAACACGACCGTCCGGCTCCCTCTCCCGCGTGCGGGAGAGGGTTGGGGTGAGGGCGGCTATTTCCCCTTAAACTCCGGCGTCCGCTTCTCGCGCCAGGCGTTGTGCGCCTCCTGCGTATCCTCGGTCAGTTCCAGCATGCCGAAACGGTAGAGGTCGGCGAGCGACGCGTCCTTCATATTCGGGACGTCGAGGGAATGGGTGATCGATTCCTTCACCATGCGCACCGAGAGCGGCGGCAGCTTGACGATATGCGCGGCAACCTCCTCGGCCTTCGCGATCAGCTCGTCGTGCGGCGTCAGCCATTGCGCGAGACCGATCCGGTAGGCTTCCTCGCCCGGAAGCGGAAATCCCATCGCAAGGCGCGTCGCCAAGCCCTTCCCCACCCAGCGCGCCAGTCTGGCGGAGCCACCGTAAGCCGGAATGATACCGAGCCCGATCTGCGGCAGACGCCATTCCGCCCGTTCGGACGCGACAATCAAGTCGCAGCAGAAGGTGATGATGCAGCCGATGCCGATGGCATAGCCGTTGACCGCCGCAATGATCGGCTTCGGGAAATCGGTGAACATGTTGAAGGGGGAGACGCCCCGCTTCTTTGAAATTCCTTTCAGGAAGGCGGCCGGCGATCCCGTGTTGTGGGTATTCGGGTCCTTCAGATTGGCGCCGGCGGAAAAGGCGCCCGCGCTGTCGTCGCCGGTGATGACGACGCACAGCACCTCGTCGTCCTCCTCCATCTCCGCGAAGTATTTCGGCAGGTCGTCGTAATAATCCTGCCCCCAGGCATTCCGCGCGCCCGGACGGCTCAGCGTGATCCACCCGACATTGTTTTTCTTCTCGTAAAGTACCGGCATCGCGGCCTCGCTCCTTCGCCTGTTCAGTTACGAAAGAGGTATGAAGCGTACACGAGGTGGCAATACCGGCTATCGCCTTTCGCGGGGCCCTACCCTATGCAGGCGCGCCCGCAATCATACATTTTCTATAAGACGAGGCGCACGGAAGGAAACGAGCAATGTCCGAACAGCCAAAATACGACATCAACGACGAAAATCTCTGGCGCATGGAGACGCCCGGCCCGGAAGGCTGGCAGCGCACCGCGCGGCGCGACGATCCGGACAAGTACCTGATGATTTCCGCCGATACCCACGCGAACGAACCCTTCGACCTATGGGCGACGCGGATCGACAAGAAATACCGCGACCGCATTCCGCGCGTCGAGACCGACGAGAACGGCAAACAATGGCGGATCACCGAAGGCTACCGCAAATCCCGGATCTTCGATTTCAAGATGCTCGGCGAGGACGGCGTGCGCGGCAAGGCGGGCGCCACCGTGGAGGGCCGCCTCGAGGACAACCGCTACGACGGCATCGACGGCGAGATCATGTTCCCGAACAAGGGTCTCGCCATGTGGGCGACGCCGGATCCCGTCTTCGCCATGGCGCAATGCAAGGTCTGGAACGAGTGGGCCTGGGAGGAATTCGGCGCCCATAACGATACGATCTCGCCGCTGGCCGCCATCGCGACCGGCGATTTCGACGGTGCGATGAAGGAAATCGAACGCGTCGCCGCCTTGGGCTTCCGGGGTCTGACCCTGCCCTGCAAGCCGATCTGGGGGGCGCACGACGTCGACCACGCGAACTACAACCTGCCGGAATTCGACCCCATGTGGGCGCTGATCGAGGAGACCGGCTTGCCGATCACCTTCCATGTCTCCACCGGCCGCGACCCGCGCGCGTCCAAGGGCAACGGCGGCGCCGTGATCAACTACGTCACGCACTCGCTCTCGCCGACCATCGAGCCGCTGGCCAATCTCTGCGCCTCGGGCGTACTCGAGCGGTTCCCGAAAATCCAGTTCGCGCTAATCGAAGCCGGAATCGGCTGGGTTCCCTGGGTCCTCGACGCCATGGACGAAGCCTACAAGAAGCACCATTTCTGGGTACGCCCGAAGCTCCAGGGCCTGCCGAGCGATTATTTCCGCTCGAACGGCGCGGCAAGCTTCCAGGAGGACGAAGCCGGCCTCTTGCTGGCCGAGGAGTATGACCTCTGGGACAATTTCATGTGGGCGAACGACTATCCGCACCACGAAGGGACCTGGCCGCATTCCGCCGCCGCCATCGAACGCACGATGCAGAAGATGAACGACGATCAGCGCGCCAAGATTCTCGGACTGAACGCCAAGCGGATGTTCAAATTCGACCTGCCGGATTACCCGAACCGCTAATCGCGGCAACAGATCGACGCAGGCTGACATCGCCGCCTTTCCCTGCGGCGATCACGCGCCATCTTGCATATAGCATTTTCATTGAGAGGCGATATGAGCACCAAGATTGTTTTTGTGACCGATTTCCCCGATGCCGCCACCGCGGCCCAGGAAATCGTGCCGTCCGGCTTCGAGCTGGCGGTCGTCCCGGCGCGCAGTGCCGAATACAAGCAAGCGATGAAGGACGCCGAGTATCTGGTCGGATTCGTCGACGGCTTGGTCGACGAACAGCTTTACGCGGACGGCCCGAACCTCAAGCTGATCCAACTGCTCAGCGCCGGATACGACAAGGCCGACCTTGTCGCCGCCCGCAAGGCCGGCGTGCCGATTTCCAACAACGGTGGGGCCAATTCCGTCGCCGTCTCGGAGCATGCCGTCCTGCTGATGCTCGCGGTCTCGCGCCAGTTGGTGCACCAGCACAAGACCGTCGCCGCCGGCAATTGGCGCGGCAACCAGACGCCGCGCGTCCATGAACTGCGCGGCAAGACTCTCGGCATCGTCGGATTGGGCACGATCGGCAAGAAGACGGCTCGGCTCGCGCAGGCCTTCGGCATGCAGATCGTCTATTACGACATCGCGCGCCTCACGGAAGACCAGGAAGACGCGCTTGGCGTGCGGTTCCGGCTGCTGCGCGAATTGCTCCGCGAATCCGATTTGATCTCGCTCCACACGCCGCTCAACCCCTCGACCCGCCATCTGATCGGCGCCGAGGAACTGGCGCTGATGAAATCCTCCGCGATTCTCGTCAATACGGCGCGCGGCCCCGTCATCGACGAAGAAGCCCTCTACGCGGCGCTGACCAACGGCGGCATTCTCGCGGCCGGCCTCGACGTCTTCGACCAAGAGCCGCCGCAGCCGGACAACCCGCTCTTCGGCCTCGACAACGTGATCCTGACGGCGCATCTCGCGGGCCCCACCTTCGAGAGCAATACCGCGCGCGTGCGCAACGCGTTCGATAACGTCCAGCGGGTGGCGCGCGGAGAGGCGCCGCTCTGGGTCATACCCGAACTCGAAGATTGAGGACCGGCAACATTGAGACCTGAGAATTGGGACCGGGAAGCCGACGTGGTCGTCGTCGGCTTCGGGGCCGCCGGCGTCGCGGCATCCGTCACGGCGCATGAGTTGGGCGCCGACGTACTCCTGTTGGAGAAGGCGCCCGAGCACAAGGCGGGCGGCAACACCAAGGTGGCCGGGCAAGGCTATCTCAACACCTCCGCGCCTGAACCGGCGGCCGCCTATCTGACCGCGCTCTGCGGGCCCTATACGGTGCCGGAAGAGATGGTCCGCGTCTGGTCGGAGGAGATGTGCCTCAACAACGAATGGCTGGCCTCGCTCGGCGGTGACCCGCAGGAGCATCAGCACCCGCCGGTCGGCATCGAATTTCCGGAATTGCCCGGCTCGGACTGCGTTCACAAGTTCCACGATGGCCCGAAATACGGCTACTCGCTGACCTGGAAGCGGTTCGAGAGCCTGGTCAAGGAACGCCCCATCGACGTGCTCTACGAGACGCCCGGGCGAGAATTGGTGCAGGACGGCGATACCGGCGAAATTCTCGGCATCCGAGCCGAACACAAAGGGAAATTCATCGCCATCAAGGCACGCAAAGCCGTAATCCTGACCTGCGGGGGATTCGAGAACAATCAGGAGATGATCCGCGATTACCTGCCGGGCGTGCCGTACTGCTATACCTCGGGCAGCCCCTATAACGAGGGCGACGGCATCACCATGGGCCTCGCGGTCGGCGCCGATCTTTGGCATATGAACAACTATGCCGGCCCGTCGATGGCGCTCAAAGTGCCGGAAGTGCCGACCAGCTTTTCGATGCAGGCCCTGCATTACAGCAAGGAAATTCCAGGCGGTGCGATCGTGGTCGGCCCAGACGGCAAGCGCTTCTGCGACGAGAAATACAAGACGCGCCACGGCAAGGTGCCGGCGCACGGCACCTGGAAGGCGCTCACCACCCCCTGCCCGATGCACATGATCTTCGACCGGGTCCATATGGCCGCCGGGTCGATCTACGACAGTCACCCGAGCCACGGCTGGACCCAGATCGTCGAGCAATACGAATGGAGCGAAGACAATAGCGCGGAACTCGGCAAGGGCTGGATCAAGTCGGGCGCAACGCTGACGGAACTGGCCGGCAAGATCGGCCTCGATCCCGCGACACTGACGGATACCGTCCAGCGCTGGAACACCCAGGCCGAGGCCGGGGAAGACAGCGATTTCGGGCGCACCCTGATGCTGACGCCGCTCGCCGACGGCCCGTACTATGCGGTCGAACTTTCGCCCTCGATGCTCAACACCCAGGGCGGGCCGCGGCGCAACGAGAAGGGCCAGATCGTGCGCCCCGACCGGACGCCGATCCCGCGCCTCTACAGTGCGGGCGAGCTCGGCTCGATCTACAGCTATCTCTACCAGGGCACCGGCAACATCGGCGAGTGCCTCGCCTTCGGCCGCATCTCGGCCCGCAACGCCGTCGCCGAGGCACCGTGGGACTGAGGCCCTGAACGAAAGAGGCCGCCCCCGAAGGGACGGCCCTTAACATTCGCGATGGGGAGGCGTTAGAAGCCCATGCCGCCGCCCATGCCGCCCATATCCGGCATACCGCCCGGCATGCCACCGGCACCACCGTTTGCATCCGGCTTCTCGGCGACCATGGCTTCGGTCGTGACCAGCAGGCCCGCGACGGATGCCGCATCCTGGATCGCAATCCGGACCACCTTGGCAGGGTCGATAATACCGCTCTTGACCAAGTCGCAGAATTTCTCGGCCTGGGCGTCGTAGCCCCAATTGGCGTCCTTGCTCTCGAGAATTTTGCCGACGATCACGGCACCGTCCTCGCCCGCGTTATCGATGATCTGACGCGCCGGCGTTTGAAGTGCTTTGCGCACGATGTTGATGCCGACTTGCTGATCCGCGTTCTCTAAATTCATCTTGTCGAGCGCCTTGATGGCCCGCAGAAGGGCCACGCCGCCACCGGCGACGACACCTTCCTCGACAGCGGCGCGGGTCGCATTCATGGCGTCCTCGACGCGGTCCTTGCGTTCCTTGACCTCGACTTCGGTGGCACCGCCGACCCGGATGATCGCAACGCCGCCCGAAAGCTTGGCGAGGCGTTCCTGGAGCTTCTCGCGGTCGTAGTCGGAGGTGGTTTCCTCCATCTGCGCCTCGATTTGCCTGCAGCGACCCACGATGTCCTGCTTCTTGCCGGCGCCGTCGACGATGGTCGTGTTGTCCTTATCGATGTCGACCCGCTTGGCGGTACCGAGCATGTCCAAGGTTACGTTCTCGAGCTTCATGCCGAGATCCTCGGAAATCACCTGCCCACCGGTCAGGATGGCAATGTCCTGCAGCATCGCCTTGCGGCGATCGCCGAAGCCCGGCGCCTTGACGGCCGCGACCTTCAGGCCGCCGCGCAGCCGGTTCACGACCAACGTCGCCAGCACTTCGCCCTCGACGTCTTCCGCCAGGATCAGCAGAGGCCGTCCGCTTTGGACGACCGCTTCCAACAACGGCAGCATCGCCTGCAGACCGGAGAGTTTGGATTCGTGGATCAGGATGTAAGGATCCGCGAGCTCGACTTTCATCTTTTCGGCATTGGTGATGAAATACGGCGAGAGATAGCCGCGGTCGAATTGCATACCTTCGACAACCACCAACTCGGTATCGAGTGACTTGGCTTCCTCGACGGTGATGACGCCGGCATTTCCGACCTTCTCCATCGCGCTCGCCAGCATGTCGCCGATCTCGCTGTCGCCATTCGCGGAAATCGAGCCGACCTGAGCGATCTCGCCGTTGGTCGTAATCTTCTTTGCACGTTTCGCGATATCCGCGACGACCGCCGCGACGGCAGAATCGATGCCGCGCCGCAGATCCATCGGGTTCATGCCGGCGGCAACCGCCCGCATCCCTTCGCGCACGATGGACGCCGCCAGGATCGTCGCCGTGGTCGTCCCGTCGCCCGCCAGATCGTTGGTCTTCGAAGCGACTTCGCGCACCATCTGGGCGCCCATGTTCTGGAACTTGTCGGAGAGCTCGATTTCCTTCGCGACGGAGACACCGTCCTTGGTGATCCGGGGCGCACCGAACGCCTTGTCGAGCAGCACGTTGCGTCCCTTCGGACCCAGCGTCACCTTGACCGCGTTGTTCAGAATTTCGATGCCGCGCAACATTTGGTCGCGGGCGTCGGTTGAAAACTTGACGTCTTTACCAGCCATTTTGAATTCCTTTTAGTCCTAGACAGCTCTAGGCAGCTTTTTTCGATGCCTTGGACTTGTCCAAGACGCCCATGATGTCCGATTCGTTCATGATCAGCAGTTCTTCGCCGTCCAGCTTGATCTCGGTGCCGGACCATTTGCCGAACAGAACGAGGTCACCCGTCTTGACGTCGAGCGGGACGATTTCACCCTTCTCGTTGCGGGCGCCCGATCCAACGGCGACGATCTTGCCCTGCATCGGCTTCTCTCTCGCCGTATCGGGAATAATAATGCCGCCGGAGGTCTTCTCTTCCTCGTCGATGCGGCGCACCAGCACTCGGTCACGTAATGGCCTAAAGCTCATTCGCTCATTCTCCAGTATTCTTTGATTGTATGATTTCGCACGGAATTGGCACTCCCTACTCAAGAGTGCTAACCGGATGTGGCCCTTAATCGCCGCCGTTACAAGCGAATTCAACCGGCGCCGCCCCGCGGCGGCGAAACAAATGCGTACCGAATATCCGCAAACGGGGCGGCGTTATGCCGATTTCGCGTCCTGGAGGACCATCGCCGCCGCTTTCTCCCCGATCATAATGGACGGCGCATTGGTATTCCCGGAGGTCAGCGTCGGCATGATCGAGGCATCGGCCACCCGCAGCCCTTCAATGCCGTGAACTTTCAGGCGTTCGTCGACGACGGCCATCGGATCGCTGCCCATCTTGCAGGTGCCAACTGGATGGTAGGTCGTCTCCGCCGCTTCCTTGACCCAATCCAGGATTTCGTCATCTTTGGCCTGTGTCGCCCCCGGCGCCAACTCCTTTATCTGGAGGTCAGCCAATGCGGGCGCCGTCATGATCGAGCGCGCGATGCGCACCGCGATTACGGTCAATTCCGCATCGACCTGCGAAGAGAGAAAGTTGAAATCGATCGCCGGTTGCACCCGTGGGTCGGCGGAAGTGATATGGATGTGCCCCTTGCTTTCCGGACGCATGGGGTGCGCATAGCAAGTCATTCCTGACTGCTTGGAGATTTTAGGGCCCGGTTCATACAGCATCGGGACCCATCCCAACAGCAAGTCCGGCGCCTCCAGGCCGTCGCGCGAACGCACGAAAGCGCGCAAGGGTGCGGCCACCATCCCCAGCATGCCTTTGCCGGACAGGTAATACCGCAGCACCTGGCGGACGAGACCCAGACCGCGCCCGCGGTCGTTGAAGGTCAGCCCCTTGGCGCCGATTTCCCAGCGTGTCCGGGGCGCGAAATGGTCTCGCAGATTCTCGCCCACACCCGGCAGCGCATGACGGACCTCGATGCCGAGACCTTGCAGCCGGTCCGCCTGACCGATCCCGGAGAGTTCCAGCAATTGCGGCGAATTGATCGAACCGCCACTGATCACGACATCCCGCGTGGCATGCGCCACACGTGCCGCGCCGCCGACCGAATACCGCACGCCGGTGCAGCGCTTGCCGTCGAGCAATACCGCCTTCGTTAGCGCCTCTGTGACGATCCGCAGGTTGGGGCGCGAGCGGATCGGATCGAGATAGCAATGCGCGGTGCTCATGCGCCGGCCCTTCGAGATCGTCGCCTGGCTCATCGCAATGCCATCCTGCCGCGCGCCGTTGTAATCCGGGTTATGCTCGATACCGACCTGGCCCGCCGCCCTGATGATCGCCGCAAGCAGCGGGTCGGTCGCGTCCGGATTGGTGACCCGGAGCGGGCCTCCCCGCCCCCGGAACTCATCGTCGCCCCCCTCGCTCTCGTAGCTCTCCATCCCTTTGAAGAAGGGCAGGACATCCTTGTAACTCCAGCCTCGGTTGCCCATCTGCGCCCAGGTATCGAAATCCTGCGCCTGTCCCCGCACGAAGGCGTTGCCGTTGATGGCGCTGGACCCGCCGAGCAGACGGCCGCGCGGCACATAAAGCGAACGGCCGTTTGCGTTTGCCATGGGCTCCGATTGATAGCGCCAATTCGCCTTCGGATTGTTCAGCAGCTTGGCATAGCCGAGCGGGATGCGTGACCAGGGGTTGCTGGCGGGGCCGGCCTCCAGAAGCAAGACCCGGTTCTTCGGGTCGGCCGATAGTCTGTGCGCCACGGCCGAGCCCGCCGAGCCCGCGCCGACAACGATGAAATCATAAGTCTCCGCGTCGCTTGCCTGCACTTAGCACCTCCCCGCCCGACCGGCTCCGCCAATGCGTTTCCGACCATGTTGACCAAAGCGCGCGTCCACCGAGACGGAACGCGCCTGTGATTGACATTTAAATCCAATTTGCCGACCCGCAAGAACATCTCCCCTCGGAGGTATGCCCGGCGCTCCTCCGAAGACTCGAGAGGTCGGCCCTTAAAAACTTCGGGACCTTAATTGCTGAAGTTTCTGAAATAGTGGAGAGGCGTAATTTAAATACAGAATCGCCTGAATTTTGAACACTACACCTCCACAACTTTATTATTACGCCAAATTTCATAATTTGGCGCTCGGCAATTTCAAAATATAGAGAATATTTATTTGAATTTATCAAAATGTAGTGTATTCATGTATTCGTAAGTATTCATACTCACGGATAAAACACATGGACGCTTATACTCAAAATATACTTGAAGACAGTTATATGGAGACGGTCGAGGAAGCCATGGGAGCCGGTCATCCCGCGGAAGTCGCGCACGACGAAGGCCTCACCGCCGCCGCGATGATGCTCGCTGCCATGGAGGGCATAGAAGACGCCTTGGCGCGCAGTACCGTCGCCAGTCTTGCCCTAAATCCGGGTATGCTGAACGAGCATTAATCCCGCCGCCGACAAGCGGCCCCTATTCCGGGTGCCGCGGGGCATGGACCGGACGGAACGTGCGGACCGTCCACCCCGTGGCGGGCGCATCCGGCACCACCGGATCGCCGCTTTTTCCGATACAGACGCCGCGCTCGACGATGGTCTCGTCGAGCCCCACGATCGACAGCTGCGTAAAGCCGTCCGGAAGCGGCGGGCTGTCGGCGCTCTCCCGGTCGATCAAAACCATCCAGCCCTTATCGGGCACGTCCATGTCGGCGATCTCGCCCTGCACCAGATTGCGGTGCCAATTGGTCATCTTCGCCTTAAAGACCGGATCGACGGAATCGCGCCCGGCCCGCGACGTGTAATTCTCGCTGGTCATAACTTCCGGATTGCGCACCCGATAGACCGCCAGGAACGGCGCCCGCGCCTCGTGCGTACATTCGTAGCGCTGCGCCGATTGAAAACCGTCGATCGTCAGCAGCATGTCGATATGCTTGGCGTAGAACTCGTTGAACCGCGCGCGGTCCTCGTCCAGCGGGTAATGCATCTCCACCATGTAAAACGTACTCAACTCGATACTCCTCATCTGTAATTGAAGCGGGCCTGGCCCGTCATTGAACCCGTAACGTTCCGCCGCCGTCGACCGTAGCGGCACGGCCGCAGAATTCCTCCCGGGTCATCGCCGCCACCGTGTCGGCGTCCGTGACATTCGCCCAGGTCCGCCGCCCGTCATCGAGCAGGCAGGCCGTGTGCGCCCGGCTCGGCCGCGCCTCCGCGTCGTACATGACGACATAGGATTCGATGGCGACGCCGCCTTCATGCTCAATGGCAACTTCGCGGCGCGGGGTCGCATCGACCTCGTCCTGCAGATTGGCCCAGGCAAAAGGTTTTCCGGGCGCGTCCGTCGAATAGATGCAAAGTGCGTGTTTTGTCAGCAAGCCGCCGTTCGCGGTCACCAATCCCCGGCTGCCCGGGCTCTCCCGCAACAGTTCGACCGTGCGGGCGACCGAGTGCATGACGTAATTGTTCAGCGGCCCACCCGCAAAGGTAAGACCGCCGGTCACCGTCAGCGGCCGATCCTGAGACAGGCCGATCTCGTTGGCCGAGACTTGTACCGCCGCCGGAAAACAACTGTAGAGGTCGACGTAATTCATATCCTCGACGCCGAAGCCGGTCAGCTCGAACAGTTTGGCCGCCGAAAGCCGAATGGCGGGCGAGCTGTGCAGGTTGTCGCGCTCCGACACATAGAGATGGTCCCAAGCCTCGGTGCCCGCATGCGGATAGACCCAGCGGTCCTCCGGGATTCCCAAAGCGCGGGCCTTGCCGACCGAAGTCAGAATGAGGGCCGCTCCCTGATCGACGCTGTTGTTCGAATTCATCAGCTTCGTATAGGGGTAGGAGACCGGTCGGTTCGACGGCGAAGGCGTGCGAATTTCCTCGGCGCTTAAGGGTTTGCGGATCCAGGCATGCGGATTTTCGACCGCAACCCGGTTGAAGCCGGCCCAGAGTTCCGACACCCGCTCCAGATGGCCCTCGACGCTCTCTCCGTTCGCGTGGCGGAGCGCGGTCTCGAACATCGGGTAGAACTGGATCGGAAGCTGGATCCCGCGGCGCGTTTCCGCTTCGTGCCGGGTCACCTTGTTGGAGCCGAGAAACATCTCCGGCGCATCGCCGTCGTCGCGGGTCGTCGGATTGGCGCCCGGCTCGCGCGTCAGCGGGTTCCATTCGAGCTCGATTCCCGCCTTGCGCGCGCGCGACTGCGTGCGGCCGCACTCGCCGCCGGTCACGATGACGATCTCGTTCTTGCCGCTTTGAATGTCCAGGAAACTGCGATTGGTGAGTGACTGGACATAATTGCCACCGAGGGAAGTCAACCCGGTCTCCGCACCGGGCGCCCCAATCCGTTCGGCGACGGCCCGGGCCGGATTGCCGTAGCCCCAGATTCCGCGCACCACGCGAACCGAATCCGCGAGTTCCAGTATTTTAGGATTGCCGCAATCGGCCGCCGCCGCCCGCACGGCTTCGACCATCAGGTCCAGCGGTTCCCGCGCGTTGCCCGGATCGTCCTCGCGCTGCTCTATCTGGGCCACGCCCACGATAATGGGGGTGAGGTCGTCGCTTGCCATCGGCAATATCCCTGTCTGTCGAATTCATTCCATCGCCAGAAAGAATAACCCGCACCAGAGACAATTCGAGGGGGCGCATCGCGGCCCCATTCGCCGCCGATCAAGACAGTCCGGAGACGGGCGTGCCGCGACCGATCTGTCTGAGGGCCGCGTCGAAATCGATGGCGCTGATCGGTTTTCTAACCCCGGCATCGGCACCGATCTTTCGCGCCGCCGCGATGGCATCGTCCGGGTCGAGTTCGGCCCAACCGCCGGAGATCGCCACCACCGGCAGTTTCGGAAATTTTTCCTTCAAAATCTTAATGCCGGCAATCCCACCCATGCCTTCCATGAAGATATCGGTCATGACAAACGAGAACGAACCGGCTGCAATGGCCTCAAGACCCTCCTCGAAACTCGCGACGTCGATCACCTCGTAACCGCGTTTCCCCAGCGAAATCGTCACGATCTGCCGGAAGACGGGATCGTCCTCGATCAACAGGGCCTTGGGTCTTTGCGGCGTCGGCTCTAGGGTACTCATAATTGACCGCGCTAATGTTTTGGTAAGATGGCTAGGATATCTTGCGATCCCAATAGTAAGTCAACATTACTGACATAAACCTGTCGCGCTGATCGAAGCGGTGCTCCTCGGCCTGCTGGTCTGGAAGAGCATCGATATTCTGACGATCTCCGTCGAGGATGGTCTGACGAAACGCGCCGTCACCACTTCGCGCCTGTTCGCCGACGCGGCAAAGGACGCGGTGATCAGCAGCGACCTCGCGACCCTGGACACGCTGGTCGCCGAACTGGTGCGCAACCCCGACCTCCATTATGTCCGGGTAATCGGCCAACAGGAAGAAGTTCTGGCGCAGGCGGGTGCCGGACCCGATGCCGTTCCGGAACGCTTCCTGGAAGACCAGAGCTACCGGGAGACGACCGACGGCATTTACGACACGTCCGCCGAGATCGTCGAAGGCGGCGCCGTTTTCGGCAGGGTAGAGATCGGCTTCTCGATCGCACCCCTGGTCGCCATCGTAGAAAGCGCCCGGCGCGACACCATCACCATTGCGGTTGCCGAAATGGCGCTCGTGGCCTTGTTCTCCTTCATCCTCGGCCTGTACCTGACGCGTCAATTGCGGCAGTTGAAGCGGGCGTCCCGGCGCATTGCGGAAGGCGAGTTCGGCTATCAGCTCGAGGTCAAAGGCCGCGACGAACTTGCCGACACGGCAAATGCGTTCAATACCATGTCGCGCCGCATCTCTTCCCTCTACGAGGACGCGACCGAAAACGAGCGGCGGTCGCGGGTTATCGTCGAAGCTTCGCTGGACGCCATTATCGGCATCGACCACCGCGGCCGGATCCTCGAATTCAACGCCGCCGCGGAGGCCATTTTCGGCTACGCCCGCGAGGGTGCGATGGGCAAGGACCTGGCGGAGTTGATTATTCCGGAACGCCTGCGCGAAGCGCACCGGACCGGCATGACGCAATATCTCAAATCCGGCGCAGGTCCCGTCCTCGGCAAGCGGCTGGAGTTGCCGGCCGTGCGCCTGAACGGCGAGGAATTTCCAGCGGAGGTCTCGATCCAAGCCGAAGCAACCCGCGAGGGGCCGATTTTCGTCGCCTATATCCGCGACGTCACCGAACAGAGGCAGGCAGAGGCGGACTTGCGCGAGGCCAAGGACCGCGCCGAAGCGGCGAACGCGGTTAAATCGGAGTTCCTGGCCATGATGAGTCACGAGATCCGCACCCCCATCAATGCGGTGATCGGGACACTCAGCCTCTTGCAGGACACGAAGCTCGACGAAGAACAGGCCAATTTCACCAGAACCGGTCGCCGGGCGAGCGAAGCCCTGCTCAACATCATCAACGACATTCTCGACTTCTCGAAGATGGAGGCCGGGAAACTTGTCTTCGACGCCGCGCCCTTCAAACTCCGGGACATCGTGGAGACCGTCGGCGAGGTCATCTCCCCCCGGGCCGAAGGCAAAGGTATCTGGACGAAAATCGTTCTCTCCGACCGCCTCCCTGCTTACCTAATCGGCGATGAAGGACGGATCCGGCAGATCTTGCTGAACCTCGCCGGCAACGCGGTCAAGTTCACCGACGAGGGCGGCGTGACAATCGAGGTCTCGTTGATCGAGGAGAATCCGCACGAAGCGTCGGTCCGGTTCGACGTCATCGATACCGGCATCGGCATCAGCCCGGAGCACCACCGCGATCTGTTCGGCGAGTTCACCACATTGACGCCCGCCTACACGCAGAAATTCGGCGGCACCGGATTGGGCCTGGCTATTTCCAAATCGCTCGTCGAGATGATGGACGGCGATATCGGATTCGAAAGCGCCCTGGGCGCGGGCAGCCGCTTCTGGTTTAGCGTGACCTTGCCGAAGCTGTCGGCCGACGCCACCGCCGCGGTCGAAGCCTCCGTACGCAACACCGAAGATTTCCGGAACATCGCGCTCTCCGGCACCATCCTCCTCGCGGAGGACAACCCCGCCAACCAAATGGTGACCCGGACGGTTCTGGAAAAAGCCGGATTACGGGTCGATATCGCCGCCAACGGACTGGAGGCGGTGGCAGCGGTTCGACGGCGTCCCTACGACCTCATTTTGATGGATATCGGCATGCCCGAACTGGACGGAATCGGCGCCATGGAACAGATCAAGGCCTTGGACCCGGAGCGGGCTCGCATCCCCATTATCGCGATGACCGCCCATGTCATGCGGGGCGACAGATCGGCCCTTCTCGCCAAGGGCATGGACGGATATCTGGCGAAACCGGCGTCGCGGGAACAATTGCTCGGCTGCGTCATCGAATGGCTCCATCCCGACGGCGCGGCGGTGCCGGAGACGACACTGCCGCAAACCGCAGAGCCGGCCACATCTCAGGCCGACGCCGTCGTCGACGAGGCGGCATTGGTCCAGCTCGGGGAGGACACCGACCCCAGTCTCCTGCCGCAATTGATTCAAACCTTCGTGACAACGGCGGAGAAACAGATCGGCGTCATCGCCGCCGCGGCGGCCAAGGGAGACTGCGCCAAGGTCGGCGCGGAAGCCCATTCCCTCAAGAGCAGCGCCGCGACTTTCGGCGCACGGCACCTGAACGCCTTGGCGAAGGAACTGGAGCTGGCGGGGAAGAACGGCGACCTGGAAACGGTCGAGAAGACCGTGCCCTTGATCGAAGTCGAAGGACCCGCCGCCATTCAATGGCTCAGGAACCACGCCGCCGGAATCGACGCCGAGCCCTGATCAAGCGAAGGCGTTTTCGATGTCCTGCCCCGCCTTCTTCCAGGCATCGATGCCGCCGACCAGGTGATAAACGTCCTTGAGACCCATGCCTTCGGAGGTTTGCACGGCAAGCGCCGAGCGTTCGCCATAGGCGCAGTAATAGATCAGCCGGCGTCCGGCCTTCTCCGCCATCTCGCGCAGCAATCCGCCGGTGCGGACGAAGTCGTCCAGCTCGCCATAGGGCGCATGGACGGAGCCGGGGATGACGCCGTGCTGACGGCGCTCCGATTCCTCGCGCAGATCGACGAGAACGCAATCCCCTCCGGTGCACCGGTTCCGCACCTCCGCGACCGTCAGCGCCCAGGGCGCCTGCGCCCCGTCGCCTTGCGCCGCGCCGATCTTCTGGTTCGCGGGCACGGCCACGTCCATCATTTTCGGGTTGGCGAGGTTAAGGCCGTTCATGATGTCCGCATACGCCGCCGCGCTCGATACCTGAAGGCGCGGATTGTGGCGTCGTTCCTCGCCGATCGTGCTGACGGTCTCGCCCTTATAGTCGTGGCCCGGATACACGCGGGTATCCTCGGGCAGGCGCAGCAGCTTGTTGAAGATCGAATCGTACTGCGCCAGCGGATCGCCGTTCTGGAAATCGGTTCGGCCGGTTCCCCGAATGAACAAGGTATCGCCGGTCAGAATCCGGTCGGGCAGCCGGAACGTATAGGAATCGTCGGTGTGCCCCGGTGTATAGATCACTTCCAGGCTCAGTCCCTCGATATCGATACGCTCGCCTTCGCGCACCCGCATCGACACCACGTCCGCCGCGCTCTCCGCCCCCATCACGGTGACGCATTTGGTCCGGTCGCGGAGCGCCCCCATCGCGGTGATGTGGTCGGCATGGGTATGTGTGTCGACGACCTTGACCAGCTTCAGGTCGAGTTCGTTCAAAAGGCGCAGATATTGGTCGGTATGTTCTAGGACGGAATCGACGATGACCGCCTCGCCGCCGGGCCGGCTCGCGATCAGATAGGTATACGTACAGGATTCAGCATCGAAGAGCTGACGGAACAACATTGGGTACTCTCCCCCTTATTACGGGCTCTTCTGAGCCTCTCGCATCGCAGGTGGGGAAAGTATACCGGAAAACGCCTCAGCTTGGCAGCACGAGGATGGCGCGAAAGTCGTTCACATTGGTGAGAGTGGGCCCCGTCATCACCAAATCGCCCAATTCCTTGAAGAAACTGTACCCATCGTTGTTGGCGAGCATGGCCTTGGCCTCCAGTCCTGCCGGGGCGGCCCGAGTGAGCGTATCCGGCGACACGATCGCGCCCGCGTTGTCTTCCGTCCCGTCGATCCCGTCGGTGTCTGCCGCGAGCCCCCAGACGGACGCCTCGCCGTCGAGCGCCACCGCCAACGCCAGCAGAAACTCCGCATTCCGGCCACCCCGCCCCGCTCCCCGGACCGTCACCGTCGTCTCGCCGCCGGAGAGCAGGACCACGGGCGGCGGCGCAGGTTGCCCGCGGCGCGCGACCTGGCGCGCGATCCCTGCCATGACCGTTGCGACTTCCCGGGCTTCCCCTTCGATGGCGTCGCCCAGAATGAGCGGTGTCACTCCTGCCGCCCGCGCCGCGTCCGCCGCCGCATCGAGCGACATTTGCGGCGTCGCGATCAAACGGCACTCCGTATTCCGCAGCTTCGGATCGCCCGGCTTCGGCGTCTCGTCGCGGGCTTCGGCCAGGAATCGTCCGATTGATTCGGGCGGTGTCAGCTCGTACTTATCGAAAATTGCGCGAGCGTCCGCAAAACTGGTCGCGTCGGCGACGGTGGGGCCCGATCCGATCACTGCGGGATCGTCACCCGGAACGTCGGAGATCGCCAAGGTGACGACGCGAGCCGGCGCGGCGGCTGCCGCCAGCCGCCCCCCCTTGATCGCCGAGAGATGCTTTCGCACGCAATTCATTTCCGTGATATTGGCGCCCGAGCGCAACAGATCGCGGTTAACGCCCTGCTTGTCCCGCAGCGTCAGCCCCTCGCCCGGCAGGGACAGCAATGCGGAAGCGCCGCCCGACATCAGGCAGAGTACCAGATCGTCCGACCCGGCGTCCGACACAAGATCGAGAATGCGCCGTGCCCCGGCCTCGCCTGCCGCATCGGGAACCGGATGCGCCGCTTCAATGACTTCTATGCGATCGCACGCTACCCGGTGGCCGTACCGCGTGACCACGATCCCCTCAAGAGCCCCGGACCAATTGTCCTCGACCGCGCGCGCCATCTTCGCCGCCGCCTTCCCCGCACCGACCACGATGGTGCGTCCCGTGGGCGGTGGCGGCAGATTTGCCGGCACGCAGCGCGCCGGGTCCGCCGCGGCGATGGCTGCCGTCAACAAACTCTGCAAGAATGCGTTTGGCGCAACGCTCATCTCTTCGCTCCCGTTGCAGTCCGGTTCGTCCGTTGTCCCACAGAGGAAAATCGACCGGACGGACACTTATAGGCTTGATCCAACCTATCCCTCGCTTCGTATCAAAGCCATGTCAAAGACAACCCTCATTTGGTTTCGCCGCGACCTCCGCACGCAGGATCACGCGGCTCTCACCAGCGCCCTGGAGTCCGCGGACACCGTCCATGCCCTATATGTTCCCGAGGCTCCGGCTTATGGACAACGCATGCCGGGCGGCGCGAACCGGTGGTGGCTGCATCACAGCCTGGCGGCGCTGCGCGACAGCCTGAAATCACTCAACATCGACCTGACCTTGCGCCAGGGAGACCCATCGGCCGCGGTCGTCGCCCTCGCGGAAGAAGCCAGTGCCGCGCGCGTCGTCTGCTCGCGCGTGCACGAACCGGCCGAACGACAGGTCGAGGAATCCACCGCCGCCGCGTTGGCCCGCACCGGGCGCAAGCTCGAAGTCTTCGAAGGCAGCTTGCTGCAACCGCCGGGCGCCGTCCTGAACAAGGAAGGCGATCCCTACCGGGTCTTCAGCCCTTATTGGAAGGCTTGGCGGACCGCAGCGCCCCCGCCCCCCCTCCCACGCCCGAAGCCAGCCGCCGCCGAAGCCAAGCCACCGGCCGGCGAGCGCCTCGAAGATTGGAAGCTACTGCCGACGGCACCCGATTGGGCCGCCGGTCTGCGTGCCACGTGGCAACCGGGCGAGGCCGGCGCGCTGTCGGAGCTGCACCGATTCATCGACACCGTCCTCGGCGATTACGAACATGCGCGCAATTTACCGGGCCGGGCCGGAACCTCGCGCCTGTCGGCCCATCTGCATTTCGGCGAAATTTCGCCGGGCCAGATCTGGCACTCGGTACAGACCGCCGCCGAATTACGGGGGACCGGTAAAGCGGCCGACGACGCATGGGCGTTTATCCGCGAACTCTGCTGGCGTGATTTCAATCATGACTTGCTTGCGCGTCATCCGGATATCGCGGAGCGGAACATCGACACCCGCTTCGACCAATTTCCCTGGGAAGAGAACGCGGAGGCGCTTGCGGCTTGGCAGCAAGGGCGCACCGGCTACCCCATCGTCGACGCGGGCATGCGGGAACTCTGGGCCACCGGCTGGATGCATAACCGGGTACGCATGATCGTGGCATCGTTTCTGATCAAGCATTTATTGATCCACTGGCGCCATGGCGAAGCCTGGTTTTGGGACACGCTGGTGGACGCCGATCTCGCGAATAACGCCGCGAACTGGCAATGGGTGGCCGGGTCCGGAGTGGATGCGGCGCCGTATTTCCGGATTTTCAATCCCATTCTCCAGGGAGAGCGCTTCGATCCCAAAGGAGATTATGTGCGGAAATGGCTTCCCGAACGCGGCGATGTGCCGCTACGGGACATTCACAAACCGAACGCGGCCGCCGCCACCCTCTTCGAAAATGCCTATCCCGACGCCATCGTCGAGCACAAAGCCGCGCGCAAACGGGCCCTCGACGCATTCGGGCAGGTCAAGGTAGAGGCGTCGTCCGCTTAAGCCGTAAGAATTTAGGCCTGGGCCGGCATGTAATTCGATATATCGACTTCGTCGATCTGTTCCGGATCGAGGAAGGTATCGGCGTATTCCTTCCAAACATCCTTGGTCAGGAACAATTCGAACAGGTCCGGATCGATGTGCTGATCCTTGTTCATGAAGGACATGATCTTCAGTGATTCGCTGAGTTTCTTCGCCTTCTTGTAAGGCCGGTCCGACGCGGTGAGCGCCTCGAATATATCCGCAATTGCCATCATCCGGGCCGGCAGGGACATCTGGTCTTTCGTCAGACCCCGCGGATAGCCGGTACCGTCCATCTTCTCGTGGTGACCACCGGCGTATTCCGGCACCTTCTTCAGGCTTTTCGGGAACGGCAGGGACTCGAGCATATCGATCGTCACCGAGATATGATCGTTGATCTTTTGCCGCTCTTCTTCGGTCAGCGTCCCTCGGCGGATCGCAAGATTGTAGATTTCGCCGAAATTGTACTCGTCCGTCACATGGTCCGGTCGGTCCTCCAGCAGCTTTTCCTGACAGGGAACGGGGTCCGGAGGGCATCCATCCAATCTCCGACCTTCCTCCCAGGAGAGACCGATGCTGCGGTCGAGCGTGCGTGTCCAAGTCATGGCCGCAATCCGCTTGATCCGCTCGATAGCGTCGTCGTCCAGGAACTCGCCGCCGACATTGGTCTCGGCGATGAATTCGAAATCGTCGGTGAGTTGAGCCGCCCGTTCCTCGTACTCCTGCTTGAACCGCGCCCGGTCGGCCTCGCTCGCATCGAGCGATTTGCGGAGATAGTCGATTTCCGCCTCGCGGATCATGATTTCGAACCGGTTGCGGACCTCATGAATGCGATTGCTGATGGTCTCGAGCTTTACAGCCTTGTCGACGACGTATTCCGGTGTCGTCACCTTGCCGCAATCGTGCAGCCATCCGGCCAGATGCAATTCGTACCATTGATCTTCCGTCAGCCCAAAATCCGCGAAGCGGGGATCGTCGCTATCGCAAGCCGCGCGCGCGAGCATCTTCGTCAATTCCGGCACGCGCTGACAGTGACCGCCGGTATAGGCGGACTTGGCGTCGATCGCGCCCGCGATCAGCTCGATGAAACTGTCCATCAAGGTCCGCAATTGCTGGACCAGAAGTTGATTTTCGAGCGCCACAGCCGCTTGACTGGCCAACGCGCCGATGATGGACTCGACGTCTTCTCCGAAGGCCACGACATTGCCGTCCGGGTCACGCGCGTTAATCAATTGCACCACCCCGATGACGTCGTCCGAACGATTCAGGAGAGGGATGGTGAGGAAACTCATCGAACGATAGCCGGTCTTCTCATCGAACGCCTTCGTTCCGCTAAAATCATACTCCTCGACAGTATAGGCGTCGGCGATATTGCTTTTCTGTTTCGACAATGCGACGGCAGTCGCGACATTCTTATAATTGGCTTCCTGCGTTTCGGGATCGAATGTATTCAACGGTGGAAACGGAATATCCTGTCCCGTCGCCCCCCCCATGGCGATGTCGAGGGTATCGTTGCGCATGATCTCGAACGAGAGCGTGCCGTCTTCCTCATTGTACAAGTACAACGTACCGCCATCGGCGTTCGGTATTCTCTTGGCCTCAAGCAAGATCATCTCCATCAATCGGTTGTGATCCCGCTCCGAGGACAACGCGATTCCGAGCTCGATCAAACGCTCAAACGTTTGCTCGCGGTCTGTCATCCTGTCTGCCGTCGTTTGCTGCACTGCGCTTACTCACTCATTCCGAAACCATTGAATTAGCATGACAATCGGCCAAGCATCTGACCCCTTCACCAAACCCGGCGCCTCAGCCTAACAGAAGATGCGTCATAGTTGAAATCTCTCACTGTACCTTTCTTTCGACCGACTCTAAGCCAGCTCCACTTCCATCTGCTCGCGCGCCGCGAAGACATTGTCCCATTCGCTTCGCGCATCCGCCTCGATCTTATCCATGAAATCGTCTTCATGGTCGGGGTCGTGGTGAAAAATAGCCATAGATCCGGCACCTGCCATCCGGCATAGCTTGACCCCTTCGTTCCAAGTCGAATGGCCCCAGCCGACACGTGCGGGGAATTCCTCTTCCGTATAGGTCGAATCGTAAATCACCAGATCGGCTCCCTCGATCAGGCCCAGTATGCTGCGATCTGGCTTCTCCGGCACGTGCTCCGTATCCGTAATGTAACAGAGCGAACGGCCGTTATGTTCGATGCGATATCCCGTCGCGCCGTTCGGATGATTAAGCATCGCCGTTCGAATTTCGATACCGTCACCGAGGTCTAGCCGGTCGCCGGTCCGGAAATCCTCTATTTTCATACGGCTGTTCATCGCCGCCAGCGGCACCGGAAACATCGGCTGTGTCATCTGGCCCTGCAGCACGCGTTCGAGCCCGCCTTGGTCGATGAGATGGCCGGCCTTGATTCTGATCTCGCATTCCGGATTGTAGGCAGGCGTAAAGAACGGAAAACCGTTCATGTGATCCCAGTGGGTATGCGACATCAAAATGTCGAATGATTTGATCTCTTCCTTGATCAATTGATTGCCGAGATTGCGGATACCCGTCCCCGCGTCGAGAATGATCACCCGATCGCCGATCCGAACTTCGATGCAGCTGGTGTTACCGCCAAAAGCGATGTGCCGGGGCGAGGGTGTCGCGATACTGCCCCGCACGCCCCAAAAGCGTATCTTCACTGACGTGCCCTCCCTTGGGCCGCCATCATGGAAAATCGGGCCTGATGGACGTCGCATTTTATCGATTGGGGAGCAGCATTCATGAAGCGACGCTCATACAGGCAATCGTCCGTAGACGGGTGTCGGCATCAAGGATGCAGTCTAAGTCCAACCCGCCTATTCTGTGCGCGGTTCTCGGGGATGCCTTCGTCGAAGATGTCCTTGTTCGGGACCTTCGGTTTCGTATCCGCATAGCCGGCCGCCTTCAGGCGGGACGGCTTCACGCCCAACTCGATGAAGTAACGTACGACGGACGCTGCGCGGCCGGAGGAGAGTTCCCAGTTCGACGGAAATCGCGCCGAGTTGATGGGCACGTCATCCGTATGCCCTTCGACATCGATAAAATAAGCCTCATAGGTCGGCCCCTGCATCTCCTCGACGACCTCGCCGAGGATCGCTTTGGCTTCGGGCAACAATTCCGCCCGCCCCGACGCAAAAAAAGCTTTGCTGGCAAACTCCAAAACGACGCCGTCCTGGTCGAACCCGACCTCGAATTGATCCCGCTGAATATCGGCGCCGTCCAGGATCGAGTTGAGGTTGTTCATCAGTGAAAACATCGGCGTCGCGACGTTTTGCTGCGATCCCAAATTCTCCTTGATCGCCGCCATGGCCGTTTCCCGTTCGCCCGCGTCGTAATCCTTGAACGTGATGATCATCACGAAAAAGGCCAACAATAGGGTGATCGCATCCGCGTAGGTCACCAACCATTCTTCGCTGACTTCTTCGGAAGCCTGTTTGGGGCGCGGCCTCATTCAGCGGCTTCCGCATTGGCGCCGCCGCGTAACTGCTGATCGATAT
>JAYPOZ010000019.1:1328-63228 GCA_038131165.1 Rickettsiales bacterium | reverse complement strand
TTCCCCGATCCGGGCAGGCCGAGGTCGCGCCACATGGCGTCGACCTTCTCGATCACGCCGTCGGACATGCGCAGCTTCCGGCCCCATTCCCGCTTCGTCTCGGGCGGCCATTTGTTGGTCGCGTCGAGGCCGATCTTCGAGCCGAGCCCGTCTTCGGGACTGGCGAAATCGAGATAGTCGATCGGCGTGCCTTCGACCACGGTGATGTCGCGCGCCGGGTCCATGCGGGTCGAGATCGCCCACATGACATCCTTCCAGTCGCGGGCGTCGATGTCGTCGTCGACCACGATCACCCATTTCGTATAGGTGAACTGACGCAGATACGACCACACCCCCATCATGAGTCGCTTGGCGTGCCCGGGATAGGCCTTCTTCATGGAGACCACGGCGATGCGGTAGGAGCAGCCTTCGGGCGGCAGCCAGAAATCGACGATCTCCGGGAACTGTTGCTGGAACAGCGGAATGAAGACCTCGTTCAAAGCCTCGCCCAGGATTGCCGGCTCGTCGGGCGGGCGGCCGGTATAGGTCGAAAGATAGATCGGATCGCGGCGCATCGTGACCGCGCTGATGCGGAAGACCGGGAACGGCTCGACCGCGTTGTAATAGCCGGTGTGGTCGCCGTAGGGCCCCTCGTCGCCATGCTCGTCGAGCATCACATGGCCTTCAAGGACGATCTCCGCGTTGGCCGGCACCTTGAGCGGCACGGTCTTGCAGTCGACCAGTTCCAGCTTCTGCCCGCGCAGCAGTCCCGCGAACTGATATTCCGACAGCGTATCGGGCACCGGGGTCACGGCGGCCAGGATGGTGGCGGGGTCGGCGCCGATCACCACGGCGGCGGGAAGCGGCTCCGGCTTTTCGTCCTTCCAGCGGGCGTAGTGCTGGGCGCCGCCGCGATGCTTCAGCCAGCGCATCAAAGTGGTGTCCCGGCCCGTCACCTGCATCCGGTAGATGCCGAGATTGAAGGCATCCGCCTTGTTGGCGTCGGGATCGGGCCCTTGGGTGACCACCAGCGGCCAGGTGATCAGCGGGGCCGGCTCGCCGGGCCAACAGGTCTGCACCGGCAGGGTCGAAAGGTCGATCTCGGTGCCGGTCAGCACCACCTCCTGGCAGGGCGCTTTCGAGACGGTCTTCGGCTTCATCGCCATCACCGTCTTCAGCAGCGGCAGATGGGACAGCGCTTCGCGGAAGCCGCCGGGCGGCTCCGGCTGGCGCAGGAAGGCCAGCGTCTCCCCGACCTCGCGCAGCTGGCCCGGCTCCCGCCCCATGCCCCAGGCGACCCGTTCCACGGTGCCGAACAGATTGGTGAGCACCGGCATGCCGTAGGACGTGCCGTCGTCGCGGGTCACGTTCTCGAACAGCAGCGCCGGGCCGCCTTCCGCCAGCACGCGGGTTTGGATCTCCGTCATCTCGAGCGTCGGCGAGACCGGATGCGAGACGCGGACCAGCCGGCCGTCGCGTTCGAGTCGGTCGATGAAATCGCGGAGGGAATCGTAGGACATGGGCGCGATCCTAACGACGGCGCCGGTTTTGGCAATGCGGGAGCGCGCTCGCTCCGCCTAGGCCGGCGCCTGCGCGATCCCGCCGCGCAGGGCGCCCGGCTCGACATTGCGCCACAGGACGGCCTGGTCTTCCGGCAGCGCGCGGCTGTTCGGCATCGAGAGCCAGATGCGCTTGAGACACCGGCGGTCGCCCGGCGCGTCCTCGTAGGCGGTGCGGGCGTGATAGATCACGTGGTTGTTCACCAACTGCATGTCGCCCGGCTCGAAAGACATCTCCATGCAGACCTCGGCCGCCACCGCCGCCAGCATGTCGAGCGCCTCCCACTGCGCGTCCGACATACGGGGCACGCTGTCGAGCTGCTGCGCCGCCTCGACATATGTGCGTGAGTAGTGGCTGGTGAACTTGCCGTCGCGAATGCCGAAGACGGGAATGCCGTAAATCTGTTCGGACCCGCCCTTCTCCTCGCCGTGGCGCGAGCGGTGGATCACGTCGAACAGGAGCTCGGCGAGGTCGGGCCGCCGTTGGATGATCTCGTTGCTCACACGAACCGAACTGGCGAGCTGCGAAATGCCGCCCTTTGCCGCCTGGCGGATACAGAACAGCCCCACCACGTCGGCCCGGTCGGTATGGAAGCGCAACGGCCCATTGCTCGCCGTGCGTGCCCGCGAGGAATGGAAGACGCTGCCGTCGCGCGCCATCAGCCGGTTGTCGTTGACCGCGTCCGTATCGACCTGCTCGTCGACGATGTCGCGCAACAGCTCGCCCCGGTAGTTCTGGTAGATCGGTGTGCCGATATTGAGGCAGACGCCGTACCAGATACGGTTGAGGTCGGCGTCGTCGTAACGTTCGACCGGGAAGCCCTTGAGCTTCACCAGGCCGCAGCCGTTCTCCAGTTCCTCCGCCAGAGCGTCGAGCTTCCCCGCGAAGTGCTCCAGCGGAAAATCGGATTTCGCTTTCATGTCGCGCCAGGCGAGACCGCGGGATTTAGCCGATTGCAGGGCCGCATCGAGTTCCGCGATGTCTTCGTCTTCCAGACGGAACTGCCATCTGGAATCCTCGGCCAGGTCCCGGCCATGCCAGGCTTCAGGCCCGTCGATCACTTGGGGTTTCGTGTCGGCCATGTCGCATCCTCCCGCGGTCCAGATCTTCGATGGCCGGCATTGTCGCGCCGAACGGAACCCACGGCAAGCGTTGCGGAGAGGCAGCACGGGTCACTCCCTCTCCGCGCGTTTCGGCTAGGCGACCTGTCGCGCCTGTTCGCGCAAATAGGCGATCATCGTATCCGCGTCCGAGACCTCGAAGGGATCGATCGGGCAATCGTCCTCGAGACCCGGCTCCACGAACATCTTCCGGATTTCGCCATCGTCGATGAAGGCGGAGTAGCGCCAGCTCCGGGCACCGAAGCCGAGGTTCCGCTTGTCGACCAACATGCCCATGCCTTTGGTGAAGTCGCCATTGCCGTCGGGCAGCAGGCGGACGTTCTTCGCCCCTTGCGCCAGGCCCCACTGGTACATGACGAAGGCGTCGTTCACCGAAAGGCAGAGAACGTCGTCGATACCGAGCCCACGGAACTCTTCGAAAAGTTCCTCGTAGCGCGGTAGGTGCGAGGTCGAGCAGGTCGGCGTGAACGCGCCCGGCAGCGCGAACAGAACCACTTTCTTGCCGGCAAAGACATCGGCGGTCGTCAGTTCCTTCCATTCGAAAGGATTCGGCCCGTCGATCGCATCGTTCCGGACGCGGGTTTGAAATTTTACATTGGGAACTTGTGTCATTTGGTGTGCCTCCGATTTAGCGGTTTCTCTCGATTGCGAATAGATAGAGGCTGAGATATCGATTGTGAAATTTGTTATATTTGTTTTAATAAGTGATTTTATCGATTTATCACTTTCCCGACGACCACCGCACAGGATCATGAGCGACGCCATCCATCTGCCGACCCTGAAGCAACTGCGCCATCTCGTCGCCCTCGCCGATCATCGGCATTTCGGACATGCGGCGGAGGCCTGCTCGATCACCCAATCCAGTCTTTCCGCCAGCCTTCGGGAACTGGAGACGCTGCTCGGCCGGCAGATCGTCGAGCGCACCAAACGGTCGGTGATCATCACGCCGCTCGGCAACGATATCGTCTCGCGCGCCCGGGAGCTGCTGATCGGCGCACAGGATATCGTCGATGCGGTGGCCGCGGCGGCAGCGCCTCTAAACGGCCCACTGCGGCTCGGCGTTCTCCCTACGATCGGCCCCTATCTGCTGCCCCGCGTCTTGCCGCTGCTGCGGCGCGACTACCCCGATCTGCGGTTGTTCCTGCGCGAGGACCCAACGGCGCGGCTGATCGACCTGCTGCGGCGTGGCGAGCTCGATGCGATGGTCATGGCGTTTCCCTATGATGTCGGCGATCTCCAGACCCGGCGTGTCGCCGAAGATTCGTTTTGGCTCGCCATGCCGCCCGGCACCGATCTGGACGGCCAGGATTCCGCGACGATCGCCTCGATCGATATCGAGCGATTGATGCTGCTCCAGGACGGTCATTGCCTGCGCGATCACGCGCTGGCCGCGCTGCGCCTGATGCGGGCGCCCCAGGACGACGCTTTCCAGGGATCGAGTCTAGCGACCCTCGTCCAAATGGTCGAGAACGGGCTGGGATTGACCTTGCTGCCTAAGATGGCGATCGATGCGGGCATCCTGCGCGGCAGCCGCTTGCAGGCAAGACCCATCGCCGAACGCGCCGCCCTGCGCGAAATCGGTCTCGCCTGGCGCAAGACTTCGGCGCGCCGGGCGGAGTTCCAAATCCTCGGCGACATTCTCGCCGCCGAGCTCGCAACCCCGGTGACACCGCGCCGCCGCTAGGCCCCGGAGCCGCGCTACGCCGACAGGCCGCCGCCGCCCGGCACCCTCTTGAGCGGCGCGCCCATCCCTATCGCAACATGATGCGCGAAATGATATTGCGCTGGATCTGGTTGGTGCCTTCGACGATCTGCAGCACCTTGGCATCCCTGAAATAGCGGTTGATCGGATACTCGTTGGAGATCCCGGAAGCGCCGAACAACTGCACCGCGTCGGTAGCGACCTGCATCGCCGTATCCGTCGCATGGCATTTGGCGATCGCGGCTTGAATCGCGAGATCGTTGCCTTCGAGCCCCGCATCGACCGCGGCGGCGGCCTTGTATACAAGTCCCCGCGCCGCTTCGGTCTGAATCTGCATGTCCGCCAGCATCCAGCGCACGCCCTGGAAGTCGCTGACCGGCTGGCCGAAAGCGTGGCGTTCGGCAACGAACGCCTGGGCATGATCGATGGCACCCTGCGCCAGTCCGACGCCGCGCGCCGCGATGATCGGCCGCGACTTGTTGAGCGCCTCCATGACGATCTTGAAACCTTCCCCCTCGGGGCCGAGGCGGTTCGCCTCGGGGATGAAGACATCCTCGAAGAAGATCGCCGAGGACGGCACGCCCCGCGCCCCGAGCTTGTCTTCCTTGCGACCGACGCTGAAGCCTTCCATGCCCTTCTCGACGATGAAGAAATTGATCAGGCCCCGCGCGTCGCCCTCGCCGGTCTTGGCCGCGACGACAATGAAGTCGGAGACGGCGGAATTCGTGCACCATATCTTGCCGCCGTTGAGCCGGTAGCCGCCCTCGACCCGCTCCGCGCGGGTCTTGATGCCGGCGACGTCGGAGCCGCTTTGCGGCTCGGTGAGCGAGAAGGCCGCCCGGAGGTCGCCGTTCGCGAGGCCCGGCAGAAACCGTTCCTTTTGTTCCGGCGTGCCCCCCGCCAGGATGGCGCCGAACGGCGTCCACTGGACGACCAGCAGATAGGCGGTGTTGTAGCAGACCCGGCCCAGTTCCTCGATCGCGATACAGGAGGACAGCATGCTGTCGGCGCCGCCATAGGCCGCCGGGAACGGCAGCGTAAACAGGCCGAGCTCCCGCAGAAGGTCGAACATGTCCTGGGGATAGTCGCCGGTCGCGTCGATCTCGCCGGCGCGGGGCGCGACCCGTTCCTCAGCCACTCTGCGCACGAGGTCGCGGATGGCACGTTGGTCCTCGCCGAGTTCGAAAGGGGAAATTGTCGTCATGAAAGCGCCTTGCTTACTGCGGGTTCGGTGCGAAGGCCATCTCCGCACCGGATGAATTATGTGACGACCGCGCCATTCCAAGCTACATCAACCCTAAACAGTTTCTCAAAGGGAAGAGGCAATGGTCGACTTAGTCAACGAACTCGAAGGTAAGGTGGCGATCGTCACCGGCAGTGCGCGCAACATTGGGCGCGCGACGGCGGAAGAGCTGGCGCACGCGGGCGCGGCGCTGGTGATCAACGCGGTGCAGGCGAAGGATCTCTGCGAGGAGGTCGTCGAAGGCATCCGGGCGAAGGGCGGCAGGGCAATTCCCTTCATGGCGGATGTACGCGACCCGGACGCGGTCAACGCGATGGCGGCCGCCGCCGTCAAGGAGTTCGGCGGCATCGACATCATGGTTCACAATGCGGCGGTGCGGAACAACACATCTTTCGAGGACATGACCCTCGAGACCTTTTCGACCACGGTCGACATTTCGATCTATGGCATGTTCCATTTGGCGAAATCCGTCATCCCGTCGATGAAGGAGCGCGGCGGCGGCTCGATCATCGGCGTCGGCGGCATGTCGTCGCTGCGGGGCTCGCCAAAGCGCTCCCACACGATGGCCGCGAAGATGGGGTTGAACGCGCTGGTCCGGGGCCTGGCGCTCGATCTGGCGCAATACGGCATCCGCGCCAATCAGGTCGTCGTCGGCACCTACGATACCGTGCGCGAGAACAACCCTTCCTCCGCCCCCCGTGCCGCCCTTAATTTGAAGGCCGACAACATTCCGCTTGGCCGTCTCGGAGACTCGCAGGATATGGCCGACCTGATCCGCTTCGTCGTCGGCCCCGCCGCCAAGTACATCACCGGTCAGACGATTCACTCCAACGGCGGCGCCTATATGAACCTCTAGGCCGCCGGCGGTTGGCCCCGAGGCGGCCCGGACTATCTCGTTTCTCACTCAAAGAAACACATTTATCTAGGGAGAGACGAGATGGGCATTCTGGATGGCCGCGTGGCGATTTGCACCGGTTCGGGTCGTGGTGTCGGTGCCGAAGTCGCGAAGCTGATGGCGAAAGAAGGGGCGAGTGTTATCGTCAACGATCCCGGCGTCGGCGGCGGCGGCGAGGGCGGCGAGCAGGGGCCCGCGGAATCCATCGCCAATGAGATCAAGGCGGGCGGCGGCAAGGCCGCGCCAAATTTTGGCTCGGTCGCCAGCTACGAAGATTGCCTCGGCATGGTCCAGCAGGCGCGCGACGAATTCGGCGGCTGCCACATCGTCTTCAACCCGGCCGGTATCCTGCGCGACCGGATGTTCCACAAGATGTCGCCGGAGGACTGGCAGGCAGTGATGGACGTCCATATGAACGGCCACTTCAACACGGCGCGCGCGGCGATCAATCTGTTCCGCGAGCAGGAATACGGCCGCATTATCATGGTCGGCTCGACCTCGGGCCTGCTCGGCAATGTCGGCCAGGCGAACTACGGCGCCGCCAAGCTCGGCATCGCGGGCCTGTCCCGCATCGTGGCGATGGAGAACGCCTCCAAGAACGTGACCAGCAACGTGATCTGTCCCTCGGCGGATACCCGGATGACGCGTTCGGTGCCGACGCCGAAGGATCCGGATGCCGCGAAGCAGCGCGAGGAACGCCTGCGCCTCAGCCCGGCCGACGCCATCGCACCGCTCTGCACCTTCCTCGCCTCCGAAGACGCGGGCCACGTGACCGGGCAGATTTTCCACCAGCGCGGCGCCGAACTGTCGCTCTACAGTCAGCCGCGGCCGATCCGCACGATCCACAAGAACCACGGATGGACGGTCGAGACGATCCGCGACAAGGCGATGCCGTCATTGGCGCCGCACTTCATCGATATCGCGAATTCGCGTAACGTCCATCCCGGACTGCCGCTGGAATAGGGCATCTCAAAGCGGGTGGCGCTCCCTCTACGCCACCCGCTTTTTCATATGAACCACCTGCGTCGCGCCGAACGGCTCGCGGTGCGTCTCCTCATAGCCCCGCCGCCCGTAGAAGGCGACGTTGCCGCCCATCTTCTCGTTCGTATAAAGCCGGATTTCGGCAAAGCCCTGCCGCGCCGCTTCGGCTTCCGCAAATGCAAGGAGCCGACTGCCGATTCCCGTTCCCTGCAGCTCCGCGGCGATGGCGACATTCTCCAGCAGGAAACCCTCCGCATCGGCGACGAGGACGAGCGCGGCCAGCAGCCGCTCGCCGTCGAGCAGGACCCAGACCTGATGGTCCCGGACGGCGACGCCGTAATCCACCGTCATAGGCCGCGGTTCCCGCCCCATTATCGGGACGTATTTGGCGTAGACGGCGCGGACCAGCCTTCCGATTTCATCCGCGTCCGCCGAGACGGCCCGCCGAAAGGACCATCCTTCCGCCGCGAACATCACAGAAGAGACCTCGCAATAATATAAGCGCCCAATACTCCGACGCTGACGAAGAACACCTGGCGGAACCTCTCCTCCGACAGCCGCTTGCGGAGTTTTTGGCCGATATACATACCGACGAAGGCCGGCACGAGGCCGACGCAGGAAAGCAGTCCCAACTCCGTCGGCAATAACCCGCGTCCGGACATGGAGAACGCGAGGGCCACGGTCGAGACGGTGAAGAGAACCCCCATCGCCTGAATAAAGACGTCGCGCGGCATTCCCAAGGCCTGCAAATAGAGCACCCCCGGCACGACGAAGGAGCCGGTGAGGCCGGTGAGAGCGCCGTTGACCGCCCCCACCAATGGCGACAACCAGCGTTCTTTCTCCGGCGGCGCGGCGACCTGCGGGCGGGTGAGGCTGAGACCGCTGTAGAGGCAGAGCGAGAGACCCAACACGACCGAAAGCAAGGCCGTGTCCGATCCCGCGAGCAGGGCGGACGAGAGCCAGATGGCGATGCAGGCGACGACAAGCAGCACCCAGAGCCGCCGCATGATCTCGCCGAGCGAGCCGCCGAGCGCCCCTTGGACCACATTGGTCGCAAAGGACGGCACCAGCATCAGCGCGATTGCCGCCTTCAAACCGAAGACCGCCGTCAGAAGTCCGAGCGAGACCGTCGGCAACCCGAGCCCGACGACGCCTTTCACGAATCCCGCCAGCAGTAGGACGGCGGCGACGATAGCCATGTTTTCCGGAGACCAGAGAGCGGAGTCGAACATGGCGCGATTATAGCCTGCCGGTCTGCCGATTGGTACGGCCGTCGCCAAAGTATCGCGATGCAAGCAATGAGAGGCATATAAAAACATTCCTCTCTAAAGGTTGTATAATGTTTTATGAAGAAACGACCATATTGCGGAACGGGAGACGGGTGCCGATGCGCGAACGCATGAGATGGATTGTTCTGGCGGGGCTCACTGCGGCGGTCGCGGGATGCGGTTCCTTTGTCAGCAGCGTCGATGTCGGCAATTTACCGCCGCAGACCCGCGCGGCCATGACTGGTATCAAAGTCTACGCCGCCTACCAGCCCGAGGGCATCAAGTACGACACCATGGCGCCGGTGGACGCCACGTCGTGCAAGAGCAATGTCTGGGACCCGCCGGCCAGCCAGGCCAACGCGATGGAACAACTGAAGTACCGCGCGCTCGAAGCCGGGGCCAACGCGCTGATCGGTGTCAGTTGCTCGCGCACCGGCTTGGATTACGGCAGCAATTGCTGGCAAAGCGTCGTCTGTTCCAGGACCGCCGTGCGGGCCGCCAAATCCTCCGCCGTCGCCTATCTGCCGGCACCCGAAGCCTCTCCCTCGCTGCAACTGAAGGCACCGGACGCAACTCCCAGGGCGACTCCGCCCGCATCGGCCGGCGCCTATTATGCGCTGGTCATCGGCAACAACGACTACCGCCGCATCAACTCCCTGAAGACCGCCGTCCGGGACGCGCGGGCGGTCGGCGATATGCTGAACAGAAAGTACGGGTTCCGCACGACGATCCTCACCAACGCCACGCGCGGCAGCATGCTGGCCGCGCTCGACGAATTCCGCGCCAAGCTCGGCCCCGCCGACAGCCTTTTGATCTACTACGCAGGCCACGGCTGGCTCGACGCGGAGGCGGAGCGCGGCTTCTGGTTGCCGATCGACGCCGAAGAGGACAGCCGCGCGAACTGGCTCTCCAACGCGGACATTTCCGACACCTTGAAGGCGATCCGCGCCCAGCATGTCATGGTTGTCGCGGACAGCTGCTATTCCGGCACCCTGACCCGCGACGCCGGCCGCGGCATCACCTTGCCGACGGCTCCCGAAGCACGGCTGGAGCGCATGCGAAGCCTGCGCTCGCGCACCGCGCTCACCTCGGGCGGGTTGGAGCCGGTGCTCGACGGCGGGGGCGGCGGCCATTCGGTCTTCGCGCGCGCTTTCCTCACCACATTGGAAGAGAACGACGGCATGCTCGACGGCACCGACCTGTTCCAGCGCGTCCGCAACCGGGTGCGCTTGAACGCGGAGCAATCTCCGCAATATTCGAATATACGCTTCACCGGCCATCAGGTCGGCGGCGACTTCATCTTTCAAGCGCGCCGGGCCGCCGCGACGGGGGCCGGCAAAGGATCATAAATTCATGCAAATCGGCACTTCCGTCCCGCTGCCCGCCTATACCTACGACCCCGCCGTCATCGCCCGCAAGGCGGAGGACCTCGGCTTCGACTCGATCTGGTATGCCGAGCATCCCGCCGTCCCGGTCGAGAGCGACAGCCCCTTTCCGGCCACCGGCGGTGAAATTCCCTGGACCTATTCCCACTTCAGCGACCCCTATATCGCGCTGGCCCGCGCCTCCGCGGTGACCACCAAGATCAAATTGGCGACCGGGATCACGCTGCTGCCGGAACGCAACCCGCTGCTGCTGGCGAAGGAAATTTCCGTCCTCGACCTGCACAGCGGCGGCCGCTTCATCTTCGGCATCGGCACCGGCTGGCTGAAGGAAGAGACCGAGTTGATGGGCGGCAATTTCGCCCGGCGCTGGACCCAGACGCGCGAGGCCCTCGACGTGATGAAAGGCTGCTGGACCCAGGAGCAAAGCGAATATCACGGCGAGTTCTTCGACTTCCCACCGATCCGCTCCTTCCCGAAACCGGCGCAGAAGCCTTACCCTCCGATCCTGATAGGCGGCATGGCGCCGAAGGTACTGGAGCGTATCGTGGCGCACGCCGACGGCTGGCTGCCGAACCGCATCACGCCGCAGGACCTGGAAGCGAAGCGCCGCGCGCTCGACGATCTGGCGCGCGCGGCGGGGCGCGACCCGAAATCGATCCAGATTTCGATCTACGGTCAGCCCGTCGACAAGGCGTTGATCCGGGATCTGCACAGCGCCGGCGCCGACCGGGTCATCATCCGCCCGGAATGGGTCGAGAGCGACGCCCTGATGTGCGAGCAGCTGGAACGCGCGGCGGAAGCGGTGCTTTAGGTCGGCGTGGCGTCATCCTTCGACCGGCCGCATCCGCTTTTGGTCTCCTCCGGTTCTCTCGTTTGGTCCTTTCCGCCAAGCCCGCGAATCATTAGGGTCCGTCGCGATTTCGCTTCGAATTGAAGGACAAGACCCATGACCTGGCTGCAACCCGTGACCCTGGAAGGGTCGACCGCGACCCTCGCCCCGCTCTCGCAGGACCATCACGACGATCTCGTCGAGGCGACGCGGGACGGCGAACTGTGGAACCTTTGGTACACCAGCGTGCCGACCGCCGATAAGGTGGCGGCGGAAATCGACCGCCGGCTCGGACTGCAAGCGGCCGGGACCATGCTGCCCTTCGCCATCGTCGAACGATCGTCCGGTCAGGCGGTCGGCATGACCACCTATATGAACGTCGATGCCGCCAACCGCCGAGTCGAAATCGGCTCGACCTGGTACCGCAAGCGGGTGCAGCGCGGCCCGATGAACACCGAATGCAAGCGCATGCTGCTCGGCCACGCCTTCGAGACGCTCGACTGTATCGCCGTCGAATTCCGTACCCATTTCTTCAACCATCAGAGCCGGCGCGCCATCGAGCGCCTCGGCGCCAAGCTCGACGGGGTGTTGCGCAGCCATCAGATCATGGCCGACGGCTCGATCCGCGACACGTGCAGCTACAGCATCACCCGGAGCGAATGGCCGGCGGTGAAGACACACCTCACCTACCAGCTGAACCGCCCGCGCTAGGCCCGGGCGGCAGCTCTCCGGCCGGGGTCCGGGGGATTACCCGCTCTTCAGAATCAGACTGCCGGACGGGTCGACCGTCGCCGTCTGGTCCGGGAGGACGAGGGTCGTCGAATCGAGTTGGACCACCAAAGCCGGTCCCTCAAAGGCGACGCCGGCGGAAAGTTTCTCCCGGTCGTAGATCGGGACCGTCCGGACCCCCTCCTCGAAATGCACCGGGGCGCGGTCGATCTCCGCGTCGGCGAGAGCACCGCCCGACGCCAGTTCCGAGAGACGCGGCTGCAGCAAAGTGCCGACCGCAGTGACATGCAGGGTCACGATCTCGACCGGTGTGTCGCGCTGGGCGAAGGTGTAGAGCTGTTCGTGCAGATCGTGGAAGCTTTCCAACGTTTTCGCCGTCGCCTCGGGCGTCACGTCCTCTCCGGCCCAGTCCACATCGAGCTCGAAACCCTGATGCTTGTAGCGGAGGCTCGCCTTCCGCGTCAGCTGCCGGGCCGAATCGGGCACCCCTTCGCGCGAGAACCAGGCGACGGCCTCGGCCTCCAGGGCGGCAAAAGCATTCGCCATCAGAGCGTAATCGAAATCGGGCGGTGCCTGGAAACAGGTCTGGGCGTAATCCGCGCGCAATTGCGAGACCAGCAGTCCCATCGCCGACAGCACGCCCGGCGACGGCGGCACCACGACCGTGCGCGTCCCCAGCAGTCTGGCGAGCGAGCCGCCGTGAAGCGGCCCGGCCCCGCCGAAGGGCACGAGCGCGAAGTCCCGAGGATCGTGACCGCGTTCGACCGAAATGACCCGGATCGCGCCGACCATGTCGTTATCCGCTATCGAGAGAATGCCACGGGCCGCGGCCTCGACAGCCAGACCGAGAGGCCGCGCCACGTTCCGTTCGATCGCGCCGCGCGCCGCCTCCGCATCGAGTTCCATGCCGCCCGCGAGCAGATACGGCGGCAGATGCCCGAGCACGAGATGGGCGTCCGTGATCGTTGCATTCTCGCCGCCCCTGCCGTAGCAGGCCGGCCCAGGATCGGCGCCGGCGCTATGGGGGCCGACGGTCAGCGCCCCGGTCTCGGAGACGCCGGCGATCGAGCCGCCGCCGGTGCCGACCGTGTTGATGTCGAGCATCGGGAAGGCAAGGGGCCAATCGCCGATCTTGCCTTTACCGGTAAGGCTATAGCCACCGTCCTTGATCAGGCAGATGTCCGCCGAGGTGCCGCCGATATCGATGCCGATCACGTCCTTGTAGCCGGCCGCTTCCCCGACGAAGCGGGCGCCGACCACCCCCGCCGCCGGGCCCGAGAGCGCCGTCGAGGCGGGCACCCGCTCGACCTCCTTGGCGCCGACCACGCCGCCATTCGATTTCATAATCAGCAGCGGCGCCGCGATGGACGCGGATTTCAGGCGATCTTCAAGTTGCGCGACATAGCGCGAGACCGCGGGCATGACATAGACGTTGAGCACGGTCGCGATGCTGCGCTCGTACTCGCGGAAGACCCGCAACACGTCCGAGGAAATCGAGACAAGGGCGGCCGGATGCTCCGCGCGCACGATTTCCGCCGTGCGCCGTTCGTGATCCGGATGCACGAAACTGTTGAGATAGCAGATCGCCACCGCGTTCACGCCGCGCGCCTTATAGTCCCGGGCCGCCGCGCGGATCGCCGCCTCGTCGAGGGAAACCAGCACGGTCCCGTCGATGGCGACGCGTTCCGGAATTTCGTGAATGCGTTCCGGCAATACCGGCCGGGTCGGCTTGAGCCAGGAAAACAGGTTTGCGGTGCGCGGAATGTCCTGGCGGCCGATCTCCAGCACATGCTTGAAGCCCGCCGTGGTCAGCAGTCCGACCTCGGCCCCTTTGCCTTCGAGAATGAGGTTCGTGGCGACCGTCGTGCCGTGAAAGACTTGCGCCAGGTCCGTCGCTTCCAGCGACGCCTTCCGCAAGGCCGCCTCGATCCCGTTCATGAACCCCTGTGACGGGTCCGCCGGAGTCGACGGCGTCTTCGCGGTCCACATGGCGCCGGAGGCACGGTCGAACAGGGTGACATCGGTGAAGGTGCCGCCGGTGTCGATGGCGACCGCGTAGCGCATCCCGTCGCTCTCGGGCAGCGCGTTCATTCGAGCACGTCCCGATAGGTGCCGCGATGGAAAAGCCCGTCGACGGCGGGCCGGTCCTTGCGCCGTGCCTCGGTCGCGGCCAGGTCCACCGACTCCCCGTCCGTTCCCAGCACGACGCCGTATTCCGCCAGCGCCGCCTCGGGGCTGACGAATTGCGAAAGCACGTCTTGCAGAACGCGCTCCGGCTCGCGGTCGAAGGGATGTCCCCAGCCGCCGCCCCCGCCGGTCTCCAGCCGCAGGATATCGCCGCGCTTCAGGACATTGCCGTCGCTGAAGGGATCGAGCTCGCGCTCTTCGGGCGTTCCGGGATTGACGACAGCGCGGCCGGCGCCGCCGCACTTCCCGCCCTTCACGCCCCAGGCGGGCTTCGCCACGCCGTCGATGCGGATCGCGAAGGTCGCTTCCTCGGCCAGCAGCTCGACCTCGCGGACCACGCCGCAGCCGCCCCGCCAGCGTCCGGGACCGCCGGAATCCAGGTTGATGCCATAGGCCCGCAGACGCGCCGGATAGGTCTGTTCCATCATCTCGGCGGGGTAGTTCTCCTGCGCCACGTAGTAGACCGCGTTGATTCCGTCCGCGTAGGGCCGCGCGCCGTAACCGACGCCGACCCCGTCGCTCATCAGGAAGGGCTTGCCGTCGGTGTCCAGGCCACGCGCGAAATAGATGACGTAGGCGCAATTGGCGGCGGTGGACTCGCCGCCCGCCGCGTTCACCAACCCCATGGTCGAACTCAGCAGGCGCATCATCGTGAGGCCGCGTTGGCCGAGAGGCGCCGGCCAGCGCGGCTGCAAGACGCTGCCGTCGCGCAGCACCACCTCGTCGACGGCCCGCCCCGCGCCGGCGTTGAGCAACAAGGTGGGATCGCCCGCCAGCAGGTACATGCTGAGCATGGCGCGCGGCACCGCCGGGTTGACCAGGTAATTGATCGGACCCGGCGCCTGATCGTCGCTGTCGGAGAAATCGAGCACGACGCCGTTGCCGTCGACGGTCAGCTCCATCGCCAAGCGGTAGGGCCCGTTGCCCTGCCCGTCATGGTCCACGGCATCGGCGAACTTGTAGGAGCCGGGCGCAAAGGTCTTGCGCAGGCGCTCCGTCGCCGCGCGCTCGGATCGGTCGCCCAGCTGGCGGAAGGCATCGGCCACCACATCCGCACCGAAGCGGTCGGCCAGCTCGCCGATCCGGCGTTCGCCCAGGCGAACCGCGGCGAAGCAGGCCCGCGTGTCGCCCTTGAGCATGTCCGGAAAGCGCGAGTTCCGATAAAACACCCGCAGCAATTCCTCGTTCACCACGCCTTCGGTGGCGAGGCGCACCGGCGGAACGATGATGCCTTCCTGAAAAATATCCGTGCAGTCCGGCGAGATCGATCCCGGCCGCATGCCGCCGATATCGGCGAAATGCGCCCAGCTTTGCGCAAAGCCGAGGATTTCGTCGCCGACGAACACCGGCGCCACGAAGACCTGATCCGGCGAGTGCGAGACGGATCCTTTCGAGGCGTAACAATCATTGTACCAATACAGATCGCCGGGCTTCATCTCGGCGGCCGGGTAGAAATCGAAGATCGGCCGCACCGGATCGCCGAAACTTGGCCGGTAGGCGCCGACAATCATGTCGCCGACGGCGTCGAATAGAGCGACGAAGAAATCCTTCTTTTCGCGTATGAAGGCCGACATTGCGGTCCGCTCGATCAGCGCTTCCATCTCGCTCTGGCTGGCCCGAAGCGCGCCCCGGATCACCTCCAGGGTGACCGCGTCGCAGAGCGGCGGCGCGGCGGGGTGCGGCTCCGCGCTCACTGGATCGCCGTCCGCCGCAGGGTGCGCGCGGTCCCGGGATCGAAGGGGAGGCGCGCGTGCTGCAGCACCAGATTGTTCCAAAGAATCATATCGCCGGTCTCCCAGGCATGGCTGTACGTGAAAGCATCGTCATAAAAATACGCGCGGACCTCGGCAATCAGCGCCGCGCTTTCGTCCGCCGGCAGGCCTTCGATCCCGAGGGTCGTCAGCTTGTTGACCCAAATCGCCTGTCGGCCGGTTTCGGGATCGCGGTAAAGCAAGGGATGCACCCAGCTCGGCTGTGCTTCCGCCGCGTCCACGACATTCCAATCGGCCGTCGTCTTCTTATCGTAGGCCCGCGCGTGCCGGCAACGCAGCCCCTGCAGCCGCGCCCGCAAATCAGGCGGCATGGCGTCGTAGACCGCCTGAGTGTTGAGGAATTTCGTGCCGCCGCCTTCCCCGGGCACCTCGACTGCGTAGAGGATCAGCGCCTTCAGCGGTTTCTCCAGGAACAGTTGATCGATGTGGAAGTCGAGTTCGCCCTTGCCGAAGATGCCGTCGGGGCGGACGTTCGAGACGTACTGATTGTCGGCGCTCTCCGATTCCGCTCTGCCCAACTCGCGCAGGCTGGTCTCGCCGAAGTAGCGGGCGAACCGGGCCTGGTCCTCAGATGTCAGGTCGAGGCCCCGGAACAGCATCAAATGATGATTGCGCAGCGCCGCTATCAGCGCGACAACGGTTGCCGGCGGCAGCGTCCGCGAGAGATCGAGCCCCGAGATTTCGACACCGACCGTCGACGAAAGCGGTGTCATATTGAACTCCACAGCCATGTGCGCTTTCCTTGCACCGGATACGTTAATCCAGCTATGCCGCTTGGAGACAGTGTAAACGCGTAAACGGTGGCCGCGCCATCGGAGGGTTCGATGCCGAAAAGTCTCAACCAAGAGCAGATCGCCGCTTATCGGCGCGACGGGTTTCTCGGTGCGATTCCCGTCCTGAACGCGCAGGAGGTGCGACGCTTCCGCACGGAACTGGAAGCCTTCGAGGCGACGACGGGCAAGCCGCTCGATTTTCCCGAACGCTCGAAATCCTACCTGCTGTTCGATTGGGCCGACGCCATCGTGCATCATCCGGCGGTCCTGGACGCGGTCGAGGACCTGATCGGGCCGGACATTCTCGTCTACCATTCGACGATGAACATCAAGGAGGCCCGCACCGAGGCCTACATCCCCTGGCATCAGGACGACGACTATTTCCACCTCGATCCGCCGGAGCATGTCACGGCCTGGGTGGCACTATCGGACGCGTCCGAGGAAGCGGGCTGCATGCGGATGATTCCGGGCAGCCGGGCGGAAGGTCTCGTACCGCATGCGGAGAAGCCGGAGAAAGATCACCTGATCCGCCTCGGCAAGGCGATTCACGACCGTTTCGCGCCGGGCGACGGTGTTGCCGTGCCGCTCCGCGCGGGCGAGATGTCGCTGCATCACACCCACACGATCCATTCTTCGGGGCCGAACCGCAGCGCCGACCGCCGCATCGGATATGCCGTCAGCTACATCCCGGCGCATGTCCGCCCGAAAACGGATCCGCGCACCAGCGTTCTCCACGTCCGCGGCACGGACCGGCATGCGCATTTCCCGCAAGAGATGCGTCTCACCGAGCCGCTTGGCGTTGCCGCAAGGGCCTCCCATGCGGACGCCTATCGGCGCTATGCGGCGGCGACGGGCATTGCCGTCTAGACCATGGAGACGATCCGTCCCATGGGAGTCAGATGGACACGGCCCAGCTTTTTCTCGGCAAGCTTCATGGCAATCAGCGTCTGCAACAGATCATCGGCAATCCGATAATCTCTCGGATTACGCGCCATGGAGTGAATTGCCGACTTCAGCGTGCGGGGCATGCCCGACTTGATTTTCTGCGCCTGACGAATCTCCGCGGCCCGGTCCGGGCCCGGGCGCTCTTCCAGTATCGCCACGTTGATCACTCCCCAACTACTAAATCTCGCGACATTCGCTCTGCTTAACACAATATCTATAAGCCGTTAAACAGAATTCTCCGAACAACCGGACGCATTCGAACCCGGAAAACTATCAAACAAACCTGACTAATAGATGACGGCTGTCCCCGAACCGCCATCGACGGCGATGGCCTGGCCGGTAACGATATCGGCCAAGGGCGAGCAGAAGAACAATACCGCCTTGGCAATATCGTCGGGATCGATCAGACGGCCCATCGGGATTTCCGCAATGGTCTGCGCGGCGATCTCCTCGACGCTGACCCCGGCATCTTTCGCCCGGCGGGCGAAATTCGCCCGCATCCGATCGGTCACCGTCATGCCCGGATGCACGCAATTGACCGTGATGTTGTCCGGCCCGAGGTGACTCGACAGCGATTTGGTGAAATTCGTCGCGGCGGCGTTGACGACCCCGTTTGTCGGCCGCAACGCGGCGACGATTCGAGCGGTCATGCCGGTAATATTGACGATGCGCCCGGCCCCCTGTGCCTTCATATGCGGGATCACCTCGCGGGCGCAGCGGATATAGGACATCAGCTTGACGTCGATGTGCTGCTGCCAGTTCTCGTCGGTTTGCTCGTCGAAAGGCGCGCTGACCGAATAGACCGCGTTGTTGACGAGAATATCGACCCGCCCGGCGGCGGCGGCGGCTTCGGCCACGAAGCGCTTGATGTTGGGATATTCCCGCACATCGGCCACGATGGGCCAAGCCTCCACGCCGAGCGCGCGGATCTCCGCCGCCGTCTCGTCGAGCGTCTCCTGCGTCCGCCCGCACAGTGCCACGCCGGCGCCCTCGCGCGCCAGCATCAGCGAGACGTTCTTGCCGATCCCCCGCCCGCCGCCGGTGACCAGCGCAACCTTACCCTTCAGATCGAATTGCATGGCTTCGCTCACGCCGTCGCGTGCATTTCCGCGAGCGCGTCTTCCACCGCGCCCAGCGTATGCGCCACGTCGTCCTCCGTATGCGCGAGGGAGACGTAGTATTTATTGCCGCCCTTGAGGATGCCGCGCTCGCAGACCAGCTTGTTGAACCGGGCCTGCGCGGCGGTGTCGACATTGGTGAGGGTGCGGTAATCCTTGACCTTGGCCTCGGTGAAGAAGACGTCGAACAGCGGCGGCTCGCCGACGATCTGCGCCTTGGTGCCGGTCCGGGCGATCAGCTCTCCGATGCCGTCCATCAGGCGCTTGCCGGTGGCGTGAATCTTCTCGTAGGCGCCGGGCTCGCGCAAGATCTTCAGGGTGGCCCGGCCCGCCGCCGCGGCGACCGGGTTGCCGGACAAGGTGCCGACCTGCTGCAGGTACTCGTCCTCGGCGACTTTCGACTGGTCGAAATGCGACATGATCTCCTCCGAGCCGCCGATGCAGGCGAGCGGGAAGCCGCCGCCCACCACCTTGCCCATGGAGCAGAGATCCGGGACCACGCCGTAATACTCCTGCGCGCCGCCGTAGGCGAAGCGGAAGCCGGTCACGACCTCGTCGAAGATCAGCACCACGCCGGTCTCCTCGGTGACTTCGCGCAGGGTCTCGAGGAAGCCCGGGGCGGGCGGGATCAGCCGCTGGAAGGCCTCGACGATGACGCCCGCCAATTCGTCCTGATGCTCGCGGATCAGGGCCGCCGCCGTCTCGGCGTCGTTGTAGGGGGCGATCAGCACTTCCTCGCGGACGCGCTGGGGGATGCCGGCGGAATCCGGTATCGCCTGCGGAAAATTGCCCGGCCGTTTCGGCGCCATGCTCATCAGCGCATAGTCGTTCATGCCGTGGAAGCCGCCTTCGAACTTCAGAATTTTGTCGCGCTTGCGGTGGGCGCGCGCGGCGCGCATGGCGTAGAAGGTCGCTTCCGAGCCGCTGGAGACGTAGCGCACCTTGTCGGCGCAGGCCATGGCATCGACGATGTCCTCGGCCAGCAGAATGCCCTGCTCGTTGTTGGCGAAAAAGGTGGTTCCCTTCGGCAGCTGTTCCTCCACCGCCGCCATGACGTCCGGATGGCAATGGCCGACCAGCATCGGGCCGGAGCCCAGCAGAAAGTCGACATACTCGTTGCCGCTGACATCCCAGACGCGGCCCGCTTCGCCGCGCCGGATGACGACGCCCGACGCATCGTTGCCGAAGTTTCCGGCCGGCAGGACCTGTGCCGCCGTCTCTCTCAGTCTGCGTTCTTCCTCGCTCAGCGTTCTCTCGGCCATGATCTCTCTCCCGTTCCACTGCGTATGAGTTTAATGTCAAAATCGCGCAGGGCGAGGGCAATTCGCCAACGGACTTGCCGCGCTGCGGCGCGGATAAACGTTAATGATAGGGGAATCGAAACCAGGGGAAGCGCCATGATCGACAAATTCACCACCGTCTATGCGGGCCATATCGACATGCCGGACCGGGGCAAAGAGGCCACGCCGGCCAATGAGCGGCGATTCTCGGACGAAGAATTGCGCGGTGTCTTCGGCAAGCTGGAACGCACGGCGCAGACCATGGACAAGCTGGGTTATCACTCCCTTTGGATGGCCGAACATCATTTCCAGCACGAAGGCTACGAGGTCATCCCGAACAACCTCATGGCGGCCGTGCATCTTTGCCACATCACGGAGCAGATCAAGATCGGCTGCGGCTTCAACATCGCGCCGATGTGGCACCCGCTGCGGCTGGCCGAGGATTACGCCCAGGCCGACATCATGACCAAGGGCCGGACCATCTTCGGCGTCGGGCGCGGCTATCACAGCCGCGAAGTCGAGACCTTCGGCAACCCGATCATCGATCAGGACGCCAACCGGGAGCTGTTCGAGGAACAGGTCGAAGTGATCTTCAAGGCATTCCACGAGGACTCCTTCTCGCACAAGGGCAAGCACTACACGATTCCTGCCGAGGTGCCTTATCGCGGCTACGACCTGAAGGAAATCACCATGGTGCCGCGCCCGGTCAACCTGCCGGTCGAGTGCTGGCAGCCGGTGGTCAGCGCCAAGCCGCGGGGCCTCGATTTCATGCATAAATACGGCCTCAAGGGCTTCATCGGCGGCGGCGCCGCGACATTGGAGGAAGGGCCTATACGCGCCTATCAGGAAGCGGGGCGGCGGGCCGGCAAGGACCTCAAGCTCGGCGAGGGCCTCAACATCGGCCTGCACATGTATCTCGGCGAGACGCGCGAGCAGGCGATCAAGGAGATCACGCCGCTGTTCGAGGAACACGCCAAGATGTTCGGCCCGCTCGGGTTCCTGCCCGGCCTTAGCCAGGAGCAGCTGGCGGTCATCGCCCAGCGCGGCGACTGGTACAGCCAGGGCGTGCCCACGGTCGAGAACTACATGGAGATGGGCGCCTGGTTCGCCGGCACGTCCGAGGACCTGATCGAATTGATCAAGGGTTTCGAGGAACAGTTCCCGGGGCTGGAATACATCAACCTCTCGATGCCGATGTGCACCCCCGAATCGGCGATGCTCGAACAGTACACCAAAATCGCCGAAGAGGTGATGCCGCATTTCGGCGGCGGCGAGAAGACAAAGGCGGCGGCAGAATAGAGGGGCTTGGCCCCACGCCGCACCGCTTCCTCCCCGAGAGGAAAGGGCGAGGCAACCGGACAGTGCGAAATAGCGCTTTCCGAACGGGCCACGCCGCCGCAAACTGGAGGGAGAAACCGCCCGTACTTTAAGCGCCGATAAAGGCGTACCACCTGCCGCGAAACACAACGGAAGAACCACATGACCGACACGCTGAGAGGGGCAGACATCCTCGCCCAGACGCTTGACCGCGCCGGAATGCACCAGATTTTCACGCTCTCCGGCAACCACATCATGGAGATTTTCGACGCCACGATCGGCACCAAGATCAACCTGACCCATGTGCGCCAGGAAGGTGCGGCCGTATTGATGGCCGGCGCCTGGGCCGAACTCACGGGCAAGGTCGGTCTCGCCATGGTCACCGGCGGACCCGGGCACACCAACGCGGTCGCGGCCCTCTGCACCCCGCAGGCTTCGGAAATGCCCATGGTGTTGATTTCCGGCCACGCGCCGACGACGGAACTCGGTCGCGGCAGTTTCCAGGAACTGCCGCAGACGGAGATGGCGGCGACAGTGACGAAAGCCTCCTGGATGGCGGAATCCGCCGCCGAGATCGGCTACGACATCGCCTTGGCCGTCAAGATCGCGGCCTCGGGCCGCCCCGGGCCGGTCCATCTCAGCCTGCCCTCGGACGTGCTGGAAGAGGCCGTCGAGAACGATCCGGCCCTTTGGCCCGACGCAGCCGATTTCACCCCGGAAGAACAGCCGCTCTCGGACGTTGCCGCCGATGCGGTCCTGGCGGCGCTCGAGGCCGCCGAGCGGCCCCTGATCCTGGTCGGGCCGCATCTGTGCACGGCGCGGGGACGGGCGGCGCAGCGGGCACTCGAAGCGAAACTGAACGTCCCCGTCGTCGGCATGGCCAGCCCGCGCGGCCTCAACGATCCTTGTCTCGGCGCCTTCGCGGAGGAGCTGCAGAAAGCCGATCTGATCGTGCTCCTCGGCAAACCGCTCGATTTCACGCTGAAATTCGGCGATGCGCCCTCGGTCGACGCCAAGTGTAATTTCGTCGTCGTCGATCCCGATATCGAGCTCATCGAACGCGCCGCGACCGGCAAGGGTCCGCGCCTGATCCACAGCGCCATCGCGGACTCCCATCCGGCGGCGGCGGCCCTGACGGCGCGCGGCCGCCCGGTCGGCGACACCGGCTGGCGGGAAGCGGTTCACGCCGCCATTTCCCATCGGCCCGCCGCCTGGCAGGACATCACCGGACAGCATGAGGGAACCCTGCACGCGCTCGACCTGTGCCGGGGCGTCAATGGATTGATGGAGCGGCACCCGAACGCGGTTCTGGTGATGGACGGCGGCGAGATTGGGCAATGGGCGCAAGCCAATCTGGACAGCGAACGCCGGATCACCAACGGCGTTGCCGGATCGATCGGCGCCGCCACGCCTTTTGCCCTGGCCGCCCGCGTCGCGGAGAAAAAGGACCCGGTTATTGCGATCATGGGCGACGGCACGTTCGGTTTTCACATGGCGGAATTCGACACCGCCGTGCGCAACGGTCTGCCATTGGTCGCCGTCGTCGGCAACGACGCCTGCTGGAACGCGGAACATCAGATACAAATTCGCGACTATGGCGAAAACCGCACTCATAGCTGCGAGCTGCTGCCGGCGCGCTACGATCAGGTCGTCGAAGCGATGGGCGGGCATGGGGAAGTGGTGACGAAGGCGGCGGACCTCCCCGCGGCCCTGGACCGGGCCTTGGCCAGCGGCAAGCCCGCTTGCGTCAACGTCATGATCGAGAGCGTCGCCGCCCCTGTTGTTCGGCGCGGATAGATTTATCTTTTATTAGCGATTTCTCATTAGCTTAACGCCACTCTAATCGCCGATTTACGTGTCGGCGTCACCTCCAAGAAAGGAAGTCTATATGAATAAAGTATTTTCGCTTGCGACGATTTTCGCTTTCGCCCTGATCATCGGCGCGACCGCGCCGGTCGGCATCACCTATTCCGACGGCCTCCAACTTCGCGACAACGCCGCCGCGGCCGCCGGTCACAAGGAGATGAAGGACAAGGGCGAAAAGCACATGAAGGACAAGAAAGCACATGAAGGACAAGAAGGAGAAAATGTCCGGCAAGAAAATGTCCGAAGAGAAGAAGGGCATGGGCATGGGCAAAGGCAAAGGCGCCGAAATGAAGGACAAAATGAAAGACAAGATGAAGAAATAGGCGCTTTGCCTTCCATCAAGGCTATTTCTTAGAGTACGGTCGCCGACCATGGCCGAGCGGCCTAATTTGCTAGCCATGGGAGGCGGCCCCTTCATCGACAGGCTCCTCCGGTCATTGGGAGCCAACCCGTTCGACGGCAGGCTCGGAAAGGAAATCTGACGCCATGCCGCGCATCGCCCTCATACACGCCACCGTCGTCTCCATGGACCCGACGGAACAGGCCTTCGCCGATCTTTGGCCGGCGGCCGACACCTTTCACCTGCTCGACAGCAGCCTCTCGACCGATCGGGCGGCGGCGGGAACGCTGACCGACGATCTATCGAAGCGGATCATCGGCATGGCCGAATACGCGGCCGAGCGCGGCGTCGACGGTATTCTCTATTGCTGCTCCGCTTTCGGGCCCGCCATAGAGGCCGCCGCCAAAGCGAGCCCGGTGCCGGTTCTGAAGCCGAACGAAGCAATGTTCGAAAGCGCGCTCGACGTCGGCGGCAACCTCGTTATGCTGGCGACCTTCAAGAATGCCATCGGCTCGATGGAGCGGGAATTCGCCGACATGAAAGCGGCGCGCGGCAGCGACGCGACCCTGCGCAGCATCCTGGTGGAGGGCGCGCGGGACGCCATCGATTCGGGAGATGCCGACACGCACAACCGCCTGATCGCCGAAGCGGCGAGGACGGTCGGCGCGTGCAGCGCCGTCCTGCTCGCGCATTTTTCCATGGACCGGGCCCGCGCGGCGGTCGCTGAGGTCGTCGATGTGCCCGTCCTCTCCCCGCCGTCGGAATCCGTGGCCCATCTCTCGAAATCGCTCTAGCGCACCCGCGAAGGAGAATTCAGATGGCGAAGCATGTCGTGGTGGTCCTCAGCGAGCCCGTCGAAGGGCGCGAGGCGGAGTTCGACGAGTGGTACGAGAACACTCACATCCGCGAGGTCCTGGCGACCACGGGCTGGACATCCGGCCAGCGTTTCGAGCTGACCGCGGAGAAGGGCGCGAAATGCCCGCTCAAGTATCTCGCCTTCTACGAAGCGGAAGCCGAGAGCGGCGAGGCGGTGGTCGCCAAGCTGGACGCCACGCGCGACCAGCGCCAGCAAAGCGACAGTTTCGATTGGAAGCGGGCCGCGCTTTGGGTGTTCAGCGAGACGGGCCCCAAACACGACCGGGGGGCCGGCTGATGGCGGTCTCCTTCGATTGCGAGAAACGCCCCGCCACCGGCACGCGCGGCATGGTCGCGACCAGCCATCCGCTGGCCTCGGCGGCCGGCGCCGAAATGCTGGCGGCGGGCGGCAATGCGGTCGACGCGGCGGTCGCCTCGTTGTTCGCGCTGACCGTGGTCGAGCCGATGATGGTCGGCATCCTCGGCGGCGGCCTCGCGCATATCCGCCTGGCCGACGGCAGCCACCGGGTGATCGACGGGCTCGGATGCGCGCCGCTGGCCGCGACGCCGGATGTCTACCGCCCGGTCTCCGACACCATGCCCGACTATCTGGAAACGGAGGGGCGCGAGAACGCCATCGGTCCGAAGGCCGTCTCCACACCCGGCAGCCTCAAGGCCTGGTGCGAGATGTTGGAGAAATACGGCACGCTCTCGCTGCCGGACGTCATGGAACCGGCGATCCGGCATTCGAGCCGCGGCTTCACGGTGACGCCCTATCTCTCGGAATGCATCGACGAGGCGCTCCCGGGTCTCATTCTCGATCCGGTTATCTCCGCGATCTATCTGCGGGACGGCAGACCGATCCCGGCCGGGACCCGCCTCGCGACCCCAGAGTACGCCGAGACCTTGCGGGCCATTGCGCAGGACGGCCCGGCGGCGGTCTACGGCGGCGCCGTCGGCCGCGCCGTTGCCGACCACATGGCGGCGACCGGCGGTTTGCTCACGATGGAGGATTTCGCGTCCTACCGGACCATCGAGCGCGGCGTCGTGCGCGGCACCTATCGCGGGGTCGAGATCGTCGGCCCGCCGCCGCCCTCCTCCGGCGGGGTGCATGTCATTCAGATGCTGAACCTGCTCGAAGGATTCGACATCAAGGGTATGGGTTTCGGCTCGCCGGATGCGCTGCACCTGATACTCGAAGTCCTGAAGATCGCCTTCGCCGACCGCAAAGCCGCGACCGCCGATCCCGATTTCGTCGACGTGCCGGTCGACCGGCTGCTCTCGGCCGCTTATGCGGACGAGCGCCGCCCGGACATTGATCTGGCGCGGGCGCAAGAGTGGTCCGCCGGCGTGGCGCTGCCGGAATCGCCCAACACCACCCATCTCACCGTGGCGGACGGCGACGGCAATATCGTCGCCGCGACCCAGACCATCAACGCCACTTTCGGCGCCCGCATCATGATTCCGGGCACCGGCATCGTGCCGAACAATTACATGCATGTCTTCGACCCCCATCCGGGCCACGCGCTCTCCATCGCCCCCGGCAAACGGGTCACCACCTCGATGTCGCCGGTGATGGCGGTGCGGGACGGCAAGCCCGTCCTGGCGCTGGGGTTGCCGGGCGGGCTGCGCATCTTCGGCACCGCGATGCAGGCGCTGGTCAACAAGATCGACCACGGCATGTCGGTGCAGGAGATGGTCGAGGCGCCGCGCATCTGGACCCAGGGCTTCGGGGTCGAGATCGAGGACGATTTCCCGAAGGACGTGGAAGCCGCCTTGGCGGCGAAGGGCCACGCGCTGACCCGGGTCCCGCATGTCGGCGGCGGGATGAACGCCATCGAATTCGAGCCCGACGGCCGGATGAGAGGGGCCTCCTGCTGGCGCGCCGACGGCACGCCGATCGGCTTGTCGGGGGGCTACGCACGCGAAGGCGCGCGGTTCTGGCCCGATCAACACGGACGGTAGAATGAGCATCCTGGGAGGACGAGCATGAAGAAGAACATTTCCTTCTACAGCGAAGGCGTGAAGCTGGACGGCGACCTGTATTATCCGGACGACCTGAAAGCGGGCGAACAGCGTGCCGGCATTGTGCTCTGTCACGGCTATACGGGCGTGAAGGACCTCTACCTGCCGGACAACGCCAAGGTCCTGAACGATGCCGGCTACATGGTCATGACCTTCGACTACAAGGGCTGGGGAGAGAGCGAGGGTGCCCGCACCCGGCTTGCCCCCTACAGCCGTGTCGCCGACGTGCAGGCGGCGATGACCTTTCTGCAGATCCAGCCGGAAGTGGACGAAGATCGGATCGGCATCTACGGCACCAGTTACGGCTGCGCCACGGTGGTCTGGGTGGCGGCGCACGACGAGCGGGTGAAATGCACCGTCGGCGTGGTCGGCATGGGTCATGGCGGGCGCTGGATGCGGAGCGTGCGCCGCCCCGACGAATGGGTCGACCTGCTGGAGATCTCCAAGAAGGACCGCGAACAGCGCGTGGTGTCCGGCGCCTCGGAAATGGCGCCGCGCGACGAGATCCTATTGCCGGACAGACAATCGGCGGCGCTGGCCTCGGCGGCGCGCGCCAATAACCCGAACGCGCTCAGCGAACTGCCGTTGGAGTACATCGACGAGACCCTGCAATTCCACCCGGAATGGGTGGTCGACAAGATATCGCCGCGCCCGCTACTGCTGATCGCAGGCGGCGACGACCGGCTGGTGCCGCCGGAAGACTGCCAGTCGCTCTACGATAAGGCCGGCGCGCCGAAGAAGATGGTGACCCTGCCCGGCGTTGGGCACTACGAGGTCTACGCCAAACCGGCCTTCGACGACGTTATGCGCGAGACCGTGGGCTGGTTCGAGGAATACCTGCCGGCGCGCTAGAGGTTTGAAGCCACCGCTGGAAAAGCCACTATTCAATAGGGCCATATCGAACGAAGAAGGAGCCGCGCCATGAAAGCCGCCGTCTTGCACGAAGTGGGACAACCGCTGATCATCGAGGACGTGTCGATCGACAAACCGGGGCCGCGCGAAGTGCTGGTGCGCACCGCGGCCGCCGGGGTCTGCCACAGCGATCTGCATTTCGTCGAAGGGCTCTATCCCTACCGCCTGCCGGTGGTGTTGGGCCATGAATCTGCGGGCATCGTCGAGGCAGTCGGCGCCGACGTCACCTATGTGAAGCCGGGAGATCACGTGATTACCTGCCTCTCCGCCTTTTGCGGCCATTGCGAAGCCTGCACGACCGGCCATCCGTCGATCTGCGACGGCCGGGAGACGCGGCGGCGGCGGGATCAACCCTCGCGCCTGGTGCAGGCGGAACGGCCAGTCTCCCAGTTCGCCAATCTTTCCTCCTTCGCCGAGCAGATGCTGATCCACGAACACGCGTTGGTAAAAGTCCGCGAGGACATGCCGCTCGACAAGGCAGCCCTGATCGGCTGCGGCGTTACCACGGGTGTGGGCGCGGTGCACAACACCGCGAAGGTCGAGGTCGGCTCGACCGTGGCGGTCATCGGTTGCGGTGGCGTCGGGCTCTCCTGCATCAACGGCGCGTCAATCGCCGGGGCCGGCCGAATCATCGCGGTCGACCGGGTGGGCAGCAAGCTCGACCTCGCCAAGCAATTCGGCGCCACCGACGTGGTCGACGCGACGGCGGGCGACCCGGTGGAACAGATCAAGGAGATGACCGGCGGCGGCGTGCACTTCTCCTTCGAGGCCATCGGCCTGAAGCAGACGACCGAGCAAGCCTTCGAAATGCTGCGGCCCGGCGGCACCGCCACGGTGATCGGCATGGTGCCCTATGGCACGAAGATCGAAATCCACGCCGCCGATTTCCTGCAGGAGAAGAAAATCCTCGGCTGCGCCATGGGCTCGAACCGATTCCGGGTCGACATGCCGCGCTATGTCGACTTCTACCTCTCGGGCCGCCTCAAACTGGACGATCTGTTATCGGACCATATCAAGCTCGAGCAGGTCAACGAGGCGCTGGACGCCTTGAAAACCGGCGAAATTGCCAGAAATGTGATCGTTTTCGACACCTGAGACGGCCCGGCGGGACACCGATTGTCTTTGACCTGGGACTCGGATTGGCGCTTTACTGGGACCGCAGACCCATTTGGCGGTCGATCCGGCAGACCGGTTAACGGATTGTTCAGCTAAATTTGTTAAGTTTCAGGACGGCTTCCGCGCGTCGGATGCCGCCGTGGATACGAAAGGTTGAGCTATGCGCGTTCGCACCGACTACCGGAGTCTGAGCGGCATCGAGAAGGCCGCGATGTTCATGCTCTCGCTCGGCGAGGAGCACGCCTCCCAGATGTTCGCCAATATGGGCGACGAGGAGATTCGCGAGATTTCCCAGGGGATGGCCAACCTCGGCACTGTCAGTTCCGACATCGTCGAGCGGCTTTATGTGGACTTCGCCGAACAGATTTCCTCGACCGGCTCTTTGGTCGGCACGCCGGAAAGTACCGAACGCATGCTCTCCAAGGTCATCGGCGGCGAGCGCGTCGCCCAGATCATGGAAGAACTGCGCGGCCCGGCCGGCCGGACCATGTGGGACAAGCTCGCCAACGTGAACGAGCAGGTCCTCGCCAATTATCTGAAGAACGAATACCCGCAGACGGTGGCGGTGATCCTGACCAAGATCCGCCCGGACCATGCCGCCCGCGTGCTCGCGGCCTTTCCCGAGACCTTCTCGCTCGAATGCATCAACCGCATGCTGCGCATGGAAGCGGTGCAGAAAGAGGTCGTGGACGATATCGAGCGCACCCTGCGCAGCGAATTCATGTCGAATCTGGCCCGCACCCAGCGCCGCGACAGCCACGAGATGGTGGCGGAAATCTTCAACGGCCTCGACCGCGCGACCGAGAACCAGTTCATGACCATGCTGGAAGAACGCAACCGCGACGCGGCGGAGAAGATTCGCCAACTGATGTTCACCTTCGAGGATCTGACCAGTGTGGACCCGGCCGGCATCCAGGCGATCCTGCGCGCCGTCGACAAGGACAGGCTGGCAACCGCGCTCAAGGGAGCGTCGGAAGCGCTGGCCGGCCTGTTCTTCGAGAACATGTCGGAACGCGCGGCGAAGATCCTCAAGGAAGACATGGCGGCGATGGGCCCGGTGCGGATGCGCGACGTCGACGAAGCCCAGGTCGAGATCGTGTCGGTCGCCAAGGACCTCGCCGACAAGGGCGAGATCATCATCTCCGAAGGCGGCGGCGAGGACGAACTGGTCTACTAACCCGCTCTCCGATCGCATGCCGAAATCGGCATCCCGATTTCGCATTAACATTCCGTTAGCGGTTGCCGGCTAATATTGGCCGCGAATATCGCGTTTCCATGCGGGACCAATAATATCCAACATCTGTCATTTTCGATTTACGGAATCCTTCCAAAATCTCTCGCCAGACGGTTCACGTGCCGGCCGCGGGCGCGCGAGCTGGCTTAAATTTTTCCGACTGATCATGAACGCCCCCTTGCCCGATACCGAAGAGGAACGCCTCGAAGCCTTGCGGCGGTTGGATATTCTGGACACGCCCTTCGAGGAATCCTTCGATTGCATTACCAGATTGGCGGCCTCCATTCTGGAGACGCCGATCGCGGTCATCTCTCTGGTCGACGAGAACCGGCAATGGTTCAAGTCGAGGGTCGGGTTGGACGTCGCGGAGACGCCGCGCAATGTGGCGTTCTGCGCCCATGCCATCCTGGAGGACACGGTTATGGTCGTGAACGACGCGACCCAGGACCCGCGGTTTTCCGGCAACCCCCTGGTCGTGGAGCAGCCGAAGATCAGGTTCTACGCGGGCGCGCCGCTGAAGGGTCCCGATGGCCATAACCTAGGCACTCTTTGCATTATCGACATGGAGCCGAGAGAAATTTCCGAGGAACAGAAAGTCCGCCTTCGGGACCTGAGCCGCCTCAGCTCGGATCTATTGAATCTGCGAGTCGCGAACGCGGCCATTCAGGCATCCATGGACGAAGCAATCCGCGCCAATCGCGCGAAATCGGATTTTCTATCGTCGATGAGCCATGAGTTGCGGACACCGATGAACTCCATTCTCGGGTTCGCGCAATTGCTGTATGACGACCCGGACGACCCTCTCAGCGAAAATCATCAGCGTTTTACGAAACGCATCCTGGATGGCGGCAGGCACCTGCTGGTCCTGATCGATCAGGTTCTGGACTTGTCTCGGATCGAGAGCGGCAGGCTGGCGATGACTCTAGCCGACGTCGACGTTTGCCAATCGATTCACGACTGTCTCAACATGACGGAAACCATCGCCTCGGAGCGCCAAGTGAGCCTGAGCGCCGGCGAGGGCGTGAAGGGCGCCCTTCCATGCCGCGCCGATCCCCATCGTTTTTCGCAAATTCTGCTGAACCTCCTCTCGAACGCGATTAAGTACAACCGCGAAGGCGGCACCGTCTGCGTCGATGCCGCGCCCTGCGAACCGGGCTGGCTCCGCATCAGCGTCGCGGATTCCGGACAAGGCATTCCCTCCGAGCGACATGCCGGCCTGTTCGAGGCCTTCGACAGGCTCGGCCGGGAGCAAAGCGACATCCCGGGGAGCGGCATCGGTCTCACCATTTCGAAACAGCTCGTCGAACTCATGGGCGGCAGGATCGGCTTTGCCTCCGAGGTCGGCCGAGGGTCGACATTCTGGTTCGACCTTCCCCTCGCCTGACTCTGCCTCGGCGGCGGCTTTCTGGATTACGCCGTCGCCCGGTATATCTCCTAAAGAGGAAACCGTGCGCAACTGGTGGCGATGACATCTATCGCCGACGCCGTGGGGAGGTGATCCTTGGGCAGCACTATTATCGAGAAAATCCTGGCCCGGGCCTCGGGACAGGATGTGGTCCGGCCCGGCGACATCGCGGTCTGCCGTCCCGACATGGTAGTGCAGCTCGATCTGCTGCTGACCATCGAAGGCTTCTGGCACCGGCCGAAGAAACTGTTCGACCCCGACCGGGTGGCGCTGGTCTTCGATCACGGCATCCCGGCGCCGTCGATCAAGGACGCGTCCGGCATGGTCGAAGGGCGCGCCTTCGCCAAACAGTTCGGGCTGAAGAATTTCTTCGATGTCGGCCAGCACGGCATTTGCCACGTGGTGATCGCGGAGAACGGCCTCGCACGGCCGGGCGAATTATTGGTCTGCGCCGATTCCCATACCTGTGCCGCCGGCGCCTTCAATTGCGCGGCGCGCGGCGCCGGGCCGGTCGACACGCTTCAGGCCATGACCAAGGGCGTGATCTGGTATCCGGTCTCCGAGACCGTGCGCTACGAATTCGAGGGCGAATTGCCGCCTCATGTCAGCGGCAAGGACGTGTTCTTCCACATCGCCCAGGAATGGGGCGGTCACTCGAACCTGAGCATCGAATTCGGCGGGCCGGGCCTCGCCAACCTGCCGATGACCGACCGTCGGACCATCGCCACGATGTGCGCCGAGATCAGCGCGGAATTCGCCATTTTCGACTACGACCAAGCGACGGAAGAGTACCTCGCCGGCCGCATGGACCGGCCGCCCGAGCCGGTCGCGGCCGATCCGGACGCGGACTACCACGACGTGCGCCGCGTCGACCTCTCCGCGCTCGAGCCCTATGTCATGTACCCGGACGCGGTGCCCAACAACGGCACGCGAATATCGGGATTCACGGAGGAGATCGCGATCGACCAGGCCTTCGTCGGCTCCTGCGCCAACGGCAAGATCGAGGATCTGCGGGTCGCGGCGGACATCGTCCGAGGGCGGAAGGTCGCCCCCGGCGTGCGCTTCATCGTGACGCCGGGCTCACAGCAGGTCTTCCTACAGGCCGCCAGGGAAGGATTGATCGAGGTGCTGTCCGAGGCCGGCGCCGTCGTCACCAACTCGACCTGCGGAGCGTGTTTCGGATATCACATGGGAGTGCTGGCGCCGGGCGAAGTCTGCATCACCGCCTCGACGCGGAATTTCAAGGGCCGCATGGGCAGTGCCGAGGCCAAGGTCTATATGGGCTCGCCGGCCACGGTCGCGGCCTCCGCCATCGCCGGCGTCATCACCGACCCGCGCAAACTTTCGGGATAGGGGAAGCGTCATGTCATTGGTTCGCGAAGGCCGGGTCTGGACGTTCGGCGACGATATCAACACCGATCTGATCTTTCCCAACCGGGCGATGCGTCTGCCGTTGGAGGAGCAACATCGCCAGGTGTTCTCCGCCAACCGGCCGGGATGGGTCGACCAGGTGGCGGCGGGCGATCTGATCGTCGCCGGAAACAATTTCGGCATGGGCTCGGGCCGCCCCGTGGGCCGGCTGCTGGCGGCCTGCGGGATCGCGGGCGTGATCGCGCATTCGGTCAACGGGCTGTGCCTGCGCAACTGCGTGAGCTACGGTCTGCCCGCGCTGAGCGCCCCGGGCGTCGCCGACTTGTTCCAGGACGGCGAGCGGGCGCGGGTTGATTTCGCCGCCGGTCGGATCGAAAACCTCGACCGCAACACGTCGATGGACGCAAAAGGGTTGCCCGTGCTGTTCCAGGAGTTGGTGGAGAGCGGCGGCGCGATCCTGATGCTGATCAAGGAAGGCTGGATCGAGGCCGAACCCCGGATGGCGGCGGCGACCTGAGCGGCCACGGTTTCACCGAGACAAAGGAGCGAAGCGAATGTCCAAGGGCAAGCAACTGAGAGATTTGATGGCGTCGGACGGCTGCGTAATCGCGCCCGGCGCTTATGACGGCCTCACTGCGAAACTGATCCAGCAGGCCGACTTCTCCTGCGTCTACATGACCGGCGGCGGCACCTCTTCCGGCTTCGGATACCCGGATTACGGCCTCCTGACGATGACCGAGATGGTCGAGAACGCGGGCCGCGTCGCCGACGCGGTCGATCTGCCGGTGATCTCCGATGCCGACAACGGCTACGGCAACGAACTCAACGTCTACCGCACCATCCAGAGTTTCGAGAAAGCCGGCGTCGCCGGCGTGCATATCGAGGATCAAGTGTTCCCGAAACGCTGCGGCCATCTGGACGATAAGGAACTCGTCTCCCTCGACGATTATCTGGCGAAAATCCGCGCCGCGGCGGATGCCCGGCGGAACAAGGATTTCGTCATCATCGCGCGCACCGATTCCCGCGCCCAACACGGTTTCGATGAGGCGCTGCGGCGCTGCAACGCGGCGCTCGAAGCCGGTGCCGACATGGCGTTCCTGGAAGCGCCGCAGACCCTGGACGAAGTGCGCGCCGTGCCGAAGCAGGTCGCGGGACCCTGCCTGCTCAACGTCGTGCGCGGCGGCAAGACGCCCGAGGTCAAGTTCGACGAGGTTAAGGAGATGGGCTACCGGGTCGCCATCGTTCCCGGCCTGCTGTTCATCCAGGTCATCGGCGCCTGCGAACAGGCACTGGCGGCGATGAAGGCGGAAGGCCGCCATCCAGTGCCGCTCGCCGACCTCAGTCCGGCGGACGCCTTCGGCCGCGTCGGCGCCAAGGAGTGGGATCCACGGCGCGAGAAATACCGCCCGGCGCCCGCCGAAGCGGCGGAGTGAGCCGATCATGACCAGCACCGCGCACGCAACCGCCTCGCCGATCGCCGAGGCCTATGCCCGGGACGGTTTCGTCTTTCCGATCGATGTTGTCGGCGAATCGGAGGCGCAAGCCTTGCGGGCCGACCTTGAGGCGGGCGAAGCGGCACTGGCGGACGATGCCGAAAGATTGGCGCTGCTGCGCTCCTACCCGGACCGTTTGTTGCCGTCCTTCGACGGGCTGACCCGAAACCCGAACCTGATCGCCGCCGCATCGCAGATTCTGGGGCCGGACCTGATGGTGTGGAGTGCTGGGCTGTTCATCAAGGAAGCCAACTCGGCAAAGGTCGTCACCTGGCATCAGGACCTGACCTATTGGGGCCTCGACGACGCCGAGGAAGTGACCTGCTGGGTCGCCCTGTCGCCGGCGACGCTGGCCAGCGGCTGCATGCGCTTCGTTCCCGGCAGCCACACAAAACAGCTGGTCCCGCACAAGGACACATTCGACGACAATAATCTGCTGTCGCGCGGCCAGGAGATCGCCGTCGCGGTCGACGACAGCGACGGCGTCGATATCGTGCTGGACACCGGACAGGCCTCAATGCACCACGGCCATCTGTTTCACGCCTCCGGTCCCAATACCACCGGCGACCGGCGCATCGGCGTCGCGATCCGCTACATCAAGCCTTCGATGCGCCAGGAGAGCGGCGACAAGTCGGTCGTGGCGCATGTGAGCGGCAAGGACGATTACGGACATTTCACCGTCGCGGGGCCGCCGAAGGGCCGGCTGTCGGAGCAGGATTTCGAGCTCTGCCGGCAGGACGCCGCGATCAAACGACGTGTCCTTTATGCGGGCGCCGACGCCAGCAAGGGCAAGCGGTACTAAAGGCCTGCCATAGGCGGCCGCCTCCCGTTACTCCGGCACGTCGAGCCCGTCGAAGAGCGGCGTCGTCTGGTATCGCTCGGCGAAGGAGGGAAGGACCGTGACAACGGTCTTGCCAGCCATCTCGTCGCGGGCGGCAATACGAAGCGCCGCCGCCGTCATCGCACCGGACGAAATGCCGCCGGGAATGCCCTCAAGAGTCGCCAGCTGACGCGCCATCGCCATGGCCTCCTCGTTGCCGACGGGCAGCAGCTCGTCGATCAGGTCGGTGTCGAGATTATCCGGCACGAAACCGGCGCCGATGCCCTGGATCATGTGCGGCGTGTGCTCGCCGCCGGAGATTACCTGGCTCGATTCCGGCTCGACGACCGCGAGTTTGACCGCCGCATTCTGTTCCTTCAGGTAGGAGCCGACGCCGGTCGCGGTGCCGCCGGTGCCGACCCCGGAGACGAAGACGTCCACCTTCCCGCCGGTATCGCGCCAGATTTCCGGTCCGGTCGTGAGGTAATGCACCGCCGGGTTCGATTCGTTGCTGAACTGCATCGGCATGATCGCGCCCTCGATGCTGTCGACCAATTCCTGCGCCTTGGCAATGGCAGCCTTGATGCCCTGCGCGCGCGGCGTCAGATGCAGTTCGGCGCCGAGATAGACCAGCATTTTGCGTCGCTCGATCGAAAAACTGTCCGGCATGGTGAGAATGCAGCGGTAGCCTTTTGCCGCGCAGACGAAGGCTAAGGCGATGCCGGTATTGCCCGAGGTCGGCTCGACGATGGTGGCGCCCGGGCCGATCCGGCCGTCGCGCTCCAGCGCCTCGATCATGGAGACGCCGATGCGGTCCTTGACGCTCGCCAGCGGATTGAAGAACTCCAGTTTCACCAGCACATCGGCCTTGGCGCCGTGCGCCTCGGCGAGACGCCCCAACCGGACGAGCGGCGTGTTTCCGAAAGTCTCAAGCACACTGTCGTAGACGCGTCCCCGCCCGGGTACATCCAGTTTTAAACTGCTCTTCTCGAAAGGATTCTTCATCGATTGGACTTCCTGACTGTGAGGATTCTATTTCTTTTCGTAGCGGTGATCGCCGCCGGGAGGGCTCAAACTGAAGACGTTTTCCGGCAGGATCCGCGCGTAATCGAGATATCCGAGGCGCGCCAGCGGTTCTACCTTGCGGATGTCGACCATACCGTCCGTGATCACACTGTCGTCGATATGGATGCCGACGACCCGGCCGATCACCACATTCTGGCGGCTGCCGTCGCGCGCGTCTGGGAGATGCACCGTCTGCATATGAGTGCATTCGAGTGCGATCGGCGACGCCTTTACCCGCGGCGGTTTGACCTTCTCGCACGGCGCCGCTTCCAACCCGGCCTTCGCCATCTCGTCGACGCTTGCGGGTTCGTGGACGGCGCTCGCCACCATGGGTTCCCGCAATTCGTATGTACACATGCTGTAGACGAACTCGCCGGTCGCCTCGACATTGGCAAGCGTGTCCTTGATCTCCTCCGTCCCCGGCTTGCGCCCGTTCGGACAGAACATCACGCAGGGTGGATCGGCAGACAGAGAATTGAAGAAGCTGAACGGCGCAAGGTTCACCACCCCGCCTTTGTCGACGGTCGAAATCCAGCCGATGGGACGGGGTACCACGAGCGCATTGTAGACCGTGTGCTTGAAGGGTGGCGGCTTCATGCCGACTTCGCCTGGATCAAAAAACATCGATAGTCCCCCGCTTGATTGGCCGATACATCGGAGAATGTGCGGATTCAATGACGCCGAGCGCATTCCCGATGCCGGTAAGTATGACATGAGGCGCAGCCCGCGGCACGGCAATCCTCAATACGGAGAATTGACAAAAAGGCCGTTGAAATTGCAGGATACAGCGAAATTTCATGGTCGCGCGCGCAACATACAGATGGAAGGGCGCACGCGGCGAGAGGCGGCACGCAGGGTTGCCGCTTGACGTAGGGATTGAGACGGATGCGCGTTCGTACGGATTACCGCAGCCTTAGTGGCATCGAGAAAGCGGCGATGTTCATGCTCTCGCTCAGCGAGGAACATGCGGCCCAAATGTTCGGCAATATGGGCGACGAGGAGATACGCGAAATCTCACAGGCCATGGCCAATCTCGGCAATGTCAGCTCCGACATCGTGGAGCGGCTCTATGTCGATTTCGCGGAACAGATCTCGTCCACGGGCTCCCTGGTCGGCACGCCGGAGAGCACGGAACGGCTGCTCTCCAAGGTCATCGGCGGCGAACGGGTTACCCAGATCATGGAAGAGCTGCGCGGCCCGGCCGGCCGGACCATGTGGGACAAGCTCGCCAACGTGAACGAACAGGTGCTCGCGAATTACCTGAAGAACGAATACCCGCAGACCGTCGCGGTGGTTCTGACGAAAATCCGCTCGGACCATGCGGCACGCGTGCTCGCAGCGCTGCCGGAAACCTTCTCGATGGAGGTCATCAACCGCATGCTCCGTATGGAAGCGGTGCAGAAAGAGGTCGTCGACGATGTCGAGAAGACCTTGCGGACCGAGTTCATGTCGAACCTTGCGCGCACCCAGCGCCGCGACAGCCATGAGATGGTCGCCGAAATCTTCAACGGCCTCGACCGTTCGACCGAGAACCAGTTCATGACGATGTTGGAGGAACGCAACCGCGACGCGGCGGAAAAAATCCGCGCGTTGATGTTCACCTTCGAAGATTTGGCCAAAGTGGATGCCGCTGGCATCCAGGCTATCCTGCGCGCCGTCGACAAGGACAGGCTGGCGACCGCGCTCAAGGGCGCCTCGCAGGCGCTGTCCGATCTGTTTTTCGACAACATGTCGGAGCGCGCGGCCAAAATCCTCAAGGAAGACATGGCGGCTATGGGTCCGGTGCGGATGCGAGACGTGGACGAAGCCCAGGTCGAGATCGTCTCGGTCGCAAAGGATCTGGCCGACAAGGGCGAGATCATCATTGCCGAAGGCGGCGGCGAGGACGAACTGGTCTACTGACCGGCGCTTTCCGGTTCCCCCAGATTTCGAAAGCGGCGTGCACGGGCGCGCGAACGACCTATCTATCTCTGCGGAACATTTGTGACGAGCAGAGGACAGGAGGAAGTTCGCCATGACCAAGGCGCTCGACGGTATTCGCGTCATCGACATGACCCACAATCAGGCCGGGCCGGCCTGCGCGCAAATTCTGGCCTGGCTCGGCGCCGACGTGATCAAGCTGGAGACGCCCGGCAAGGGGGACGTCGCCCGCGCACAGAACAACGACGAGCTGTTCTTTCTCTCCTTCAACGCCAACAAGCGCAGCCTGACGCTGAACCTGAAAAGCGACGAAGGAAAGGATCTGTTCCGCAAGCTGCTGAAGAAATCGGACGTATTCCTGGAAAACTTCGCGCCCGGCGCCGTCGCCCGCATGGGCTTCGATTTCGCCGCCCTGCAGAAGATTAACCCGAGGCTGATCTATGCGACGATCAAGGGCTTCGGCACCTACGGACCCTATAGCGATTTCAAGAGCTTCGAGCCCGTGGCCCAGGCCATGGCGGGCGCGATGAGCGTCACCGGCCAGCCGGACGGCCCGCCGACATATCACTGGCCCGCCATCGGAGATTCCGGTACCGGCATGCACATGGCAATCGGCATCCTGGCCGCCCTGAACCAGCGCCACGCCACCGGCAAGGGCCAGGAGGTCGAGGTCTCGATGCAGGAATCAGTACTCAATATCATGCGGGTCAGCCTGCGCGACCATCAGCGCCGTGGCTCCGCCATGCCGCGCACCGGCAACCAGCTCGGCCGGAACGTGCCGGGCACCGCCTATCGCTGCAAACCCGGCGGGCCCAATGACTATGTCTATGTTCTGGCGCAGCAGCAGATGTGGGCGGATATGCTGCGGGTCACCGGCCTTGCCGAAAAATTGGGGGGCGAGAAATACGCGACTCCGGCGGGGCGCTGGGAGTACCGCGAGGAAGTGGATGCCGCCATCGAGAGCTGGTCGATGCAGCACGACAAGTACGAGGTCATGAAGATCCTGGGCGACGCGGGCGTGCCCTGCGGGGCGACCCAGGACACGGCGGAAGTGCTGGAGGACCCGCACCTGATTGCCCGCGACATGATCCTGGAACTCGACTACCCGAAATACGGCACCTTCAAGACCGTCGGCAATCCGATCAAAATGTCGGATTCCCCGACCGAGGTCAGCCGCCCGCCGGAGCTGGGCGAGCACAATGCCGAAGTGCTGGCCGAGTTCTGCGACGTCTCGGGCGAGGAGTACGAGCGCCTGAAGGCGGCTGGGATCGTCTAGGGGAAGCTCAAGGACCGCGATGCTTCGCATGGGAAAACGGCCATTGGTCAGAGATTTGGCGGTCGGAATTTATAAAGACATTTCGTCTATTTTATGTTATACACCCCGACCGTTCTTTGACACGTGAAGAAAAGGTCTAAAGAACCCGCCCGCGGCGGACGGGACAGGGCGGCCCTATCAGCGGTAGGATATTACCGCGAATCCCGGGCGCATGGGCTCGTTCCGCGTTTTTTGTTAATACCGGACAGAGCGTCTCTGTAGCGCGAATTGCGGCGCGGATGCGGCGGTTCAGGTCTCGAAATCGAACAGGGCGGCGGGGCGGAGTTCCAGATTGCGCAGGCGTTCCACATCGACCTGCTGGCGTTCCAGGAATTCGCGCAGCGCCTCGAAATCGATCGAGCCGTCGCCGTTGATGAAGTTCTGGGCGTCGTCGCCGAATTCTTCCCGCAGGCGTTCGCGGGCGATCGCCCGGCTGCGGTCGACGATGCTCTCGCGCACCGCGGACCCGTCGACGCCGCCGTTCTCTTCGGCCACGTCGACCCGGTCGCCGAGGCGCGCCGTCAGCTCCAAAAGCAGGCGCGCCGATCCCTGATCGGCGATGAAGGATTGCAGGCGTTCGAAATCGACGCTGCCGTCCTCGCCGACAATCCCTTCGGCGTCCTCGCCCAAGGCCGAGATCAGCCGCTGCTGCAGCCTGGTGGTATCGACCTCTCCCGCCACGACCTGCGTGCGCAGGCGCTCGAGCCGCAGTTGCGCGGCCTGGCGGGGATCCGCTGCTCCCAGGCGGTCGTCGTTCACTCCCGTTAAGGCATCCATGACCGTGTGCTCCCAGGTCGATGCTGAGCCGTTTTTCTATTCGGGGCCGCGGAAAGGCAGAAGCAATCCGCGTGCCGATTCGACGTTTCGAATAACATATTGTTATTAAATAATTATTTTTGGCGAACCGGAGACCGGACCGGCAGTTCCTACCCGTCGCCCGGGAGCCGAGGGCGGAATCTTCCGCCCGCCCGCTTTCCGCTGTGACAAGTGCCGGCCGGCGCATATATCCCTACTGACCGGCGCGGTGCAGCGCCTTCATCTTGCAGGAATGGGGGTATTCCAATGTTCGACCGATTGATTCCGACGACGCTTGTCGGCAGTTACCCGCAGCCGGGTTGGCTGGTCGACAAGGAAATGCTGCTCTCCAGCGGACCACCCCGGGTGCGGATGCGGAAGGTCTGGCGGGTGCCGGAAGAATTGCTGGAGGAAGCGCAGGACGATGCGACGCTCGCCGCGCTGCACGACCAAGAGCGCGCCGGCATCGACATCGTCAGCGACGGCGAGATCCGCCGCGAGAGTTACTTCAACCGCTTCGCCAATGCGCTCGACGGCATCGATCTCGACAATCCGGGCATCGTCCCCAGCCGAAGCGGCACGCCGACCCCGGTTCCCCGCGTGGTCGGCGCGATCCGCCGCACCCGGCCGGTCCAGGTCCGCGATGTCGAGTTTCTCCGGGCGCAGACCGACCAGCCGATCAAGATCACGATTCCCGGCGCCTTTACCATGGCGAAGCTGGCGCTCGACGAATACTACAAGGACCAGGAAGCCCTCATCATGGCCTATGCCGAGGCGCTGAACGAAGAGGTCCAGGAGTTGAAGGCCGCCGGTGCCGACGTGATCCAGATCGACGAACCCTATATGCAGGCCAATCCCGAAGAGGCCGACCGCTACGGCGTCGCCGCCATCGACCGGGCGCTCCAGGGCATCGAAGGGCCCACCGTCGTCCATCTGTGTTTCGGCTACGCCTATGTTGCCAAGACCAAGAAACCAAACGGCTATTCCTTTCTGCCGCAGCTCGACGCCTGCGCCGCCGAGGCAATCTCCATCGAAGCCGCGCAACCCAAACTCGACCCGGCGATCCTGGAGCGATTGCCGAGCAAAAAGGTTCTGTTCGGCGTGATCGATCTCGGCACGGAAGAGGTGGAGACGGCGGAACTGGTGGCCGAGCGATTGCGCGGCGCGCTCGCGCACATCCCGGCGGACCGCCTGATCGCGGCGCCCGATTGCGGCATGAAGTATCTGCCGCGCGCCGTCGCCTTCGGAAAGCTCCGGGCGCTCGCGGAAGGCGCCGCCATCGTCAGAAAAGAAATCAGCTAGGAGACACCAAATGGGAACGGAAATCAGGATAACCGCTGCCGACGGCGGCGACTTCGCGGCCTATCTGGCGCTGCCCGCCGTCACGCCGGCGCCGGGAATCGTGTTGCTGCCGGAGGTCTTCAACACCAACGACCACATCCGCGCGGTCGCGGACGGTTATGCGGAGGCCGGCTACGTGGTCGTGGCGCCCGACGTCTACTGGCGCGAGGAAGCCGCCAACTACCTGCCCTATACCGACGAGGGGCGGGCCAAGGCGCAGTCCCTGCGGGCGCGGATGGATACCGACCAATACGCCCGCGATCTCGGCGACACGGTCGAAGCCCTGCGCGCGCGCGACGACTGCACCGGCAAAGTCGGGGTCATGGGGTTCTGCCTCGGCGGGAAGTTCACCTACCTCTCCAGCGTGCGCCATCCGATCGACGCCGCCGTCGGCTATTACGGCGTGCAGATCGACGAGCATCTGGACGAGGCGGATGCGCTGAAATGCCCGCTGCTGCTGCATTTCGCCGAGACCGATCCGCACGTCCCGGATGCCACCGTCGCCGCCATCAGGGTCCGCATGGGCGATTGGGACAATGTCGACATTCACATCTATCCGGGCACCGAGCACGGTTTCAACCGCCAAGGCTACGAACCCTATAACGAAGCGCAGGCCGCAATCGCGCGCGAGCGCACCCTGGCGCATTTCGCCGCAAACTTGCGCTGAACGGAGAGAACGATGGCCGCAACAATCAAGACGATGAGCGCCGCGGACCTCAAGGCCGCATTGCATGACGGCGGCGAGATCGCATTGCTCGATGCCCGCGAGGAAGTCCCCTTCGATGCCCGCCATATCCTGATGGCGTCGTGCATTCCATTGGGAAGGATCGAAATCCTGATCGACGATCTGGTGCCGCGGCGCAGCGCCCGCGTGGTCTGGTGCGATGACGGCGAAGGCCTGGCCGAGAAGGCGGCGGCGCGCATGGCGGGTCTCGGCTACATGGATATCTCGGTGCTCGAGGGCGGCCTCAAATCCTGGGAGGCGGCGGGCCACCGGGTCTATTCCGGGGTTCACGTACCGAGCAAAGCCTTCGCCGAAGTGGTCGAACACGAGGCCGGCACCCCTTATATCGATGCGGCGGAGCTGAAATCGCTGATCGACGCAAAGGCGGATATCGCGGTCTTCGACACCCGCTCCTACGAGGAATATCACTCGAACAGCATCCCGACGGCGATCAGCGTGCCGGGGGCGGAAATCGTCTACCGGTTCCGGGACCTGGTCCCGTCGCCCGACACCACTGTCGTGGTCAATTGCGGCGGCCGCACCCGCAGCATCATCGGCGCGCAGGCGCTGATCAACGCCGGGGTGCCGAACAAGGTCGTCTCGCTGAAGAACGGCACCCAGGACTGGCATCTCTATGGCTACGACGTGGTCAAGGGCGCCACGAGACGCCCGCCCGAGGTCTCGCAAGCGGGGCTGGAGGCGGCGTTGGCCGGGGCCCGCCGGGTCGCGAAGCTCTGCGACATCAACATCATCGACCGCGCCACCCTCGACCGGTGGCGGCAGGAGGCGGATCGCCGGACGCTCTATGTCCTCGACGTGCGCACGCCGGAGGAATACGCGGCCGGCCATGTCGCCGGGGTGAAACACATCCCGGGCGGCCAGTTGATCCAGGAGACCGACGCCCATTGCGCGACCTGGGGCGCACGGGTGGTGCTGCTCGACAACGACGGCATCCGGGCGACCTTGACCGCGTCCTGGATGAAGCAGATGGGCTGGGACGTCGCCATCATGACCAATACCGAAGCGGGTGGCGAGACCGCGACCGGGCCGCACAATCCGGCGGTCCAGGGCTTCGATGCGTCGAAGGCGAAGCGCATCTCCCCCGCCGATCTGAAGGCGCGGCTCGATGCCGGCACCGCGAACGTGGTCGATCTGAATTGGAGCCGCGGATATTACGACGGCCATATCCCGGGCGCCTGGTACGCGATCCGCTCGCGGCTCGACGCCGATCTCGCCAAATTGCCGGCCGCCGAAACGCTCGTCTTCACTTCGCCGGACGGGGTGCTGGCCGAAGTCGCCGCGGCCGACCGGTCGGCCTCGGACGGCTCCGTGATGGCGCTCGACGGAGGGACCGCCGCCTGGACCGCCGCCGGACTGCCGCTCGAGACCGGGGCCACCAACATGGCCAGCGCGGCGGAGGACATCCGCCTCAAGGCGCGCGAGCAGGCGGGCGAGGTCGAGGACGCGATGCGCGCCTATCTCGCCTGGGAGATCGAGCTGGTCAACGACATGGCGAAGGACGACGATCACCGCTTCCGGGTGATCGCCCCCTGAGCTTCGGCATGCCGGATCAGAGCGTCGGGTCGTCGGCGACGCGGACCAGCCGTTTGCCGATGTTCTCGCCTTTCATCATCCCGATGAAGGCCGCCGGCGCATTGTCGATCCCGTCAACAATGTCTTCCGTGTAGACCACGTCCCCGGCTTTCATCAGCGCTGCCATCCGGATCACGAACTCGTCGAACATGTCCATGTTGTCGCGCACGCTAAATCCGGTCATCGTCGCATGCGCCCGCAGAATGTTCGGAACATTGCGCATGCCGTATTGCTCGGCGCTGTTCTTCACGTCGTACTGACTGATCTGCCCGCAAATGGCGAGGCGCGCGCCGCCGTTGAGACGCGCCAGCACCGCATCCAGGGTCTCGCCGCCGACATTATCGAAGTAGACGTCGATCCCCTCCGGACAGAGTGTGTCCAACGCTGCGCCAACTTCGGTCTCCTTGTAATTGAATCCCGCGTCGAAGCGCAGCACCTCCGTGATATGGGCGATCTTGCCGCCGCTGCCGGCGCTGCCGACCACGCGGGCGCCGGCGATGCGCGCCAGCTGTCCCGCGACGCTGCCGACGGCGCCGCTGGCCGCCGAGACGAAGACCGTCTCCCCGGGCTGCACCTTGCCGTATTTCAGCATGCCCGCATAGGCCGTGAGCCCCGGCATCCCAAGCACCGAAATGCCGTGCGAAATCGGACCGTTCGCAGGGTCGATATGCCAGAGCGGCATGTCCGCCGGCTGGCAGGTGAATTCCTCCCAGGCGAGAAACCCCCAGACAAAATCGCCCTTGGAAAAACCGTCCCGCCGCGAGGCCACGACCTGACCCACGACACGGGCCGGCAAGGGCGCGCCCAACGCAAATGGACCCCGGCTGTATCCGCTCTCCCCCATCTGGCCCCGCATATAGGGATCGCAGGAAAGATAAATGTTGCGGATCAGAACTTCGCCCTCTTCCGGGTCCCGTGCGGCGCCGTCGCGGAGCTCGAAACAGTCGCGCGTTGCCTCGCCTTCCGGCCGTTTCGCAAAGATGACTTGTCTGTTCCGCACGGCGGCCTCCCCATTCAGCTGATCTCTGTTTGACCTTAGGTCCCGCCCGCACAATTGAAAGAGTCCACCCCATTCGTCCAGCGGGAGGCCTCATGTCCGAGATCGAATATTTCTACTCCGCCCATTCCGCCTTCGCCTATCTGGGGTCGCGCCGGTTCATGGAGATCGCAAAGGCGGCCGGACGGACCATCGTCCACAGGCCCTACCACCTGACGCGGGGCATCGCCGGTGTCGGCTCCGTTCCAACCCGCGAGCGGCCGCAGAACCACCGCGCCTATTACTTCCGCCGCCAGATCGACCGCTGGGCCGAACACCGGAACGCCCCGGTGATGGACGGCTACCCGACCCACCATTGGGCAGACATGACGATGGCGAACGGCATGCTCATCGCCGGCACGTTGCAGGGCGTCAATATCGACAAGCTCGCCCATGCCCTGCTGCAGGGACATTGGCGCGACGATGCGGACCTGTCGGACAAGGCGACCCTGGAAGCCCTGGCCAAGGGTGTCGGTGTCGAGCCGGCGCCGTTACTGGACGCCGCGCTTTCGCCCGAGGTCTCCGCGATCTACGAGGCCAATACGGACGAGGCCGTCGACCGTTCAGTCTTCGGGTCGCCGACCTATTTCGTCGACGGCGATATGTTCTATGGCCAGGATTACCTGGAAATGGTGGAACGGGCGTTGAAGCAGCCTTACAAACCTTCGGTCTACACATAAAGGAACAAAGCGATGAAACTCGCCGTCGAATTCCCGAGCGTCGCCTACCGCGAAGGCTCCCAAGCCGTCGCGAAAATGGCAAAAGGCATCGAGGACATCGGTTACGATCAACTCGACGTCTACGATCATGTCGTCATGGGCTATGACGACATCGAAGGCCGCGCCAAGTCCTACTATCCGGCGCAGATGCCGATCATCGAGGCCTTCATGATGCTGTCCTACGCAGCGGCGGTGACGGAGAAGATTGGCCTTGGCACTGAAGTCCTGGTCCTGCCGCAGCGCCAACCGGCCTTGGTGGCAAAACAGGTGAGTTCACTCGATACGCTCTCCAGTGGCCGGGTTCGCCTGGGCATCGGCGTCGGCTGGCAGGAGTCCGAGTACGAGGCGCTCGGAGAAAACTTCAAGACGCGCGGCAAGCAAATGGACGAAGCGATCCGGCTGCTGCGCGCCTATTGGCGGGACGAACGGGTCGATTTCGACAGCGACTACTACCCAACCAAGGCCATGGCGATGGAGCCGAAACCGCCGCAAGGCGGCGACCTGCCGATCTGGATCGGCGGCAATACGCCGCCTGCCTTCCGCCGCGTCGGCACCTACGGCAACGGATGGCTCGCCAGTCAGGTCAGCGACGCCGAGTTCGCCAAGCGCGCCATGGATGCGATCCGCGAGGCCGCGATCAAGGCCGGGCGCGACCCCGACGCCATCGGCTGGCAGAGCATGGTGGCGCCGATTCCGCGTCAGGGCGACACCGCAGGCAAGACCTTCTATGCCGAGCCCGACCGCGTCGCAGCCCGGACGGCCGAACTCAAGGCGATGGGCTTCGACGGTGTCGCGATCAACGCCACCGGCATTTTCCAAGCGGGTGCCCGCAGTGTCGACGCGATGCTCGACATGCTGCAGGTCATCCACGAGCGGTTGCGCGCGGAGGTAGGTTAGATGGAAATCGTCCCGCTCGGGCATGCGCTCGGCGCCGAGTTGCGCGGCGTCGACATCAAGGGCGATCTCAGCAATGCGGAGATCGACGGCATCCTCTCCGCCTGGCATGCCCATCACGTGATCGTCTTTCGGGGGGTCGACCTGACGCCGGAAGACCAAATGGCGTTCTCGCGGCGTTTCGGCAGTCTCGACGATCATGCGGCGACACCGAACGATTCGCTCAAAGGCTATCCGGAGCTGCTCGAAGTCACCAATATTCCAAAAGACGGAAAGCCGTCTCCGACCCGCACCGCCGGTCGAGACTGGCATTCCGATTACGCCTATACCAGCCAGCCGGCCGCCGCGTCGATGCTCTACTGCACGCAGAAACCGAGCATCGGGGGCGACACAATGTTCTGCAATATGGCGCGCGCCTACGACGAATTGTCGGACAAGATGAAAAGCATCGTCGAGGACCTGCACTCGGTCTACGACTTTACGCTCGTGACGGGTGCGGCCGACCGGACGGCGGAAAACCTCGCCGAGCTGCAGCGGCTGAACCCGCCGGTCGCCCACCCCTGCGTGCGCGTCCATAACGAAAGCGGGATCAAGGCGCTCTATGTCAGCCAGCGCACGACGCATTTCGACGGCATGACCCGGGCAGAAAGCCTGCCCCTGATCCAATACCTCTGCGCTCATGCGACGCGACCGGAGAACGTGTACCGGCACCAATGGCGGGTCGGCGACCTAGTCTGCTGGGACAACCGCACGACCATGCACCTGGCGCTGGGAGATTTCGACGCGGCCGAGCCTCGCCATATGTTGCGCACAACGATCAAGGGCCCGAAATCGGGCTATGTGTTGGCTCCGGCCTAGTCTCCCTCAACCGCTTTCACGCGGGGAGACCTCAAGAGACCTGCGGCGCCACTTCGCACATGAAGTGGTCCATGCGCTCCAGCGTCTCGGGCAGGGTGGGTGCGCGGAAGTCGAAGATCACTTCTTCAACGCCGAGCGCTTCGTAAGCCTTGAGATCCTCGACCACCTGCCCGACCTCTCCCGCGAAAGGCAGGCGGTCGTGGCCCGCCGGGGTGACGTCTGGGTCGTATGAGGGCGCTTTCAGCGAAATGAAAAGGTCGTCGAAGCTGCGCCCCTCCGCCTCGGTCAGCCCCCTCAATTCGCCGAGCAGCCGTTCGAACTCGGGCGGCGGCAACGGGGAGGCCGCCGTCGCCCCCACCGGGTGCCAGCCGTCGCCGTATTTCGCCACCCGCCGCAGCGCCGGCTTGCTGTGCCCGCCGATCCAGATCGGCGGATGCGGCTTCTGGACCGGATGTGGTACACAGCGTAGCTCCTGAAAGGCGTAGAATTCACCTTCGAAGGAGACCGGGTCTTCCATCCAGCATTTCTTGAAAATCTCAAGATACTCGTTGCTGACCGCGCCCCGTCGGTCGAAATCGGCGGCATGCAACGCTTCGAACTCCTCGCGCATCCAGCCGACACCGACCCCTACGGTCACCCGCCCCTGCGAGAGCACGTCGATGGTCGCCAGAATTTTCGCCGTCATCAGCGGATTGCGGTGCGGCAGGATCATCACGCTGGTGACCAGCCGCGAGTGCGTGGTCAATGCCGCGACGAAGGACATGAGCGAGAGCTGCTCCAGCGCATCGCCCTGCCCCGGAAAGCCGCCATCGACCGTGTAGGGATAGGGAGAAGAGACCTGGGTCGGAAAGACGATGTGATCGGCGATCACGATGGTCGCGTAGCCCATGCCCTCGCCTTGGCCCACCAACTCACCGATGGCCCCCGGCTCGCTCAACGGCCCCCGTGTCGGCAGGTAGTAGCCGTAGCGCATGATCTATCCTCCCTCGATCAAATCTTCCCGGGTCTAGCCTTCGCCGAAAATTTTCGCGTAGGCGGCCTGCGTGACCTCGCCACCCTGATTGATCGGCATGGTTTTCTGCTTCTCGCGCTGACGCAACCGATAGGCATATTCGTGCGGCATCTGACCGTAGGGATCCGTCGCACCGAGTTCGAGCGCCGCGTGCACCGCCCAATCCGCATTCCAGAGAAATTCCCGCGCCAGGGCTACAAGATCGGCGCGCCCCGTTTGCAGGATGTCCTCGGCTTGACGAGCTTCTGTGATGCCGCCGACAGCAATGGTCATGATGCCGGCCTCGCGGCGCACGCGCTCGGAGAACCCGGCCTGGAATTGTTCGATGCGAGGGACCATCGGCATCTCGCTGTCACCGGAAATCCCGCCTGACGAGCAATCCACAAGATCGATGTCCCGATCCTTGAGCTCCTTCGAAAGCGCCACCGTATCGTCGAGATCCCACATGCCGCCCTCGCCGTCGACGGCCGAGACGCGGAAGAACAACGGCTTGTCCTTGGGCCAGGCGGCACGGACGACTTCCGCAACTTCGAGCGCGAATCGCATTCGACCCGCCCGGTCGCCACCATAGGCGTCGTTGCGGTGATTGCTGACGGGGGACAGGAACTGATGGATCAAATAGCCGTGCGCACCGTGGATTTCGAGGATGTCATAACCCGCATCCACGCTGCGCCGAGTCGCCTCGCGCCAGGCGTCGAGGACGGTGCGGATATCATCCTGATCCATCGCCTTCGGCGTGTAGCGGCGCGGCAGCTGGTCGAGAGCGCTCGGCGCCAATCCCTGCCACGGCGGAAGACCTTCCTTGGCGTCCTCGTCGCCAAGCGGCGCCCAATCCTTCGTCGCCGTATGACAGGAAGCCTTGCGGCCCGCGTGCCCCAGTTGAATGGCCGGAACCGCGTTCTGTTCCTTGATAAAATCAGTCAGCCGACGATACATCGGAATGTGCTTATCGGCCCAAATGCCGGCGCATTTATAGGTCTTGCGGCCGCGCGCTTCGATCCCGGTCTCCTCGCCGAAGATAATGCCCGCACCCCCGACCGCAAGCCGTCCGATATGCATCATCTGCCAGTCGCCGGGGCCGCCGTCGTCCGAGTTGTACTGGCACATCGGCGAGACGACGATGCGGTTCTTCACAGTGACGCCGCGGATGGTGATCGGCGTGAACAGCAGCGGTTGTTTGGCTTCCTCCGCCATCAAAGCAACGTCCTTTAGGTGAACTGTTGGCTCGATATCGCGGGATGATAGATCGGCTGGATGACGTTACCGGCCGGATCCTTGATATGAAAACTGCGTGCGCCGTCTGCGTGGTCGTGGGGTTCATCCAGGACCGGCACGTCGTCGCGGCTCGAGAAATACGCGTGCCAGGCGTCCAGCGTTTCCTTGTCCTCGACGATGAAACCGTAATGATCGAAGGTGCTGCCCCGGGCGTAGGCTTCGTCGACGCGCGCGAGCGAAAGATTGTCGTTGCCGCAGGTCAGATAGACCAGATTCTCGTTGGCGCGGTACAACAGTTCCATCCCCATGACGTCCTTGTAGAATTCTTCGCATTCTTCGAGATTGGTCACCCTGAAGGCGACGTGGCGGATACCACGGAAGGCACTGGGTCGCTCGGTCATGGCTCGGCTCCGGCAGAGTTACGTGAGGCAATAGGATATACGGCGATCGGCGGCATTTGCCATTCCTGGAAGGGCCGTGTTTCCGGCGGCGCAAGAACCGGGTGGCGCCATACGACCGGTCGCGTCACTGTCGGCGATGGCTTCCAATCTCGCCGGTCTTGGATTTCTGGTCGTCTTCGCCCTCTCGCAGGCGGTCCGGGATACGTTCTTCGGCAACACGTTTCAGTCCGTCAGCTTCCTGTTCGTCGCGGCATTGGCGTTCGGACTCTCGACGTCGATCTTCGGCGGTTGGGCGGCGCTCAAACGCCCGTCCGAGCTCCGAATCCTGTCCGCGACGCCAGTCCGGTTCTGCGCGCTAAACGGGACCACAGCATTCGCCTGGCTCGCCTACTTTTTCGCCCTGACGCACCTGGAACCGGCGATCGTCGCCATGCTCTATGTGGGAATCGGCCCGATCGTCGTTCTTTTCTGGTCGTCCGCCGGTGCCGGGCCGTCGATCGGGCGGGCCGAATTCGCGGCCTATCTCGGCATCGGCCTTTCGCTCGTCGGGATCGCTGCCGTCTCGCTCCTGGGCCATTCCGGAATGTCCGCCGGCGACACCGTAACCCGCGCCATCGCGTTGGCGGGTGCCCTTGCCGGCGGCGTTTCGATCACCGTCAGCCATGTGTTTGCCCGTCGGTTCAACGACGACGGCGCAGGGTCGGACCTGGTGTTGGGAGCGCGATTCGTCGCAACCGTCGCAGCGGCTCTCCTGATGGAATTTCTCCTCGGCGTGCCGTCAGCGCGTCCCGACGGCGAGCAATTCGTCTGGATTGCTTTTTGTGCCTTTGCGTTGATCGTTATCCCCAGTTTTTCATTGCAATTGGGCATTGCGCGCAGCACGCCACTGACCGTCAACGTCATCCGCGCCCTCGGACCGGTATTCGTCTTTGCCGCCCAGACGTTCGATGACCGACTTGGTTTCTCCGGCGCGACCCTGGTCTGTATCGCCGCCTTTTCGCTCGCAACCATGATCGCAAGCGGCCTCAGAACGCGGCGGGAGATCGCAGACCGCGATAGTTGAGGCCGGGGTGTGGCGAACGTCCGCCCGCCTAAATCGACCCCTGTGCGCGTTTCTGGCGTTCGCGAAACTCGTCCTTGCCGATATTGGCGGCGCGCTCCACGGCCGGTCGGGCGCCGACCCGCTTGAACCAGGCGCGCAGGTGGGTGAATTCCGTGAGATCGATGCCATAGGCCTTGTAGCCGCGGATCCACGGCCAGCACGCCATGTCGGCGATGGAGAAATCGCCGGCCAGGAAGTCGCGGTCGGCAAGACGGCCTTCCATAACGCCGTAGAGACGAATGACTTCGTTGGTATAGCGTTCGATCGCATAGTCGATCTTGTCGGCCTTGTAGTTGCGGAAGTGCGCCGCCTGGCCCGCCATCGGCCCGAGCCCGCCCATTTGCCAGAACAGCCATTGCTCGACCTCGCTGCGGGCGCGCTGTTCGGCCGGATAGAACTTGCCGGTCTTGTTGCCGAGATATTGCAGGATGGCGCCGGATTCGAAGATCGAGATCGGCTCCCCGCCTGGTCCGTCCGGATCGACGATGGCCGGCATCCGACCGTTCGGCGAAATCTTCAGGAAATCCGGCTCGAACTGCTCTTTCTTCGAAAGATCGACATATTTGATATCGTAGGGCAGCCCGCATTCTTCGAGCATCAGCGTAATCTTCCAACCGTTCGGCGTCGGCCAGAAATAGAGATCGATCGGAGCCATGCGGGCACTTCCTTCAATTGCATCCTCTTTATTAGATAGAGACTGCGGCCGCGAGAATCCATGATCGTTTCGGGATTGACACCGCCCGGTCCATGGCGCGGGCGCGGGTCTTGAATTTGCCCGCCGGCGCTTCACAATCATCCTAAAGAGCGAAACATAGAACGCATGCCACCGCTTGCGGGAAAGGAAGCACATGAAGATTGGAACAGACATCAGTGTCCTGGCGGAACCCGGACGCTCCGACGCCGCCGTCCTGGCCGATCACTTGGCGCTTGCGGATCTGGCGGAGCCGCTCGGCTTCGACTCCCTGTTCGGTCTCGAGCATCATTTCACCGGCTACTCGATGTCGCCGCACCCTCTGCAGCTGCTGAGCTACTACGCGGGCAAGACCAAGCGGATCACGCTTGGCACGTGCGTCATTGTCCTGCCCTGGCACGACCCGATCCGGGTCGCCGAGCAGATCGCCTATCTCGATCTTCTGTGCGGCGGCCGCTGCATGTTCGGCTTCGGCCGCGGGGCCGCGAGCGTCGAGTACGCGGGTTTTCGCATTCCGATGGAAGAGGCCCGACCGCGTTTCGCGGAATCGGCGCAGCTCATCACCAAGGCGCTCAGTGAGGAAGTCTTCGATTGGGACGGCGAGTTCTACAAGATTCCCAAGATGTCAATCCGGCCGCGGCCGATGTCGCATCCGGAACGCCGGTTTTACGCCTCTTCGGTCAGTCCTGAATCTGCCGAGATCATGGCCAAGCTCGGCTTCGGCATGATGGTCATCATGCAGAACGAATGGGTGAAGGCCGCCGCCGACATTCAGAGTTTCCGCGATATCGCCACCAGCGTCGGCCATACACCGCGCCCGCCGGTCATCCTCACCAACGTGTCCTGCGCCGAAAGTCGCGACGAAGCGCGCGACCGCGCAACCCAATACCTTGGTGCCAAGTGGGATTCGATCGACAACCACTATCATTTCTCGGACGGCCACCTCGCCAACGTCAAAGGCTACGAGTCCTACGGCAAGATGGCGAAGACCTACTCCAAGCTGAAGGACGAGGAAGCGCGGAAGAAGATGACCGACTTCTACGTCAACATTCAGATCGTCGGCACCCCGGACGACTGCATCCAGCAGATGGGCGAATTACAGCGCCTGACGGGCACCGACCACATGGTGTGCGACTTCTCCTACGGCGGTATGCCGCACGAGCAGGGCGAGCTCAACATGCGGCTGTTCGCCGACCGGGTCCTTCCTGTATTGCAGCGCGACGCCGCTTTCCGGGGGCCGGCCCTCGTGCCGGACGTGCAAGACGAAGCGCAGGAGGACGTCTTCGCGCCGGCGTAGGTGAAGCGGAGAAAGACGGCCGATGCAGTGGCAGGACAAGGTCGCGATCGTCGCCGACGGAATTCGAGAATCGGCGACGGGCCCTAATCCATGCGCGAAACATGCGCCGAGACCACCTTCCAACCGACGTCGGGAAAGCGGACCCAGGTCTGGCTCTGCCGGCCGATGCGGTCCTGGCCGCGCATCTTGAAGACCAGGTTGACGGTTGCGAAATCGTCGCCGAGCGTCAGAATATCGAGGCGATGGCGCTCCTCTTTCGTCCCTGGTCCGGGCGGGCGGCGCACCCGGTGGGCATGGATTTCATCAAACCCATAGCCGTGCTCGTCGAAAGACAGGCGGATCGTGTACGGGCTTTTCCAGAAGGTCGCGTCCAGGACATCGACATCCTTGTCGATCAAGGCTTGTTCGTAGCGCTCGAATAGCTCACGGACTTCCGCCACGATTTCCGGCTTGTTCGGTTCCATCCTCATGTACGCTCCCTCATCCCGCCGCCGCAGCGTTGAACTGTTCGATCAATCGATCCCAGACCGGCACCAGCACCATCATATCGTCCCAATAGACCGGATCGCGCCGGGCATCGAAATCCGCGAGAGACACGCCTTGCTGCTCGACCCAGGTGTAGTAGCCGAGGTTGAAGATCGCCTCTCGGTCGGGCCGAGTCATCTCACGCATATGGTCGGTCGTCGTCCCAAGCAGATAGCGCCCGAACACCTCGGCCGCCGCCAACACATCGAAGTTCCCCGCGAACCGCTCACGCCCCGCCTTGTCGAGCTCGGTTCCGTAAAGCTCCGAGCCGTCGGTCGCGACCGTCAGAACCGCATCGTCTGGCCCAAGTCCGTGGTACTTCGCGTATTTGATGGCAGCGAGCATGTTGGCGATCGACGATAGTCCGAGATCGGCCAGCATCCCCAGCGCCTCCTGCCCCAATCCAGTACGGTCGGCCAGATAAGCGCGGCCAACTGTGGTGTTGAACAGAAGGTTGAGCGCGTCCGACGCCCGGTCGGAGACGGCGATCACGAAATCCGTGTTGAAGGCGTTGTGGATGAAGGGAATGTGCTTATCGCCGATGCCCTGGATGTTATGCTCGCCGTAACCGTTATAGAGCAGGGTCGGACATTCCAGGGCCTCGACCGAACAGATATCCAAGCCGAGCGATCGTTTCAGATGATCGCCCGCCGCCAAAGTTCCCGCCGACCCGGTGGCGGAGACAAAGGCGCGCGCCCGCAGCCCGCTCTCGCCTGCGACGGTGCGAAAAACACGTTCCAGCGCCGGACCGGTGACCGCTCGGTGGACGATGTAGTTCCCGAACTCGCTGAACTGATTGAGGATGACATTGTCGGGATTGCCCGCAAGTTCATGGCAAGCGTCGTAGATTTCCTTCACGTTGCTTTCCGTCCCCGGCGTGCGAACGATATCCGCGGGATCCCCCACCCAGCGTTCCAGCCACTCGAAGCGCTCCCGGCTCATGCCTTCCGGCAGAACTGCGACACCGCGACAACCGAGGATGCGGGAGATCGCGACGCCGCCCCGGCAATAATTCCCGGTGGAGGGCCAAATGGCGCGGTGGCGAGTCGGATCAAACTGTCCGGTGACGAGGCGCGGCACAAGGCAGCCATAGGCCGCCAGGACTTTATGCGCGCGAATCATCGGAAAGCGATTGCCGACCGCGACGACGATCTTAGCATCGACACCGGTCAGCGCCGGCGGCAACACGATATGCCCCGGCGTCTCGGAAATGCCCCGCCTATCGGCGCTGTTGTACCAATGCACGCGGAACAGGTTGCGCGGATCGGCGGCGTCCGGATCGATATCGACCAAAGTTCGGGACATCTCCGCGCCATGCGCGCCCGGATTGGCGAGTTCAGCGATGCGCGGCAACCGGACATTCGCCTCGGAAAGCCGTTCGACTGCCCGGCGATGAACGGCCGCATCGACGATCTCGCGCTCAAGGCCTATGGGCATCTCCGAATCTCCCGGCATTGTGTCTCGGTGGATTCGTTAGTAGAGATTTAGCGACCTGGCGACAAGCCGGGCGGGGGCCAATATAGCGGAGGGAAGCCGGATGATCGAGCAAGCACAGGATTTCAAGGACGAGAGCGAAGTCCTATATGCGCTGCTCGCCCCTTTAGGCGATGACGATTTCGAGCGCCCGACCCTTTTCAAGTCTTGGACGATTAACGATATCCTGGGCCACCTCCACTACGGCAATATGCTGGCCGACCTGTCGCTCAACGACGAAGACCGGTTCCATCGGACTTATGCCGAAATGAAGGCGCTGCGCGACGGGGGCATGGATACCACCGACGCGACGGTAAAGATGCTGAGGGGCCTGCGTGGCCATGCGTTATTGAGTGCCTGGCGCGATTTCTACGGCCCGATGAGCAATCGATTCGCCGACGCAGACCCGAAGCGGCGGGTAAAATGGGTGGGACCGGACATGAGCGCCCGCTCCAGCATTACCGCGCGCCTGATGGAAACTTGGTCGCACGGTCAGGCGGCATTCGATCTCTTGGGCGTCGAACGTTCGGACACCGACCGGATCAAGAATGTGGCGGTCCTCGGCGTCAACACCTTCGGCTGGACCTTCGTCAATCGCGGCGAGGATGTCCCCGCGCCGAAACCCTTCGTGTGCTTGACCGGCCCGTCTGGTGCGGTCTGGGAATGGAACGAGCCGTCGCAGGAGGAGCGCATCGACGGCACGGCGGTCGAGTTCTGTCAGGTCGTGACCCAGACCCAAAATATCGCCGATACGGCGCTGCGCGTGACCGGCGACGTCGCGAAAAGATGGATGGACGTCGCCCAATGCTTTGCCGGACCGCCGCGCACCCCGCCTGCCCCGGGCACCCGGCACATGGCGCGCTGACCACCCGGCAAGACCGTTCTGCAAAAGCGGACCCCATGCAAAACGCCGGATTGGACGTTTCCATACACAGAGACGCGATCTAATTAACGCATCAGACGACAACGCAATCGATGGCGGCGGAACATGTCCGAGCGCACGGCGCCCACAGCGAACCTCCGAGACAGCTCCGAGCGCGGCACAGCACTCGGGCGCGAACGCTGGGCCCTCGGCCTAATCAGCGCAGGGCATTACCTCAGCCATTTTTATGGCCTCGTCCTCCCGCCGCTCTTTCCGTTGCTGAAGGCGGAGTTCGGCGTCTCCTATTTCGAGCTCGGCATGGCAATGACCGCATACGGTTTACTCGGCGGGTTCCTGCAGGCACCGGTCGGTTTCCTCGTCGATCACCTCGGCCCGAGACGGGTGTTACTCTCCGGGCTCGGCCTGATTTCCGTATCGGTCCTCCTCATGGGCTTCGTCGACGCCTATTGGATGCTTCTGGTTCTGGCCGTCTTCGCGGGCCTCGGCAACAGCGTGTTCCATCCGGCCGACTACGCCATCCTTGGGGGTTCGATCGGCGAGAGGCGGCTTGGCCGAGCCTATTCCTTCCATACATTCTCCGGATTTCTCGGCGGCGCCTGCGCACCTGTGGTGATGCTGACCCTGGCGGAATTGACCGACTGGCGGACTGCCCTGATCGCAACCGGCGCGGTCGGACTGTGCGTGCTTGCATTGATGACCTTCCGCCGGAATGTGCTGGTCGGCGAGAACGACACCAAGACGGCTGGGGGCGAGAAATCTGTCGCTTCGTCCGGCTTCACCTTGCTGTTGACCCCGCCAATCCTGTTGTTCCTCGGGTTCTTCATACTCTACGGCATGGCGAGCGGCGGATTGCTGGCTTTTACCGTCAGCGGCCTGGTGAACCTGCATGGGCTTGGCCTCGACATCGCGAACACGGCGCTGACCGCGCATCTCTTCGGCGTTGTTGGCGGTATCCTGCTGGCGGGAATGATCGCCGATCGTTATCCCAGACATATCGTGACGGCGGGCGGCGCGCTTTTACTGGCGGCCGGCGCCGCGGTCCTGCCGGCGGTATTTGTGCCGTCCGGCGGTGCCCTTCTCGTCATCATGACCGTTGCGGGCGTGGGGCTCGGCGCCGTTCTGCCGCCGCGCGATCTGATGTTGAAGGCACTCACGCCGCCAGGGCAAACAGGCAAGGTATTCGGTTTCGTCTTCGTCGGCTACGCCATCGGCGGCAGCATCGCGCCGCTTCTGCTGGGCTCGTTCCTGGATGCCGGGCGACCGGAGCTGGTGTTCCTCGTCTCCTCAGGATTTGCCATCCTCGCGCTTGTCGCCATCACAGCTGTCCGGGCGCTGACCCCCCGCACGTGATCCGATCGCGTCTTTACAATAGCTAACCGCGCAGATTTCTGCGGGCCTCGTCCGCATCCCAATGCAGGAAGTCGGGACCAAGTTGGTCAAGTGATGGGCAGCCCAATTGCTTCATGTTTGTCTCGATCTCCTGGCGCACGATCTGAACCGCCTTCGCTGCCCCCGCATCGCCGCCGGCGACAACGCCGTAGAGTGTCGGGCGGCCGAGAAAGACGAATTTCGCCCCCATGCAGAGTGCGATCATGATATCCGCGCCCCGGCGGATGCCGCCGTCCAGCATAAGGGTCATGCGATCGCCCACGGCCGCATCAAGGGCAGGCAGGACATCGAGCGGCGAGGGTGCCCGGTCGAGTTGTCGCGCGCCATGGTTCGAGACCATCAATCCGTCGACGCCGGCCTCCGCCGCGCGGATCGCATCATCGACGCGCATCACGCCTTTCAAGACCAGCTTGCGCGGCCAGAGCTTGCGGAAGTGTTCTATATCCGGCCAGGTCAAGGGTCCGGGGAACTGGTCGGCGACGAACTCGCCGACCTCATGCGCATTAGCCCCAGAGGGCGCATACGCCCGCCAATTCTCCAACATGGCGATCCCATGGGTCATATAATCCCTAAACCAGTATGGGCGGCGCAAGGCGTCGAGCTTTGAAGCCAGGGACAGCCGCAGCGGGCGGCCAAATCCGTTCCGCTTGTTCCGCTCGCGGTTGGAGCCGACCGGGACGTCCACGGTGATCACCAAGGTCGAGATGCCAAGATCGGCGGCACGCTTCACCTGATCTTCCGAAATCGAACGGTCCTTCGCGGTATAAAGCTGATACCAGCCGTGATCCGGCGCCTCGCGCGCCATGTCCTCCATCTTTGCGGTCGCCGCACCGGACATGATGAAAGGGATATTCGCGTCACGCGCGGCCCGGGCCAGCATCAAATCGCCGCCGTAGCGGTAATTGCCTATCCCGCCCGTGGGCGCGATACCATAGGCGCTGGAATAGGTGCGGCCGAAGAGTTCGGTGTCCTGATTGATGCTGGAGACGTCGACCATATAGCGCGGCACCAGTGAGCGGTTTCGGAAAGCGTCCTCGTTCCGCACCAGGCCGGCTTCATCCTCTACTCCGCCCTCGATGAAATCGTAAATGACTTTCGGCACTCGCTTTTTCGCAATTTTGCGTAAGTCTTCAAGATTGATGCAATCATCGATTTTCATAAAGGTCTTCTCCCCTGTCAGCCGGCAGGCCCGCGTGACTGCGCATTTTGTGATGCACCCGGCTGATTTGAAAGTAGGATTGAGGCGGCGCCCTGCCAGAGGGCATGGACGCAAGACCGGAACCGAAACGACGAGATATCAGATATGCGAAGAAGAACGCACCCCATTCAAGACAAGGCAGAGGTTGCCATCGACTTTCCCGAAAAATTTTACATGGGAACCTTTTCGCGTGGCTCTACCTTCGAGGCGCGCGGAGAAGATGACGGACTTTTCGTGCGTCTGACCGGGACAGGCGACATTAAGAGAACCGTCGAATTTCATCTCCATCATCACCTGATGGCGGATATCCTTGATGAATGGGCGAAGTCTCTGAAATCATAGGAGCCGATGTCGGCACAACACCGGGAAACACTCCTCCAAGCCCTCAAAGCGGTCGAGAAAGCGCTGGATTAGGTAAGCGGCAAATCAGACATTAAAACTTGCTCGTATCGTCCAATCCGCTCGTCCTGATCTATCCACTACTGCTATTGTGCGTGCAATCTGCAGCGCTCCCCAAAGGCCGAAAGCCCGATCCGCAATGCTTTCCGAGTTTCAATCCCTCGCCAATGATCACAGAACGGCCAGCATTCTGGTCCTGGCAATCGGTGCACACCTTTTGGTCTACGTCATCCGTCGCCTGACCACGCGGGTCATGGTAAGCCGATTCGACCGCTCCTATTCCAAGGTCAGGACTTTCGCCAGCCTGGCATCGAGCGTCGCGATCTTCGCGATCTACTTCAGCGCCATCGGTTTCATTCTCACGGAACTCGGGATTTCAGTGACCACCTATCTGGCGAGCGCCTCCATCATCGGATTCGCAGTTGCCTTCGGATCGCAGGGAATGGTCCAGGATGTCGTGACCGGGGCCACCATCCTGATATCCGACCTGTTCGACGTCGGCGACATGGTCGAGATCAGCGGCCAAACGGGCCTCGTACAAAGGCTGGGCATGCGCTTTACGATACTGGCCAATCCGTTGGGTGCCGAGGTGTTCATTCCGAACAGATCGATCACCAATGTGATCGCCTATCCGCGCGGATATGTCCGTTGTCTTGCGGATATCACGCTATCCGAGGATAGCGAAACAGCGAATCTGATGGAGACAAAGATCCGGCAGATCGTAACCGCGACGGGCGAGCAGTATCCCGGATTGCTGCGCACGCCACCGGATTACGAAGGCCGGCATACGACGAGCTCGGGTCGAACCTACTTGCGGGTGAAGTTCCTTATCTGGCCCGGACGGGGAGGCCCGATCGAGACCACGTTCAAACAGGAAATTCTCCAAGCGCTGAAGTCGGCGGATCCGAACTACAGCGATTGGATGGTCGCCATAAACTACGAGGTGGAAGCCCGGACCGTGGCCATCGACAAAATGCGGTGAGACACAGCTGAGACACTAAGAAAGACTCATACCTGCGATGAGATGCCTTCAACAAGACCGCTCGATCCGGTACCGCTTGGAGGCCGACGAATTGGAGACTTTGGAGTTCGAATGGGAAATCTAATGGAAAAGAAGAAATTCGGCCGCACAAACCTCGATATATCATTGTTGACCTTTGGCTGTGGCGCGGTCGGCGGGTTAATGACGGCGGGGAGCGCCTCGGACCAGGACCGTGCCGTTGCCTGGGCCCGCGACCATGGCATCAATCACTTCGATACGGCGCCTTCTTACGGCCACCACGCTTCCGAGCAAAACCTGGGACGAGCGCTTGGCCGCAACCGCGACGGTATTGTCGTCAGCACGAAAATCGGCGTGAGCCAGGAGGACCAAAGCAACATCGCGCAAGCGATCCGGACCTCTCTCGAAGCCAGTTTGGACCGGTTGCAACAGGACCACGTCGATCTCTTTCAACTCCACAACACCTTGGAAGACCCAAGCGACGTCCGGGGAATGTTGACTGTCGACCAGGTCCTGGGCGAAGTCGTGCCGACGTTTGAAAAACTCCGCGACGAAGGCAAGACCCGATACCTTGGTTTCACAGCCAAGGGCAATACGGATGCTCTGCACCGGCTGATCGGATTAGAGCGCTTTGACGGCGCGCAAATTTTCTACAACATGCTCGTCCCTTCGGCGGGAGAATCGGTGCCCGACGGCTATCCGGCGCAAGACTACCGCCAGCTCCTGCAGGCGGCCGAAGGCCACGGCGTTGGGACCATCGGCGTTCGGATTCTGGCCGGGGGCGCCCTCTCCGGCAGCACGGCTCGACATCCTCTGGGAATACAAAATGTCGCCCCCATCGGCTCGGGCCGGGACTATGCGAGCGACGTGCAACAAGCACTGAATTTCATGCCGATGGTCGAGGCCGGTCATGCCGCAACGCTGCCGGAGCTGGCCATCCGATATGCGATATCGAATCCGATGCTCTCGACCGCCGAAATCGGGATCGCCACACTCGAAGAGTTTCAGCAGGCAACCGCCGCCGTCAATAAAGGGCCGCTATCGGACAAGGCACTGGCCGAGATCAGAGAAATCCAAATGGGGTTTGCCACCGCTCGGTCATAAACCCTGAGAGGCGGGCTGAATATTTTATCGGCCCCCTCGCTTTTCAGGCTAAGTATAGAGACAAACGACCCGCCGCGATCGCGGCACGCACAGAATCGGAACCGCCCGTGCCTTTACAATGCCAGTTTCCACCAACCGATGGTGATGCTCCGGGCATCGTCCCCGCCGAATTCGCAGGGATTGACGATGAAATCAGGGAACGTGGCTTTGCTTTCCGATCGGGAGACGTCATGCAAGCCGCCATGGGCGCATATGGAATGGGGTCAGACTGGCCGTCGTTCGCGTCGAGTTGGGACGACCTTGGTCTCGACCTGTACATGGCGGATGGCGGGCGTTACCGCCGCCGGAGGTTTGCCGCCTTTCGGGTCGATGCGGACGGCATTCGCCGCAAACCCCATCAACCTCACTATCAGAGCCGTGATTACAACCTCCTGAATGGCGGCATCGAACGTTGGTTCGAGCCCGTTCTGGAACGGAACGCCAATCACAGCTTCATGCGGGAAATGATGGGCATCTGCGGATGGGTCTTCGATAGCGTCGCACCGAATTCCGCGCGCTCGTCACCGTGGCACGCCGAAATGCACCAATTTCGGATCGAAGCAAGAGCCGAGGAATCCGGCCTGCCCACGCCGGAAGGCATGCATAGAGACGGCGTCGATTGGGTCTGCGTCATGCTCGTCAATCGCGAGAACGTCTTGAGCGGCGTCACGGAAATCCTTGACCAATCCAGCGGAACATCGAGCAAATTCACGCTGACCAATCCGCTCGACACCGTCTTTCTGGACGATCTCCGGGTCAAGCACGGCGTCACCCCGATCACGCCGCTGGACTCCGACCGCGAAGGCTACCGCGACGTGCTGGTCCTCACCTTCCGTCACGAGGCACCCTAATCTCGGCTTGCGATGAGTACTCGTACGGCGCTTGACTTCAGGTAGGCGGTAGCTGACGAAAGGCAGTCTTTGTAGATTTCCATGAAGTAGCCGGAGCAGCCAGAATCCAGCGGTTCCGGCTGCTGGCCTCGGCCGCGCTGGAGTCAGGTCCAACCATCAACTATCTTCCCGCATCGACAATCCCATCCGGGACAGGCAGCGGGAAGCAAACATGGAAATTGGCTGGTATCACGAATTTCACCGGCAGGTGGCGGATCAGTCGGATGAGGACGCCTTCGCGATGGGCCTCGATCAGGTCGTGGCGGCGGAAGCGTGGGGACTCGACGCAGTCTGGCTCGCGGAAATCCATCAGCAGGCCGCTCGTTCGGTTCTGAGCGTCCCGTTGACGGTCCTTGCGTCCCTTGCCGCGCGCACGACGCGCTTGAAGTTGGGCACCGGCGTTCAGGTTCTGCCGCTGGCCCATCCGCTCCGGTTGGCGGAGGAAACGGCGACCGTCGATCAAATCAGCCGCGGGCGACTGTTGATGGGTGTCGGGCGAAG
>JAYPOZ010000019.1:0-1318 GCA_038131165.1 Rickettsiales bacterium | reverse complement strand
CTCTTATGCCGCCTACGGCGTGCCCTATGCCGAAAGCCGGGATCGGTTCTTCGAAACGCTGGAGGTGCTGAAGCTTGCCTGGACTGAGACCAGCTTCTCGTTTCACGGAAAATTCCATCACTTTGACGAGGTATCCGCCGTGCCGCGGCCGTTCCAGACGCCGCATCCCCCCATTCGGATTGCGGGTGCCTCCGAGGATACCTTTCCCGTGCTCGGTGCGCTCGGCTATCCGTTGTTCGTCGCGGTGCGCAGCGGTTCGTTTGGCGGGCTCGCGCCGGACCTCGACACCTATCGCGCCGCGTACGAGGCGGCGGGACATCCGGGCAAGGGACAGGTGCATCTGCGGCTCGCGCTGCACGTGGCGGAAACAGACGCGCAGGCCAAGGCCGAGGCACACGATAGCATCATGGCCGGATATCGAAAGCTAAGCGGTCAGTTGGAAGGATCACCAAACGCCCGTCGGCGCGCCGAAATCGAAGCTTCGCAGCGAATGACCTACGACGATATCCTGCGCGACAAGGTCGTCATCGGTGCGCCCGACACGGTCGCGGCGCGCCTGTCGGAATTGCAGGAGCAGTTGGGGATCGACGGTATCCTGGCTGAACTGAACTTCGGCGCAATCCTGCCGCCCGACCAGATGATCCGCTCGCTGCAACTGCTGTGCGAGGAAGTCCGTCCGCGTATTCGGGCGCCACGTTGACGCCGACCTTCGCCGGGCCACCCGAGAAAGCTTGGCGGAAGGTGTCGCCGGTTGCGATCTGCAGATAGCCGCTTGGAGCTTAAGCTTTAGCGAAATGCGGCATAACCTCCGCCGCGAACCATTCGATCTGTTCGTTCATTTCCTCGACCGTATCGACCGGGATCATCAGGGCCGAGCAGTGGTCGACACCCATCGCTCGCAGTGCCGCAACTTTCTCGATCACCGTCGCCGGGGAACCCACCAGATTGGCAGTCACCTGATGGTCGAGATTGCGTCCGGTATAATTCAGCGAAACGCGATGGGCGATCAGGCCGCTCGCCATGTATTTGGCTTCCGCTTCGGTCCGGGCCAGCAGCATCGAGAATTGCGGGGCGATCTCGATCGCGTCGGGCGCGCGTCCAAGTTCGGCGGCACGGGCCTTCAACGTCCTGATCCGCTCCTCCAGTTCCGCAAACGGCCGCCATCCAGGCAGCCAACCATGCCCTACCTGTGCCGCCCGCTCTACGGCAGCCAGATTGTGCCCGCCGACATACAGGGGGTAGGGATCCTGTGCCGGCTTTGGCATCATCTCGATATCCTTGAACGCATAGTGGACGCCTTCAAAACTTGCCTTGGATT
>JAYPOZ010000018.1:41708-63244 GCA_038131165.1 Rickettsiales bacterium | reverse complement strand
TAGAGCGCGCGCGATACCGGATACTTCTGCGCGGCAATGTTCTCGAACTCCGGGGTCACGCCATTGATGAGGCTGCCTTGAATCTTGTCCGAATTCTGATCGAGGAAGCTATAGCCGAAAACGCCGAAGGCCCCCGGATTCGCTTCGAGCTTCTGGACAATCAGATTGTCGTTCTCGCCGGCTTCGATATAGCCGCCGTCTTCGCGGATGCCTCGGCAGACCGCCCGATATTTCTTCTTGTCGCTCTTCTTCATGGCTTTCAGGGAGGGGAACGCCTTGCAGCCGCCTTCGATCGCAAGCTCATTGAAGGCATCGCGGGTGCCGGATGTCGGCGGCGGACCAAGGACTTCGATCTTCAGGTCGGGCAGCGACGGGTCGACGTCCTTCCAGGTCTTGTTCGGGTTCGGAATCAGCTTGCCCCCGTCCTTGTTGCCTTCGGGAACCTGTTTTGCGAGAGCCAGGAACATCTGTTTCAGGCTGAGCTGCATCTGCGGCGATTGCTTGGAGTTCGCGAAAACGATGCCGTCGTAGCCGATCTTGATCTCGATGATTTCGGCAATGCCGTTTTTCGCGCATTTCTCGACTTCCGATTTCTTGATCCGGCGCGAGGCATTGGTGACGTCGGGATGTTCGACGCCGACACCGGCGCAGAACAGCTTGAGGCCGCCGCCCGAGCCCGTGGACTCGATCTTCGGCGTCTTGAAGCCGCTGGTCCGGCCGAACTGTTCCGCGACGACGGTCGCGAACGGATAGACGGTCGATGAACCGACGATGTTGATCTGATCGCGCGCCTCGGCCGCGCCCGTCATCGCGACGGCGGCGACGGCTGCGGCTGCCGCTAAGCCGAAAGTCTTCCTAATCATAAAAACTGCTCCTGCGTATTTGGAAGTAGAAAGGCCGCGGGCCATCCCGCAACTCGGCGCGACCCTATGTGCCGCAGGACTCTCTTTTATGACCGCAAGGTTTCAGTTTTATGACAATGCATCTCGGGTACCTTGATTGAATGGTCGGAGGTCGCTCGGCAGATAGACCTTAAAGACCGTGCCTTCGCCCATGGTGCTGTCGACCGTGAGATAGCCGCGGTGGCGGTTGACGATGTGCTTCACGATCGCCAACCCCAAGCCCGTCCCGCCCATCGACCTGGATCGGCCCTTGTCGACCCGGTAGAACCGCTCGGTCAGGCGGGGCAGATGCTCGGCCGGGATGCCTTCGCCCTGATCGGAGATCGAGACGACGACACCAGCGCCTCCGAGCTCGGGAATTCGGGCGACCTCTCCGATCCCGATGCTGACCTCAGTGCCTTCCGGGCAGTACTTGACCGCGTTATCGATCAGATTGTGGAACACTTCGGTCAGTTCGTCCCGGTCGCCGGGCACGTTCATGGGATGGCCCGGATCGACGATCCGCATGCGGATGTTTCGGTTGGAATCGAGGGGAGCGAGCGTATTGCGGACGTCCGCGAGCAATTCGCAAAGGTCTACCCGGCCTTCCGGCGGAATATGCTCGTTGGCCTCTACTTTTGAGAGCGAAAGCAGGTCATCGATAAGGCGCGCCATCCGTTTCGCCTCGCTGTCCATGATGCCGAGAAACCGGTCACGGGCCGCCTCATCGTCCCGTGCCGCGCCGCTCAGAGTCTCGATAAATCCGACCAGGCTGGAAAGGGGCGAGCGCAATTCATGGCTGACATTGGCAACGAAATCGGCCCGCATTTGCTCTGCGTTCCGCTCTGCCGTCATATCGTGCATGATCAGTATGGCGTCCGCGTCGCTTTCGCTGGTTGCGGCCAATGAGGCGACTTGAATATCGAAGCTGCGCCGGACCGTTGACAGCATGGAAATCTTGACCTGACTTCGAGCGCCGCCTTTGAGGACTTCGTTCACCGCATCCAGGACATCCGGGTGACGGATGGCCATCGCGAGGGATCGCCCCTCGATCTGAGCGCCGAGAAGCTCCTTTGCCGCCTTGTTGGCCGCCACGACCCGTTTCTCGATGTCGAGAATGAGCACCGGATCGGGAAGCGCGTGGAGAATTGCGGTTGTCGCCGAGGCTTCCATATTGCGACCTGCTTTCGATGCCACTCCGCGCAAAGGATATCCGCGCTCTTTATCCGAATTCCAAATATTTGTCGAACCGCGCGCAAAAACCGGCGACTGTGCTTGAGACCGGAAGACGCGGGCGCTAGATTGCCGCCCCGCGAATGAAACGAATCACTATGGGAGATCTGGAAATGTCGGAAGTCGGCGGCGTGGCTGGCGATCGTCTACGGTCGTTTATTGAACGCATCGAACGCCTGGAAGAAGAAAAGGCGACAATTGCCGTCGATATTCGCGAAGTCTACGCGGAGGCAAAAGCGACCGGGTTCGATCCCAAGATCATGCGTCAAATCGTGCGCCTGCGGAAAATGGAATCGGACGACCGGCAGGAGCAGGAAGCGCTGCTCGAAATCTATAAGTCGGCGCTCGGAATGGCACCGCCTGTCACGCCCGAGCCGGTCGATATCTAAAGCGAGCCGACCTTCGGGACAAACCAGAACGTATCGGGTTGATGCACGCCGAGGTGCCCGCCCGGCTCCCAGTTGTAGATTCCTTCTTCGGGAACGTTGCGCAGGCGCGCGTTGACGACGACCGGCTGAAGCGTCCCGTAAATGATGCCGATGACAAAGAGATGTTCGGCATGAATTCTCAACATCTCGTGCCAGATTTTGGCCCGATCCTGCCTCAGCGGGGCTTGAGACCAAGTGTCCAGCAGGTGCAGCAGGCGCCGGGCGGACGGAATATCCGGCGGCGCGCCGGCCTGTCCGGCCGTCTCCGTAAACTGCCCCCATCTTGGCCACTGGTATTGAATCTGTTGGGTCGGGGCCAGCTCGGTCGGCGCCGAATCGGCATTCGCCAAGGCATTCTCCCATCCCGACGAAATCGACATGACCGCGTCGCCGGCGAAGATTCGGTTCCGCAGGACGTCGCGATGCGAAGGCCGGACATGCAGCTTGATGCCGATGTCGTTCCAGCTGTCTTGAATGAGTTGCAGGACGTCCGGCTCTTCGGTGTTCTCGCCTGCGGTTTCGATAATGATCTCGATCGGCCGGCCATCATTCATGAGCCGAATGCCGCGGCGGTTTCGCACGGTTAGTCCCATGTCGTCGAGAATTTTATTGGCGCGTTCCAGGTCGAAGGTCGCCCAGGCGTCCTTGTAATCGGCTCTGTAGAGCGGACTGTCTGGCAGCAGCGTATTCTGGGCGGGCATCGCGAGCCCGTAATAGAGCGCTTTGTTGATTTCCTCGCGATTGATTCCCAATGAAAGAGCGCGTCGAAAACGGGCGTCTTGCATGAGGTCGCGCCAGCCAGGGTCGTCGGCATTCATATTCGGGTACAACGCCAGATGCGATCCCTTGCCGACACGCCACGTATGCACCCGATATCCGACCCGATCCTCGGCGGATTTCAGGAGGGGTAGGTTATCGAACCTGAGATATCTGGCCTGCAGATCGGATTCGCCGGCACTGGTTTTCGCTGCGATGAGCCGTTTGTTGGCGACCGTCATGACGACGCTATCGATATAGGGGAGTTGGCGGCCTTCCGGGTCGACCCGATGGTAATAAGGGTTGCGCAGGAAAATGAACCGTTCCGCGGGCAACGCCGTCGAATTGTACCAGGGTTGAAGGGTCGGCAGATCCGGGTTGTCGAAGCGGTAGGGATTATCCATTCGATTGTGAACGCCCGCCCAATTGCGCACGCCGGCCGCTTTGGCGCTGGCATCGAGCGAGGCCTGGTCGCCGTACCGGGCGTGGAATTGCTTGAGGTAATGAGCAGGCCGGTAGATGAAAATCGGGCGGCTGCGCGCCAAGGCCTCCAAGAAATACGGGTTTGCTTTCGACCATCTGAATTCTACCGTTCGCTCGTCCAAGACTTTGAACCGCGGCAGTTCCCCATCGACACGGAAGACGTTTGGGGGGCCGACAGGCGACAATTCCGTATTGTTGGCGACATCTTCCCAGTAGTAGCGGAAGTCTTCAGATGTAAACGGGGCGCCATCGGACCACTTGTGGCCTGCCCGCAACGTCAAAGTGAAGTTGCGGCCATTGTCGACCGCGATCCGCTCCAGGATATCCGGCGTCAGATTGAACTGCGCGTCGTACCGTAAGAGCCGTGCGTAGCCATAAACCGTCATCAGGCGCACGTCCTTTGCACGCGCCATTAGCATGCGAAGCGTTCCGCCATAAAGGCCCGGCTTTTTCCCGGCACTTTCGAAATTCACCACATAGGGCTCTTGCGGCAGGCGCTGTTCGACCGGCGCAAGTTCGCCCGCCCTGACTTTTTCCGTCAGAACCGGGGACTCGCTATAGGTGACGGGCTGTGCCCTCGCCGGAAAGACAGCGAACACGCACAAACACATGAAGAATAGGTATCTCATTGCCTGCCAGATGGCGTTTGGGAAGGGAGACCGCAATGCGTAGGTTCAATCAAATATACGTGTTCGCCTCGGCTCCTCCGAAGGCGCCTACATGTCGTGCTCCCAGGGTTTCATCTTGTCGAATTTCTTGGCGGCTTCGGGCAGCCCCGGGGATTTGGTTTGGATGCCGAGCGAATTGAAATTCTCGACACTGTTCTCGTCGATCCTAATGCCCTTGCTTTCCGCCTTCTCCGCTACCGCCGCGGCAATCTCGTTGAAGCCTTCGATGCTGGAATCGATCTTGGCCTTCTTCTTGCCCTTGAAGAGGGTCAACTCCATCCAGCCGCTGTCGCGCGTCCGCTTGACCGTGAAAAACCGAAGCTTCGCGCCGGTCATTTCGTCCCAGGTGATACTGCGTCGGATCAAGCCGTAGAACCGGATGCCCTCCTGGCCAATCTCGATGACAGTCGCGTGCCGCGACCATGTTTGAATAGCAAACCCCAGGAACAGCAAGAATATTGCGCCGATCAAGAAAAACATCACGGGAACGGAGCTGGCCCCAATGAGCATCATGCCGGTGAAAAGCATGCCGGCTGCGGCGCGCAGATAGTCGCCGCGCAAAGAAGCAATCGGGTAGCGATAACCGTTCATGATAAGGTCTCCAATAGCGTATCGACGCCGATCCAATCTGATGCCGGATGCGTACGGGTCAGCTCTAACAGCCGGGCAAGGAAGCGCCAAGTTTCTTTGTCGTGATCGAGATGGTGGGTCATCAGGCCGGTGGCTTCAAATTGTGCGGCCCGCTTGCCACGCCGGGCCGCCAGATGAGCCGCGATGTCCTGTACCGCCTGGGCGGTGCCGACAAATCCGCGCGACCCCCGCCAGTCTATGATATCCACGTGTACATTAACGTGCGGAAGGGGCGTCTTGCCTTTAAGGGAGCCGAATGTCGAATTCGCCCGGAAGCCGAGCCCGCCGAGTTCGCTGATGATATCCGCCCCGATGCGGTTCCACGGCGGGACAAAGACGGGGCGGAATGTTTTGGGGAACAAGCTGTGCAGGCGTGACCGGCCGCGCTCGATCTCGGAACACATCAGGTCGGTCGGGCGATGGGGGCCGAATTCCGTTTTTTTCTCCGTAGCGGGCGCATGATTGGTATGAGCGTAGCCATGCTGCAATACGGATACGTTCGGTCGGGAGTCCAACAACGCGCCGAGCTCCGTCGAAGCAGGTTGCGGGATCACGGCAACCGCAAGCGGCATGTCCGACGCTGTATCCAAGAGGCAGGACAGGGCATCGCTTGGGCTGGTCGCGTCATCGTCCCGCCACCATAGGGTCGCGGTCTGTTCGGCTTCGGCCCATGCGTCGAGTTCGCGCTGCAATGGCGCCCAAAGGTCCGGGTGTCTCTCCGTGCTGGCCATGAGGTCTTATATCGCCGGTTGCCGATGTTCTCCAGCGGCACACAGGCCGCCGATAAGCTCGGCGGTGCGGCGTGCGCCGTCGCGGTCGATGGCATGGGAGGCCGCGACCTTCAATGTCTGCGCTTGTGCTATGGCCCGCAGCAGGGAAGCTCCGGTCAGTTTTTCCTCGCGCACGAGCGCGACTCTGCGAAGCTTCGCCAAATGCGCCGCCCGGCGGAATTGTTCCGTCTGCCCGTGGCCCTCGTGCGGCACCATGACGGCGGGAGTATTCGAGGAAAGAATATCCAATGTCGTGTTGTAGCCCGCTTGACTGACGGATGCGGCGGCGTGACCCAGCAGCCGGGCGAAATCCGGCCGCACAGGCTCGACCGTTATACCGGGGGTCGCGGCGAGGAAATTGCGCACGCTCGCGGGGCAATTCGGGCCCAACAGAAAGCGCCAGGGCCGGTCGTCTTGGGAGGCCGCTTCCGCTGCCGCCTGCATCAACATCCCGCAGGTGGCCCCACCGCCGGCCGAAACAATAATCTCGCCGCGACCCTCAGCCGACGCACCTTGCTCCGTGGCAATCTCGCTGGCGATATATCCTGTGTAGCGCACCCTCTGTCCAATTTCGGCGGCGCGTGGAAAGGTCTCGTCAAGCGGCACGAAGACCGGGTCGCCATGGACCAGGATGAGATCGAAATACTGTTTCACCAGTGCGACGATCTGGCGATTTCGGCGCGCTTCCGCCTTGGGTTCCAGAATGTCCCTGACAGAGCAGAGTATCCGGCAGCGCCCTTCGGCGAGGTCGAGAAGCGGCAGCAACTCGCGGCGAAACGGCCAGCGTCCGAACGGGAAGGTCTCGATCAGCAGCACGTCGGGCCGGGCCTGTTCGAAGGCGTCCTGTAGGCGTTCTTGCCGCCGTCTCCAATAGGCATCGTCGGGTGCGCCGTCGGCCGCGCCGATCAATCCGTCATATGCCGGGCTGGCGGCCTTTAACGGCGGCATCGGCACATAATCGGCGCCGAGAAGGTCGAGCGGCATATCCAAGAACCCGCCGTTGATATAGGTGACGTCGAGGCCGGCGCGGATCATGGCGCGGGTCATTGTGGCGGCGCGGGCATCGTGGCCGAGGCCGAGAAGGTGTTGCACGTAGAAAAGGACGCGCGGCATCGCCGTCAATCGCGGGTCAACGGCACGTTCAGCTTCTCGATTGCCGGATGGCCTTCGTCTCCAAGGCGAAAGATATGGGTGCAATCGTCGGCCAAAGTGTCCGGCCAGGGTGTTGTTTGATCCCATCCCGCCGCCAGGGAATAGGTGGCCCGCACGACACCCCGATGACACACGATCACGCTGGGGCGGCCTTCTTCGACGAGTTCGCGGTAGAACGACAACAGACGCATCTGGACGTCGCGCTGACTTTCGCCGCCGGGCGCCTTGAAATCGAGTCCGCCGGCCCGCCATGCCTCGCCTGGATTGCCGATTGCGGCGCGGAGTTCGGCGATGGTCATGCCTTCCCATTCGGCCCAGTCCATCTCGATCAGCCGCGCGTCGGTGCGGCTGGGCGGCGCGCCCGCAAGAATGGCCGCGGTTTCCACAGCGCGGGACAGGGGGCTCGATACCCAATCGAACTCGGCGATGTGATCGGGTACCTGCCAGTTGCGCACCGCTTCGCGGCCGCCCTCGCTTAACGGCACGTCTGTCGTGCTTTGGACGCGGCCGCCTTCGTTCCAGTCGGTGGCGGCATGCCTGATCAGTGCGATAAGCGTCATGCGGCTCTATGAATCCCAAGGTTTTGCAAGATCGTATTCAATCGTCGTTGCGCGGATGCGGTCGAATGAAATTTCTCGACCTTGATCCGTGCGGCGGCGCCGTAGGCAAGGCGCCGCGCGGGCGCCTTCAATAGACCATCTACGGCGGTGGCGAAAGCGTCGGCGTCTCCCGGCGGCGTGAGGATGCCGGTCGAGCCATGCTCGACAATCGACGCGACACCCGGCGTATGGCCGGCGACGGCGGCCAGCCCGCCGGCCTGCGCTTCGAGCAAGGCCATGCCGAACCCCTCCCGGATGGCCGGCCAGACGAACAGGTCCGAAATGCTGTAGAGCCGCGAGAGCGCCAAGCCCCCGCAGCGGCCCAGAAAGCGAATGCGGGTATCGTTCCCGAAATGTGCCTGGATCCTGTTTCGGGCCTCTCCGCCGCCCGCAATAAGGAGGTGCCATGGCCGAATCGCCATGATCCGCAGCGCGTCGGCGAGTCTTGCATAAGAGTCGGACTTGGCACCCTCCCGCATCATGGCCACGGTGAGCATCCACGGGACATCGTTGTCGAGACCGTGTTCGGCGGCGAAAGCTTTCCGTGTCGCGGCACGATCCGCTTCGGTCGGACGATCCGGGACGGAAAGAAACGGTGCGATCGAGTGCATGCCGGCGGTCCCGGCACGCAATGCGCGCAAACATGGTTCGTCCTTCGGATTGATCGATATGATCGCATTCGCCTGTCGGATCGCCGCGGCCGCTGCCTGGTAGCCGAGTTTCCAGGGGCCGAGCGCCTGCTTGGGAGCATGGCTGGCCTCGGCCACGACATAGGGGATGCCGAAGCGCCGCGAGATGGCGGGGCCGAGCCAGTCCGGTGCTTTGTGATAGAGGTGATATGTGAACCAAAGGTCGGGTGGCGTTGCGGCGTGGTTGTCGAGCCAGGCGTCCGCACTGCTTTGCCCTTCGTCGCGTAGTCTTATCTGCGTTTTGAGATCGCCGTGGCCTTCGTAACTGCGAAATCGGGATGCCAAAGTCACTTCATGGCCGAGACCTTCTAGGGCTTCGAAGAACGCGCGGGCCAGGCGCCGGTCGCCGGAAGGCACCGGATCGTCGGTCGGTTTCATCGGCGCGTAAAACGCGATGCGCATCTGGTTCCTTGGTGCAGATTCGCCCTTCGGTACGGGCATTTACGCCTTGTGATGCCTAAGCTAGCGTAAAGCCAATAGCGTGGCCAGGGTGGCGCGCGCCGCTCGTTGGGGGCGGCGTCTTTGAATTGCGGGGCGCGAACGGCGGCGATGGAGCCATCGATCTTTCGATATATCTTGCGGTACAGCGCATCGCAGCAGCTATACCTGCTGTTCGTGATTCTGGCCTATTACCCGTTTCTGTACCTCTCCCTCGACCTGCCGAAGCTGATCGTCAACCGCGCGATCGAGGACCCCGTCGGCCCGCCCTTCATGGTGCCGATCTTCGGGCTCGAGTTTCACCTCGATCTGGATCAAATCTCGTTCCTGCTGGTGCTCTGCCTGGGTTATTTGTTCTTCGTATTCTGCAATGGCGGGTTCAAATACTATATCAACGTCTACAAGGGGCAGATGGGCGAGCGGCTGCTCCGCCGCCTCCGGTTTCAACTCTACAACCGAATTCTGCGATTTCCGCTTCAGCGCTTCCGCAAGACCAGCCAGGGCGAGCTGATTCCGATCATCACCTCGGAAGTCGAGCCGTTGGGCGGGTTCATCGGGACGGCTTTCGCCGATCCGTTGTTCTTCGGCGGCCAGTTGGTGATCATCCTGGCCTTCATTATGATCCAGGACCCCATGCTCGGCATGGCGTCGATCGCGCTCTATCCCGTGCAGATGTATTTCATTCCGAAACTTCAGCGGCGGGTGAACTTGCTCGGCAAGCAGCGGGTGCAGCACGTGCGGCGCTTGTCCGAGCATATCGGCGAATCGGTGGCCGGTGTGGTCGAAGTGCACGCAAACGACACCTCGAATCTGGAACTCTCGCGGTTCGCCGACCGATTGGGCCAAATCTACGCCATCCGGTATGAAATCTATCGCCGGAAGTTCTTTATCAAGTTCTTGAATAACTTCATCGACAAGCTGACGCCGTTTTTCTTCTTTTCCATCGGCGGCTATCTCGTCATTCAGGGTGATCTGACCTTCGGCGCCCTCGTCGCTGTGCTGGCCGCCTACAAGGAACTGGCCGCGCCCTGGAAGGAATTGCTGGCTTGGTACCAGCAGAAGGAAGACGTCCGGATCAAGTACGAACAAGTCATCGAGCAATTCGATCCGGACGGCATGCTGCCGGCGGACCTGCTTCGTAAGGAAGAACCATCGGCGGCCGGCTTCGAAGGGGAATTGACCGCCAACAACGTCGCCTTTTCGGACGAGGACGGCGCGCGCCTGGTCGATGGCGCGAGTTTCAAGGTGGATGCCCGGCGACACACGGCGATCGTGGGACCGGACGCCAGCGGCAAGCAGGAGTTCGCGATGCTGCTGGCGCGATTGATGGAGCCGACGCGCGGCCGAATCGCGGTAGGCGGCAGCGATCTTTCCGAATTGCCGGAGTCGGTTACCGGCAGGCGCATGGCCTATGTCGGACCGCAGGCGTATCTCTACAACGGGACGATTGGCGAGAATCTGGTCTACGGCTTGAAGCACCTGCCGCTCCGCGACCGCGCAGATGGTCGGCGCCCCGACATAGAGGTGGCGGAAGCGATCAAGTCCGGGAATATCGAGTACGATTATCAGGCGGACTGGGTGGACTATGAGGCCGCGGGCGTCTCGGGTCCGGAGGAATTACAGGCGCGTATTATCGAAGTGCTCCGCGTCGTGGAATTCGAACGCGACGTCTATCAGATCGGATTGCGCGGGGTGATCGACCCGGCCCGGCGGCCCGATGTGGCCGCGCGAATCTTGAAGGCGCGCGCCGCATTTTCCGAGCGGCTGGCGGGCGACCCGACGCTCTCGGAACTTGTCGAGAAATTCGACATCGAAAGCTACAACCGAAATGCCAGCCTCGGAGAGAACCTCTTGTTCGGCATACCGGTCGACGACCGGCTCAACGTCGAATCCCTGTCCGAGCATGTCTATGTCCGGCAGGTCCTGGATACGCTCGATCTCACAAATGACCTCACCGACATCGGCCGGCAAATCGCGGCCACGATGGTCGAAATTTTCACCGGCTTGCCGCCGGATCACGAGTTCTTCGACCAATACAGTTTTATCGCATCCGACGATCTCGAGGAGTTTCAGCATATCGTCGATCGCTCGAAGAACGGACTGCAGCACTTGGACGAGGCGGAACGGCGGCGGCTGATGGCGCTGTCTTTCCGGTTGATTCCGGCCAGGCACCGTTTGGGACTGGTCGACCAAGCGCTTGAAAAAAACATTCTGGCCGCGCGTAAGGCTTTCAGGGAGGGCTTGCCTTCCGAATTGCAGGGCGCGGTGGCGTTTTTCGCGGACGACGAGTATTGCCCGGCCGCGTCGCTGCAAGACAATATCCTGTTCGGCAAGATCGCCTACGGCCACGCCCACGCCGATACCCGCGTCGGGGGCCTGATGCAGGAATTGATCGAGGAACTCGAACTGACACGCACGGTCGTGGATGTCGGTCTTGAGTTTCCGGCCGGTGTCGGCGGCGCCCGGCTGACCGGCCTGCAACGCCAAAAGCTGGCGATTGCGCGCGCGCTCTTGAAGCGCAGCGACCTAACGATCGTCAACGAGGCCACCGAGGGTTTGGATGTCCAGACGCAGGACCGTATGATCGGAAATGTCCTGTCGGATTGTGCGGGACGGGGCGTGATTTGGGTCATGAACCGGGTCGCCGCGGCGCGGCATTTCGACCATATCGTGGTGATGCAGGATGGACGTGTCGCCGAACACGGCAGCTATGACGAGCTGAGCGGGCGCGAAGGTACCTTCAAGAGGCTCGCCGACGCCGGCCGATGATTTAACCTGTCGAACAGGACACGAGAATGAGCATTGTCGAAGAAGTCGAACTCCTCCGCCGAATTCCCCTATTCGCGAAGATCGATCCGACGCGCCTGAAATTAATGGCCTTCACCAGCGATCGGGTAAAGTTCGCGCCGGGTCAGACCTTGTTCGAGCAGGGGGAGAACGGCGATGCCGCCTATGTCGTCATCGAAGGCGAAGCCGACGTCACGGTCAACACACCGAGCGGCCCGTTGTCCGTCGCGACCATCCGACAGCACGAGTTGGTGGGCGAGATCGCCATTCTATGCGACGTGCCCCGCACCGCGACCGTCGCCGCGAAGACGGAATTGGTGGCCTTGAGGATTTCCGACGACCTGTTTCACCGCCTCGTGAAGGAATTTCCCGATATGGCCATGGAGATCATGCGCGATCTGGCCCGGCGGCTCGAATTGACGACGGCGCGGCTGCGCGAGGCCGTGGTGCAAGGATCGCCGCCGGCGGGCGGCTGACGGTTCGGATGCGTCCTCTCGCATGAATTCGGCGGAGAACGAACCGCAATCCGGGGCCGGAGCCGTCGCGCGCGCCTTGTTCCGCGAAACCTCTTTCGGACGTCTTTGGTATGCGGGCGCCGTCACCAGCACCATGCGTTGGCTGGAGTCGCTGGCGGTCGGCGTGTTCGTCTTCGACCTCACGAATTCGCCGATCATGGTGGCGGTTTTCTTGTTCCTGCGCTGGGCGCCGCTCGTTCTGTTCGGTGCGTGGATCGGCGTCATCGCCGACCGGGTCAGCCGCAAGGGCATCCTGCTGGGCGGTCTCGTCGCCATGTGCTTCGTGTCGGGTCTCCTCGCCGTACTCATGATGACGGACAGCGTGGCGCTCTGGCATATCGGTCTCGCCGCGTTCCTCAGCGGCACCTTCACGTCCACCGACTATTCCACCCGGCGCGCCATGATCGGCGAGGCGAGCGGGATGGAGCGCGTCGGCGTGGCCATGGCGTTCGATACCGGGACCAACAACGGGACCCGCATGCTCGGCCCTGCATTGGGCGGTTTTCTTTTGGAGTTCATCGGGCTGCACGGGGCGTACCTCCTCGGAATGGCGCTTTATGCGTCGGCGGCGATTGCCGTCTGGCGGATGGCATATGCGCAAGAGCGGCCCGCCGGGCCGGCGCCAAAGGTTCTGGCGAACATGGTCGAGGGGTTTCGATACGCCCGCAGCGAACCGATGGTCGTCGGGGTGCTGTCGATCACGGTGATCGTGAACGCATTCGGATTTCCTTTTGCCAGCATTCTCCCGATGATCGGGCGGGACACGTTGGGATTGAGCGCCTTCCCGGTCGGCATTTTGGCTTCCTCCGAGGGGCTGGGCGCGCTGCTCGGCGCGGTTTTCGTTGGCCTCACGGTTCGGCGCTCCAGATACGGCAAGTTCTTCGTCGGCGGCTCGTTTGTGTTCCTGGGCGGGGTATTTCTCTTTGCGCTCTCGCCCTATTTCGAGAGCTCGCTTTTGGTGTTGCTGTTGGCCGGTCTCGGCATCGCCGGCTTCTCGTCGATGCAGAGCACGATCCTGCTTTCCGTGGCGCCGCCCGAAATCAGGGGGCGCGTCATGGGATTGCTCGCCGTCAGTGTCGGCACCATGCCGATCGGTATTCTCTATGCGGGGTTCCTTGCGGATTGGCTGGGGGCGCCCGCAGGCTTGGCGCTGGTTGCGGGGCAAGGTCTGTTCTTATGGCTTCTGGCCGCCCTCTATTGGCGCCGGCACGTGAAGCCGCTAGCCTGAGGACGGCCTACTTCCGGAGGGATAATTGCGGATGCAGCAAGGAAATCGCCAGTTGAGACTCGTGTCGCGGCCGACGGGGTTCGCGGGACCAGAACATTTCGAGACAGCGGTAGAGCCGCTTCGCGCGCCGGGAGACGGCGAAGTGCTGGTCGAGAGCCTCTACTTGTCGATCGATCCGGCGATGCGGGTATGGCTCGACGAGAATCCCGGATATGTGCCGCCAGTCGGAATCGGCGAGGTCATGCGCGCGGGCGGTGTCGGCCGCGTGCTGGAGAGCCGGATACCGGGCATCGAGGCGGGCGATTACGTGCAGGGGCGTCTCGGCTGGCAGAGCCACCCGACCTTGCCATCCGAGGGAACGCAAAAGCTCGATCTTTCGCTCGGGTCGATCGAGGATTGGATGGGGCCGTTGGGGACGACGGGATTGACGGCATGGTTCGGGATGCGGGCCGTCGGCAATATGGCCCGGGGGGATCGGGTCCTGATTTCCGGGGCGGCCGGTGCCGTCGGCCAAATGGCCGGTCAGTTCGCAAAGCTCGAGGGGTGCCGTGTCGTCGGCATTGCGGGCGGACCGGAGAAGTGCCGGGATCTTGTGGCGGAATTCGGTTTCGACGCCGCCATCGACTACCGGGCGGAAGGCGATCTGTCGACGGCGATCGCGGCGGGTCATCCGGACGGCGTCGATTTGTTCTTCGACAATGTCGGCGGGGAGACGCTGGACGCCGCCCTGCTGAACCTGCGGATGAAGGGTCGTGTCGTGCTGTGCGGGCGTATCTCGCAGACGGCGGGCAAGAAGCGCTACGGAATTACCCATACGGGTCTCCTGATCGGCAAACGCGCCAGGATGGAAGGCTTCATCGTCTCCGATTTCGGCGGTCAGTAAGGCGAGGCTCGGGCCTGGATTTCGGAGAAACTGAAAGCCGGCGCACTCCGGCAGCGGCTCCATGTGATCGAGGGACTGGACACCGCACCCCAAGGTCTCGCGATGCTTTTCCGAGGGGAGAATACCGGGAAGTTGGTGGTAAAAGTGGCGGAATGAACGTCACGTCAATTTCAGGCGTTTCGTGCTGTCGTGCTCCCGGGATTGAAAGCTGTTATCCGCGGGTCGCCTGAACGCTGTCGGCGTAAGCTGCCGAATCGTATGAATCCGTGTCTTCCAGCGCATCCAGCCAATAACCGGAACTAATGAGCTCGAGCCTCATGATGTCGGCGCTGATCGCTTCGGTGCGGACGATCCAGACGACCTCGTCTGCATTGGGGAAGGATTTGCCTTTCAATTGATCGCCATAGAGGCGGTGGAGTATCGCGCGGTCGTCCATGCCGTCGGCGAGCAGGCGCACCAGGAAGGACTCGTCGAGGGCGCCGCTCAAGAGCCCTCGGGCCGAGGGTTCCGCAGTGCTGATCTCAAGCTGTACGCGTACCGCATCGGGTTTTGGGAAAACCCGGGGAAAAGCCGCGTAGAGGAGGCTGCCCGAATTGAACAAACGTTCGTGGAGCGAAGAATCCGCGTAATCCTCCCAGAGTTTCTCTTCCTGCATCTCGTTCGCGAGATTGCGGAGCTGGCCGTCCCGGAGAACATCGCCGACATCGTGTTTCAGGACGACATAGGCGGCTTCCTCGGGTGCCAGGTCCTGTAGCGACAGGATGCACATCTCCCGCAATTCGTCGTCGTTCATGCCGGATCGGTCGCCATACTCCATGACTTCGAGCAGCGCCGCGAAATCGTCGGGCGTCCGCGCACCCTCTATCTCCAGCAGGTTCGAGAAGCCGCGCACCCGCACGTGGAAGGTCGTCTTCATTCGATGTTGGTTCTCCTACGCGCAATTGATGCAGGTTGTCGCGTAGGGCAAGGCCTCCAGTCTTGGCGCGGTGATTTTTTCGTCGCACTTCTCGCAGATTCCGTAGGTTCCGGCGTCGATTTTGGACAACGCCGCCTTGATTTTCCGGATTTCATCGAGCGCCAAATTGCCCATGCTTTCCAGCACTTCGTCGCCTTCCGACTCGACCGCATTCTCCGACCAGTCGGCGTCTCCCGGCTCGCTGAGTTCGTGATCGATTTCGTGCGCCCGCACGTCAAGCTCGACCAACCTTGCTTCCAGCTTCGCCTTGATCTGATTCAAGTCGCTCACTCTTACCTCCTTGTCGGGCAGTCACCCGGCTATTGTTAGAATCTAAGCGGCAAGTATGGCGGAATTGTGTGGCGCAAGCTTGCATTCTTTTGTGGCGTGTCTCCCGGGCGGCGGCCGAGGGGCGGGCCCTCCGCGGGCTGTCTTTCGCGGCCGCCGCGTCTAGTATGGATTTCGCGCCCGCGGACGCGGCGGGCATCACCGGAAAGGGATGGGAATGGCAATCTCACGGCCCGAGCCGACGCCCGGCGCAAAAATGGCGTACCTGATCAAGCGCAAAGCGACGACCAGCCGCGAGGAGCTGATCGCGCATTGGTTTGCCAATCACATGCCGGGCGTGATTGCCCGCAATGCGCGGAACAGGGAGGCGGGCTCTCTTCATGCGACGCGCTACGTCGCGACCTTGTTCGATCCCGGGCCGGAGGTGCTGGCGGATTGGGACGGTGTCGCGCATTTGTGGTATCCTGGACCGTTGGCGCGCCCGGACACCGCGAGCGGGGTCAACCCGACCGATACGTTTCACGAGAAGGTCGAGCCTTATTGGCCCTGGGCGACGCGGGAGTATGTCGTCATGAACGGGCCTCTGCCCCTGAACCCGCCGACCCTGAATGCGCCATTTCCCTGTACCCGCAGCGGTTTCTTCAAGGTGACGTTTCTGGTGGCCATGCAAAAGGGAGCCGACAGAGAGGCGTTTTTCGATCATTGGCTGGATATTCATGTGCCGAATGTTCGCGCGACGATGGAGGCGGTCGGCGGATTCCGTTATGTGGTGAGCCATAGCATGGAGCCGGCAACGGAGCCCTATGCGGGGATGGCGGAGCTGTATTTTCGTGATCCGGCGGGATGGACGGCTTACGGCGAACGGATTCAGCCGGACGGTATGGAAAGATGGGTCGACTACAAGGCGATGGGCGTATTTCACAGCGGCACGGAAATGGTGGGAATCGAGTGACCCTCGCCGGTTCGCAGAGCGGAAATGCGCGTTTGCGTCTGTTGCGGCGTTTTTTCTTGGCTAAAACTGCCCACATATAGAGGCTGAATTTCCGCGCCCGCGCGGAACCCTGAATGATTCGCAAAGGGAGTATATAGAATGGCTGACTCGCTGACCTACACGCCGCCGAAAGTCTGGAAATGGGAGAGTGAGAATGGCGGCGCGTTTGCGTCGATCAACCGCCCGACGGCCGGCGCCACTCATGAGAAGGAACTCCCGGTCGGCAAGCATCCGCTGCAGCTCTATTCGCTCGGCACGCCCAACGGGGTGAAGGTGACGGTGATGCTGGAAGAGCTGTTGGCGCTGGGCCACAAGGGGGCGGAGTACGACGCCTGGCTGATCAGGATCGGCGACGGCGACCAGTTCGGCAGTGGGTTCGTCGAGGTGAACCCGAATTCCAAGATCCCGGCGCTGATGGATCACGGCACGACGCCGCCGACCCGGGTCTTCGAGTCGGGCGCCATCCTGCTCTACCTTGCGGAGAAATTCGGCGCCCTCCTGCCGAGCGACCCGGCGCAGCGCCCCGAATGTCTCTCGTGGCTGTTCTGGCAGATGGGCAGCGCGCCTTATCTCGGCGGCGGGTTCGGACATTTCTACGCCTATGCGCCGGAGAAATTCCAATACCCTATCGACCGGTTCACCATGGAAGTGAAACGCCAGCTCGACGTGCTCGACCGTCATCTGGCGGAGAACCGCTATATGTGCGGCGGCGAGTATACCATTGCGGATATCGCGATCTGGCCCTGGTATGGCCAGCTCCTGTTGAACCGGCTGTATGATGCGGCCGAGTTTCTCGACGCCGAATCCTATACTCACGTGATGCGCTGGACCAAGGAGATCGATGGCCGCGATACGGTGCGGCGCGGCCGCATGGTCAACCGGGTCAGCGGCAAGCTGCACAGGCAGTTGCGCGAGCGCCACGATGCCGCCGACTTCGAGACCAAGACGCAGGACAAGATCGAGGCGGCGGAATAGAACCGTCGCCCCGGCGTGCCGGACCGCATCTTGAACCGACACCGTGAGATCGTAGGTCTTTTATAGGCAATACGCCCGCACTTTTCCGCTACCGGGATGAGGGGGGCGCGAGCGGATAATTTACAACGGATGAGGCAGCGATGGCGTATGAAGGCATGATTGCGGAGACCCTTTCGATCAACGGTCACAACAACGAGATGATCTCGGCCTATTCGGCGCGCCCGCTCGGGCCGGGGCCGTTTCCGGGTGTGGTCTTGATCCATCATCTGCCCGGCTGGAGCGAATGGTATCGCGAGGCGACCCGCCGCTTCGCCCATCACGGCTATGCGGCGATCAGCCATAATCTCTATCACCGGGTGGGCGAGGGAAATGCCGAGGATGTCGCCGCCAAGGCGCGCGCGGAAGGCGGTGTCGCCGACGATCAGGTCATCGGTGACACGGAAGGGGCGGTGCAATGGATGCGCGCGCAACCCTATCACAACGGCAAGGTCGGCGTGATCGGCAGTTGCTCGGGCGGTCGCCAAGCCTTTCTGTATGCCTGCCATACCAAGAGCATCGACGCCGTCGTCGATTTGTGGGGCGGCCGCGTGGTGCAGGCCGAGGACGACCGGCCGGAAAAACAGCCGGTGCCGCCGATCGACTTCACCCAGGACCTGTCTTGTCCGCTGCTCGGTCTGTTCGGCAACGAGGATCGCGCGCCGAGCCCCGAGCAGGTGGACATGCATGAAGCCGAACTCAAGAAGCACGGCAAGAATTATGAATTCCACCGCTACGATGGGGCCGGGCACGGTTTCTTCTATTATCACCGACCCATGTACTGCATCGAGCAGGCGCTCGACGGTTGGGAGAAGGTCTTCGCGTTCTTCGAAAAGCACCTGGCGGGTTAGGCGGCGTTATGTGCACTTCGATTGTCGAGATCGTTGCCGCCGAGGGGGCCGGTAAGGGCGAGGGCAAATGGTTCGCGCTGAGCAATTCCGTGGTGTCTTACGACCATCCGCATTTCGCGATGCTGGAAGAGGCGATCACCATTGATTTCGTGAACCACGGCCAAGGCCCGGGGGCCCGTGCCGCGGTTGAGCTCACCTTGGAATCCGCTAAGGCATTGCAAGGGGCGCTGGCGCGCGCCATCGCGGCGGCGGAAGCGGAGGAAAGCGCGCGGCCAGCCAAAGGTTAGGGCGACAAACTGCCTTAGCCTGCGTCTAGTTCGACGATCACCGGGGCGTGGTCCGAGGCTTTTTCCCAGCCGCGGGCCGGGCGCAGGACCTTGGCGCTTTTCAACTTGCTCTCCAGAGGCGGGGTGACCCAAACATGGTCGAGGCGTCGGCCCTTGTCGGCCGCGTCCCAGTCGCGCGCACGGTAGCTCCACCAGCTGTAGAGCGTCTCCTCCGGCGGGATGAAACGACGGACGGCGTCGATCCAGTTGTTGCTGCGCTGCACCGCGTCGAGCCGCTCGACCTCGACTGGCGTGTGGCTCACCACCTTGAGGAGCTGCTTGTGCGACCACACGTCAGTCTCCAAGGGTGCGATATTAAGATCGCCGACCAGGATCGCCCGGTTCTTGCTCTTGTGTTCTTTCGCGAACCATTCCGTCATCTCGTCGAGAAACGCCAGCTTATGGGCAAACTTGTCGTTCGCATCCGGGTCCGGGACGTCGCCGCCAGCAGGGACGTAAAAATTGTGAAGCGTGGTGCCGTCCTCGAACGCGACGGAGGCGTGGCGGCAATCGGAACGCCCGCAGAAGTCTTTGCCGTTGGTTGTCTTAAAGGGCAGGCGCGAGAGAATGGCGACACCGTTATAGCCCTTCATGCCCCGGAAATGCATATGGCCGTAGCCGAGTGCCTCGATGTCCTCGACCGGAAACAGATCGTTATGGACTTTGATTTCCTGAAGGCAGACGACGTCCGGTGCTTCTTCCGCCGTAAGCTTCTCCAGCAACGGCATCCGCAGGCGGACGGAATTTATGTTCCAGGTGATGAGCTTCATGCCGTCCGCGTCCTTCTCCGTCAGCCGATTCGGATGTCGAGATCCGTCAACCCGTCGACATGGCCGACCAGGTGATCGCCCTTGACCACCGCGGAGACACCGGAGGGCGTGCCCGTCATGATCAGGTCGCCGGGGCAGAGCGTGATCAACCCGGAGAGGTAGGAGATCGTTTCCTGGACGTTCCAGATCAGCTGATTGACGTCGCCGTTCTGGCGTTCTTCGCCGTTGACGGAGAGGGTGACGGCGCCTTCGGAGATATGGCCGACGGATTCAACCGTGTGGATTTCGCTCATCGGAGCGGAGCGGTCGAAGCCTTTCGCCATGTCCCAGGGTCGGCCCATGTCCTTGAAGCCGCTCTGCATGTCCCGCCGCGTCATGTCGAGGCCGACGCAATAGCCGTAGATGGTGTCGAGCGCCTTGTCCTCCGGAATGCGGTATCCGCCGGACTTGAGTGCCACGACCATCTCGATTTCGGGATGCATGTCCGCCGTTTCGTCCGGATAGGGCACGGTCGTGCGGTTCGCGACCACGGCATTGGCCGGTTTCGCGAAGAAGAACGGCGGCTCGCGGTCCGGGTCATGCCCCATCTCCCGCGCGTGCGCCGCGTAATTGCGGCCGACGCAAAAAATGCGGTGGACGGGAAAGGGATCGCCGCCAACGACGGGAATGGTGGTCGGTGTCCAGAGCGGAATGGCATACTGCGTCATTGTCGATCCTGTAATTGAGTGGGCTCTGCCCGTGGGCGGCAGATCATCGGTCGCGCAAACTGCCCTTGGCGGGGCAGAGGGTCAATACGCGTCGGCGTAAATGTCGTCTTCGTGAACGCCGCGCTCCTTCAGGAGTTTGGCGACGCTTTCGACCATGATCGGCGGTCCGCAAAGATACGCCTTCCAGCCCGCGAAATTCCTGTGATCCTCGCCGATCGCTTCGTGGACGAAACCGGTGCGCCGCTCGGTATCGCCGGAGGCCTCGGAGAGGACGGGCGTGAAATGGAAATTTGCGTGTGTCTCCGCCAGCGCGCTGAAGCGTTCCTCGAAGTAGATGTCCTGCTCGTCGCGGACGCCGAAATAGAGATGAATCTCCCGGGATGGTTCGTCGCGCAGCGCCGTCTCCACGATGCAGCGGATCGGCGCCATGCCGGAGCCGCCGGCGACGCACAGGACCGCGCCCCGATGCTCGGCACGGAAGTAGGAATTACCCATCGGCGCGGTGACGGTGACCGGATCGCCGACGCTCAGCTCGTCGAGCACGAAATGGCTGCTGCTGGTCCCTTCGCCCGAACGGCGAATGTGGAATTCGATGCCCTTGTCGCCCGGCAGGCTGGCGATTGAGTAGTATTTTTCCACCTTGTTCGGAAATACGACCTTCGCGTATTGCCCGGCGCTAAACTCGAGCGGATCGCCGTCGACGACAGCCAGGCGAATGAGCCGCGTGTCGTGAGTCAACTGGTCCAGTGCCTCGACCGCGCATTCTATATTGCGAACTTCATGCATCCCGCCTCGCCTCCTCCTTGATCACGCGGCCTGAACGTCGGGTGATTGGCCCGTCCGCTCCGCGCAATGCTTGCGCGCGGCTTCTCCGAATGCCTTAAACAGCCTGCTGTTGACGTCCTTATCGCGAATCGTCGGATGTTCGGGATGCCATTGCACCCCGAATGTCAGGGCCCGCGCCTTCGGCACGCTGATCGCCTCGATCACGCCGTCGTCGCTGATGGCTTCCACGAAAACACCCGAGCCCGGCCGGTCGACGGCTTGGGCGTGGAGCGAATTCACCATGACCTGTTTTGCGCCGTCATAGAGTTTTTCCAGCAGGCCGCCCGGCTGAATATCGATCGGATGCTTGTCCTCATAGCGCTCGTCGATCGGAAGCTCACGATTCATCCTGTGGTCGCGTCTGCCGTCAAGCTCATGGACGCGCTGATGGAGGGTGCCGCCCAACGCGACATTCAACTCCTGTATGCCGAGGCAAATGGCGAAAATCGGAACTCCATATTCCACCGCGTCGCGCAACAGCGGCAGGGTCGTCGCGTCGCGCTCGGGGGAATGCGGCGTGCCCTCGGCACTCGGCGGGCCGCCATAATGATGCGGTTCCACGTTCGGCCGGCCGCCGGTCAGCATGATGCCGTCAAGATGGTCCAGCAGGCCGCTGAAACTGACATGATGTCCCACGGCCGGGATGACGATAGGAATACATCCCGTCAGGTC
>JAYPOZ010000018.1:2456-41698 GCA_038131165.1 Rickettsiales bacterium | reverse complement strand
CCGCTGCCGCCCGCAAATATTTGTCGCCGACCCGATGCGAGATGCGCCCGTCGTCTGTATTGGGTGTCGCGGGGATGCCGATCAGCGGCACGGTACTCTTTTTCATGTCACTAAGAATGGGTCGCAGGCGGCACTCTGTCGAGCCCCGTTTCGTGCGGGTCGGATGCTGCTTAATTGCTGTTTCCGGTGAAAGGATCGACGAATTCGAACAAGCCGGGATCGATGGGGCCGTCGAAGCGCGCGTCGATCAACGCCAGTTCCGTCCGCAGGCCCTGGGCATCGGAAACCGTCCATGCCCGCAATTGCAGCGGCGAATCGGCGAAGGTCAGGGTAACGGAGCCGATGTCGGGGTTCTTCTCGTCCACCAACTCGACGCGGATGACCTGCGCCGCGCGTTCGTAGTGGCGGACCTTGAGGCCCTTTCGCAAGCTGATGTCCTTGCGCAGAAGAAAATGAGCGGGAGTCTCGTCGAGCGGATAGTGGCTCACCTGCTCGAGTTCCGTGTCGACGTGAATGAGCCAGTCGCCGTTGGCATATAGCCGCAAGGGAATAGGCGGGTCGTACTCGAAGCGGAGCTGTCCGGGCCGCTTCAGGTAAAGCTTGCCCAAGGCATAGCTGCCGTCGGGATTGTTCTGGACGAAGCGCGCCTCCAGGGTATGCAGGGCGTTCAGATAGGATTCGATGCGTTGTATTTCCGTTGTCTCGGGGGCGCCCGCGCGCGCCGGGAACGTCGACAACGCGAATACGGCGGCCAATAGCAGCAAGAAACCTGTCCGCTCGAAAATACGTGTCATGGATGCTGTCTATCCGCCTTGCTGCAAGGAGTTGCTGTGCAGAATTTGGGGATGCGGCCCGCCGGGCGCAACCCGAGAAGGACCGGCCGTGAAAATCAGGCGCTGTGGTCGCCGGCGAGGACTTCGCGTCTGCCGACACGGTCCGCGGGGCTGACGACGCCTTCCTTCTCCATCTGCTCGATGATTCGGGCCGCCCGGTTGTAGCCGATTTGCAGATGCCGCTGCACGAAACTGGTCGAGGCCTTGCCTTCGCGGCAGACGATGGCGACGGCTTTGTCGTAGAGTTCGTCGCCGCTGCCTTCCTCGGCATCCAGCATGGCGAAGGGGTCATCTTCGGGGTCGGCGGTGACGGAATCGACATATTCCGGCGCACCTTGCGCGCGGAGGAATTGCGCGACGGCCTCGACCTCGTCGTCGTGGACAAGCGGGCCGTGGACGCGGGTAATGCGCCCGCCGCCCGCCATATAGAGCATGTCGCCTTGCCCGAGTAGCTGTTCGGCACCCTGCTCGCCGAGAATTGTGCGGCTATCGATCTTGGAGGTGACCTGGAAGCTGATACGGGTCGGGAAGTTGGCTTTGATGGTGCCGGTCACAACGTCGACCGACGGCCGCTGCGTCGCCATGATCAGGTGAATGCCCGCGGCACGCGCCATTTGCGCCAGCCGTTGGATCGTGGCCTCGATATCCTTGCCCGCCACCAGCATCAGATCGGCCATCTCGTCGACGACGACGACGATGTACGGCAGGGGCGTCAGGTCGAGGAGCTGCTCTTCCATGATCGGTTTGCCGGTCTCGGTGTCGAATCCGGTCTGGACCGTGCGCGTCAGCTCCTCGCCCTTTTCGGCCGCTTCCGTGACGCGCTTGTTGTAGCCGTCAATGTTGCGCACGCCGAGCTTGGCCATGTTGGAGTAGCGCCGCTCCATCTCCCGGACCGTCCATTTCAGCGCGACCACGGCCTTCTTCGGCTCCGTGACCACCGGCGTCAGCAGATGCGGGATATCGTCGTAGACCGACAGTTCCAGCATCTTTGGATCGATCATGATTAATTTGCCCTGATCCGGCGTCAGCCGGTACAGCAGCGACAGGATCATGGCGTTGAGGCCGACCGATTTGCCGGACCCGGTCGTGCCGGCAATCAGCAGATGCGGCATCCGCGAGAGGTCGGCGATTACGGGGTTGCCGCCGATATCCTTGCCGAGCACCATGGGAAGTTTCCCGCCGGCTTTCTCATAGGCTTCCGAGGACAGCAGTTCCCGCAGATAGACGGTCTCCCGCTTCGCGTTTGGCAGTTCGATGCCGATGACATTGCGGCCCCGGATGACGGCGGAGCGTACCGAAACGGCGCTCATCGACCGCGCGATGTCGTCCGACAGGCCGATGACCCGGCTGGTCTTGGTACCCGGTGCAGGCTCCAGTTCGTAGAGCGTGACGACAGGCCCGGGACGTACCTTCGTGATTTCGCCGCGCACGCCGAAATCGTCCAAGACCCCCTCCAGGAAACGCGCGTTCTGCTGCAGCCCCTCCTCGTTGATCTTTTCCTTCGAGCGCGAACCTGGAGGCGCGTCGTCGATGAGGTCGAGCGGTGGCAATAGAAATCCGTCGTCCGGACTGCGGAGGTCGAGCTTCGGCTGCTTGGCTTCCCGCGCCCGGCGGCCCGGTTTCGTGCCTTCGCCCTTTGGAGCGACAAGGTCCGGCTTCACCGGTTTCGGCGCCGGCAAAATATCGGCCGCACGTTCGGAGAGGGCCTCGCGCCCGCCCGCATCGAAAGTCGGCTCGAGACGTTCATGCCGCCCGCGCCGCAGGGATATCGAAGAGATGAAGCGGCGGAAGGAAAACGCTTCCTTGCTGTTGTCTTCTTCGGCGAAAACGTCTTCTGCAGCGGCATCCTGCTGTCCGCGGCGCAGCTTGCGGGTGCTCCGCAGGACGGCGGCGGCGGCATTCCAGGTCCGCAAGCAACCGGTCTGCCATTCGCCGAGAGAATAGCCCAAGGTATAGAGCATTCCGGCCGCAGCGAAGATTCCGATTAGCGCAGCATATCCCCAGCGCGGGATCGGTTCGACCAGGAGGTCCAGCGTCCAGAAATGCATCATGTCGCCGACGATTCCACCGAGGCCGCCTCGTAACGGCCAGCTTTCCGGCGGGCCGACATGCGACAGCGCCAATGTGGCCAGCAACAGGCCGACCGGCAGGACGCTGAGGCGTATCCAGGGAGACGCAATGCGGTGCTGACTGACAAGCCGCCAGCCCCAGCCGATGAAAATGCCGACGGCCGCCAACGCCGCCAGCCCGAGGGTTTGGAGCAACAGGTCGCTCATCAACGCGCCCGCCGGACCCAGGAGGTTCTCGACCGGGCCTGAATGGGTTGACGTGTTGAGGGACGGATCGCTTCCCGAGTAGCTGGCAAAGGCGACAAGCAGCGCCAAGGCGCATGCGATCATGCCGACACCGGCGAACTCGATAAAGCGGTGGCGCAGGATCTTGCTCATTCCGGCAGGCAGGAAGGAAGACTTCGTCGCGGTCTTGTTCGCGGTCGGCATTTTCTGGTCCTCATCGATTTGCCAGGCGCCAACCAAGTGCAGCGCCTGAGAAATTCGACAAAATTTCTAGTCTTTATAAAATACTAGCGCTGTTCGTAAATATACTCAAGTCTAGCAGAAATTGGAATTTATGTATTCGCGGAGTATTTATAAATGTAAGGCTGCGTCGTTCGAACATTTGTAGATGCCGCGGATGCGGGCAAAAAGGCGCGGCCCCTAGATGTTTAATGCACATGCGAGTCCGCTGGCATCTGGTCCATTGTATGCACTAAGATCGCGCCGGCAGGTGGGAAACCTGCGCCGATAAAACCCTTCAGGCGGATGACCGATGCGATTAGTCGCTCAAGTTTCGATAGTGGCGCTGCTTGCAGCCGTCGTAGGCATCGGTTGGTGGACCACTAACCGTGGCGGAGATGACGTCGCCCGCAAGCCGACGCGCAAAGGCGAGTCCGCAACGCTGGTGCTGGTGGAAAACGTAAAGTTCGCGGAAGACAAGATCGTTGTGCGGGCCATCGGTACCGGCCAGGCGCTGAAATCGGCCTCTATACATCCGTCTGTCGCCGGCGAAGTGATGGAGGTGGCGTTTCGCGCCGGTGATCGGGTCACGAAGGGCGCGCCCCTGGTGCGGCTCGACGATAAACATCAACGTCTTTCTGTCCGGCTGGCGGAAGTCGCCATGAACGAGGCGGCGCGGCAGGTGAGACGCTTAAAGCAACTGGCGCCGTCCGGCGCAGCGTCCGTCGCCCGGCTGGAGACGGCGCAGAACGAATATGAGAGCGCCCGGCTTCGTCTGGATCAGGCGAAGGCCGCGCTGGAGGACCGGACGGTGTTCGCGCCCTTCGAAGGCGTGATCGGCCTGACCGAAATCGAACGCGGTGACAGGGTGTCCGTGGAGACTCTGATCGCCACCTTGGACAACCGCGCGTCGATCCTTGTCGATTTCAGCCTTCCGGAGGAATACGCGGCGAAACTCCGCCTCGGCGACACGCTTACGCTTCGGCCCTGGACCGCTCGCGATATGGCGATTGAAGGGAAGGTCGTTACCCTGGGGAGCCGGATTGATCCCGTCTCCCGAACGTTGCGCGTGAAGGCGGAAATACCGAACGAAGACGATCTCATTCGGCCCGGCACATCCTTCGATGTGCAGTTGGTCTTTCGGGGCAATAGCTATGCCGCGATTCCCGAAGTCGCGGTCTTATGGAGCCGCGACGGTGCGTATCTCTGGCGAGTCGTCGACAGCCGCGCGGAGAAGGTCTTTGTCGCAATCGTTCGGCGCGACAAGGGACGTATTCTCGTGGATGGACCGTTGAACGATGGGGATGCGATCGTCGTGGAAGGCGTGCAGGGATTGCGGCCCGCGCAAGCGGTTAAGACCGAATTCTTCGAATCCCCGGGGATCGCGTCGAAGGTACAAGGCTAATGGCAGGAATCAGCGATCTTCCGTCTCTATCGGTGCGGCGCCCGACGCTCATCGTCGTGATGAACTTGTTGATCGTTATCGCCGGACTGGCGGCGATTCTCGGCGTCGAGGTCCGCGAGTTGCCGGACGTGGACCGCCCGGTCGTGACCGTGCGGGCGTTCTTCGACGGGGCTTCGCCCGAAACCATGGACGCCGAAGTCACCAGTGTCATAGAAGGCGCCGTCGCCCGGGTCTCCGGCGTAAAGACGATCAACGCCGCAAGCGAGGAGAACAACGCGCGGGTACGCGCTGAGTTCTCCCCCAATGCCGATCTGGATGTGGCGGCCAACGATATCCGCGAGGCGGTGGCCACGATCGCCCGCGATCTGCCCGAAGGGGTGGAAGATATCACCATTGTGAAGGCAGATGCCGACTCGCTGCCGATCATCCGGCTGGCGTTGGTCAGCGACAAGCTCTCGCAGGAAGCGCTGACGCGCCTTGCGGAAGAGGACGTCGGTGCCGAATTGACGTCGATTCCGGGTGTGGCGACAGTGGAGCTGTTCGGCGATCAGAAGCAGGTTTTGCGCGTGGTCGTGGATCCCTTGCGCCTCGCCAGTTTTGGCCTCTCCATCGACGATGTCGCGAAAGTACTCTCCAGCACCAGTCTCGACGTGCCTGCGGGTAGCTTCAAGTCCAACGATCAACTTCTGATGGTGCGGGCTGACGCATCTGTTCTGCGGCCTGAGGCGATCGAAGGGCTCTCGCTGCGCGGCGATATCCGTCTCGGCGATGTGGCTCAGGCTTTTTACGGTCCTGCGGAAGCGGAAAGCGTCAGCCTGCTGAACGGCCGTAAGGTTGTGGGTCTCGGAATTATCCGGCGGGCGCAGTCCAATACGATTGCCATATCGGATGCGGTTGGCGTGGCTGTAGAGCGTTTGAACCGGCGGCTGAAGGATGTGGAAATCGTCAAGATTTCGGACGACGCGGAGTTTATCCGGGGCTCGGTGAGCGAGGTGATTTTGAGCCTGTCGATCGCGGTTCTTGTCGTGATCGCCGTGATCTACGTCTTCATGGGGGCCTTGCGGCCGACGATGATTCCGGCAGTGGCGATCCCGATTGCTTTGATCGGGACCATCGCTGCGATATGGTTGCTCGGCTTTTCGATCAATATCCTAACTCTTCTCGCCCTGGTGCTGGCGACGGGCATGATCGTCGATGACGCCATTGTCGTGATCGAGAACATTCAACGTCAGAGAAGCCTGGGCAAGCCGTCCTTCGCCGCCGCGGTTCTGGGAACCCGTCAGGTTTTCTTTGCCGTATTGGCGACGACGGCCACGTTGATCTCCGTTTTCCTGCCGATTGCCTTCCTGCCGAGTACCGCGGGCAAGCTTTTCACCGAATTCGGTTTCGTCCTCGCCATTGCCGTGGCGATATCGTCCTGCGTCGCCTTGTCGCTCTGCCCGATGCTGGCCTCCCGACTGCCCGAGGAAAAACGGCAGGAATCCGATGCCGAGGCGAAAAAATTGGCGCGGTTCGGCGATCGGATCGCCGGTGGCTACCGGCGGTTTCTCGAATTTACCCTGGAAGCCCGGTTTCTTGTGATCGGAGCCGCTGTCGTTTTGGCATCGACAGCGATCCTGGTGTTTCCGTCCATCGACCAGGAATTGCTGCCGCGCGAGGATCGCGGTGCCATCATCATCATGATGCAAGGGCCCGACGGCGTGGGCCTCGACTATATGGACCGGCAGTCCGCGCGTGCGGAGGCTCTGTTGGCGCCGCTGCGCGAGAGCGGCGAAGTGACCAATGTTCTGTCGATCGTCGGGCGCTGGGATTTGAACCGAAATTACATTATCGCCCCGCTGGCGCCCTGGTCGGAGCGCAGCCGCAGCCAGCTTGATATCGCGAAGACGCTGCGCGAACCGCTTAAGGCGATACCCGGCGCGACCGCCCGCATACGCACGCCGAACAGCCTTAATATGCGGCGCGCAGGCGGGCGGGTCGAATTCACGCTGACGGGTTCGAACTATGCGGATATTGCGGTGGCGGCGGATGCTTTTGTCGAGGTGTTGCGACGCGAAGCTCCGGAGCTTGAGGAGCTTGAAATCGAGTTCCAGCAAACGCAACCGCAGTTGTCGCTCAAGGTCGACCGGCGGCGTGCCGAGGATTTGGGCATTCCGATCGAAGGCATCGTCAACACGCTACGTGCAATGGTCGACGGTTTCGAGGTGGCGGAGCTTAATGTCGAGGATCGCTCGGTGCCGGTGCTGCTGGAATCGGCTGCGGGCGCTATCGACGATCCGAGCGATCTGAAAAACCTCTTCATCCGTGCCGCCAATGGGGCACTGGTTCCGCTCTCCGCCTTTGTCTCGCTGTCGGAAGTGGGCGGTGCCGCCGAACGCGACCGTTCCGCTCAGACACGCGCGCTCGCGAGCGAAGCGTCCTTGCCGCACGGCGTCTCGATGCAGAAAGCCATCGCCCGGATCGAAGCCTTGGCCGACAAGACGCTGCCGCCCGGGATCGGGTTACACTTCATCAACGAGGCGGCGACGTTGAAGGATACCTCAAACGAAGTGGCGGTTACCTTTGCGGTTGCCGTCCTGGTGGTCCTCTTGGTGTTGGCGGCGCAATTCGAGAGCATCCTGAGCGCGCTGGTGATTATCCTGACGGTTCCGTTTGGGCTGGCGGCGGCGGTGTTTGCGCTGAAGCTGACCGGCACGTCCATTAACATTTACAGCCAGATAGGCTTGGTCATGCTGGTCGGGTTGATGGCCAAGAACGGCATCCTGGTGGTCGAGTTTGCGGACCAGCTGCGCGACCGGGGAATGTCCGCTCTCGATGCGGTGCGGGAGGCTGCGATGACGCGATTGCGGCCGGTGATGATGACGATGCTCTCTACGGTACTTGGCGCGTTGCCGTTGATCCTCGGCAGCGGCGCGGGTGCCGAAGCGCGCGGGGCCATCGGTTGGGTCGTCTTTGGCGGCCTTGGAATCGCGACGGTGTTCACCCTAGTTTTGATCCCGGTCATTTACAGTCTGCTGGCGCCGCTCTCCGGGCCGAGAGCCCATGCGGGAATTCGCCTGGACCGAGAATTACGAGACCACGAAGCGGACGGAACGCCAATTTACCAAAAGGCTGCGGAGTAGCCGGATGTTCGGTGAACCGGGAGGATGAGTATGGAATTCGGAATCAGTTGCAATAAGATCGACGAGGTCGGTGTAGCCGTTCACGCGGAGAATCTCGGTTACGATTTCTGCTGGGTGACCGACAGTCCGATGATCCGCTCCAATGTGTGGGCGGTCATGGCGTTGGTGGCGCAACAGACCCAGCGGATGCGGCTCGGGACCGGCGTCGCGGTGCCGGGGTTGCGGCTGGCGCCGGTGGCGGCGAACGGCATTGCGACGATCAATCGGCTGGCGCCCGGCCGATGTTTTCTGGGTGTGGGGACTGGTAATACGGCCATGCGGATGCTCGGCCATCCGCCGGCTAAGGTCGCCGAGTTCAAGGAATACATCCGTGTCGTCGGAGCGTTGTTGCGCGGTGAAGAAGTCGAATTCACGCTGGACGGCGTCACCCATCCGATTGCCTTCGCCAATGCGGATTTCGGCTATATCAATATCGCCGACCCCATTCCCATTCATGTCGGCGGGTTCGGCCCGCGCGCGCAGGCGCTGGCCGGCGAGATGGGCGACGGATTGATCACCGGCATTCCGCGGGGCGGCACGATCAACGACGCGCTCGCCAATGTCCGCCGCGGCGCCGAACGGTCGGGACGCTCACTGGACGACTTCAAAACCTATGCCTTGGTGAACCTGCTGATGCTTGAGCCGGGAGAGACGCTCGAATCCGAGCGCGCCATCGCCGAAGTCGGTTCGGGCATCATGGTCAACGTGCATTATTTGGTCGAACGCTGGAAAGAGACCGGAGAGGATCCGCCGGATTACGTCAAGCCGATTTGGAAGCAGTATCTGGCCTTCCTGGCGGAGCGGGATGCGTCGCGCCAGCACCAGGAAATGCACAAGAGTCACTACAGCTATCTGGATCCCGAGGAGGCGAGATTTATCACGCCGGAGATGATCCGGACCTTCAGCATTGCCGGCCAGCCCGAGGAAATCGCCGAACAGCTGCAGGAGCTGGGGCGCGAGGGATTGGACGGGATCAATTTCATTCCCACGCTCGACCAGCAATACCGCCTGATCGAGGATTTTGCGCGCAAGGTGATCGCCCGGATGTAGCCGTAGGCCGGCGGAAAAAATAGGGGGCCGAAGCCCCCCGAGTTTCGCGCTTGGCGATGGGTGTTTGGGAAGAGAGTAGAGTTTCTTGAGGGGAGGTCGGAGGAGGCACAGGGGCCTCCTCCTGCCTGTAGCCATTCTCGGGTCCGGTTAGCCCTTGCCGAACTCGGGATAGGCTTCCATTCCAAGCTCCGACTTGTCGAGGCCGTTCATTTCATCCTCTTCGGAGACCCGGATGCCCATCGTGGCCTTCAGGATCAGCCAGACGATAGAACTGGCAACGACCACGAAGGCGCCGATCATCAACACGCCGGTCAACTGCGTGATGAAAGAGCCGCCTCCGAAAATTCCCACACAGAGCGTGCCCCAGATACCGGCCACAAGGTGGGCCGAAATGGCGCCCACCACGTCGTCGATCTTCAGTTTGTCGAGCAATGGCACGGCGATCACGACAAGCGCGCCGCCGACGGCGCCGACAACAAGCGCCAGGGCGTGGTTCTGCAGATCCGGTCCGGCGGTGATCGACACCAATCCGGCGATGGCTCCGTTCAGCGCAAAGGTCAGGTCGACCTTCTTGTAGAGAATCTGCGAGAGGAGCATCGCCGCGACCACTCCGGCGGCAGCCGCCAGGTTGGTGTTGACGTAGACGATGGCCATGGCGGTCGAGTCGAGCGCACTGCCGAGCGCCAGCTGCGATCCGCCGTTAAAGCCGAACCAACCGAACCAAAGGACGAACGTGCCCAAGGTGGCGAGCGGCAGATTGGCGCCCGGCATCGGGTTCACCCTGCCGTCGGGTCCGAATTTACCCTTTCTTGCCCCGAGGATGATGGCGCCGGTAAGCGCGGCCCATCCGCCGGTCGAGTGAACCAAAGTCGAGCCAGCGAAATCGCTGAATCCCATGGCATCGAGAACGCCGCCGCCCCAAACCCAGGAGGCCTGGATCGGATAGATGATGGCGCTGAGAACGACAACGAAGATCAGGAACGGCCAGACCTTGATGCGCTCGGCCAAGGTGCCGGAGACGATCGAGGCCGCGGTGGCGACAAAGACCATCTGGAAGAACCAGTCGGACATTACCGAGTATCCGCCCTCGATGACGGGCGCAATCAACGCGTCTGTGGCTTCTTCGGCGTTAAGCAGCGCCAGTTCCGCCTCGGATGAGTTGTAGAAGAGGCTAAAGGTGCCCATCCAGCCGCCTTCCGGCACGTCGACATACATCAGGCTGTAGCCGACGAGATAGAACATAATGCCGGCGATCGAGTAGAGCGCGATGTTCTTGAGGCAGATTGCAGCGGTGTTCTTGCTGCGCACCAATCCCGATTCCAGCATCGCGAAGCCGGCGGCCATCCACATTACGAGGAAGCCGTGCACGAGGAAGGAGAATGTATTGAAGACGAAGGCGACTTCGCCTTCGACTGCCGCATGCGCGGCGCCGGTCATGACCATAAAGGCCGTAACGATTGCGCCAAGCATCGTTAGGTTGCGGAAGCGTCTTAGCATTGTTCAAATCCTCCTTTTAGAGCGCTTCGTCGTCGGCTTCGCCGGTGCGGATACGCACCGCTTTGGCGAGGTCGATCACAAAAATTTTGCCATCGCCGATCCGCTCGGTTTTTGCCGCGCGTTCGATGGTCTCGACGGCTCGTTCGACCAATTCGTCCTTTACCGCCAAATCGATTTTTACTTTGGGCAGGAAACTCACGGCGTACTCAGCGCCGCGGTAAACCTCGGTTTGACCCTTTTGCCGACCAAACCCTTTAACTTCGCTGACGGTCATGCCTTCGATGCCGAGCTCGGTCAGCGCTTCGCGGACCTCGTCCAACTTGAAGGGCTTGATCACAGCCATGATCATTTTCATACGTGCGTCCTCCGCATTCTTGTTCGCACTCCCGCCACGCGGGGTGCGCAGCGCTATCGAGAACGTGTAGAACCAAGAATCATGCCGGTTGATGGAGAGCCAAAAACATCCTTTAAAAACAATTAGTTGATCTGTTAAAGCTTGAGTCGGACTGGCGAATGTTCGCAAAACACGATTAAATAATAGGCAATCAATATATGGAGCCTAAATGTTAGGCGATTTGTGAGCTGGACATCGAATTGGCGACGCGAGAAGCTGTCGCCGAGGCGTGGAGTAGCGAGGCAAGACATGTCGGAACGGTTCGATGTCGTGATTGTTGGCGGGGGAATGGCCGGGATGTCGCTTGGCGCGGCATTGGCGGGCTCCAGCCTGTCCGTCGCCATCGTCGAACGTATGGACCCGGCTGTGTTGAAGGATGCGGCGTTCGACGGCCGCACCACGTCGATTGCGCAGGGCTCGGCGCAGGTTCTACGGGGCATTGGCCTCTGGCCGCTGGTCGAGGCCGGAGCAGAACCGATTTTGGATATCCGCGTTGCCGACGGACATCCGGCGCGCGGTATTTTGCCGTTGTTTCTCCACTATGACCACACCGAAGTGGGAACCGATCCGTTCGGCTATATCATCGAGAACCGGGACCTGCGGGACGGGCTGTTTAGATTGGCTGCCGGCCTGCCGACATTGGAAATTCTCGCGCCGGCGCGCGTCGATGAAACTGTCCGGCGCGCGGACGGTGCAAGCGTTGCCCTGTCCGACGGCAGGCGTCTCGAGTGCGCCTTGGTGGTCGGCGCGGACGGGCGCAATTCACCTCTGCGCAATGCCGCCGGCATACAGGCGACCGCCTTCCGCTATGACCAGACGGCGATCGTCTGCACCGTTAAGCACGAGCGCGCCCATGCGGGCGTTGCGGTAGAACTTTTTCTGCCGGGCGGCCCCTTTGCGATGCTGCCGATGACCGGCGACCGAACGAATATCGTGTGGACGGAGCGCACCGATCTCGCGTCGGCGTACATGGCGCTCGACGACACTGCCTTCTTACAGGAGGTTCGGCGCCGGTTTGGTGATTGGCTTGGTGACTTGGAGCTTGCCGGACCCCGGTTCTCCTATCCGTTGGGTCTTATGCATGCGTCCCGGTATACGGACCGACGCCTCGCACTCATCAGCGATGCGGCGCACGCGATCCATCCGATCGCGGGGCAGGGGCTCAATCTCGGAATTCGCGACGTGGCGGCGCTGGCGGAGGCCATTGTCGACGCCGTCCGATTGGGTTTGGAGCCGGGGGACGCGACGGTGCTGGCACGGTACGAAGCCTGGCGGCGGGTCGACAACACGATCCTGGTTGCGGTCACCGATTTGTTGAACCGTTTGTTTTCGAACGATGTGCCGCCGATACGGGCGGCCCGGGATTTGGGCTTGGCCGCGGTCGGCAAGGTGCCGCCGCTGAAGCGGCTCTTCATGCGGCACGCAATGGGCGTGGTCGGCGATTTGCCGCGCCTGGTGCGCGGCGAAGCGCTTTAGGCAGCGAGCGCACGCCATGGCGGAGCTGGGCCTGGGCTTGGGTGTGTCGCATTCGCCGATGCTGAATGGGGAGGCGTCGGACTGGCTGCTTTTCGAGGAACGCGATCGGACGCGCCAGCACCTCGATAAAAACGGCGACCCCATATCGTTTGAAGAATTGGAGAGGCGCGCCGGGCCGTCGGTGCGGGAGCGGCTGACACCGGCCTCCTTTGCCGACCGCTTCGCACAAGCGATGGCGGGTTTGGACAAGGTTCGGGCCGCGCTCGCCGATGCGAGGCTCGATGTCTTGATCGTCATCGGAGACGACCAGCGCGAACTGTTCGATGACCGGAACATGCCGAGCATTTTGATCTATCGCGGCGAGACGATCCGAAACGTCCCCCTCGACCCCAATACGCCTGGACCTGATTGGTCCCGCCGTTTGTCGGCCCGATACTACGAGGCGGAGGCGGCACGGGACTATCCGGTGGATGCGGGCTTGGCCGAACATCTGATCGGCCGCGCGATGGAGGGCGAATTCGACGTCGCCTGCGCGGACGCGCTCGAGGAGGGAAAGGGCGAAGGACACGCCTTCGGGTTCGTGCATAAGCGGATCGTGTCCGATCCGGCGCTGCCGATCGTCCCGGTTTTTCTCAATACCTATTATCCGCCGAATCAACCCTCGCCGAGACGATGTTACGAGTTCGGCAAAATGCTTGGCGCGGCTGTTCGAGATTTTCCGAAGGATAGGCGGATTGGCATTCTTGCATCGGGCGGCCTCAGCCACTTCACCGTCGATGAAGAGCTCGATCAGGACGTCGTTCGGGCGCTTCGGGACAAGGATGCAGATGTCCTGCGGACTTTGCCGGTCCGGAAACTGAACGGCGGTAGCTCGGAGATTCGGAATTGGATTTGCGCTGCCGGGGCGCTCGAGACCTTACCGATCGATGAGATCGACTATGTCCCGGGTTATCGAACCTCGGCGGGGACCGGCACGGGTCTCTGTTTCGCGGTCTGGCGCGCACGCTGAACCCCACGGATACGCGCTGTCGACGGGCCGGGAATAGGGACCTTCTGTCTATCCGAGGAGCAGGTCTGGAAGGCGCTCCGCAATGGCCTTCGCGTTCCCCCGACGACGGTCGGCGAAAGGGCGGGTTCGCCGCGACGCGCTTGACAGGACGGAGGGTTAACCCTCAGCATCGCCGGAACAGGACAGCAATGGATGGGAGCAAGACATGGCAAAGCTGCGGCATATCGCGGTGACGGTTCCGGACATGGAAGCGGCGGCGAGCTTTTACGAGAAAACCTTCGGGATGAAGCGCCAACGGACGTCGGATATCGCGATTCTCTTGACCGACGGCGTGGTCAGCCTGGCGATCCTCAAGTTTAAGAGTGACGAGCAGGCCGGCGACGAGCGCGGCAAGGATTTCCACGGCCTCCACCATATGGGCTTTGTCGTCGACGACATCGTCGGCTCGCAGGAGACCATCGAGCAGAATGGCGGCACCTATCACATGCGCTTGCCGAACGTGCCGGAAGGGGCCTCCGAGATTAAGTTTCGCGATCCGAACGGCGTGGTCTTCGATATCGTCACGCGGGACTACGCCGAGAAGGCCTGGGGCAGCGAGAGTTAGCACATCGCGCGTGCCTGGGAAGAAGTTAGGTGTCCTTAAGCGCGCTTGAGGTCTCCTGCCCTGACGAGGCGATCATGGCGATGGCGACTGCAAACGTGACCGGCACGACGAGAAAGGCGGTTGCGTAGGTCTCGGCGTCATAGAGGCGTGCGCCTTCCACCGTTTTGCCGCTCCAATTCAGGTCCAGGAGCCACCCTGTCAGCGGCTGAAAGACGGCGCCTGAGAGAATGACAAGCATGTTCGCGAAGCCGTAGGCGGAACCCCGCGCGGCATGCGACGCCAGATCGCCCGACATGGCATAGGTTAGAATGATGGCGCCCGAACCCAGCCCCGCCATCGCCAGCAGCCCGCCGAGAGCGAGGTTCGGCAAGCCGGGCAGGTAGATCGCCGCCGTCAAGGTCAGGAGGGCCACCAAAAGCCCCGCCAGGAGCGGCCGCCGGCGTTGCCCCAATCGGTCCGATATCCAACCGAAGAGAAAAGCCCCGAGACCCCATCCGATCAGCATCGTCGCCGTCAGCGACGCGGCTGCAGGCCGGGTCATGCCACGGGTTTGCATCAAAAAGGGCACGCCCCAAAGCGAGGCGAATACAAAAATCGGTGCGGCACCGATGGCGCCGCCTCCGGCGACCATCCAGATCCGAGGTTGCCGCAAAACATTACGCAGTCCGGACAGGACGGCGGCAATCGTCTCCGGCGGCGCGTCCCTTCGCACCGCTTGATCATGTCGATTGAGCAAGGTCCACACGGCCATGGCCAGGCCCAATCCGGCGACCGCCAAACCCCACATTGTCGCCCGCCATCCCAACGCGTCGACAATAGCGCCAGCGGCGACTTGCCCGCTAAAGCCGCCGATCAATCCGATGAACATGCCCGCACCGGACAGCATCGCGAAGCGAGACGGCGGGAAATGCAGCGCCGTAATCTTAAGCACCGAGACCCAGGCAAAGGCGGCGCCGCCCCCAATCAAGATGCGCCCGAGATAGGCCCATTCGATCCGCTCGGCCGACGCGAACAAGGCGCTCCCGGATGCCGCGACCAATAAAGCGCAGGCAAACGGGACCCTTGGTCCCCAGCGATCGACGATTGCACCCACGGGAAGTTGCAGGCTCGCATAAGCATAGAAGTACAATGACGATAAAGTGCCGAGTACGGCGCCGCTGACGGCGAAGTCGGCCATCAGATGATCGACCATCACGCTCGGCGTGACCCGATGAAACCAGGCATAGAGAAAGCCGAGGGCGCCAAGGCTCCAGGCGAGATAGGCGAAGGTCGTTCGATCTGTCTGCGGCACGATTCGGGGCACGATTGGGGCTTCGCCTTCCGGCTGTTGTGACGGGCGCGTATAGCGGCCATCGGGATGATCGCCCCGATTGCCGCGACACGCAACGAGAGCGCCTTTTCGGAAAGCCGAATTTCACTATAGTACGCTCATGCTTGATGAAGAGACGGGCGCCATCGACGGCGACAAACTCCTGGGGCCTGACGACCCCGCGCCGTTCGAAGTCGTCAACCCCGCCGGAAAATCGCAGATCGTGATTTGCAGCGACCATGCGTCGGCCCGGATACCGCGCGCGATGGAGAATCTCGGCCTTGAGCCTTCGGAGCTGGAGCGGCACATCGCCGTCGATATTGGCGCGGCGGACGTGGCGCGCCGTCTTGCAGAGTTTTTCGATGCGCCGGCGGTGCTCGCGGGATACAGCCGCCTCGTGATCGACTGCAACCGGCCGCTTGACGATCACACCTCCGTCCGTGTCATCAGTGACGGAACGGTCATTCCCGGCAACCGGCGCCTGTCGTCGGCGCAACTGGACGCCCGCGCTCATGCGGTCTTCTGGCCTTACCACCGGGCGATTGCCGCCGAGGTCGCGGCCCGGCGCGACGGCCCCCGTTGTCCGGTGATTCTTTCCATTCACAGTTACACAGGAGTCATGAACGGTGTCGCGCGGCCCTGGCAACTGGGCGTTCTGTCCAGCTGGGACCGGCGGATCGCCGATCCCTTGCTGGAGGCGTTGCGGGCGGATAAGGGTCTGACCATCGGCGATAACCAGCCCTATACGGGGCTCGACCTTTACGGCTACACCATAGAGACACACGCCCTGCCCGTCGGATTGCCGAACGTTCTGCTCGAATTTCGCCAGGACGATATAGGCACGCCGGAGAAGGCGAAGGTCTGGGCCGAACGGGTTGCCGTGGCCCTGAGGCCGATTTTGGACGATCCGGAACTGCATGTCCCTTACAGCGGAGCACGCGACCGTGGCTAATCCAGCAGAGGCGTTTACCGTCGGCATCGAGGAGGAATATCTCCTGATCGATCCGGAGACCCGCGATTTGGTTGTCGACCCGCCTGAATCGGTCCTAAAGGAATGCGAAGCGGCAATTCCGCCCGAAATCGGCGGCGTGCGTCCGGAATTCCTGCGGGCTCAGGTCGAAGTCGGGACGGCGGTATGCCGATCGATCGCAGAGGCGCGCGACCAATTGTCGACATTGCGGCGGACCGTGTCCGGCGTGGCCGAAGGCCATGGCATGAAGATCATCGCCGCGTCGACGCATCCCTTCGCGGATTGGTCGCTCCAGCGTCATACCGATAAGGATCGATACAATATTCTGGCCCAGGACATGCAGACGCTGGCGCATCGATTGTTGATTTGCGGCATGCATGTCCATGTCGGGGTCGAGGATCCGGAACATCGGATCGATCTGTTGAATCAAGTTCCCTATTTTCTGCCCCACATCCTGGCGCTCAGTACGTCGTCGCCATTCTGGCAGGGCCAGAATACCGGCCTGAAATCCTATCGGGTCAGCGTTTTCGACGAGCTCCCCCGCACGGGCCTGCCGGAGAAGTTCGACAGCTACGGCGAATACGAGCGCCATATAAAGATGCTGGTAGACGCCGGGCTGGTCGAAGATTCCTCGAAAATCTGGTGGGACGTCCGCCCCCACGGAACCTTTCCCACGCTGGAGATGCGGATCGCCGACATCTGCACCTATCTGGAGGACGGGATCACGATTGCCGCGCTCTACGCGTGTTTGCTGTCTCTTCTGCAACGCCTGCGCCGCGAGAACCAACGCTGGCGGGTCTATTCGAACATGCTGGTGCGCGAAAACCGCTGGTTGGCGCAGCGCTACGGGTATGACGACGGGTTGGTGGATTTCGGGCGCGGCGAGCGGGTGCCCTATGGTGCTCTGTTGGAGGAAGTTCTGGAACTGGTTCGCGAGGATGCGGAGGCGCTTGACTGCCTCGCGGAAGTCGAGCGCGCCCGCGAGATCGTCACGCGCGGGACCAGTGCCCACCATCAGATCGCTGTTTATGAGAAGGCGATGGCGGAAGGGGCGGAAGACCGCGAGGCGCTGGCCGTCGTCGTGGATTGGTTGGCTGCGGAAACCTTAAGGGACGTCGGCTAGGAGTGTGCGTTAGAGATTACGTTCGGATGGCCATTCCGTCCGCGAGCGATTGGCGATAGGCGCGATAGGCGGGCGCGGCCCCGGCGATCAGACCCGCCCCCATTATCAGCGCCAAAAACATGCCGTCGCGCCCGCCCGGCGCGGTGATCGGGATGTAGAGGCCGTACTGGGCCTCGATGAAAGGCTGTACGGCGAACAGGCCGCCATACATCAGGGCCAACCCGAGCGCGATGCCCGTCATGGTCAAGACCAAAGCCTCGCACACGAAGAGCAGAAAAATATGCCGCGACCGCGCGCCGACGGAGCGCAGGATCGCCATCTCGCGCCGCCGTTCGTTCACGCCCGCCAGCATCATCGTCAACATGCCGAGAAGACTTGTCCCAAGAACCATATAGGAGATCGCCGAGAGAGCGGTCTCGGCGGTGCCGAGCAGGCTCCAGAGCTCGTGAAGTGCGACGCCGGGCAAGATGGCGGTCAGCGGTTCCCGCTCGTAGGCGTTTATCCGGCGCAGGACCTTGAAGGCCCCGAGTCGTGATTTCAGCCCGACCAGAAACGCAGTCACGGTTTTCGGCTGAAGGGCCATCTTTCGCACGTCTTCGGCGGTGAATTTGAAGCCTGGCACGCGGGCTCCGCCACGCCAGTCGATGTGAATGGCTTCGATGCCGGCGAGGCTCACATGAATCGTCCGGTCGACCGGCGTTCCGGTTTTCGCGAGAATACCGGCAACGCGGAAAGGTTTATCGTTGTGCTGCGAGAGTCCACCCGTGCCGATGCCGTGAGTGACGATCATTCGATCGCCGAGCTTGTAGCCGAGTGTCCGAGCGACATCGGCGCCGAGGACGGCGTCGAAGACGTCCGCAAACGGGGCGCCGCTCTCAAAGCTAAGGGGCCGCCTTTCGCCGAACCGGAAGTATCGGAAATAATCGTCCGTTGTCCCGAGTACCCGAAACCCGCGGTGAGAATCGCCGAGGGAAATCGGAATGGTCCAGGCAACCGCCGGATCCGCGGCCAATTCCGAATAGCTGCTCCAGGAGATGTCGTTGGTTGCATTGCCGACCCGGAAAACGGCGTAGAGCAACAACTGGATCGATCCGCCGCGCGCGCCGACGATGAGGTCCGTGCCCGACACCGTATTGCCGAAGCTGGTCCTGGCTTCCATGTGGATGCGTTCGACTCCGAGCAGCAAGGTCACGCTCAGCGCAATGGCGAGCACCGTCAGCGCGGCCGTGGCCCGACGATTGAGCAGGCTGCGATATGCGAGGGGGAAAAGCCGCATCAGGCCGCCTTATTCAATTCGGGGAGTGAAAGGGTGCGGTCGAAGCGTTGTCCGAGGGCACTGTCGTGACTGACGAAGACCAACGTCGCGCCGGTTCTTTCGATTTCCTCGAACAGGAGGTCAAGGAATCTGGCCCGTGTGCCGGAATCCAGCGCCGAGGTCGGCTCGTCGGCGATGACCAGCGCAGGTCCTCCGATCAGGGAGCGTGCCGCCGCGACTCGCTGCTGCTGGCCGACGCTTAGTTGGGTGACCGGACGATTTCCGAACTGCTCCGCGTCAAGTCCCATATGGCTCAAGAGGCGGCGGGCCTCGCTTTCGGGGTCACCAGACCGCGCGCCTGCCTGTGCTCGCCGCGCTTCGGAAAAGCGGCACGGCAGGGTCACATTGTCCAGGATCGACAGATACGGCACCAGATTGAACATCTGAAAGATGAAGCCGATATGCTTTGCGCGGAAGGCATCCCTTTCCGCCTGGCGGAGCAGTTTCAGGTCCTGGCCGGAGATGGCGATCTGGCCGCGTTCCGGCAGCACGATCCCCCCGAGCAGGTTCAACAGCGTCGTCTTGCCGCTGCCGCTCGGGCCTTCGATAAAGACCCGCTCGCCGTCCCCGATATGCAGCGACGGGAGCACGAGCACCGGCGGGCCCGACCGGCTCCAGCGGAATTGCAGATCTTGCAGATCGATCATAACAATGGCGGAACCCGTTTTATGCCGCTGTTCATCTGGTCAGAATTTCAAGCGTCTTTGCTTGGCTGTCAATTTTGCGCCGACCTGTCCGCGGGAAGTTATGGCCCGGACTTCCACCGTAGCGATATTCGGGAATAAATCGAAAAGATCTAGGTCGATATGCGTCAGCTGATCCGGCTGAGTGCAGGAGAAATGCCAGTGTGCGGAGATTTCCCGATGGTCCGTCGCCGCATGGTGACCATGTTCGTCTTCGCCGAAGGTGGCGTGCGCCTCGCGTAGAGAGCATTCAGCGGCGGCGGGCAGGGAGATAGCGCCGCTTCTTGCCCGCAGCGCCGACAGCGCATTCGACACGGTTTCCTTGTCGACTGGCATCGCGGCCGCGTGCTCGAATCCGACAATATCCATGCCTGGCGAGGATAGCTCGATCTCCAGACTCGAACCGTCGAATGCGACGTCGAGCTTGCTGACGCCATGTTCATGTGCGGCGTGGCCGGTGCCGGCGGCGTGGGCCGGAGTCCAAAGTATCGCCAAAGCGATCACGAGAAGCGCGGATATCTCAGTACGCATGCCAAGGTCTCAAATCAGAAGGTTATTTTGATATGTTATAACATATATTTTAAATTGCCCAAAATGCCAATGCTTCTCTCCGTTCCGTTTCGGCACGCTCTATTGCCGGTAAATTTCGATCGCGGTGGCGTCCAGCGTATATCCCGTCGCGACGTCGGTTTCCCCATCGACGTAAGATAACGTCTTGGTCGTACCGGCGATCTTCAGTCGTCCGGTAATGATGACCGGTGTGTAGATATCCTCGAGCGTGAAGGCATTCTCGAGTCGCACGAAGACCATTTGGTTCGGCGGCGGGGGCGGGGTGTGGATGCAGGCGCCGAGATAGGGGACGAGCAGGAATTCGGTGACGCCCTTGCCCGCAAACTCCAACGGCAGGGCATAACCGGGCATTTTCACAAGCTGTCCCTCCAATTCCGGGACGGTCATGGAATCCTGGCGTGCGATCTCCTCTTCGATTTCCCGCAATTTTGCCAATAGCGCCTCCACGTCAAGCCCCGCGGATTTGAGCTTATGGGTGAGCTCGACCCCCAGTTCGTAGGTCGGGCTGACTTTCGATGTGGCCCCACTTTCAGCTTGGGCCCGGATACCGGATATGGCGAACAGGTCCAGCCGCTGGTCCGGTTGGAGGTGCGTGAAGGGGTCTTCGATTTCAGGCAGGGCTGGCGCAAGGGCTTCCCAATCGATTTCCCGCGGCGTTTCGGCCGAGTGCACGGGGCCGACCGCAAATCCCGCGGTCAACAGAAAGAAAACGAGACGTAGCATAGGCGCGGATGCCTTCCCTGCGGATGTGAGTTTTGCGACGAGTGCATGATATGCGACACGGGCAAGAGAGTGGAAGTGGTGATCGCGTGAGTGTGAGAGAGCCGGTGGTCGTTGGATCCTGTGACCTATATGACTATCTGGTGATCGATTGTCCCGGCTACGGCCTCATCGCCGGAACGGCTTCGGTCTCGCGCGACAAACCGAAGGAAAGACGGGAATGCCCTTTGGCCAGAAATCCGATTTTCGTCCCGAAGGGGCGGAGAAAATCACAGATCGGGCCAATTTCGGCGTCGATGTAACCGGCGATTGTGCCTGCGGCCATCGACGCACCGCAGTTGGCGGCCGAGTAGGAGCTTAGACATGGCGATTGCGCTGAAACCGCTCACATCCTTGTTCGGAGCCGAAGTGACCGGCGTCGACATCGCCCGCCCTCTCGACGACGATGCGTTCGGCGAAATTCGGGCGGCGTTCGACGAATATTCCGTCCTGGTCTTTCCGGACCAGCCGTTGGACGACGCGCAACAGATCGCCTTTAGCGAGCGTTTCGGTCATCTGGAAGGAACGCGGGCGCTCAATCCGGGCTCCGGCACCCCGTTCGCCCGGCAGTCCAATCTCGATATCGAGACCGGCGAGACGATCCCGCCCGATGACCGTCGCATGTTCTATCAGAAAGCCAACTTGCTCTGGCATGCGGATAGCACGTTTAAGGCTGTGCCTTCCCTGTGCTCGATATTGTCGGCACGCGTGATCCCGCCGGTGGGCGGTGCGACCGAGTTCGCCTCGACCCGGGCCGCTTATGAGGCGCTTTCGGCGGCGGAGAAATCCGACTTCGAAGTTCTCGAGATCGAGCATGATTTCGTCTATTCGCGCGGCACTGTTGGGTTCACCATGTCGCGGGAGGAGGCGGAGAAATTTCCGCCCGCGCGCCATCGCTTGGTCCGGCGCAATGCCGCGAACGGACGCTCCTGTTTGATGATCGGGGCGCATGCAAAATCGGTCGTCGGCTGGCCCGAAGAGAAGGGCCGGAAGCTTTTGGATGATTTGTTGGTGCGCGCAACGGCGCCGGAAAAAATCTACCGCCACGAGTGGCGCGAGCACGATGTCGTCGTATGGGACAATCAGGCGGTCCTGCATCGTGCCACGCCTTACGATGCGGAAAAGCATCGCCGTTTCATGCAGCGGACGACCATCTCAAGCGGTGTTCCCGCCAACTAGGATTATCGGCCTGCGGCCAGCAAGTCCGCATCGGTGTGATCGTGGATGACGGCGCCGCCGCGATGCCCGGTGTTGAACCGTCCGGTAAAATTCTCGGCCAGGGGACGGCCTTCGTGCAGATTGAGCCAGAGCCGTAAGAGCAGGCGTTTCTGTGCCGCGTCTTCCCAATCCTCGAACGCGGTGCGCGCGTGCAGAATGGTGTAGTTGTTCATCATCAGAATATCGCCGGGTTCCAACATGAATTCGTAGCGGAACTCGGGGCGCATGGCGCATTCCTCGATATAAGCGAGGGCCTCTCGTTCCAACGGCGACAGCGCGCCGCCCGATTTCTCCCGCGCGGTCGCAATCGCCTTGCTGTTCAGACAACAGCTGAGCTTACCGGCGAAATAACTGAAGACGGGAATCTCGATTTCCGTAATTTCATCAAACGCGCCGGTTGGTCCTTCGCCTCGGACATCGTGATGGAAGCCGCGGCAGAGCGGCTCCAGAAATTCCGGATGGTGGGCCAGAATATCGTTATAGACAGCGGCGGCACTCGCGATCCGGCTCATCCCGCCGGACTTGGCTTGCCTGACGCAAAGCAGACAGGTCAGATCGCTTGGATCATTGTGGAACCCGAGATGCGACGCGGTGGCATAGGCCCTGATATTGACCTCTTCGTAGCTGTGGCCCCGGCTTTGGACTTCGTTGATCCGGCGGCCTTCGTAGTTCTGCACGATGGCATCGCCAAGATGGCTCCCGAAGCCCCAGTACAGATCGTATAGGGAGGCATCGTCCAATTCGCCGATCGGAAAACCGCGAAGCAGCAGGAACCCCCGGCCGTTCTCGATCTCGTTTGTCCAAGCCGACAGGGCGTCCGACGAACCGGGAAGCGGAAAATCCCCGCGCCCGATCCCATAGCCGGATTTTCCGCTCCGCCGGGCAGCGGTGAGGGCGGCTCTGAGCTCGTCGCGTTGATCGCGGGCGAGATGGACGATCCAATCCTTGTCGCCTGCGAGATCTGCGGCCGTCCAAGCGGAAGCATCGGTAACGGGTGAATTGAGTATTTCGCGCATGCTGCACTCCGATCGCAACATCGTTGGATAAAGAGCGACGTGGAGCGGGTCGACAACATTGCCAACTCGCCCGGCGATGCCCAAATAAAGCTTTGGCTCTTTTGGATATAGGGGACGATCATGGCAAAGGAATTCGACGAGAAGACACAAACCGAACTCGAGGCGGCTGCGTTTCGGACCCTGGTCGCGCATCTGCGCGAGCGCACGGACGTGCAAAATATCGATCTGATGAATCTGGCGGGGTTCTGCCGCAACTGTTTATCGAAGTGGTATACGGCCGCAGCGGAGGAAAAAGGGCTCGATCTCGGCTACGAAGATGCGCGCGAGATCGTATACGGGATGCCCTATGGCGAATGGAAGTCAAAGCACCAAAAAGAGGCCTCCGCGGAGCAGGTCGCGCAATTTAAGGAAGCCAATCCGGGTCACTGACCGGAAGCGAATTTACCGCATAGGGAGAAAAATTCATAAAAATGCCTTAATTGGTTGTGACAATAGTCACATCCAATTAATAGGCGATTTGCGTAAGTTGGATCCCTCTTAAGAACGCCCTACCCGCAGAATGCGGAACCGAGGGCGGATGGAGGGAGAAACTATGAGTAAAGCCGAGGATATTGGCGCGGTCTCGGAAGTAGACCGGCTTATCGGGGCGGTTGGGGCCGGCATGCTCGATTGGTCGGAAACCGCCGCGCGGATGCGGATTCTGGCCGAGGCACTCCGCTTTTACGCTACTCCTGAGAATTACGAAGAGCAGGCCATCAATGAAGGCGGGCGTACCTATTATACGTGCCCAATCGAAGAGGATGACCGCGGGATAATAGCCCGTGTGGCTCTTTCAAAAGTAGGCAATGGCTGCTGACGGAGCGGATCAGGCGTCCCAGCGGCCCGCCGCATGCCATTCGATCTGCTCGGCGTAGCCGAAATTGTAACTTGCCCGGCTCTTCGCGAGTTCCAGCGCATCGCGTTCGTCGTCGCCCGTGGGATACGGCTCGTGGACGAAATTTCCGAAGCGGTCTTCCCCGCGCACCAACATCGCGCGTTGTGGCGTTGTTCCGATATGACGGACAGTCGCGGGCACGTAACTGATCCCGTATCCGATCCGGCGGTCGTCGGAATTGTTCGGCGGCGAGCTGTGAATGCACAGTGTATGATGCAGCGAGAATTGACCCATCTTCAGCGTACCCCGCACGGTGTTCGATGTGTCGAATCGCTCGACGATGGTTTGGCCGCCGCCGTTGATGCTGTTCGGGTCGGCGTTCGCCTTGTGTTCGTAAAGGCGCGGCTTGCCTTCTTCCGGCACGAATTCCATACACCCGGATACCTGAGACGCTTCGCTGAGCGCGACCCATGCGGTGATATGGTCATGCGGTCTCAGCCCGAAATACGTGGCGTCCTGGTGCCACATGGTGACCGCCGGAGTATTCGGCTCCTTGATGAAGAAGGTGCTGGTCCAGACCAGGATATCCGGCCCGATGATATCCTCGACCGCGTCGAGAATGACGGGATTGCGCACGATGTCGCAGGCCCAAGGCAGGCGAACATGCAGTTTGTAACGCTCTTCGCGGCCGGCTGCCGTCAGAGGGTTGCCAAGCTCGGCTTCATAGGCCTGCAGGTTCTTGCGGGCTTCGGTCGCAGCCTCGCGGCCGAAACCGTCGACCGGGTAACAGAACCCGTTATGGCGATAGTCGGCGATTTGCCGGTCGGTCAGTTTCTTTCCCATCCTGTAACCTCGTCGCGATCCTAAAACCTCTAACTCTAATATGTGATGGCGAGCGGATTTCGACATCGGTTGATCGGCGTCGGGCAAGTTTAGCGTGGCGAGCGATCAATAGAAATCGGATAACTGCAGCGCCCGAGATCGATCATTTTCGCTGCCGTGAAGCCAAACGCTGTGCAGGCCGTGGCATTTCGGCAATTTATGGTTATTTTGTATGCTCCGATGCAGGTTGACCCTGCCAATCCGAACCAAATGCAATTAAGGAGCTCCCGACTTGTCTGCAGCGTTGGATCATTCGTTCGAAAAATATGCCATCGGCCAATCCGTATCGCGCGCGGAAGACCCTCGTCTTCTTCAGGGACACGGGACGTTCACAGATGATATCAATGTAGCGGGACAGGCGTATGCGTATGTATTCCGCTCTCCCTATGCCCATGCCCGCATCCTTCGACTGAATGTGGAGACCGCCAGGGCGGCGCCCGGGGTCTTGGCCGTCCTGACGGCTGCCGACCTGCAGGATGCGGGTATTGCCACATTGCCGTGTGCGCTGCCGATGAAGAACCGGGACGGTTCTCCGATGATCAAACCGCCCCGGCCCGCGTTGTCGACGGACCGTGTGCGCTACATGGGCGAGGCGGTCGCTCTGGTGGTGGCCGAGACGTTGGCGCAGGCACGTGACGCATCCGAACTAATCGAGTTCGAGGTCGAGGAACTCGCGAGCGTGACCGACTGCGTGGCGGCGGCCGAGGATGGCGCGCCGCTGTTGCACGACGAAGCGCCGCGAAACACCTGCCTCGATTGGGAATATGGCGACGGCGCGGCGGTCGACGAGGCGTTCGCGGAGGCGCATCACATCACGAGGCTACGCTTGCGGAGTAACCGCGTGCATGTCTCCGCCATGGAACCGCGTTCCGCGGTGGCGGAGTTCGATGCGCAATCCAGCCGCTATACGCTGCATGCACCGAGCCAAGGCGTGTTCGGTTTGACCGGCGGCCTCGCCAACATCATGGGCGTCGAGCGCGAGCAGATGCATGTTCTGACCAACGATGTCGGCGGATCTTTCGGCATGAAAGGGGCGCCCTATCCGGAATACCCGCCGCTTCTGCTGGCCGCGCGGCGGCTCGGGCGGCCCGTCAAATGGTGCGATGACCGCAGTGGCAGCATGGTCTCGGACCAGCATGGGCGGGACAGTTGGGCGGAAGCCTCCCTCGCCTTCGATAAGGAGGGACGCATTCTTGCGGGCCGTGTCGAGGTCCAATGCAATGTCGGTGCGTATCTGACCGGAGTCGGGCCGTCTATGCATACCCGCAACGTGCCGCGCAATTTCCCGGGCGTCTACCGGGTCACGAAGTTTCATGCCCATACCCGCGCTCGCTTCACCAATACGACGCCGATCGGTGCCTACCGTGGCGCCGGCCGTCCGGAGGGTGCCTATTACATGGAGCGGATGATGGATACGGCGGCACGGGAACTCGGCATCGACCGGGTCGAGATCCGCCGCCGCAACATGATTACCCCATCGGAAATTCCCTTCGCTGCGGTCTCGGAGCTGACCTATGATTCGGGTGATTTCCCGGCGGTATTCGAGGCCGGCATTCAGGCTGCCGATTGGGATGGATTTGAAGCCCGGCGCACGGACTCCGCCGCACGGGGAAAAATTCGCGGCCTTGGACTTGCCGCTTATCTGGAAGTCACCGGGCCGCCCGCCACCGAGATGGGCGGTTTGCGCTTCGAGGACGATGGCTCGGTGACGATGATCACCGGATCATTGAATTACGGCCAGGGTCATCATTCGACCTTCGCGCAGATCGTCTGTTCGACCCTCGGTGTGCCGTTCGAGCGGCTGGCGCTCATTCAAGGGGATAGCGACGAGCTGATCGCGGGCGCCGGCACCGGCGGATCGCGGACGGTCATTTCGTCCGGCACCGCCCTGCTGCATGCGTCGGAAAGGGTCATCGAGAATGGCCGCAAACTGTCGGCTCATGTGTTGGAGGCGGCCGAGACGGATATCGAATTCGAGCACGGCACTTTCACGATTGCGGGCACCGACCGTTCCATCGATATCATGTCCCTGGCGGACGCGGTGCGAAATCTGAAGGCGAAGGGCGCGCTGCCCGAGGATTTGCCGCAGGGGCTCGATGTCCAACTGAAGGAAGATACGCCCCCTTCGGCCTTTCCGAACGGTTGCCATGTCGCGGAGATTGAGATCGAACCGGAAACCGGAGAGGTCGAGGTCGTGCGCTATACCGTGGTCGATGATTTCGGCACCTTGATCAATCCGATGCTCGTCGAGGGGCAGGTTCATGGTGGCGTGGTGCAGGGCATGGGCCAAGCCTTGATGGAGAACACGGTCTACGACGGATCGGGACAGTTGATCGCCGGCTCCTACATGGATTACGCGATGCCGCGCGCGGACAATATTCCGCATTTCGATTTTGACTCGCACCCGGTGCCGGCAAAGACAAATCCGCTGGGTGCCAAGGGTTGTGGCGAGGCGGGGACGACCGGGTCGTTGCCCGCGGTCATGAATGCGATCGTCGACGCATTGCACCGCGAGAAGGGAATCGCGCATATCGACATGCCAGCCACATCGGAGCGCATCTGGCGCGTGCTCAACGGCGATTAATGGGGTTTAGTCCCAGGGGGCGCGGCAGCTCTCGCGGGCGTTGAATCACGATTTGCCCTACGGTCCGGCGCTGCGGAATTGCCGTCGCCGTATGCTCTGTAGAAGTCAGATCGGTAATAGTGTAGACTGTAGCCGTCGGCAGCGAGACGGGATGTCTCGGCGCCGGAAAAATTCCGGAAGGGAGGCTAAAAAAATGACTCCACCGAAGAAGCACCGTTAAATATTCGAGCTTAGAAAAACACACCCGGTCTTTGATCGGGAGGCTTGAGAAAAGCCCACAGAGGGAAGGCTCCGTCCAGGCGGCGGAGCCTTTCGACGATTCCAAGCGCCCGCTGTCTCTTTCTATTCCTTCTGAATGCCGACGGAGACGAACCCGCCGTCGACGAACAGGACGTGACCGTTTACGTAGCCGGCCTGCTCCCCCGCGAGGTAGGCGGCGGCGTCGGCCATCTCTTCCACGGTGCCGTAGCGGTTCAGCGGAATGAGATCGAGATAAGCCTGCCGGGTCACGTCGGAATGTGCGACCCGCGTCAAGGGTGTGTCGACGGGGCCTGGGCCTACGGCGTTGACGGTGACGCCTCGAGGTCCAAGTTCCAACGCCATTTGTTTGGTGAGGCCAATCACCGCGAATTTGGATACGCCGTAGCCGGTGCGCCCGATGCCGGCGCGTTCTCCCGAGATCGAGGCGATATTGACGATTCGCCCGTAGCCGTTCTCCACCATCACTCGACCCGCATGCTGGCCGCAATACATCGTGCCTTCGAGGTTGACCGCCATGATGCGCCTGAATTCGCTCGGCTCTGCATCCAGAAAGTTCATGTGCTTGCTGGTACCGGCGCTGTTGACCAGGATGTCCACCCGTCCGAACTCAGCGACGGCGCGGTCCACGAGCGCTCCCGCTTCTTCGTATTGGGTGACGTCGACGGTTACCGCCAGCGTCTTGGTCTGCCCGCCGCGGATTTCGTCCGCAACCCGTTCCGCATTCTCCGTGTGGATGTCGGCAACGACGATATGTGCCCCTTCGTCGGCGAATCTCCGGGCGATACCGGCGCCGAGGCCGCTGCCCCCTCCGGTGACGATGGCAACACGACCCTGCAAGCGCATCTCAGTCCCTCCGGCATATCGATATTGTATTCCCAGTCAGGTAAGGGGGCGGTTTTTTTTGGCAACTGCTCTAGTTTCATAACCTGAAATGACCAAGCCTTATCGGGGAGAGACCGGACCATGGCAAAACGCCCAATTTCCGCCGACTCGCACATCACCGAGCCGCCAACACTCTATCTCGACTATATTGAGCCGAAATACCGCGATACCGCGCCGCGCCTGGTGACCGATCCGAAGCGGGGTGAGGTCTATCATATCGACGGGCTCGATATTTCCATTCCGATGGGGCTCGTCGCGGCGGCGGGCAGGGAACCCTCCGAACTCAGCACCAAAGGCACCGGGTACGATCAACTGCATCCGGGCGGTTGGGACCCGAAGGCGCGGGCCGCCGACCAGGACCGCGACGGGGTTGCGGCGGAGATCATCTATCCGTCGGTCGGCATGATGCTCTCCAATCACCCGAATCTGGACTACAAGCGCGCCTGCTTCGACGCCTATAACCGCTGGCTGAAAGAATTTTGCGACGGGCTGCCAAACCGGCTTTTCGGCATGCCGCAAATTACCATGGCGACACCGGCATCGGGCATCGAGGAGCTCCGCAAGGCAAAGGAAATGGGCTTCAAGGGCGTGATGCTCGCGGGCGTGCCGGGGCATGAGGATTATCATCACACCGACTACGATCCGTTCTATGAAGCCGCTGTCGATCTCGGTCTGCCGCTCTGCTTCCACATCCTGACCTCGGGCAAGGACGAGATGCGCACCTATCGGGGCCCCAAGATCAATGGCTTCCAAACCATCATTCGCGGCAACCAGGACATCATCGGCACCTTCATTTTCGGCGGCGTCTTCGAGCGCCACCCGAAACTGAAGCTCGTCTGCGTCGAGGCCGACGCGGGCTGGGCGCCGCACTTCATGTACCGTATGGATCACGCCTATAAACGGCACCGCTATTGGATGAAATGCGATGAGTTGGAGCGCCTGCCGAGCGAGTATTTCAAAGAGAACGTCTATATGACGTTTCAGGACGACTGGGTGGCATTCAAGTTCCGTAACGCCATGAATATCGAGCGGCTGATGTGGGCGAACGATTTCCCGCACAGCGATGCGACCTGGCCGCACAGTCAGGAATTGCTCGCCGAGCATACGGCTGACATGAGCGAATGGGAGAAAGACCGCATCCTGCACGACAATGTTGCGGAACTTTATGGTCTGAACGTCTAATAGCGCTTTCGGAAGGGAGTGGGGCATGACCTATGATCTGAAAATTGTCGACGGGACGATTGTCGACGGCAGCGGTGCGCCTCGCTATCGGGGCGATGTCGGGATCTCGGGTGGACGGATCGTCGCCCTTGGCGAAGCGCCGGACAGTGCCGAGGAGATCATCGACGCCGCAGGGGCGATGGTCGCGCCTGGCTTCGTCGATATCCATACTCACTACGATGCGCAGATCATTTGGGATCGGATGATGTCGATCTCGCCCTGGCATGGGGTGACGACGACGGTTCTCGGCAATTGCGGCTTCGGCGTAGCGCCGACGCGGGTCGAGCACCGCGATATGATCGTCCGCACCCTGGAGAAAGTCGAAGGCATGAGCGTCGCGGCTCTCAAGGCCGGACTCGGCGAGGATTGGCCGTTCGAGAGCTTTGGGGAGTATCTCAAGGCGATCGAGGGCCGGGGCTCTGCGGTCAACGCGGCCGTCTTGCTCGGGCATACGCCGCTCCGCACTTATGTGATGGGCGAGGCGGCGACGGAGCGGGCCGCGACCGATGACGAGATAGAGGAGATGCGGGCCATCGTGAAGCAGGGGATGCGCGATGGGGCGCTTGGATTCGCGACATCGCGGGCCGGGACCCACGTCGGCTACGAAGGTCGGCCGGTGCCGAGCCGGGCCTGCGAAATCGAAGAGATATTCCGCCTGGCGAAAGCGGTCGGCGAGAGCGGCGGCGGGCTGATCGCGGCCACGGCAGGGCGCGACCTGTTCATCGACGAGTATCCCGATCTTGCACGCGAGAGCGGCTGCACGGTCACTTGGACGGCGCTTCTTGCCGGGTTGGCCCTTGGTAAAGGCGATCATGAGGAACAGCTTGCCAAATCCGAGGCGCTCGTCGCCGCCGGGCATCGGGTCTTTCCGCAGGTGACGCCGCGGCCGCTCAATTTCGAATATCAAATGGCCGCTCCGTTCCTCTTCGAGCCTTTCTCCGTCATGAAGCCGGTCGCGGCGGCCGACGCGGAAGGGAAGAAGAAGATTTACGCCGATCCGGAGTTCCGCAAGGCTTTCGCGGATCGAATCGCCGGCGCTCGAAAGGAATTCAAGGGCGCCTTCGACAAGACCGTCATTTCGCAGCATCAGAAAGACGGCGGCCTCGACGAGAAAGGCCTGGCCGATGTCGCGCGCGAACGCGGGACGACACCGGTCGACTTGTTGCTCGATCTGGCTTTGGAGAGCGATCTCGAGACCCGATTCCGGATGCCGGTGGCAAACCATGAAGAGGACCAGGTCGAACCGCTTCTCAAGAGCGGTGCCACTGTGATCGGCCTGTCCGACGCGGGCGCGCACGCGAGCCAGTTGTGCGACGCGTGTCAGCCGACGTATTTCCTTGGCCGCTGGGTCCGCGAGAAGGAAACCTTCACCCTGGAAGAAGCCGTGCGCATGTTGACTTCTCGGCCGGCGGAAGTTGCCGGTATTTCGGATCGAGGCTTGCTTGCGGAAGGACGCCCGGCCGATGTGGTGGTCTTCGACCCGGAAACCGTGGGCGCGGGTGGCCTTGAGCGGGTCTACGATTTTCCGGGTGGCGCGGACCGCCTGATCTCGAAGGAGCGCGGCGTGCGGGCGGTCGTCGTCAACGGTACGACGGTGCGCCGGGACGGTAAGGACGCCATTGATCCGGAAGGCGACCTGCCGGGCGCGGTATTGCGGAACGGCCGCGCTGCATGATCCGACGTACCGTTTGGGGGATCGGTTCCGCAAGAGCGTTCCGCGTTCATTGGGCGCTCCATGAGCTGGGGCTCGAATACCACACGGAGCCGATTCGCACCCGGACCCCGGCAATGGAGACGGAACCCTTCCGGACAATAAGCCCGCGCGGGAAAATTCCGGTGTTCCAGGAAGATGACCTCACCCTGTTCGAGAGCGGCGCCATCGTGACCTATCTGGGCCGGACCTACGGCACGCCGGGTCGCGCGCTTTTGCCGACCGCTCCGGCCGAACGCGCCCGATGCGACGAATGGTGCTATTTCGTCGCGATGGAGCTCGACGCGACCAGCCTTTATGTCATCCGGCGGCACGGTGATCTGCCGGAGATCTATGGCGAAGCGCCGGTGGCCGTCGACTGTGCGGCGGAGTATTTCGCGCGTCAGGTCGCGGTTCCGGAGCAGGCGATTTCCGACGGGCGAGAATTCCTGCTCGGCGAGACGTTTTCGGCGGCTGATATCATGCTGACCTCTTGCCTGACATGGGCGATTCGATACCATCAGCCCGTGCCGGAAACGCTGCTCGCTTATCGCGAACGAACGATCGGGCGCGATGCCTACAAGACGGCGTTTGCCGTCTGTTATCCGGACACCTAAGCCAGTCATTCCCCCGTCGCCTCAGAGGAAAAATGTCGGAATCTCCCTTTAGAGCCGCGCTGGTAGAGCGGGTCGGTCAGCGGTTTTTCTACGGCTGGGTGATCCTTGCCGTTGCCACTCTCGGCATCTTCGCCAGCGGGCCGGCGCAATCGCACACGTTTAGCGTCTTCGTTGGTCCGATCGCGGACGCCCTTGGGCTGTCCCAGACCGAAATTGCCTTTGCCTATGGTTCGGCGACGTTGGTTGCCGCTTTTTGTCTGCCGTTCATGGGCCGATATTTGGACAGGGTCGGGGCCCGGCGGATGCTGGCGTTGGTGGCGCTGTTGTTCGGGACGGCCTGCGTCGCGTTCGGATTCGTCGGCAGCCTGATCTGGCTTGGATTGGGATTTGCGGCGATGCGCTATCTCGGGCAGGGATCGTTGATGCTTGGCTCCTCGAACCTGGTCTCGCAGTGGTTCAGCCGTCGGCGCGGCTTCGCGCTTGGGCTTATGGCACTCGGGTTCGCGGCGTCGATGGCCGTCCATCCGGCAGTGGCCGAGTGGCTGATCGGCGCCGTGGGCTGGCGCGAGGCTTGGTTGTGGATCGGCCTGTCGACCTGGGTCCTGTTGCTGCCGGTTATATTGCTGCTCGCCATCGGCAAGCCGGAGGAAGTGGGCCTGACGCCCGATGGCGGAACCGCAGTAGCGTCCGGGCGCTCAAGCGGGGCAGTCTTGACGGCCGGCGTCGTGGCCGACTTCACGCAAGGAGAAGCGCTGCGCAGCCGCGCGTTCTACATTGTCGCCGGCGGTCTGTTCACTTTCTCGATGCTGGTGACGACGCTCCACTTCTTTCAAGTGTCGATCTTTGCAGCGCAAAACCTCGATACGGGCATTGCGACCACGTCTTTCGCGATATCCGCGGTCTGTATGGTGTTGATGATGCCGACCTTCGGCCGGATGCTGGACCGGTTTCCGACCGAGCGCATGTTCGGGGGCGGGTTGCTGGTCCTCGCGATTACCCTGATTTCCGCCTCTCAGGTGTCTGGCCTCTGGTCCGCCCTGATCTATGCGGTGGCGTTTGGTGCGGCGAATGCGACGAGCATGACATTCTTCTCGTTCATGTGGCCGCGTTACTTCGGCCGCGCGCATCTTGGCAGCATTCAAGGAACTGGCCAGATGATCGGCGTCGTCGGCGCGTCGCTTGGGCCTTTGCCGCTCGGCTTGGCGCAGGACTATTTAGGGGGCTATAACGCCATGCTGATTGGATTGGCGGCGATCCCGTTGCTCTGGGCGCTCGTGGCAGTGTTGTTTTTGCGCCAACCGGTCAAACCCGAACCCGTGAAGGACGCGATTCGATGACGCTTAAAATTCTCTCCCTTATTCCGATCTCGAAAGCCGGGCGCGAGCGGATCGAAGGCATCGATCCCTCGGTCGAGTTGGTCATGGCGCCGAACTGGTTTCATGGGGAATTCCGCGAGACTTGGCCCGAATACACTTCCCGCTCCTATCTGCCCAAAGATGCAATGGGTGAGGGGACCCGGGAAGAACGCGATGCGCTGTTGGCAGAGGCGGAGATTGTCCTCGGCGGTTTCCCGTTCCCGCTCGACCTGCGCGCCCGAGCGCCGAAGATGAAGTGGTTCCACCAGACCCCCGCCGGGGCGAGCAATTTGCTGAACGGCGATTTATGGGAAAGCGACGTGATGGTGACGACGTCCCGGGGACTCGGCAATACCCAGTCGATGGCCGAGTGGACGGTCGGTGCATTCTTCTATTTCGCCCGGGCCTTCAATCAGGCGGTCGCCGACCGCGCCGCCGGCGATTTCGAGCGCCTGGTCTACGAGCCGATTCAGATGGCGGGAAAGACGGTCTGTGTGATTGGCGCCGGCGGGATCGGGCAGGACGTCGGCAAGCTCTGCACCGCCATCGGCATGCGGGTAATCGGCACAAGACGCTCGGCCAAACCGACGGAAGGCTTCGAAGCGGTCTACGGGCCGGATAAGCTGCTGGAAATTCTGCCCGAGGCGGATTTCGTCTCTGTCTGCTGTCAGTCGACGCCGGAGACGGAAGGACTGATCGGCCCGGAGACGCTTGGGGCGATGAAGGACGGCGTCGTGCTATGCAATCTTGCGCGAGGCGAAATCGTTGACGAGGCGGCGCTCAAGCAGGCTTTGAAGGCAGGAAAAGTGCGGGGCGTCGGCCTCGATGTCTATGTCGGCGAGTTCGACCGATTGCCGGACCCGGAGCTCTGGGCGGACGACCGGGTTCTGTTCACGCCGCATGTATCGGCAGCGACCGACGTGCGCAAGCCGCGCCAGATCGAGCTCTTCTGCGATAATCTGGAGGCCTATATCGCTGGCCGCCCGTTGGAGAACGTGATCGACTGGGAACGGGGATACTAGCGCCCATTTTCGCCGGTGCAGGAGTACCGCGGCTTTGAATTCAGATAAGATCGGCGCGCGTGACGATGCGGAGGGCACGCGGGCAGGCATGAGCCTCGTCCTGTTGTCGACGGGAATATTTGCGTCGATGGACGCGCTGACGAAACACGTCAGCATGCTCTACCCGGCCCCCCAGATCCTGTGGATTCGCTACGTCCTGTTTGCCCTCTATGGCTTAGCGGTGACGGTCCGGCGACGGGGCCGTAAAGCGTTTCATTCGAGAGCGCCTTTCCTGCAGATTCTGCGGGGATTGCTGCTCTGCGTCGAGATACTCATGTTCATCGTGGCCTTCCGGTATCTGCCTCTCGCCGATATCCAGGCGATTGCCGGGATAGGACCGCTGGTCGCGACGGCTCTGTCCGTCCCGATTCTTGGCGAGAAGGTGGGTATCCGGCGGTGGAGCGCCATTGCCGTCGGGTTTTTCGGCTTGGTCGTGATTATTCGCCCGGGCTTTTCGGCATTTGATCCGCTGCTGCTGTTGCCCGCGGTGGGCATATCGATCTATGCGCTCTATCAGGTTCTGACCCGGGTCGCGGCGCGGTATGATCACCCGGATACGACCATCCTCTACACCGGATTGGTCGGCCTCTTTGCGATGACCCTCGCGGTGCCGTTCTTCTGGCAAACGCCGGATGCGGAAGATTTGGCGCAGATGTTGTGTATCGGCGTGATGGGCGTATTGGGGCACGCTCTGCTGATCAAGGCGCTGGCGCTGGCGCCCGCGAGCGTCCTGCAGCCCCTGAACTACATCACCATCGTTTGGGCGACGATCCTCGGTTATGTGTTCTTCGACGATTTGCCCGACTTGCCGACGGTGGCCGGCGCGCTGATTATCGCCGCCAGCGGACTCTACACCTTTCACCGTGAACGCGTTCGGAAAAGCTGAAGTTTCCTACTGTGCCATGACTTCGTAGTGGACGTCTTTCGGCATGCCGCCATTGGTCGGATTCATGTCCTGCGGGCAAGCCGAAAAAACAACGATGCAGTCCATCTCGGCACGAAGCGTCACGCTGTCACGGGGCTTGCAGGCCGGCGGTTCCTTGAACAGCCGTTTGTCCCCACCGCCGCTCCAAGGCCGGTTCTGGAACATGTTGAACGGGCAGGGCGTGCGGCCGGTCGCGGTCGCGCCGATCGCCTTCAGAGCGGCGGCCAGATTGTCGGTGCAATTGTCGTGATAACCGTCGAATCCCAGCAGATGGTATCGATGCACATCGCAGGCGGCGTTTAAGGTGTCGTGGATGCCGGGTGTCGTATCCTCGGCAATGGTCAGGATCGGCCGCCGCTTGTTGGTGAGGAAGGCCTCGCCCACGTCCGGCATCATTTTGTCGATCGTCGATCTGGTATGCTCCATCGACATGAACTCCACGAGGTCCACGGCGTTAAAGGCCCAGGTGTCCACGACCTGACTGCCGTGGGTGTTCACGACCCGCACGGCATTGCCCGCTTCGAGGCGCTGCGCCCGGCCTTGGCGGGCCGGGACGAGGATCAGTTCGGGCATGGCCGGCTACCCGAGACCGACTTTTGCCTGCATTGCGATGGTGCCCTCCGGTGTCGCCGCCCAAACCTTGCAGCCGTCGTCCGTCGGCCGTCCACAGACGGTAAAGGGATGGGTGTCGAACAAAGGCGCCCGGGCGCGCATGTCAAAACTCTTGATCGACTTGTCCGGATTCATGTCCCGGGCGAAATCCAACAGGCATTGGGTCGTGAAGGGACCGTGGACGACGAGGCCCGGATAGCCCTCTTCTTCCATCGCATAGGTGCGGTCGTAGTGGATGCGGTGCGGATTGAAGGTGATTGCGGAATAGCGGAACAGCATGACGATATCGGGCGCGATCTCGCGCGACCACGGCAGGTCGGCCGGAACCGGGTCGCGTTTCGGAATGCCGCTTTTCTCGCCAGGCTTGAGTCCTTCGCGAAAGACGCCGTCGCGTTCCTCGACAACGCAGAGACCGGCGTCATTGTAGATGCGGTTGGCGACCTTGGTGAAGACGAGGACTCCGGTGCCGCCTTCCCGCATGGAGATGTCCATCAGTTCGGTTTCGCGGCGGAGCTTGTCCCCGACTTTGATGGGCGCGTGGAATTCAAATCGGCCGCCCGCGAACATCCGGCGCGGCAAGGGCATTTTCGGCAATACGCCGGTTTCCGTCGGCAGACCATCGGCGCCAAGCGTTGCGCGCCGAGACAACGGCAGGAAGTAGCATCCGTGCCAACCTGGATGAATCGCGTCTCCGGGGCCCGGCGGCACGTCGTCGCGGTCGAAGGTGACGATCATCTCCCGCAACGGCGCTTCCGTCGCTGTGTCGAAGTCCTCGATCTTGGTGCCGATATGGCTCTTTAACTCGTCGATACTGATATTGACCATGGAATTACTCCGTTTCGACTATTGTTTTCCACCGGCGGCTTCCATTGCGTTCACGCGGGGCGCCACGTCGCCCATGATCAGACGCATGGCGGCCATGGAATCCGCGGCGGGCATGCCGCCAATATTGGTCCAGAGAACGAATTCCGTAATGCCGAGACGTTCGCGTAAATCGTTCAGTTTTTCGGCGCAGGTCGCGGGGTCGTCGGCAATGGCGGCGCCGTGTTCGTAGAGCTTGTCGAAGTTCAGATATCCGCCTTCCAGGGTCTTTCGGCTCTCCTGCATCGTCAGCTCGTAGCCCTTGATGACGTCGGGCTGGCCGCCGACGGACTTCTGGTTGCTGGTGACCTTCGCGTAGAACCATTCGATGCGCTCGCGGGCGATGCGGTGCGCTTCTTCCGCCGATTCGTGGACGAAGAACGGCAGCAGCATCATTCGCTCGGCCGCTTTCGGGTCGTGGCCGTGTTTTACGCATTCGGCCTCGTAGGCATGTACGCTTTCTTCCAGCCTGTTGATCCATTCCTCGCGATAGGTCCGGTAGGTGAAGGGAGAGGCGAGCTGCAGGCCGAAACCTTTCTGGGCTGCCGTGGTGAAACTCTCCGGCGAGATGCAGGCCTGATAGAGCGGCGGGTGCGGCTTCTGCACGGGCTTTGGCAATACTTCCGTCGGCTGGGGGATCGACCAGAACTTTCCGTCGTGTGTGATCGGCTTGTCACCCCAGGCCTTCAGCATGATTTCCATCGCCTCTTCGTACATTTCCCGGCTGTCTTCCATCGGAATGCCGAGACTCACGAACTCATGCGGCTGATAGGCGCGGCCGGCGCCGAACAGCAGACGACCTTCCGAGAGGATATCGACCAGAGCGAAATCCGAAGCGGTCCGAAGCGGATGATTGAAGGGCATGACTACCACGGCCATACCGATCTTGATCTTTTTCGTCGCCTTTGCGATCGCGGCGGCAAGAACCTGGGTCGAAGTGACCACGCCGTAGCTCGAGAACAGGTGTTCGGCAATCCAGATCGTGTCGAAGCCCAACGCCTCAGCCAGCTCGAATTGCTCGAAATCGGTCTCGAAATTCTCCGGTACCCGGCTGAGGTCGGGTATCTGGCTCAGGCTAAATGTTCCCCACTTCATCATTTCTCTCCCGGCGGCAACGTCTTGATTGATGGTAGGCCCGGTCAGGCCGCTGTGTAGTCGGCGGGTTCACCGATTGCCTTCCCCGAGCTTCACCACAACTCTTCTTAAAACACCCCGGAGTCCTCATGATGCCAGCCTCTTTGGACCTGAATGCGCTTTTTGCACCGCGTTCCGTAGCGGTGGTCGGCGCATCGCCGAAACCGTCGGTTGGGCGGTATATCATCGACACGTTGCGCAGTTTCGGCTTTCCGGGAGCGATCTACCCGGTCAATCCTGGTTACGAAGCGGTCGATGAGTTTCCCTGTTATCCGGATTTGGCTTCCTTGCCGGCGGCCCCGGACGTCGTGGCCTTTTGCGTCTCGCCCGAACGCACGCTCGCGGGATTCTGGCAACTGCCCGGTGCGGGGGCACGGGCGGCGGTCATCTTCGGCGGCGGGTTCGGGGAGGCCGGCGATTGGGGACGGGACGCGCAGGCCGAGATTGTCGGCCTCAGTCGCGAAGCGGGCATCGCGCTGTGCGGGCCGAACTGCATGGGGGTCATCAGCCCGCATGCTCGGAGCGCTACCTATCTTCAAGTCGGCAGCAAGCGGGAAGAATTGGCCGGCAATGTCGGCCTGATTTCGCAAAGCGGAAGCATCTGCATCAGCATGCTCTCGGACGTCAGCCGATTTGGGTTCAGCTTGGTCGCCTCGACGGGAAACGAGGCCGTCGTCTCGGCAGCGGACGTGCTCGACTATATGGTTGACCACAAGGAAACCGAGGTGATCGCAACCTTCACCGAGACGATTGCGGCGCCGGAACGCTATGTCGCGGCGCTCGCACGGGCGAAGGCGGCGGGAAAACCGGTCGTCGTCCTTAAGGTCGGGAAGACGCAAAGGACGCGCGAGGCCATTACGACCCATACCGGCGGTATCGCCGGAGACGAGCGGGTGTTCTCCGCGGTGCTTCGGGCGCACGGAGCGGTCGAAGTGGACGAATTTGACGAGCTGATCGAGTTTCTTGCCGCCTGCCAGGGCCGGCCCTGGCCGAAGGGGCGGCGCATGAGCGTTGTGACCAGCTCGGGCGGAGCGGCGGAGCTGATGCTGGATGTGGCCGAAAAATCCGGGCTCGAACTCCCGGCCTTGCCGCCGGCGGATTTCAAGGAAGCCAGACGGGTCATCGGCGATTTCGCCGGCGACGGCAATCCGCTCGACGCCTGGGGCAACGGGAATTTTCGCGAGAATATGCCGCACGCACTGAAGGTCGCGGGTCGGGTCGGGAACACAGAGTCGGTCATCCTGTGCTACGACAATGACGACGACGCGCCGATGGGCAGGATCGAGGACTATCTCGCGCGGGTCGATATACTGGAAACCGCGCGGGACACGTCGGAGAAGCCCTACTATCAGCTGACCCTGCGGCCCGGTTTGCGGAT
>JAYPOZ010000018.1:0-2356 GCA_038131165.1 Rickettsiales bacterium | reverse complement strand
GTCCTGAAGGCCGTGTCGGATACGATTCTGCACAAATCGGATCAGGGTTTGGTCATTGTTGGACTGTCATCCCCCGATCGCTTGGCCGAGGGCTGGCGGCTGTTGGAAGCGCGCTTGGAAGCACTCGGCACGGAGGGCGCGGGCGCGGATATCATGGTCCAGGAGATGGTTGTCGACGGGATCGAAGTTTTTGCCGGGGTGGCCTACCATGAAGGTTTCGGTCATGCGCTGGCCTTTGGGCTCGGCGGCGTGGAACTGGAACTGCACCGGGATTTCGCGCTTCGCATGCTGCCACTCCGCCAAGGCGAGGCGGAGGCGATGATCGGCGAGATTCGCGGCGCCGCGCGCTTCGAGGCCTTCCGGGGACGACCCGCCTACGACACCGAGAGCCTTGCCGCTTGCCTCTACGCGCTGTCCGATCTGATCGCCTCGGCTGGAGAGGCGATCCGGGAAATCGATCTCAATCCGATCAAGGTACTGCCGAAAGGGCAGGGTTGCGCCATCGTCGACGCATTGATCCTGCCGAAGGAATCCGAAGGAGGAAACGCATGAGCGAAGAATTGGTCCGCTACGAGACAGACGATAACATCGCGATCGTCACGATGAACCGGCCGGAGAAGTTGAACGCGATCAGCCATGAACTGCGCACCGAGGTCTCCGAGGCGCTGCTCCGAGCCGACGATGACAAGGGGGTAAATGTCGTCATCCTGCGCTCCGAAGGCCGAAGCTTCTGTGTCGGCTACGATATCGACAACGATACACCGGAACGGGCAGCCCGTCGGTTCGATGCGCTGAAATGGCGCGAATCGCTGACAGAGGATCTGCGCTTCGAGATGATCCCCTGGTACATGCGCAAACCCGTGATCGCCTCCGTCCAGGGACACGCGCTGGGGGGCGGATGCGAGCTGACGATGTTCTGCGATGTCACCATCGCCGCGGACAACGCGCTCTTCGGCGAGCCGGAGATTCATTTCTCCAATGTCGGGCCGGCCATCGTCATGCCCTGGATGATCGGATTCAAGAAGGCGCGAGAACTGCTGTATTTCGGCGATATGATCGATGCGGAAACCGCGCTCGATCTCGGCATGATCAACCGGGTCGTTCCGCTCGACCAGTTGCAGGAGAAGACATTGCGCTTCGCCAAGCGGATGGCGCTGATTTCGCCGGAGGCCCTGGAGCAAACGAAACTGGCGATCAACCGAGGCGCCGACGCGGCCGGTTTCACCAACGCGATGAACGCGGGGCTCGATGTGGTGGCGCCGCTTTATGCGGCGAAGACGGATGTCGGCGTACAGTTTACGGAAATTCGCCAAAAGGAAGGATTGCGCGCCGCACTCAAGTGGCGACGCGATCAGTTCGCGGAGTACGAGGACTAAGGAGATTCGCAGAGGAGGGAGACCGGATGCCCGCCGACAAGATCGAGGTTTTTGACGGCGGCTGCGCCTGCGGCACGGTGCGCTACCGGATGAACGCCAGACCGATGTTCGTGCATTGCTGTCACTGTCTGTCGTGTCAGCGCGAAACCGGCTCCGCCTTTGCGCTGAATGCCCTGATCGAAGCGGATAGAGTGCTTCTGCTCTCCGGCACGCCGGAGACGGTCGCGACTCCGTCGGACAGCGGCAAGGGACAGGACATCGTCCGCTGCCCGGACTGTCGGATCGCGTTATGGAGCCACTATGCGGCGGCGAGGGAGGCGGTCAGTTTCCTCCGTGTCGGCACCCTGGACGCGCCGGACCGGATACCGCCGGACATCCACATCTACACGAGATCGAAACAGCCCTGGGTCGCGCTTCCCGACAATATTCCGACATTCGAGGCTTTCTACAGCCGGAGAAAGGTCTGGTCGCAAGAAAGCCTCGAACGCTACGCCGCAGCCGTCGGTTAGCGCATTTACTTTTCGATCAGAATATCATGCGTGCGCCGGCGACGAGGAAGAGGGATCCGGCATCTTCGCCTTCGCTGCGCCTGATGCTGGCGGTTTTGCCGAACGCGCGCTCGTAATGGACGCCGAGATAGGGTGAGAACGCGCGGTCGATCAGGTCGTAGCCGAGACGCGCGCCCACCTCGAGCGTCGGCGCGAAGGCACCCCGATCGAATGTGGCGTCGTCGTTGAACGGCAGATCGAACTCTATGCTTGGGGTGAGAATGACCCGGTTGGTGAGCAGCATCTCGTATTCCGCTTCGAGCCGCAGCGAGGGATGGTTGCCGACGAACAGATCGGCGTCGAGCTCGACGAACTGCCTGGCGAGCCCGTGCAGGCCGACCACTCCTTGGACCCGGTCCTTGCCGCTCGGGGTGTCGAGCCGGATGCCCGCGACCGCGTCGAAGAACTCCGAGATCGGTTTCTGCAGCCGCA
>JAYPOZ010000017.1:0-63483 GCA_038131165.1 Rickettsiales bacterium | reverse complement strand
TTGTAGATGCCGCCCTTGCCGTCCTCGTCGCCCGGATACCAGTTTTGCACCGTCGAGTATTTAATCTCGGCATCGTCGAGCGCGATCAGTTCGACGACTGCCGCATGCAATTGGTTCTCATCCCGCATCGGCGCGGTACAGCCTTCGAGATAGCTCACATAGGAGCCTTCGTCGGCGATGATCAGCGTGCGCTCGAACTGTCCGGTATTCTCCGCGTTGATACGGAAATAGGTGGAGAGTTCCATCGGGCAGCGCACGCCCTTCGGGATATAGACGAAGGATCCATCGGTGTAGACGGCGCTGTTAAGACAAGCGTGTTTGTTGTCACCATAGGGCACGACCGATCCGAGATATTTCTGAACGAGCTCGGGGCATCGGTGGACAGCCTCCGATATTGCACAAAAGATAATGCCCTGCTCTTCGAGCTTCTTCTTATAGGTGGTTGCCACCGAGACACTGTCGAAAACCGCGTCCACCGCAACACCTGCGAGAATTTCCTGCTCCTTCAACGGGATACCCAGTTTCTCGTAAGTTTCAAGTAGCTTGGGGTCGACCTCGTCGAGAGATTTCGGACCATCGTCGGGCGATTTCGGCGCCGCGTAGTAGTACGAGTCCTGATAATCGATCGGCGGATGTTTTACCTTTGCCCAGAGTGGCTCGGGCATCTCCAGCCAATGCCGGTACGCCTTCAGCCGCCATTCCAACAACCAGGCCGGCTCATCCTTCTTGGCGGAAATAAAACGGACGATATCTTCGCTCAGCCCCTTGGGGGCATGATCCATCTCGATTTCCGTGACGAAGCCATACTTGTACTTTTCCGTTGCGGATTGAACTTGCTCGATCGTCTCAACGTTGGCGACCATCCGATTAGTCCCTTCTTGCACTCACATGCACGTTCGCTGCCGACGAGGTCGGCGGTACCAAAAAGTCAACCGGCTGACTCAACTCGGCCAGCGTCACTTCTTCCAAGGCCGCACGGATTGCCCTGTTGACCTTTTCCCAACCGCCGCGCATCGGGCACAGCGACTCGACTCCGCAATCAGCGTCAGATCCATCGACGCAGGCAGTCAACGCAACGGGGCCTTCAAGCGCCTCGATGATATCCGCAGCCGTAATTTCTTCGATTTTCCGGGTCAGCGCATAGCCGCCATTGACGCCGCGCCAAGATTCGACCAAGCCAGCCTTGACCAAGAGCTTCAAGAGTTTCGCCACCGTCGGCGCAGGCACACCCGTGGCCGCCGCCAAATCCGGCGCCGTGCGCGTCAACGTCATGTCTTGCGCCATCTGCGACATAACAACGACGCCATAATCCGTCAATCGACTGAGCTTAATCATCCTTAGACTTACAAAGCCCTTCTGTATCCGCAGCTTAAATCAGAACTGATTTGGTACTGAATTAAAGTGGACTGGATTAGTACTCATTTCAAGCAGTCGATGCAAGAAGTTTGTCGGAACGATGGCTAAGCCGATTTCTCGACGATTTTCGGCGCCAAGAAGGGGCAAATTCCGATGATCAACAGCGCCATGCCCGCGACGAGGCTGAGCGAAACCGTCACACTTGCCGCGTCCCCGATCGCACCGAAAATTACCGGCGATACCGCGCCGGAGGCCAAGCCGACGGTATAGAACAGGCTGAAGGCCCGCGCCTGCCTATTTTCGTCGACAAACTCCGAGACCGTGCCGTAGAGAACGGACGAAGTGCCGTTCAAAGCTATGCCTATCAATGGCAGTAAGATCAGGGCAGCCGTTAAAGAGGCCGTCAGCAGGGCGATTATGCCGACCGCGGTCAGAACTTCCGTCAGCACGACGGTGCGTATGATTCCCAAACGTTCCGCCAGCAGCCCGCATGCGAACTTTCCGACCGCACCGCCCGCGAACACCAATGTCATGGCAAAGCCGACGCTCTCGATCGCAGCGCCTTTTTCCATCAACAGAAAAGGCAGGAACGGCAAAAACGCATAACGGGTGGCGGTGTCGAGCAACCCGATCGAGGACAGCAACGAAAACCCAAGTGGATCGCGAATTCCCCAGCCCTTCGTCGGAGCTTCGGCCTTGGACGGCTCGGCTGCGCCCTTCGACGCTGCGGTCTTGGCCGCCGCAACAGACAAAGCGAGACGGTGCAGCAGCACCCAGATCAAGACACCGCCCACAAGGCCAAGCGCGCCCACGGCCATGGAGCTTTCTTGCCAGCCGATAAACCCGATACCGACCGCAACGCTTGTCGGCAGCAGCATCTTTCCGACATCGCCGGTGAAATTGTAGATTCCGAGCGCGGCCCGCCGTCCGCCGTCGCGATAGGCGTCCGCCACCAGCGCCGACGACAAAGGGTGCTGGACCGCCGCACCCGCGCCCACCACGGCCAAAGCCAGCGCCAACCCGACGAAACCACCGGCAAATCCCGCCAGAATATACCCCAGCCCCGCGACCATGGTGCCGAGCGCCAAGATGACGGTCGCGCCAAACCGTTCCGACAAGAATCCCGCCGGCAGTTGGAACCCCGCGAGAGCCGCGCTGGTAATCGATTTTAGGAGACCAACCTGTACCAGCGACAGTCCAAGCGCCTGCGACCAGATCGGCAGAAGCACGTAAATCGCGTCGGTAAAGCCGTCGTGTAGGCTGTGAGCGCCGCCGCAGACCGCTAAAGTCCGACGGGCGAGAGGCGACGATTGTTTCGGCTTTGTGACGCTAACCATGAATGCAACAGCTAAAGAAATTGCAATCATCGAGCAAATCGAATGTTTCGTTACCCGAATTTACATACCGACAGCATAACGGCGCTCATCGTCCCTCACGCTTCCGAAGAGGCTCGCCGCCGTGCCAAGACAATCTTCGGGTTTACCGAAGGGCACGCAGAGCTGGCGCCTTCATGACGGAGCTTATCAGCCTCAGCCTCTTCGATCTTGCAATCGCGGGCGACCTGCTCTTGAAGGAAGCCGGTTGGTCGATTTAGCCGCGCGAGCGCCCCGAGCGCCAACCTGTACTGGCGGCGTTCAAAATTCAGATCTTGATTATGCGCTTGATCGCAGGAGTACCGGATTCGGAAGCTTCTTCGGCGGGATTAACCGCGCCTACCAACTCATCAATTCACGGTGCGGCAGCGGGTCAAAATCCTTAAGGTCATGCGACGGTTTGCCGAACAGGAAGCCTTGGACATAATCGACGTTGCAATCGCGCACAAAGGCGAGCGTCTGAGGAGAGTCAATCATCTCGCCGACCGTCTCGACACCAAGACGGCGGCATAACTCCGTCAAGGCCGAGAGAAACGCCCGACCCTTTTTGCTCTTCTCCGCATTTTTTACCGCGCTCCCGTCGAGCTTCACGATATCGACGTCGAGCGTGCTGAGATATTGAAAACTAGCCGAGCCGGCGCCGAAATCGTCGAGGCAGACCTGATAGCCTGCTTTGCGCAGGCGCTGGATGAAATTATTCGCCGAGTCGAGATCCGACATGCGCGCGGATTCGGTAATCTCAAAACAGACCTTGCCTTGCGCCCAATCGTTTTCCTTCAGAAGGCGGTCCAGTTGATCGAGATACTGGTCGTTATCGATCGAATTTCCGGAAACATTGACCGCGACATTATAGGCATTGCTTTTGCGCGGTTTTTTCGAAAGCCAGGCAATAACTTTCCGCGCCATCATGATATCGAACTCGTGGATGAGATCGGACTCTTTGGCGAACGTAATCTCCCGGAAGGGAGAGGCATCTTTCGCCTTGCCACGAAACCGCACCAACGCCTCGTAATGATGAATTTTGCCCGATTTTACATGAATGATCGGATGAAACGCGGGATCAAATGCGCCGGCCGCGACGATCTTGCGGAAGTTCTGTACCCGCTCCGCGCCTTCGCGCGCGAGATTGCCAAAGTTCTCTTTCAGATTTTTCAGGCTCAGGCCTTGACCGGTGGATTCCTTGAAATGATTCAGGGTGTACATCAATCCCTTCGCCATCTCGTCTTCGCTGATCGTGTCGTCGCTCGCGTCTACGGTCGCTGTCTCGACTTCCACGCCCTTACCGTCGGGATCCGCCTCTCGCGTCAGGTCCGCGATTTCTTTCTCAAGCTCCTGGATATCCGCTTCGGCCTCGTGAATCAGGCTGAAGCTTTGATCGTCGACCCGCGCCGCCGTATCGCCATCGGCCGAATTGGCCTTTAGGAAGGCGCCCACCGAATGCATCAGCGACTCGCTCTGCTCTTCGCCAAGACGGCCTTGCAATTCTTTCAATTGCGGCATCGACATAACCGTCATCTTTACGTCGGTGCCGGCTTTCTTAAAGGCTTGCAGTTTCTGTTCCGCGACCTTTCCGAACGATTCGGAATCGTACAGTCCGCTGGACTCGTCCCGGTGCAGCCCCAGCTTCGCATCCTGCTCCGTTTCCGTCGGCCGCAAGCGGAACGCGATAGAGAAACGCCCGACCCTGCTATCCAGGCTATGCGCTGCCATCGCCATCGGCGGAGTCGTGCCGCGCGGGCCCTGCAGCCTGATGCTCGTATCTTCAACCCGCCCCAAGGACTGCGCAATCTTTAGCAATTGCATCATTCGGGCGCGGTCCTGCTCGGCCACAAGCCCGTCAAAATTTTCGCCAACCAACTCTTCCGGCTTGCGGCCGACAAGCGGGCCAAGCGCGCCTGCCGCAAAGGCTATGGTGTGATCGGCGGCCAATTCGACCAACGCATCCGCCCAACAAAATGCGAAGGCGATATAATGATCGCGTTCGGTTTGCAGCTTTGCATTCTCCGAGACCGACATTGCACTCGTATCTTTCCGGGTTTCAACAGACCTTGGATCGGTCGCCAATTTTGTCATGCACGATTATAAACTCGATCCCTGAAGTATAAACGATATCAGCTTTGTTCCGCCAACCTAGATAATAATGTGTTAACAAACCATTCAGGAAATAACGAAATTACAAGTTCCATGCGTTCCGATGAAGGCATTGCGAGAATGGTCACGACACACGGCTGTTATAAAGACGGTTCCGCGTTATGACCGATCCCAATTCGGGCGGCGCGGCCCATGCCTCCGCAGTCTCTCATATCGATACCATGCCACAGTCGGTCGTCGCCCACGCGCGCGACCTGGCGGCCGGCGATTCAATCCTGCCGCATCGACATGCGAAGGCGCAATTCATCTACGCAAGCGAAGGCGTCATGACCGTCACAACGGAAACCGGGGCCTTTTTCGTCCCTCCGCAATTCGCCGTCTGGATGCCTGCCGGTGTCGTCCATCGGATCAACACACGCGGCCCGGTCGCGATGCGAACCCTATACGTCCGTCCAGATGCCGTCGATGGCCTTCCGAGCGAGGTTTGCGTGCTGAAAGTTTCGCGGCTGCTCCGCGAACTTGTCCTTGCTGCAGTGAGTGGTCCGGCGGCGTACGAACCAGAAGGGCCAATGGACCGCATGATGGGTGTCATCCTTGATCAACTTTGCGAGCAGACAACAGCGCCGTTCGCGCTCGCCATGCCGCAAGACAGGCGGATTCGCAAAGTCGCCGAGGCAATGCTCGCCGATCCCGCAGACAATCGCCGGCTCGAAGATTGGGCACGCATTGCCGGCGCCAGCGCGCGCACCTTGGCGCGCCTCTTCCAGTCGGAGACCGGTATGTCCTTCCGGATTTGGCGCCAGCAGCTTCGCTTGCAACGCGCCCTCGAGATGCTGGCGGAGGGCCGCGCCGTGACCTCGGTGGCCTTGGACCTCGGCTATGAAAGCCCCAGTGCGTTCATCGCCATGTTCCATCGCGTCCTGGGAGCGCCGCCGACCCGTTATTTGCCGCTCAACCGGGACTGAACGCCCCAGTCCGATTGCCTCTTGCAGCGCAATATGTTAAGGCACACTCCAACGCTAGGCATACAAGCCATATGCGACAGGCGTCGCACTTTCGTGTTGCGGTGCAAGATCATAAATTGCCTGAATTTGAGGTGAGACTGGATGGACGCCATCGCTGATACCGACGATATCCATGGTTATTATTTCGAGGATTTGTCTGTCGGCATGACGGCGTCCTACGCAAAGACCATCACCGAGACGGATATCGTGCTGTTCGCGGGCATTTCGGGCGACGTGAATCCAGTCCACCTGAATCATGAATTCGCCAGCGAGACCATGTTCGAAGGGCGCATTGCGCACGGTATGCTCACCGCCAGCTTTATCTCGACCGTGCTCGGCACCAAATTACCCGGGCCCGGATGCATTTATCTCCGTCAAGACCTTCGGTTCCTGGCCCCGGTCAGGCCCGGCGATACGGTCCATGCCAAGATCACGATCACGGAGATCAACGCGGAAAAGAAACGCGTTTTTGCTCACACGGTTTGCAGCGTCGGGGACAAGCCGGTGGTGGAAGGAGACGCTACCTTGTTCGTGCCGAACCGGCGCGCCGTCGAAGCCGCCTGAACCCGCACTCCACAAACAGGCATCCACCAATTAAAGTCGCGCGTGGTCAATCGCGGACGAGTTCGAGACCGGCATGCATATCCTAAGACATTACAATTCGGTTCCCGAGAAATTCAGGGGGGCTACCGTCGTCATCGGTAATTTCGACGGCGTTCATCGTGGCCACCAGGCGGTGATCGGGCAAGCCGCCGATATAGCGCGTCGTGCATCGACAGCGCTTGTCGCCATGACGTTCGAGCCCCATCCGAGGGCATACTTCAAACCGGAGATCGACCCGTTTCGACTGACTCCGTTCCGCTCCAAGGTCAATCAGATCGCCGCCCTCGGCGTGAATGCCATGTTGGTCGTCCGCTTCGACCGGAACTTCTCGAAGCTCACCGCCGACGCGTTCATCGATGACGTTCTTGTCGCCGGCTTGGGAGCGCGCCATGTGGTCGTGGGTTACGATTTTTCATTCGGCCGCGACCGGGGCGGCGATACCGGCCTGTTGGCGGCAAAGGCGGAGAAGAGCGGCTTCGGATTCCTGTCCGTCGAGCCGGTCGCTTCCGCGGACGCTGTCATCTATTCGTCGACTGCGATTAGAAATCATCTGACCGCCGGCAAGCCAGGACACGCCGCCGCCCTACTTGGCCGGCCTTTCGAAATCGAGGGAAGGGTTGTGCAAGGCGATCAGATCGGCCGCACGATCGGATTTCCCACCGCAAATGTGTTGCTCCGCGAATATATCCGTCCCGCCTTTGGCATTTATGCCGTTCGCGTCGGCGTTGAAACGAAAAGCGGCGTCGTATGGCACGACGCAGCCGCGAACCTCGGCACACGCCCGACGGTCGGCGGAACAAGACCGCTATTGGAACCGCACTTGTTCAATTTCAGCGGAGACCTCTACGGACAGAGAATCCGGGTGGCTTTCATCGAGTATATCCGACCCGAAGTACACTACGATACACTTGAGGAAATGACCGTGCAGATCGAAAAAGATTGCGATGTGGCGCGCCGGATTCTGAAGACCCGCGCGGCCGGCGCGGCTTGATCTCCAATGGATTGGCAGTTAAGTCTTCGCCGCGCGGAACGAAAGCAAAACCATGACAGTCGATTATAAGAAAACCGTCTGCCTTCCTCAGACCGATTTCCCGATGAAAGCTGGCTTGCCGAAACGCGAGCCGGAATTGCTCCAGCGTTGGGTGGACATGGACCTTTGGGGCCGGATACGCGCCGAATCGAAAGGCCGCGAGCCGTTCATCCTGCATGACGGACCACCCTATGCGAACGGCAACCTGCATATCGGCCATGCGCTTAACAAGATCCTGAAAGACGTAATCAATCGCTCTCAACAGATGATGGGCAAGGATGCGAATTACGTCCCCGGTTGGGACTGCCATGGTCTGCCCATCGAATGGAAGATCGAGGAGCAGTACCGCGCCGCCGGCAAGGATAAGGACGAGGTACCGATTGCCGAATTCCGGCAGGAGTGCCGGGACTTCGCGGACCATTGGATCGACATACAGCGTGAGGAATTCAAACGCCTTGGGGTTATGGGCGATTGGGATCACCCCTACACGACGATGGCCTATCCTGCGGAAGCGCAGATCGCCGCGGAGATCGGTAAGTTCCTGATGAACGGAGGCCTCTTCCGAGGCTCGAAACCCGTCCTGTGGTCGATCGTCGAAAAGACGGCCTTGGCCGAAGCCGAAGTCGAATATATGGAGCACAAATCGACGACGCTCTATGTCCGATTCCCGGTGGCTTCCGCGACGAATGCCGCCCTCGAGGGCGCTTCTGTGGTCATTTGGACGACGACGCCTTGGACCATTCCGGGCAACCGAGGAATCGCCTTCAGCGCGGACGCGACTTATGGCGTCTACGAAGTGACCGGGGTCGCGGAGGGCAGCACCGGCCGAATCGGCGAAAAACTGGTCCTCGCTGACGATTTGGCGGAGAAGGTCCGCGAGGCCGCTAAGATAGAAAGCTGGACGCGCGTTGCCGGCGTGGACAGCCTGGACGGCACCATCTGCGCCCATCCGATGCGTGGCCAAGGGTATGAGTTCGACGTCCCGGTCCTGCCCGGAGGTTTCGTTACCATGGAGCAAGGCACGGGACTGGTCCACATCGGCCCCGGCCACGGTATGGACGATTTTAATTTCGCTCTCGCACACGGTCTGGAGATCCCCCAGACCGTCGGAGAGGATGGCGCATTCTACGACCATGTGCCGCTGTTCGCAGGCAAAGTGATTTATGACCAAGACGGCAAGACCGGCGATGCGAATGGTGCGGTTATCCGCGGCCTTCTGGACGTGGGCTGCCTTCTGGCAAAAGCGAGCCTGCGCCACGAGTATCCCCATTCCTGGCGGTCCAAGGCCCCGCTAATTTTCCGCAATACCGCGCAATGGTTTATCTCCATGGAGACAAACGATTTGCGGCGGAAAGCGCTCGATGCGATCGACCAAACGTCTTTCTATCCGCAGCAAGGCAAGAAGCGTCTGCATTCGATGATCGAGAACCGCCCCGATTGGTGCGTGTCACGCCAACGCGCCTGGGGGGTGCCGATTACCGTCTTCGTTCACAAGGAGACCGGCGAGCCGCTGCGCGACCAAAAGGTCGTGGACCGCATCGTCGACGCCTTTCGCGAAGAAGGCGCGGATGCCTGGTTCTTGAGCCCGCCGTCGCGGTTTCTCGGAAATGAGTACGACCCTGAAGACTACGAACAGGTCCGGGACGTCGTCGATGTGTGGTTTGATTCGGGCTCGACCCACGCCTTCGTCTTAGAACAGCGCGAGGACCAGCGCTGGCCTGCGGACCTGTACCTCGAAGGCTCGGACCAACACCGTGGATGGTTTCATTCATCTCTGCTCGAAGCATGCGGCACGCGGGGACGGGCGCCTTACGGCGGCGTCCTGACCCACGGCTTCGTAATGGCCGAGGACGGCCGTAAGATGTCGAAGTCGCTGGGCAATGTCGTGGCCCCTCAAACCGTCACCGAAGAAAGCGGGGCCGAGATACTGCGTCTTTGGGTCGTCGCGTCCGATTATTCGGAAGATCTGAAAATTGGGCCGGAAATCCTCAAACATCAGATCGACGCTTACCGGCGGCTCCGCAATACCTTGCGCTACCTGATCGGCAATCTGAACGGCTACGAAGCACAAGATGCCCTCCCGACGGCCGAAATGCCGGAACTGGAGCAGTGGGTACTCCACCGTCTCTGGCAGCTCGACCGCCATGTCCGCACCAGCTGCGCAGTGTACGATTTCCACGGCCTCTTCCGCGAGCTGTACAATTTCTGCACCGTCGATCTTTCTGCCTTCTATTTCGATATCCGCAAGGATTGCCTCTATTGCGATCCCACAGATTCGACGGCCCGCCGCGCCGCTCAGACCGTTCTCGCTCAGCTGTTCGATTGTCTGACAGCCTGGCTGGCACCAATCCTGTGCTTCACGGCCGAAGAGGCATGGTTGCAACGCAACCCCGGAGACGATCAGAGCGTCCACCTGCGCACCTTCCCGGACATTCCGGATGCATGGCGCAACGAGACTTTGGGAGAGAAATGGTCCAAAATCCGGCAAGTCCGGCGCGTTGTCCTGGGTGCCCTTGAGATCGAACGCGCCGAAAAGCGCATCGGCTCCAGCCTCCAAGCCGCACCGACAGTCTATATGACGGCGGACTATGCCGCAGCGCTCGAAGATATCGATTTAGCCGAAATCGCCATTACGTCGGGTGCTGTCCTCCAGATCGGATCGGCGCCCGCTAACGCCTTCGCGCTGCCGGACGCCGACGGCATCGGCGTCGTCCCAACGAAGGCCGAAGGCGAGAAATGCGAGCGTTGCTGGAAAGTACTGCCCGATATCGGCAGCGACCCGGACTATAAAGACATCTGCGGGCGTTGCGCCGACGCAGTGCGGGGATTCCAAGCGGCTGCCGAATAAGGGCGACGGAACAGCAGATGTTGCGCATCGGACTCCTCGCCGCCGGCACGATCCTGATCTTGGATCAGCTCACCAAATGGTTCTTCCGGAATGTCGTGCTCGACGGCACCCGTTTCATCGAGATCACGCCTTTCTTCAATCTTGTCGAAGTCTGGAACCGTGGCGTGAGTTTCGGTCTCTTCGCCAGCGATTCCTCGTGGACGCCAATCTTGTTAAGCGCATTGGCAATCGCCATATCCGTCGTGCTGATCGTTTGGCTGAAAAGGGCTGAAACAAGACTGCTCGCGCTCGCATTGGGCATCGTGATCGGCGGGGCCATCGGCAACGTGATTGATCGTGTCATTTGGGGCCATGTCTATGATTTCTTGGATTTTCATATCGCCGGATACCATTGGCCCGCCTTCAACGTCGCAGATTCGGCGATCTCGATCGGTGTCGTTCTGATCTTGATCGACGGTTTCATTGCGAAGAAGCCTGCTGAGAGCTAGGATCAATTGGCACTTCGCTTCTAAGGAACGTCTCGTGCAGCTTAAGAAATACAGTTTGATCGCCTTGGCCTGCGGAGCCCTCTCCGCCTGTGGCGGCTTTAACAGTCCAAGCGGCGGCCCCGACGAGTTTGCCGTCGTCACCCGGGCACCGCTCTCCCTGCCGCCGGATTTCGGCCTACGGCCGCCCCGACCGGGGGCGGAACGGCCCAACGAAACGTCGCCGCGCGACGACGCGCAAGCCAAGCTGTTGCGAAATCTCGGGAATCGCTCGCGAAATGCGGCGCAGACGCCGCAGAATACGGACGGTAAATTCACGAATGGCGAAGCCGCGCTATTGAAACGCGCCGAAGCGCTCGATATCGATCCTGAAATTCGCTACCAGGTGGAACGAGAAAGCGGGCGCGTGACCGAGGAAGACTCGCTGGTCGACAAGCTGGTATTCTGGCGCGACAAGACGGTCCCGAAAACAGTGGTCGATCCCAAGGGTGAGTCGAAACGCCTGCGGGACAATTCCGCGCTCGGTAAGCCTGCGACAGAAGGTACCACGCCCGTCGTCGAGACAAAATAGCGCCTTCTTCCGTATACCGCGCGATGTTGTGATTCGCCGTGCTCCTCCCTACATGCTATCCGCTCGCTAGTTTCACGGAGGCAGCATGTCGGGTCTTTCCTTATTGAAAAAATTTGTTGCGGCAGGAGTCGGCTTCCTGCTTTTCGCGGGCGGATTGCGGACCGCCGACGCCGCCGTATTTAGTCCCGAGAGCTTTACTCTGGGAAACGGATTACAGGTGGTCGTCGTGACCAACCGGCGCGCACCCGTGGCGACGATGGTCGTCTATTATCGCGTCGGCGCCATGGATGAGCCCGCGGGCAAATCCGGGCTTGCCCATTATTTCGAGCATCTGATGTTCAAAGGCACGAAGACCTTGGCTCCAGGCGAATTTTCTTCGATCGTCGCCCGGAATGGAGGACGCGATAACGCCTTCACCTCGCAGGACTACACGGGCTACGTCACCTCATTCGCCGCCGACCGCCTGGACCTTATGCTGAAGCTGGAGGCGGACCGTATGACCGGCCTGCGGCTGACGCCGGAAGATATCGAGCCCGAACGGAAGGTCGTCCTGGAAGAGCGGTTGAGCCGAGTCGACAATAACCCGGGCGCCCAACTGGCCGAGCAGGCTGCCGCGACGCTCTATTCGAACCATCCCTACCGCATCCCGATTATCGGCTGGGCCCACGAAATCGAGGCGCTGACGCGAGAGGACCTCCTGGCTTTCTACCAGGCTTGGTATACGCCGAATAACGCCGTCATTGTCGTCTCCGGAGACGTCTCCGTCGATGACGTACGCCCGATGGTCGAGCGGCATTTCGGTCCCCTACCGGCACGCGCCCTGCCGGAACGGCCGGTTTGGCAGGAGCCGCCCCGCAGCGCCGAGCGTCTCGTTACACTGGCGCACCCGCGTGTCCGCCAACCCGCCTGGTCGCGCCGCTTCTTGGCGCCCAGTTACGCCTCGGGCAACGCGGCCCAGGTCCATGCGCTTGAAGTGCTGAGCGAGATATTGAGCGGCGGCACCACGGGCCGTTTCTACCGCAGTCTCGTGATCGAGCAAGGACTCGCCTCCCATGCCGGTGCCTTCTACTCGGCCGAAAGCCGGGGTCCCGGCGTCTTCGGATTCTACGGCTCGCCTCGTCCCGGCCGCACTCTGGAGGAGATTGAAACGGCCGTCGAAGCCGAAATCGACCGCCTGCTCGATACGGGCGTGACCAAAGACGAGGTCAAAATGGCCATCGAGCGTCTCCAGGCCGAAGCCATCTTCGCCCGCGATTCCTTGAGTACACCGCCGCGCATTCTCGGCAATGCCCTGATGACCGGACAAACCATAGCGGATGTGGAGGCCTGGCCCGAACGCATCGGCGCCGTCACCGTCGAAGCGGTCAATGCCGCGGCACGAGAACTCTTGAGTACTGGCGGTGCCGTCACCACGCGCCTCACGCCCAAGGCACAGCCGGAGGACAAATCATGATCCCGCATCTATTTCGTGACTGTCGGCGCCTGCGGCTTGCGGCGGCCGTGCTGGTCGCGGGGTTTCTGGCTGCCCATTCGCTTCCTGTCCGGGCCATCGAGATCCAGCGCGTCGTCAGTCCGGGCGGTATAGAAGCCTGGCTCGTACAGGACCGCTCGGTTCCGGTCTTATCCATCGAGTTCTCGTTTCGCGGCGGCCGCACCTACGATCCGGCGACGAAAGCCGGTCTCTCGGGTCTCGTCAGTGGCCTCTTGGATGAAGGTGCGGGCTCCCTCGACAGCGAAGCCTTTCAGGCCGAACTGCAAAGCCGCTCCATTCGCATGAGTTTTTCAGCCGGCCGCGACACCTTCCGCGGCAGTCTGAAGACACTTAATAAACACCGCGACAAGGCGATCGAACTCCTCGCGCTTGCCTTGACCGAGCCCCGCTTCGATGCGGAGCCGGTGGAGCGTATGCGCCAGCAGGCACTGGTCTCGCTGAAGCGGCAATCGACCGATCCCGATTATATAGCCGGCCGCACCTGGGCAACGGCGGTCTACGGCGATCATCCCTATGCCATGCCGTCCGGCGGTACGCCGGAGACCATAGCAGCCATCGAGCGCGGCGACCTGATCGATTTCGTTCGCACACGGTTTGCACGTAACCTGCTGATCGTCGGGGTGACGGGCGACATAGCGCCGGATCAATTGTCGGGTTTGCTCGACCGCGCGTTTGGCATGCTTCCCGCGGAGATCCCGCTCGCGGAAATCGCCCCTCCGAAATTGCAATTAAACGGCGACACCTATGTTGTGCCGTTGGATGTCCCGCAGAGTTCAATCGTCTTTGGGCAGCCGGGATTGCCGCGGCAAGACCCGGACTGGTACACAGCTTTGGTCATGAATTACGTTTTGGGCGGCGGGGGTTTTTCCTCGCGCCTCTACACTGAAGTCAGGGAGAAACGTGGCCTCGCCTATTCGGTCGGCAGCGGACTGCACCCCATGCGGCTTACTGCGTTGATTTCCGGTGGCGCCGGTACAAAAAACGAAAGCGTCGCCGAGTCGCTAAAAATCATCCGTGGCGAATGGAAACGCCTGCGCGACAAAGGTATCTCGGCGGAAGAACTGGATCACGCCCAATCCTTTCTGACCGGCTCGTTTCCGCTGCGTTTGAGTTCAACGGACCGGATCGCGCGCATGTTGGTCTCGGTCCAGTATCACCAGCTTGGAATCGATTATCTCGATAAACGTGCAAGTTATATCAACGCGGTGACGGGCGAAGATGTCGCCCGGCTGGCGCGCCGCCTGCTTGATCCTGACAAGTTGACCTTCGTCGTTGTCGGCAAGCCGGTGAATGTCGCCCCGACCGCGCCGGCCCCGCAAATCTAAAGCCGACACCGGGACCGCAACAACCAGTTGCGTTGCCGTTTCCGCTCGGACACTATTTGTGGGGTCCGACCATGCCATACAGACACCTGATCGATGGATGTTTCCCCGAACGTACCGGGGAGACCGGTTTATCCGCAGACCGCTACGAAAGTGCCCGCGGCAAAGCCTCGGATGCCCTTGTGGAGCTCTATGCCTCCCGCGACCCGGAAACCGAGGCCGTCCTGAGAATCGCGGACCGGCGCGACGACCTCCACGGTTTGCAGGAAATCGCCACGCAATTCCGGGATAACTGTGAAGACGTGCTGATCGTCGGAACCGGCGGGTCCAGTCTCGGCGCCAAGACGCTCTGCGCTCTGGCGGCGGAAGGCACGGGGCCAAAGATTCATTTTCTCGAGAATGTCGACCCGATTGGCGTCGACCGGACCTTAAATACCCTGGACCCGAAGCGCACCGGCGCTATTTTTGCCTCCAAGTCCGGCGGCACGTTAGAGACGATCAGCCTCACGATGGTCGTGCTCGACTGGCTGCGTCGTGCGCACGGCACTGTCCCGTTGGCCAACCCGGTATGTGCGATCACCCTGGCCAACGATAACCCCTTGAGCCGCCTGGCAAACCAACATCGCATTCCGCTCCTCGCGCATGATCCGCATATCGGCGGCCGTTATTCCGTCTTCTCCGCCGTGGGACTCTTGCCGGCGATGATCGCCGGCCTTGACGGCGCCGCGATCAGGGCGGGAGCGGAGACGGTCCTCCACCGCAGCATCGAGGCCCCCGAAGCCGCCGCTCCCGTCGAGGGGGCCGCCCTTGCGGAGGCTCTGTTGACGGATTGCGGGATTTCGATTTCCGTTCTCATGCCGTATCGGGATCAACTCGCGGACCTCGGCCTCTGGTACCGGCAACTTTGGGCGGAGAGTCTCGGCAAAGACGGGCGCGGCACGACGCCGATACAGGCCGCCGGTTCCGTCGATCAGCACAGCCAGTTGCAGCTCTATCTCGATGGGCCGGCAGACAAACTGATCACCCTGATCACCTGTTCCGCGACCGATACCGGAGCGACAATTCCCGCCGACCTGGCGCATGACGCCGGATTGAATCATCTCGGGGACCGGCGCATCGGCGATTTGCTCGACGCGTTCTCGGGCGCGACCGCAGACGCCTTGAAAGAAAGGGGCCGGCCCGTCCGCGGAATACGCCTGCAAGCATTGGACGCCCATTCTCTCGGCGGTGTGTTGATGCACTTCATCCTGGAGACGCTCGTTACGGCCCGACTTTGGAAGATTGATCCCTTCGGACAGCCCGCGGTCGAATCCGGCAAGAAACGGGCGCTTGCTCGTCTTGCATTGGGTCCGGAGGATGCGACATGAAGATTCGTCGCCTCCCGGAGCACGTCGTCAATCGCATCGCCGCCGGAGAAGTCATCGAGCGCCCGGCCTCTGCGGTCAAGGAGCTGGTCGAGAATTCGCTGGATGCGGGTGCCAGCCGCGTCGATGTCGCGATCCGGGACGGCGGCAAGTCGCTGATTTCCATCATCGACGACGGGATCGGTATGACACCCGACGAGCTGCGACTCGCCGTCGAACGCCACGCAACATCGAAATTGCCGGAAGACGATCTCGAGCACATCAGGACGCTCGGGTTTAGGGGCGAAGCCCTGCCGTCGATCGGCTCGGTCGGGCGGATGACAATCACCAGCCGAACCGCCGGCTCGGAGGCGGCCTGGTCCCTGACAGTGGACGGCGGAAAGGTCGGCGTGCCGGCTCCCGCCGCATTGTCCAAGGGCACGCGGATCGAGCTCCGCGACCTGTTCTACGCCACGCCCGCGCGCCTGAAGTTCCTGCGCGCCGATCGAACCGAAGCCGCGCAAATCGCCGATGCGCTCTCCCGCCTCGCGATGGCGCGGCCCGATGTCTCCTTCAGCCTGCTCGACGGAGAACGCACCAAAATCAAACTCGAAGCGGCACAGGGCGAGCTGCTCGATGCGCGGTTGCGGCGACTCGGCGGCGTGATGGGCAAGGAATTCGCGGAGAACGCCCTCGCCATCGATTCCGAGCGTGAAGGGATGCGATTGACCGGGTATGCCGGACTGCCCACGCTGAACCGCGGCAACGCGCAATTGCAGTATCTGTTCGTCAATGGCCGGGCGGTGAAAGACCGCCTGTTGTTCGGCGCCGTCAGAGGAGCATATGCCGACTTTCTCGCCCGTGACCGTCACCCCTTGGTTGCCCTGTTCCTCGAAATCGACCCGGCGCTTGTCGATGTGAATGTCCATCCGGCAAAGGCGGAAGTGCGCTTTCGCGAGGCCGGGGTCGTGCGCGGCTTGATCGTCGGCGCTTTGCGCCATGCCTTGGCGGACGCCGGACATCGCGCCTCGACCAGCGTCGCCGCGACAGCGCTCGGCGCCATCCGTCCCGGCGGCAGCGGACCTTCGCTCCCGTTCGGACACAGCTATCCCGCGCGTCCAAGCTACCCGGCGCCCGGCGTGTCGGAAGCCGCCATGGCGTTTCAGGCACCCTATCCGGACACCACCGGTTTGGCGCCGACGGCACCGCCGACCGCCGAGTCTGGCGGCGCAGCAGAGGACGACGCCTTTCCGCTCGGTGCCGCGCGCGCGCAAGTGCACGAAACCTACATCGTCGCGCAAACCGGCGACGGCATCGTCATCGTCGACCAGCACGCCGCGCACGAACGCCTGGTCTACGAGCGAATGAAATCGGCCCTCGACCAGGAGGGCGTGCGGCGTCAAGGCTTGCTCATTCCCGAAGTCGTCGAACTCGACGAGGCGGAAGTCGAACGTCTCACGGCGCGCAGTGCGGAGTTCGCGGAACTCGGGCTCATCCTCGAAGGGTTCGGCCCAGGCGCGGTTGTCGTCCGGGAAGTGCCGGCCTTGCTGGGGCAGGTCGACGTTCAGGGCCTCATCCGCGATCTTGCGGATGAACTGGCCGAACTAGGCGACAGCTTTGGCCTGAAGGAGCGTTTGGAAGAGGTCTGCGGCACCATGGCCTGTCACGGCTCGGTTCGGGCCGGGCGGCGCCTCAACGGGGAAGAGATGAATGCTCTCTTGCGGCAGATGGAAGCGACACCCCATTCAGGGCAATGCAACCACGGACGCCCCACTTATGTGGAACTGAAGCTCGCCGATATCGAGCGCCTGTTCGGGCGGCGCTGAGAGCGCGCTTGACCGGGCGCGCTCCGGCTTATATCCCCACACGTCATGCTGCCTATTTTTCTTGCCGCGCTCGCCAATGTCATCGGCCTTGGCGTCATCGTTCCATTGCTCCCCTATTTCGCGCTTCACCATGGAGCGGGAGCGGCGGAGGCCGCGTGGCTGTTCTCTGTTTTCTCTCTCGCCCAGTTTTTGACGGCTCCCCTTTGGGGTCGGCTATCGGATAAGATCGGCCGCAAACCGGTGATCTTGATCAGTTTTGCGGGCTCGACACTCGGCTATGTCTGGTTGGCCTTTGCGAACGACTTGCTTGGCATTTATCTCGCCCGCATCTTTTCCGGTGTCATGAACGGCTGGTTGGCGACGAGCCAGGCATACGTCGCCGACGTCACCGACGAGGAGGGCCGGGCAAAGGGTATGGGCTTGCTCGGGGCCGCCTTCGGGCTTGGTTTCATTTTCGGGCCCGCCCTCGGCGGCTATCTGGCGGGGGACGCGGTCGTCAATTATCAACTACCCATGCTGATCGCCGCCGCCGGCTCGGCATCCGCGTTCTTGGTCAGCGCATTCATGCTGCGGGAGCCCGCAGGCCGTAAGAGCCGTAAAGGCTCGGACGTGCGGTTTTTGCCTCATTTATTCTCGATGCCCGTCCTCGGCGTGCTGATTCTGCTCTACTTCTGCCTCTTTTTCGTCTTCGCGGGCATGGAATCCACCTTGGCGCTCTGGTGCGAACGGATGCTGGACATGGGCCCCCGGCAGGTTGGCTATTACCTCGCTTTTGCCGGAATCTGCGGGGTCGTGGTACAGGGCTGGCTGGTAGGCAAGCTCGCGCCGCGCATCGGGGAACTCCGTCTTGTGATGATCGGTATCGCCTGCCTCGGATTCGGACTGGGCGGCATTCCCTTCGTCACCGTCGAGATTTGGCTTCTCCTGCCCATTGCCTTGCTCTCCATCGGGTTCGGCTTTGCGAACCCGTCCCTACAAAGCCTTATCAGCCGGACCGCGCCGGAGGCGCTGCGCGGGGCGACAATGGGAATCGCCCAGTCGGCGAACAGTCTTGGACGCATTTTAGGGCCCTACTGGGCGGGCACCGCGTTCGTCACGATCGGCGTCGCGTGGCCGTTTTATTCCGGCGTCATCATCCTGCTGCCCGTCCTGATCTTCACCGGCCTACTGGCGCGGCGCTTAGCTGCGACGGATGAACAGTAGTATTCGGGCAACACCGTAGCGCCGCTCGTCCAAGAGTTCGAATTCGGCCGGGGGATCGAATGCCTCCGCCTTCCCCAATTCCGCACAACAAATCCCGCCGTCGGCGATCCAGCCTTGCTCCGTAAGGCCCGCCAATGCGGGGGCCATAAGGTTTTGACCATAGGGCGGATCGAGGAAAACGAGACCACAGGACACAGGCGCTGGCGGCGGCGCCACGGCGTCCGCCTTCAAGACCGTCGCCACGGTCCCGGCATTGCAGGCATCGATGTTCTCTTTGACAATCCGGATGCTGGCGGCGGCGTTGTCCATGAAGGTCGCATGACCGGCACCACGGGAAAGCGCTTCGAGGCCGAGAGCGCCGGTTCCCGCAAAGGCGTCAAGGACACGAGCGTTCTGAATGCGAAATCCGGCTTGCCTTGGTTTTCCGTGCAGCAGGACGTCAAACAAAGCCCCGCGCGCCCGATCCGAAGTGGGCCGCACGTGATCCCCCGCCGGTGCCGCCAGCTTTTTCGCGCGCCACTTACCGCCGATGAGCCGCACGGCGCTGCCCCCTGCGGTCGCCTCCGCTGCCCAGTTGTTCGGCCAGTGCCTTCTTCGGCACTTCGGAGACCTCGCCGCGCGGCAAATGACCAAGCTGAAACGGACCAAAACTGACGCGGATCAATCGCGTTACCTGCAATCCGATATGCTCGCAGATGCGCCGCACTTCGCGGTTTTTCCCTTCTGTCAGAGAAATCGAAAGCCAGGCATTCGAGGTCTTCTCGCGCTCCAATCGCGCATCGACCGGCCCGTATCGAATGCCATCGATCGTGAGCCCGCGCGCCAGTTCGGCCAGCCGGTCTTCGTCCGGTCGGCCATAGACCCGGACCCGGTATCGCCGTCGCCATCCGGTCTCGGGATGTTCCAGGCGGCGGGCGAGTTCGCCGTCGTTGGTGAGCAGCAATAGGCCCTCGCTGTTGAAGTCGAGGCGCCCCACGGTCACCACGCGCGGCAGATCGTCCGGCAAGGAGTCGAAAATCGTTGGCCGACCCTGCGGGTCCCGATTCGTCGTCAAAGTACCGGTAGGCTTGTGAAAGCGCCAAAGCCGGGTCGTGTCGGCCTCGGGGATCGGCTTTCCATCCACGGTCACGACAGCGCCCGGCACCACGTTGACGGCGGGACTCTCCAGCAGCTTGCCATCGACCGAGACACGGCCCGCCTCGATCCAGCGCTCCGCCTCCCGGCGCGAGCACAGACCCGCTCGGGCGATCCGTTTCGCAATGCGTTCGGATGTTTTTTCCGTCATGGCAAATGCTTTTCAGGGTTGGAAGCCGACTTTATGGCCGGTGCCCCCGCAGCGCAATGCCGCGCACATCGGAATGGGTCCGGTTGACATATTATCTGTATATACATATTTATAAAATAACCTGCATATGCAAAGGAATACTCTTATGACAGATTTTCACCCTGGTTCCTTCTCCGCTTCGAACGGCTCCGCCAGACGGCAAGGTCCGATGCTAACCCTCCTCGCAGGGTGGTTCGCGTTTGTCTTCACCCTCGCCGCCGCGGGGAGTTTCGAGCGCCCGCCGGGCGAGCCGCCTCTGCCCACGATGATCGCCGTAACCTTGCCGATCCTCGGGTTCTTTCTGCTCTATGCGACCCACAGCCGGTTTCGACAGTATATCTTGAGCCTCGACCTCAGGTTTCTGACCATCGTCCATGCCTGGCGCACGGTTGGTTTTGCCTTCATCGTACTCCATATGAGGGACGCCTTGCCGGGTCTCTTTGCCTGGCCCGCGGGGTTGGGCGATATCGCGGTGGCCGTCACCGCGCCGGCCATAACATTCGCCCTGATTAAGAGTCCTGCTTTCGCGACCAGCCGCCGGTTTATCTGGTGGCATGTGCTGGGCCTCGTCGACTTCGTCGTCGCGGTCGGCACCGGTGTGCTATCCTCCGGGGCCTTTCCGGCCCTCTACCAGCCAGCGATCACGACGGGTCCGATGGGCGAGATGCCGCTGATCCTGATCCCCGCGTTCTTCGTCCCGGCATTCGCGATCACTCATTTCGCGGCACTCTTGAAAGCGCGCCACCTGCGGCGGGAACACCCGGGATATGCCTGGGACGGCGTGCCCGGTTCCGCCTGACCGTCCACCCAGGAGCCTGCTTGACGGGGCGCCGCCCCGTCGGCAGGGTTCCGCCATGACCGATCAGGATCAGGATTATATGGCGATGGCCCTCGAAGTGGCGAGCCGCGCCGCCGCCAGGGGCGAAGTCCCGGTCGGCGCCGTCATCGTGCAGGACGGAAAACTCCTGGTCAGAGCCGGCAATCGCGTCGAGGCCGACAAAGACCCAACCGCGCATGCGGAAATCCTCGCCATCCGGGCGGCGGCAGAAATGCTCGACGCGCCGCGCCTTCCCGATTGCGACCTTTACGTGACGTTGGAGCCCTGCGCGATGTGCGCCGCCGCAATCTCCTTCGCCCGGATCCGGCGGGTCTATTTCGGTGCCTACGATCCAAAAGGCGGCGGCGTCGAGCACGGCCCGCGCTTCTTCGGCCAGCCTACGTGCCATCATGCCCCCGATGTCTTCGGGGGCATTCGGGAAGCGGAATGCAGCACGCTTCTGCGCAGCTTTTTCCAGAAATTGCGCTAGCGCCGTCAATCGGCCTAACTGCTTTCCTCGCGCGCTACGGCTCGCCAGCCGATGTCCCGGCGGCAAAACCCTTCGGGCCAATCGATCCGGTCGACCGCGCCATAGGCGCGGGCTTGCGCTTCCTTCACGCTGGCGCCGCGCGCGGTGACGTTCAGCACCCGCCCGCCGGTCGCACGCAGCTTGCCGCTTTCGTCCAGGCTGGTGCCGGCATGGAACACGGTGACGTTCTCGTCCGCCGCCATCGCCGTGTCGATCCCTTTGATCTCCGATCCCTTTTGGTAGGCACCGGGATAACCTTCGGTCACCATCACCACGGTGAGAGCCGCGTCCTCGTACCAACGCAGATCAAAACTGTCGAGAACACCATCAGCGGAAGCGATCAGAGCCGGCAAGATATCGGACATCAGCCGGGTCATCAGCACCTGGCATTCCGGATCGCCAAAGCGAACATTATATTCCAATAGCTTCGGCCCGGAATCCGTCACCATCAATCCCGCGAACAGCACGCCTTTAAAGGGGCAGTCTTCGGCCGCCATCGCGGCAAGCGTCGGCTCAATGATCGTCGTCCTGACGGTTTCGGTCAGCGCTTCGTCCATGATCGGCGCCGGACTATAGGCACCCATGCCCCCGGTATTCGGCCCCGTATCGCCGTCATAGGCCGCCTTATGGTCCTGTGCCGAGTCGAGCAACACGGCATGGGCTCCGTCGCAGATCGCAAACACGCTGACTTCTTCGCCGACCAGGCACTCCTCGACCACGACTTCGGCGCCCGCTTCGCCGAACAAGCCATCGAGCAAGGCATCGTCGACGGCGGCCAGAGCCTCGTCGACCGAGTGCGCCACCGTGACCCCCTTCCCGGCCGCCAATCCATCCGCCTTGACGACGATGGGGGCGCCCTGGGCGCGGATATAGTCCCTTGCGGCCTCCGCATCGTCAAAACGGCCGTAGGACGCCGTCGGGATATCGTACTTACCGCAGATGTCTTTCATGAACCCCTTGGAGCCTTCCAGACGCGCCGCGGCGGCACTCGGTCCGAACGCCTTGATGCCGGCGTCGTCGAGTCGGTCGACCAGGCCCGCGCAGAGCGGGACTTCCGGCCCTACAACGACGAAGTCGATGGCCTCTTTCCGCGCGAAATCCACCAATGCCGGCACATCCTCGGCGCCAATCGGGACGCACTCCGCCTCGGCCGCGATCCCCGCATTCCCAGGCGCACAATACAGCTTATCGCAAAGTGGAGAGGCCGCGATCGACCAACACAACGCATGTTCACGCCCCCCCGAACCGACCACCAAGACCTTCATCATTTCCTCATTCGATAGGTTTGCGTATAAAATCCCGCCTACATAACATAGGCACCAGCCAACATGCCCGAAACGCCGCCGACAGCAACCCAGAATTTACCGGAATACTCCGTCTCCGAACTTTCCAGCGCACTGAAGCGCACCGTGGAAGACGCCTATTCCTATGTTCGGGTACGCGGCGAAATATCCGGATTCAAACGGGCAGGCTCCGGGCACCTCTATATGACGCTCAAGGACGATTCGGCGGTCATCGACGGGGTTTGCTGGCGCGGCGTAGCGGGACGGCTCTCGATCCAACCGGATGACGGCATGGAAGTGATCGTCACCGGCAAGCTGACCACCTATGCCGCGCGTTCGAAATATCAGCTGGTGATCGAATCGATGGAGCTGGCAGGCGAAGGCGCGCTGCTCAAACTCCTCGAGGATCGCCGGCGCAAGCTGGCCGCGGAGGGTCTTTTCGACGAAAACCGCAAGCGCCCCTTGCCGTTTCTGCCGGAAATCATCGGCGTCGTTACATCGCCGACCGGCGCCGTCATCCGCGACATCCTGCACCGGCTGGCGGACCGGTTTCCACGCCATGTCTTATTGTGGCCGGTCCTCGTGCAGGGCGAGACCGCGGCAGGGCAAATCGCAGCGGCCATCGACGGCTTTAACCGGCTCCCCGAAGGAGGCGCTGTGCCGCGACCGGACCTGTTGATCGTCGCCCGCGGCGGCGGCAGTCTCGAAGATCTGTGGGCCTTCAACGAGGAAGTCGTCGTCCGCGCCGCGGCCAACTCGCACATTCCGTTGATCTCGGCCGTCGGTCACGAAACCGACTGGACCCTGATCGACCACGCATCGGACCGGCGCGCGCCGACCCCGACCGCAGCCGCGGAGATCGCGGTCCCGGTCCGTTCGGATTTGGTCGCACTGGTTCTCGACAATTCCCGCCGCATGATCACCGGGTTTGGCCGTGTTTTAACGGAACGGCGTATTCATCTCCAAGGCCTCGCACGCGGCCTGCCCGACCCGATCGCAACGCTCCGCACGCACGAACAACGCCTGGACGATCTGGGCGACCGGCTCCGTCAAGCCACGCGCAACAGCGATACTTTCCGGCGCCAGAAGGTGGATAACCTCGCCGCGCGCCTGCGCAGCCCTCAACAATTGCTGGCGGACGCGGGAGAGCGCCTGCGCCGCGAAAGCCAAGCGATGGTCGTCGCCTGGTCCCAGGTCGAGCGCCAGATGAGAGAACGAAACAGCCGGATCGGCGAACGGTTGTCTCCGCTCGCCATCCAACGCCAGCTGCGCGAAGGCTCAACCTCGACCCAGGAACTGGCCCGACGTGCCAAGGTCGCTGCCACCCAGCAAGTCAAAGAGGCGGCAAACCGCTGGACCCGTTCGGCGGAATTGCTGGAGAGCGTTTCCTTTGAACGCGTTTTGGACCGCGGCTACGCCGTTGTCCTGGACAGCAACAACATGCCAGTTACCGCCTCCGCACAATTGAAACCGAACGATACGGTCGAGATGAAGTTCTCGGACGGTAGCGCCAACGCCATCGTTACCGGCGGCAAGACGCCATCGGCCAAACCGAGGCAGGGGACGGCCAAGAAACCCGACAAAAGGCAAGGAAGCCTGCTGTGAGAAGGTACGTCTCTTGGCTGATCGTCCTTGCCGCCCTGATGCCCTTGGCTTCAGCCGCCGACGACCTGAAACTGGCCGGGACCTTCTCCCAAGGCGGATTAGTGCGAGGCACCGTCCCACCCGGCACAACCGTGCAATTCGAGGGTCGGTCGGTGCGGGTCTCGAGTAAGGGCCGTTTCCTCATCGGTTTTTCCCGCGACGCAGGGCCGACGGCTCGGCTGACAATTCGTTATCGTAACGGCCACAGCATCGAACGGTCCCTCAAGATTGCGAAGCGCCAGTACAAGATACAGAGAATCGATGGCCTACCGCGCAAGATGGTCACACCCCCCCCGTCCGTTCTTGCCCGAATTCGGGCGGAGAATGCGACGATCGCCGAAGTTCGGGCCCTCGACACCCCGCAGGATTTCTTCGAGAGCGGATGGATGTGGCCGGCGGCGGGACGCATCTCCGGTGTCTATGGCAGCCAAAGGATTCTGAACGGCAAACCGAAGCAACCGCACTATGGCGTCGACATTGCGGCACCCATCGGCACGCCCGTGGTTGCGCCCGCCGATGGAGTCGTCGCGTTGGCGCATCCGGACCTGTATTATACGGGCGGCACGATCATTCTCGATCATGGACACGGTTTGACGTCGGCTCTGCTACATTTGGACAGTGTCGAGGTCGCGGCCGGAGACCGCGTCCGTAAAGGCCAGCGCATCGCTACCCTCGGCAAGAGCGGCCGCGCGACAGGCCCGCATTTGGATTGGCGGATCAACCTATTCAACGCCCGGCTCGATCCTTCATTTTTGGTGCCGCCAATGCCCTCGCGATAACGCTATTCTTTCGGCCAACGCCGATGGAGCCAGAACCATTGCTCGGGATACTCCCGAATCCAGCCCTCCATGATTTCGTTGATCTGGCGCAAGATCCGCATCGTATCGGCCTTTCGGTCTTCCGTACGTTCAAATGCCAACGGCGGCAAAACCTCGATTCGGAAGCGGGAGTCAGGGAGCCGCACGCAGCGAACCGGAACGATCGGCCCTCCCGTCCGCAACGCGATCTCGACCGGGGCCGTCGCCGTCATGGCATCGTGACCGAAGAACGGCACGGCGATCCCTTCGTTTAACTTTTGATCCATCATGGCGCCAAAATGCAATCCTTGACGCATCAGGCGCAGCATCTGGGCGGCACCTTCACGGCCTTTCGGGATCAATGTCGTCGTGTCGGTGCTGCGGGCATTCTTGAACAGCCTGTCGATATAGGGATTGTCGGCCCCGCGGTAGATCTGTCCCAGTGGAATACCAATCTGTCCGATAACACGTGCACCAAGTTCCCAATTGCCCAGATGTGCCGAGAATACAATTCCGGCCTTTCCCTGGTCGCGCATGGCCGTCAAATGTTCCGCACCGACAAGTTCAACACGCGCGCCCGGCTCATTAAAGGTAAAGCGGTCCAGATGAGCGAACTCTGCGGCACCGCGACCGAGATTATCCCAAATGCGTTCCAACAGAGTGTCGACCTCGATGTCGCTCAAATTCGGAAAGACACGCCGCACATTCTGTTCGGCAACCCGTGCCACGCGCATGCGCCGCCCGACGGTGCGGAAAAGCCAGCTCCCGAATGCCGTCCCCACATTCAGCGGCAGGGCGCGAATGGTAAAATATATCGAGCCTATCAACAACGCTTGCAGCGGATAGAGTAAGCGCCGCACCAGAAACCGCGTGACGGGCCCGCGATCAGCCACTGGAAATCACCTCCGACAAGAACCTATCCAACTGGGTTGTCTCTTCCCACTCGACCTCGACCGGAATGACGACAATGCCCGACCTGTCTTCCGGGCCGATTCTAACCAAGTCTTTCTCCGTTGTCAGAAGTTGCGCGTCGAAAGAGGCTGCCTGCGCACGCAATTCCGCCAATTCGCCAGCAGTGAAACTGTGGTGATCGGGAAAACTTCGGGCGGAAGCTATCGCGCACCCGAGCGCAGCGACAGTCTCGAAAAACTTTTCCGGCCGGCCGATGCCGGCGAAGGCAACGACACGCCGTCCGCTCAGCGCACGACAACTGGCATCGGGGACCAGGTCACCGCGGATCACCGGAAAACCTGTCGGTATCGCTGCCTCCACAGACGCGATCGAACTTCCCAGCACAACGGCGATATCGGCACGCGAGAACCCCCAATCCAAGGGCTCCCGCAATGGACCAGCGGGAATGACTCGCCCATTCCCGAAGCCATAAGCACCGTCGACGATCACCATCGAGAGTGTTTTTCGGACTGCCCCGTTCTGATGACCATCGTCCATGACGATGACATCCGCCCCGGCCGCGACCGCGGCGGCGGCGCCTGTAGCCCGGTCGCGGGAGACCCATGTCGGCGCATGCGCTGCGAGCAGGAGCGCCTCATCACCGACATCCCCCGCGTCATGTCGCTCGGGCACGACTTGGACGGGGCCGGAGAGTGACCCTCCGTATCCGCGAGTTAGAAAGTGCGGCGTTGCCTGCTGCGCTCTGAACCATTTGCAAATCGCAATCGCGACGGGCGTTTTCCCGGCGCCGCCCGCGACAATATTTCCAACGCAGACGACAGGGCACCCGGGCGCAAAGTTTGCCTGGACGCGGCGACGAATCACTCCGGCGATGCTATAGCCCCATCCAAAGGGGATAAGGAGACGGGAAATTATAGAATCTGACTTCCAAAAACCGGGCGGCCGCATGTTAACCACCGTTCAATAGTCGGCTTACCTCGTCATGGACGCGAACGACCGTATCTGCGTTTTCCGACGCAACCCGCCCGGCTGCCAGAGCAAGGCACTCTCGACGTGCCGGATCGTTCAGCAGACTTGCAATCGAGGCTTCAAGCCCTTGTGCGCTATCGATCTGTATGGCGCCTCCGGCATGGGCAAGATCACGCGCAACCGACTTAAAGTTCCCCATGTCCGGGCCGTAAACGATCGCACAATCGAGCTGGGCCGCCTCAAGCGGATTATGGCCTCCATGAGATCCCATGCTCCCACCTATATATGCGATACCTGAGAGTCGATAAAACAAACCCAACTCTCCCAGCGTATCGGCGATGTAAATTTCGCCATCGGGGAGCGATCCGTCCGAACGCCGGGTCACACGAAGACCGCGAGTTCGCAAGTCTTCCGCGATCTCCTGACCGCGCGACGGATGCCGCGGTACGATGATCGTCAGCAAATCCGGCATCGTTCGCTTTAATCCGATGTGGACGGTCGCTGCGAGCTCCTCTTCGCCCGGATGCGTGCTTGACGCAAGCCAGACCGGGCGACCGCCAACCGCAGCTTGAAGTCGTTCGAGCTCACTCGGATCACACGGAAGAGGCGCCGCCGAGAACTTCAGATTTCCAAGATACTTTACGCAAGGGGCGCCCAAGGCTCTGAGACATTCGGCCTGTTCCTCCGTCTGCGCGAGACAAAGTGAAAATTTTCCCAGCAGATTACGGGCCGTCCCCTTGAATATTTTCCAGCGCCGAAAGGTACGCATGGACATACGGGCATTGATCAAGACAGCTGGAATATTCCGCCTTGCCGTCTCCTCAACCAAGTTAGGCCAAAGCTCGGATTCCATCCAAAGCGCCATGTCGGGGCGCCAGTGATCGAGGAACCGGCAGACCCACGGCATTCGATCAAGCGGCGCAAATTGATGAAAGCATTGGGATGGCAAGCGCTCACTCATCAATTTTGCTGAAGTGAGCGTCCCGGTGGTTTGCAATATGTGGATATGGGGCCGCCCTTTGAGCAAGGCCGCGATAAGCGCCAACGAAGATTGAGACTCTCCGACACTGGCCGCATGAATCCAGATGAGCGTCCCTTCGGGTCGCGCGATTTCAGACAGACCTCGCCGCTCCGGCAGGCGATTTTCGTCTTCCTTACCTTGCGCTAGACGCCGCTTCAGGAGGCCATCGATTAGGGGAGCCCCTACTTGAGTCAGCAGACGATAGAGCCAAAGGGCGCTCATAACTCCTTCAACCCGCCGGCGAGGTCGTTGAGGCCGGCTCGATATCCGCTTGATTCATCAGCCAATCCGCTCGTTGAGTCAGCGCTATCAACGCTTGCTCGACTTCTAACCGTTTCTCTTCCAATTGGCCATCGTCCGCATCTTTCTGCACTTCGATTGGCGTGCCCCACAAAAAGACCCCTTTGCTAAAGGGAAACGGCAGCATGAACCTGTCCCAGCTCTCGAAGACATGCGCCCATGACGCCGAAAAGGTCAGCGGAACGATTGGAGCGCCCGCAATCTTCGCAAGAGACACGACGCCGGAATTCGCACGCATGCGCGGCCCTCTCGGGCCATCGGGTGTGATGCCAACGACTTCGCCTTCCTTTAACAGCCGTACCAATTGAATGAACGCCGCCGCACCGCCGCGCGTCGACGATCCGAAGACAGACTTCGAGCCGAACTGGGACATCATGCCGGATACCAGCTGACCATCGCGATGGCCGGAAATCAGCATATGCACGAGATCGCAACGCTTCCAAGAGAACGCCATCATGATCAGTCGCCCATGCCAGAACGTCGCGATAAACGGTTCTCCCGCTTCGAGCAATCGGTCGGGAACATTCTCGCCGACGATCTTCCAACGGCCTGTCGACCAAACGAATTTGATATACTGTGCCGCCATCCAGGTTAGAAAACGGCGGGCGAATTCGGAGGAGAGGAAGCGTTTTATCACCTATGCGGTCTCACGCTTGCGCCGCTGTCACCGTCTCGTCCAACAACGGTCCCTCTTCGAACTGCATTCGGCAATAGCGCGCGTACAGCCCGTTATGGTCGAGTAGTTCCATGTGGGTACCTTTCTCGACGACCCGTCCGCGATCCATCACGTAAATACAACTGGCATCCGATACCGTAGAGAGCCGATGGGCAATCACAATGGTAGTTCGCCCTCGTTTGAGACGGTCCAAAGCTAGATGAACCTGCCGTTCGGACTCGCTGTCGAGCGAAGACGTCGCTTCGTCGAGAAGTAAGATCGGGGCATCCCTGAGCATCGCACGTGCAATCGAAATGCGCTGCCGTTGCCCACCGGAGAGGCGCAACCCCCTTTCGCCGACCATGGTGTCGTATCCATCGGGGAGCTCGGAAATAAACTCATGCGCAGCGGCGCCCCTCGCCGCTTCAACGATTTCTTCCTCTGTCGCGTTCGAACGGCCATATGCGATGTTCGCGCGCACGGTGTCGTTGAACATTGTCACGTCCTGACTCACCAGGGCAATTGATCTGCGGAGGGAGTCGATGGTCACATTCTGTATCTCCTGCCCATCGATCAATATGCGCCCTTCGTTAGGGTCGTAGAAACGCGGAATGAGATTCAAGATCGTCGACTTGCCCGCTCCCGACGGCCCGACCAGCGCCGTTGTTTGGCCCGGCGCAAAGGAAATCGAAAGATCGATCAGAGCCGATTTATCTTCGTCATACTGAAAATGCACGCCCTCGAACTCGACACTTCCGGCGGTTATCTCCAGGGGTTTCGCCCCCGGTTTTGTGACGATGGCCGGCCGGTAGTCCAGCAGGCGGAATATCCGGTCCGCCGCGGCGAGTCCCAATTGCAGGCTTGAGTTCAAGTTGGCGAGCCCTCGAATCGGTTGGTAGGCCATCACCGCTGCCGCAAAAAATGCCATGATCTGCCCGACCGTGACTTCGCCGGAACGGGTCTGATATCCACCCCAAGCCAGCACAAACGCGATGGCAAGCCCGCTCAAAGTCTCGAGTATCGGATAGCTGCGGGCGCGGGTCTTGCCCGCTTTCAAAAAATGGCCAAAGATTCGCTCGAAGAAAGCATGCGCCCGTTCTTTCTCGTAGGCTTCCGTCCCATAGGCCTTCACCTGCCGGGCAGCCTTAAAGACATCGTCCAGATAACTCGCAACCGATCCGATCGATTCCTGGGTTGTCGCCGAAACGCGCCGCAGCCGCCGCCCGATATAAACGATCGGCAGCACGCTGATCGGCATGATTACGAGCGCAATCAGCGCCATCTGCCAATGCGTGTGAACCATCACAGCCGCCAGGACAACGACCACCAAGAGATCTCTCGCAATCCCAGTGAACGCCTTCACCGTTGCATCCCTGAGGAATTGCACATCGTTGGTGAACCGCGTCATTTGCCGTCCGGTCGCAACGCTGTGGATTTGCGCGAGGTCCGCCTCGATGATGCGGTTGAACATTTGGTCCTGCATCATCATGATCATTCTGAGGCCGACCTTCTGCATCAAAACGGTCTGAAAATAATTTCCGACGCCCTTAATGATCGAAGCGAGCAGAAAACCGAGCGGCAGCAACCACAACAACGCGTCGCCGCCGGCATCCGAAAGCTCGTCAAGCGCCGGCTGAACCATTTTTGCCTGTGACCCCGTCGCCAGGGCAACCACGATCATACACGCGACCGCGATCGCGATCAGTTGCCATTGTTGCTTCAGATAGTCACGAATGATCCGCCGCGACAGAATGGCCGTGGAAGTATGCAGCGGAGCCGTTTCAGCAGAATCGGTCACAGATCGATCATTCCTCGATTTTGCCGGACGTATATCATGCTCGACTTCCGCCTGCCAGTTCGCCGCGCGCTGATGTTACCGATCATTCGTCACCTCCCGGTAGCCGCGCGATCGCAGGCACGATTCATAGAGTTTCAGGGCATAGCGAGTGGCATCGTAGCGGATCATATCCTGTCGAAACGTGCTCCGTCCGCCTGGCCCGCCGATCGCTTCCGCACGCCCGAGTTCGCGTTCCTGTTCTGCCGCGGCCCGGCGCTCGGAATCCCGGCGACAATAGGATTGGTCCCGCGTCCACAACGTTTCGTCAATATTGGGATTCACCCAGCGGCCGCGTTCGGCACAGCCGGCGACGCTGATTAGCAGGACTAAGGAGAACAAGTGCCCTGGGGTAAGCATAGGCTGTCGCAATTGGTTCGCTAAATTTCTTTTCATTTTCTGGATGTTACAGTATTTTCCCGGTGCGCGATCCGAGAATTTTCCGATTGGCCGAATTCTTGCTTGAATTTCGGCGATAACGGAGTGGATAAAATGAAACGCTTATTAATCGTATCGCTGGCCCTTGGCCTCTTTGCCTGTGACACAGGAGACCGCGACAATAAGAAGGCGCTGAGCACTCTTCTGGGTTTGGGTGCAGGTGGTGTCATCGGCTGGTTCGGCGTGGGTGGCGGGTTTGGCGATAAATTCATCGCGGCCAGTTTCCTCGGCGCTGGCGGGGCGATCGGCGGATACTATCTTGCCGAAAAGCTCTTGCCGCAAGATCGCGAAAGGATGAACAGCACCGCGTTCCGCGCCCTCGAAGAGGCGGAGACCGGCGAAGCCGTTGCGTGGGGAGAACCAGGCAAGGGCGCATGGGGCAGCTTCACGCCGGTGCGCGACTTTACCGGAAAAGACGGCAGCAAGTGCCGTGACTATGTCGCGACCATCAATGTCGACGGCGAAAGCGGACAGATCGAAGAATCCGCATGTCTCATGGAGAGCGGTGATTGGCGGTCGGTCGAGATCTGATCCGAAAAAAAGGGGCCGCGCGGATGCGCGGCCCAAGTCTAGGGAGGAAACGCCCAAGAACGCGAAATAGGCTAGGCCTGACCTCGCGGCAGCAGCCTTGGGCAAAAACATGCTGCACTGCACAACATAATTAGCGCATCGGTATGTTTCAATAATTAATCCTTATTTTTTAGTATTTTCCCAGCCAAAGCGTGACGATTCCAAATTGTGCGACGCGGCAATTATCTCTGACTAAGATTCGGCATATTCCGCGGGTCATACGGGAAATAATGTTGCACAGCGTCCTCAATTCCACGAATCTCATCGGACAAGGGAGGGCCAAGCATGAGCAATGGGAATTTAAGAATTAATGGCGAGCGCCTCTGGAACAGTCTCATGGAAATGGCGCGCATCGGCGCGACGGAAAAAGGCGGTGTCTGCCGGTTGGCCCTGACCGACTTGGATCGGGAAGGGCGCGATCTCTTCGTCTCATGGTGCAAGGAAGCAGGTTGCACGATCGATGTGGACGCGATGGGCAATATCTTCGCCCGCCGTCCGGGTCGCGACCCGTCCTTGCCTGCGGTTGCGACCGGAAGCCATCTCGACAGTCAGCCGACCGGCGGCCGTTTCGATGGCGTCTATGGCGTCCTTGCGGGTCTTGAGGTGATTCGTACCCTCAATGACGGTGACGTAGAGACCGACGCTCCCGTCGAAGTCGTCTGTTGGACCAACGAAGAAGGCTCCCGATTTCCGCCGGCGATGGTTGGCTCGGGAGTCTTTGCCGGTGCGTTCGACCTCGAATACGGCCTGACGCGAGAAGACATGGAGGGATTAACCCTTGGAGAGGAACTGACCCGGATCGGCTATAAGGGCGAGGGTAGCGGTCGCCCCCTTTCCGCCTATTTCGAGGCACATATCGAGCAAGGCCCGATTCTCGAGAACGAAGGAAAGACAGTCGGCGTGGTCACCGGCGCCCAAGGACAGCGCTGGTACGAAATCACGTTGACCGGACAGGAGGCGCATGCCGGTCCGACCCCGATGGCCTCGCGCCACGATGCCCTGGTCGGCGCGGCAAAGGTCGTTCTGGCCGTCAATCAATTGGGACATCGCTTTCAGCCCAACGCCTGTGCGACGGTCGGGATGGCTCAGGTCCGGCCGAACAGCCGAAATGTCATCCCGGGCGAAGTCTTTCTGACCGTGGACATGCGTCATCCCGACGACGAACGGTTGGCCGAAATGGATCGTGGCCTACGCGAAGCCGTCGAAAAAGCGGCGTCCGAAGGCGGTCTGGCGGCCCAGTGCGATCAGATCATGCAGTTTGACGCCCAGCCCTTCGATGACGAATGCGTCGGCCTGGTTCGATCCGCGGCGGAAAGAGCCGGCTTCGCTCATATGGATATCGTGAGCGGGGCAGGCCACGACGCCGTCTATGTGGCACGCGTAGCCCCCACCGGCATGATCTTCGTGCCCTGCGAAGGCGGCATCAGCCATAACGAGATCGAAAACGCGCAACCCGACGACCTGGCCGCCGGGTGTCAGGTCCTGCTGCAAGCGATGACCGAAAAAGCCGGCGCGCGGTAAACCGCTCCCCTCATTGAAAGGCATGCCGCGCCAAGACCGCGGTGGAGAACAGCAGGATAGCGCCCGCCTGATGCAGAACCGCAACAGGGATCATGACCACGGACAACAGCGCCGAAATACCGAGGACAAGCTGCAGAACAGCGGCAATCGCCACCAAGAGCAGAGTGGTTTTTTGCCATGCGGAGCCTACCGCCGGGCGGCCCAGGAGGAACACCCCCAATGCAGTGGCCACGGTCGCGTAAGCAAGGATACGGTGATTGAATTGTACCGTAAGGACGCTCTCGAAGGCCGCTTGCCACCAGGGCTGCGTGTCGAACAGGCCGGCCGGCACCAAGGCGCCATCCATTAACGGCCAGCTATTGTAATCGAAGCCGGCGCCAAGACCGGCCACCAGACCGCCGGAGAGAACGGTGACAGAAATCAGAACGAGCAATAGCGTCGTTGCCCGGCGCAGTGCATGCGATGTTTCAGGTCGCGGCCTGTTTTGGCCGAGCACATCTGCCAGCAGCCAAAGCAGATATCCAAGAATCAGGAACGCCATCGCCAGATGAACGGTCAGCCGATACTGGCTGACATCGTGCCGGTCGACAAAACCGCTTTTCACCATCCACCATCCGATGCCCCCTTGCGCGGCACCCAAAAGCAACAGCAAGGCGAAATGAAATTTCATCCCGTGCGGCAGCTTGCCCCGCCACAGAAACCAGAAAAACGGCATGCCGTAGACCAGCCCGATCAGACGGCCCCACAAACGGTGAATATATTCCCACCAGAAGATCGTCTTGAATTCGGCGAGCGTCATACCCGCATTCTCCAAGCGATATTCCGACGTCTGCTTGTAGAGGTCGAAGACCCGTTCCCATTCAGCAGTGGAAAATGGCGGGAGCGCGCCGATCAGCGGCCGCCATTCAACCATCGACAGACCCGATTCCGTGAGGCGGGTAATCGCGCCTATCAGCATCATCAACGCGACCATCGCCACACAGGCAATGAGCCAGACCGACAACGCGCGCGCATCTCGAAGGGAACCGAACTTACCTGACATGCGGCAAGCTTAAATAACCGAATGCCGTCGCACTATTGGCCAAATCCGCGCATGTGCCGCCGAGGCACATCCCGCTTATCGCTGCGGAGGGAGGGGCGAGGGGCCGGCACGGCGCCGGCCATGCTCTCCTAGACCTGCCAGGTGTGCCCCTGACGCAGCAATGCATTCAAATCGGTGCCTCCGGCCTTTGCCTTTGCGGCCTCCACCTGCACATAAACCGCCGAATCATAGCTGGCCGTCGGGCTGCAATAGATCACCCCCAGCGCCACCGGGAAATGCGGCGGTTCCATGCTTGAGAGCATCATCGCCAGCATTTTGTTGGTTTCGTCATGCACCAGGATGTCGGCTTCGGTCACGCCGTTCTCGCCGATGGTCACGACCTCAAGCTCCGCGAGGCCGGTCTTCATGCGAAGGCCTTTTTCCCGATCCTTGCCGAAAATCAGCGGTTCGCCGTGTTCCACGTGAACCTGCATATCCGCAGCCACCGACTTATCGGTGAAATGCTTGAAGCAGCCGTCGTTGTAGACGATGCAATTCTGGAAAATCTCGACGAAGGAAGCGCCCTTGTGCGCGTGCGCGCGCGCGAGCACGCCCGGCATGTGCTTTTGCAAGGTATCAACCGTCCGAGCGACAAACCGCGCCCCACTGCCGAGCGCGAAACTGCCGGCATTGAGCGGCGTGTCGACGGATCCCATCGGAGTCGAGGGCGAGCGGGTGCCGACCTTCGACGTCGGCGAATACTGCCCCTTCGTCAGACCGTAGATCTCATTGTTGAACAGCAGGATCTGCAGATCGACATTGCGCCGCAGAAGATGCAGCATGTGATTGCCGCCGATCGACAAGCCGTCGCCGTCGCCGGAGACAACCCAAACATCGAGCTCGGGATTGGCCAGTTTCACGCCGGTAGCGATGGCTGCCGCGCGACCATGGATCGTATGGAAACCGTAGGTCGACAGATAGTACGGAAAACGAGCGGCACAGCCGATACCGGAAACGAAGACGGTATTCTCACGCGACACGCCCATATCGGCGAGAGATGCGCGCACACCTTTGACAATCGCGTAGTCGCCGCAACCAGGGCACCAACGCACTTCCTGATCGGAGGTAAAGTCCTTTGCCGTCAGCTTTTCGGTCGTTGCAATATCGTTCATCTCAACTTCCCAATATGTCGTTGATGGCGCTCTCGACTTCGGCAATCTTGAACGGCTTTCCGGTGATCCGGTTCAGGCCCTCGGCCGGCACCAGAAACTGGTCGCGAAGAACCGTTTTCAACTGGCCCGTATTCATCTCAGGCACCAAAACCTTGTCGAACCCCTTCAGCAAGTCGCCGAGGTTGCGCGGTAACGGCCAGAGATGGCGCAGGTGGATATGCGAGACCGCAAGGCCGCGTTCCCGGACCTGTTCGACCGCTCGGCTGATCGGACCATAGGTCGACCCCCATCCCACCACCGCAAGTTGGCCCGAGTCGCCGCCCTGTTCCACTTGCTGCAACGGAATATCGTCGGCCACGCGGTCGATCTTCTCTTTCCGCACCATCGTCATCTTGTGATGGTTGTTCGGATCGTAGGAGATGTGTCCGCTGTCGTAGGACTTCTCAAGACCGCCGATCCGATGTTCCATGCCCGGCGTCCCCGGCTTCACCCAAGGCCTCGCCAATGTCGTCTCGTCGCGCATGAAAGGATGGAACCCTTCGGGGTCATCGCGGTAGGACACCGGGAAAGACTCCAGCGCGGAAGCGTCGGGAATTCTCCACGGCTCCGCCGCATTGACGATATAGGTGTCGCTCAAGACCATAACCGGGGTCATATACTTTGTCGCCAGCCGTACCGCCTCGATGCCAACCTCGAAGCAATCGGCAGGCGATTTCGCCGCGATTACGATGAGCGGGCTATCGCCATTGCGGCCGTAGATCGATTGGTAGAGATCCGACTGTTCGGTCTTCGTCGGCATGCCGGTGGAGGGACCGGCCCGCTGCGAATTGACGATGATCAAGGGCAGTTCCGTCATCACCGCGAGACCGATGGCTTCGCCCTTCAAGGCCACGCCCGGCCCAGAGCTGGACGTAATGCCGAGCGAGCCCGCATAGGACGCGCCGATCGCCGCCCCGACCGCTGCGATCTCGTCTTCCGCCTGGAAGGTGACGACATCGAAGTGTTTCAGGCGCGCCAACGAATGGAGCAAGGTGGAAGCCGGCGTGATCGGATAGGAGCAGAATACCAGCTTGGTGCCGCCCAACTGCGCGCCGGCCGTCAAACCCCAAGCCATCGCGTCGGTACCCGTCACGTTGCGGTACTCGCCGGACTCCAGATTCGCCGACGGTACGACATAGCTGCCGATTTCGCCCATCTCGGCGGTCTCGCCGAAGGCATGGCCCGCATTCAAGGCGCTGATATTGGCTTCGGCGATCTGCGGCAGTTTCGCGAACTTATCCTTAAGCCACGTGATCGTCGGCGCCCGTTCCCGCCCGTAGAGCCAGTAGACCAAACCAAGGGTCCAGAAATTCTTGCAGCGCAGACCTTCTTTAGAAGAGACGTTGAACTCCTTGACGGACTCAAGCGTCATCTTCGAGATATCGATCTTGACGACCCGGTACTTCGCGAGGGTACCGTCGGTCAACGGATCGGTTGTCCAGCCTGCTTTCTCGTAATTCCGGGCGGTAAAGGTACCCACGTCCAATATGACGAGGCCGCCGTCCTTCAATTCACCGATGTTCACCTTGAGCGCGGCCGGATTCAACGCGACCAGAACATCGGGAGCGTCGCCGGCGGTCTCGATGACCCGGGCGCCAAAATTAATCTGAAACGCCGAGACGCCAAAAGTCGTTCCGATCGGCGCTCGAATCTCGGCGGGGAAATCCGGGAACGTCGCCAGGTCGTTGCCGGCCAATGCCGTGGTATCGGTGAATTGGCTACCGGTGATTTGGACGCCGTCGCCCGAATCGCCCGCGAAGCGAATGACCACCGAATCGAGTTCCTGACGTGGTTTCGGTTCGTGTGCCGCCGCAGTGACTGCTGACATGATGCCTTGGTCTCCTAGAATCGCCTGCTTTAGGGAATGAAATCTATCACGATCGTCCGGTCATCCGACTTCACAGTTCTGCCTGTCTGCGAACCGAATAACTTCAATTAAGGTTGCCTTCGTTACATTGCAACCGACATTGCCAAAACCTCGGTTGAATTGGCCGGATATTTGTACTTGTACATACAATCTCCAGCCCGCCCGTCAAGCTTATGTGTCGAGGACCGAGAGCATTTCAGGAATCCGGGTCAGCTTGCGCCGCGGCGCGCCTTCCGCGGCGGCGGCCTTCTCGGCTTCATCGATCTTTTGCCAACCGGGATAATCCACCCATTTGATGCCCTTTTCCGCCAAAACAGCGGTAAGCCCGGCGCGCCCGGATTTGCCGCCATCCGTGCAGTCTTCCTGAATTTGCTCGGCCGCCCTGTCGCCGTCATGCTTGTTGGTGCCGATTACGCCGGTCGGGCCGCGCCGGATCCAGCCCACGGCATAGACCCCGTCGGCCACCCGGCCCTCGTCGTTCTCGATGACGCCGTTGTACTCGTCGAACGGCAATCCGTCGAGCGGCTGCCCCTGATAGCCGATGGCGGCGATGACGATCCCGCAGGGAATGTCGTAGGTCTCGCCGGTGCCGACGGCGCGACCGTCACGCACTTCGGTCTTCTCGAGGCGGATGCCTTCAACCGAGTCTCCGCCGAGTATCTCGACCGGCGACGCGTAGAATTGAAAATGGACCCGCCGTTTGCGCCCTGCCGGCTCGGCATCGACAAAGCTTTTCAAGGTCGCCAGATTGCGTTCCTTGAGACGCCGGTCCCGGTCGCTCATTTCCATGTCGGCGGGCACGTCGTCCGGAATCTGCGCGCCGTCGATGATCGGCGTGCAATCCTGCAGCTCGCCCATCTCGCGCAGTTCCACATTGGTAAACTTGGCTTCGATCGGCCCGCGCCGGCCGACCATGTAGACATCCTCGATCGGCGATGCATGGATGGCCTCGGCCGCGTGGGTCGCAATATCGGTCGTCGACATCTCTTCCGGTGTCTTCACCAGCACCCGCGCGCAATCGATGGCGACATTCCCGTTGCCGATCACCACGATTGATTTGGTATTCAGATCAGGGTCCAGATCGCGGAAATCCGGGTGACCGTTATACCAGCCGACAAAATCCGCCGAACCGAAGACACCGGTCTTGTCCTCTCCCGGCACGCCGAGCTTGCGGTCGAAGGGCGAGCCGATCGCCAATACGACGGCGTCATAGAGACCTTTCAGCTCTTCGACGCCGACGTCCTTGCCGACATCCACATTGCCGAAGAACGCCACTTTTTCATTGAGCGCCGTCTTCTCGTAGGCGCGCGAGACATTCTTGGTTTTCTGATGATCCGGCGCCACGCCCGCCCGAATCAGGCCAAACGGCGTCGGCAGCCGGTCGATGATATCGATTTCATAATCGGCCCCGGAACGTATCAACGCGTCCGCTGTGTAAAAGCCGCTGGGCCCTGACCCGACAATCGCAACACGCACGGTCATCCGAGCGTTCCTCCATACATTAGATTCTTACATATTTGCGACGGAAACCTACCGCAATAGTGAAGCGGACACCATATCCGTCGGCGAAAAAGAAAGGATGGAAGACGCTGAAGGCAGCTCTAGGTCGATAAGCTTTTGTGACCGTTAATGCAGCACAAGCTCATGACGTACGGCGCGGGTCTTTGAGGGACCGATCTGCTCCCGGTTCATGACCGCCACGGAATGGATTGTCGCCTCGATATTCTGACGCCAATAGTCGAGAAATTTATGGAGCTTGGGATACTTTGGTGCGAGATCGTTAAACTGCCAAATGAAACTCTGGAGCAGTGCCGGATGGTCCGGCATATAATACACTATCTCCGCTGTCGTGATCCGATACCCGTTTAGTTGCAAGTCTAAATCCCGCATTGTCCCATCATCCTCCTTACGGTCGAGATAGCATGGGAACAGTTTGCGGGATTAACATTTTTCACGCAATAATAATTGAATAAAAACAAGATGTTAGCAGCACTTAACCGTGAGTGCTAACAAGTGGTCGCGCTGGGCGTCGGCGATCCAAAAATTTGGGTGGATCGTGAGAGGTAGAGGGGCCGGGCCGCATGTGCGCGACCCTAGTTGCGTCCCGACCCCTTTGACGCCGCCTCGAGAGGCAGCGCAAACCGAATTGGTTTCAGCCGGCCGCGCGAAACCGCAAGCCGACGATGTCGTTCAATAAGGACAGCCCGATACGTTTCGCCGGCGCATCCGGGAGCATGGTGCGAACGAACGACAACAAGTCCACCGTTGCCTCGTCATCGGTGCTGGCCCGAAGCTGCACGAGAAGCTGGCGCCCTTCGGCCGTCGGCAGCAGCTCGCCTTCTTGCAAAAATTCAATCAGACCTTCCGCTTCCCGCCGCTCCATCCGCTGCGGATCGAAAGTCATAGCGGCGTGCGACAACAACACCTCCCGGTCGACCGACGGCGCTTCGTTGACCGTGTCGAAATGAGTGCCGGCCACGGGCAGAACGCGCCGCTTGCGGGGTACCATGGCAAGGGTCGCCATCGCAGCTTCTTCCTGGCGGGTGACACTGCGAAAGGCATTCTTCAACAATTCGATTTTCATCTGCCGGCATCCAAGCTGGTGTGTTTGGCCCGTATACATGCAGTTTCCGTGCCGAAGATAATTTGTTTATTTTCAGATCCTTAACCGATTAAGCCGGCAGTATTTTCCCCTTTTCGACGGTCCGCGTCGTTCCGCCCGGCAAATTTAGCCGGGTGCTAGGCAAATTCCGCCATGCCGATACGTTCCGATCCCAGCGTCGTTACCTTTGTAAACGACACAACCTGTCAGCTGAGGATGCGATATCGGCCTCGACATTTAACATGCGCGCATATATAATTTACGGATTGGCAGCCCCGGGAAATTCCATGAGCGAGAACCCCCAAGACCGTGCACTACACCCGACGGACGCGAATTGGCAGGCCGAGCAATCGCCCGGTTTCCTGCTGTGGCATCTGGAGAATCTCTGGCAGCGGGAGCAGAGGAAAACACTGGAACCATTCGATCTGACGGCCGTTCAGTTCCTGCTGCTGGCCGGGCTCGCCGCGACTTCGGCGGCAAACGCGGCAATCTCGCAAATTGCGTTGGCCCGGCAATGCCGGACCGATCCGATGATGACGTCGCAGGTCGTCAGATCGCTGACCAGGCGAAACTTGATGGAAAGAGCGAAGGATAAGATCGATAAGCGCGCCTTTGCGGTACGCCTAACCGACCAGGGTCGGGCACTCCTCCAGGCGGCGGCGCCCGCAGTTCGTGCGGTCGAAGACCGGTTTTTCGCATCATTGGGCCCCGACGTGGCGGCCTTCGCGGACGCACTGCGCCTGCTCGGCGGCGAGCGGCCGCGCCGCCGGGTTCAGGCGGTGACCCGCGACACCTAAGCGGCGTCAGAGGTTTTCGCAAAAAAATCGCGGAGTGTGCGAACCGCATCGGCCAAGCCGAGTCGCTCGATTTCGACGCCTTCCGGAAAGGCACCCGAAAGCCGCGAGGGCATCATCGGGTCGAGCATCACGAAGACGCCGCGGTCTCCCGCACGGCGCACCATGCGCCCGTAGGCCTGTTTCAACCTCAGCCGCGTCAGCATGTCGTCGTAAGACCGGCCGCCGAACGCTTTTCGCCGGGCCCGATGCAGGATCGTCGGGCGCGGCCACGGCACGCGGTCGAAGACGATAAGGCGGAGACTGGGTCCCGGGACGTCGACCCCGTCGCGGACCGCGTCCGTCCCCAGCAGGCAGGCATCTTCTTCGGCCCGGAAGATATCGATCAGTGTCGGCAGATTGAGGCCGTCGACATGCTGGGCGAAAAGCGGCAGGCCCGCCTGATCCAGCGGCGCGACCAGACGCGCGTGGACCGCCCGCAACCGGCTGATCGCGGTAAACAGGCCGAGCGCGCCGCCGCCCGATGCCAGAAACAATTCCCTGTAGGCCGCCGCAACCTGGCCCAAATCGTCCTTGCGGACATCGTTGACCACCAAAACCCTTGTCATTTCCCCGTAATCGAACGGAGAGGGTACCGCCGCGCGCACTGCCGGCGCCGGCAAATGCGCCGCCCCCGTGCGGATTTCCGCCGCCGTCCAATCGGCCTCCGGATCGCCGGTGCCGTCGCGCAATGTGGCCGAAGTGACGACAACTCCATGCGCCGGAGCCGCCACATGCTCGGCGAACGGCACTGTCGGATCGAGCCAATGGCGATGCATCCCGACATCAATATCCCGTCCGCCGAAACGCTGAACGCTGAACCAGTCGACAAACCGGTCGGGCGTCTCGCTCGCCAGGGATTCGAGCATGCTGCGCCAAGCCGCGACAACATCCTCGCCACGGTTCTGAAGAGAACGCACCATCGATTCGATGCGTAGCCGCGTTGCTGTCTCCAGGGTTTCGGCCTCGTCGTCGAGCCGTGCAATCAGAGATTCCCGCAATGCCTTCAGCGGACGGGCAAGACGTCCCAGATTCTCCGCGAGCGCTGCCGCCGAATCGAGCAGCCCCGGCACCAATTCGGCGATATCGCACTCCAGATCGTAAGGACCATCCACCCCCGTCGCGCGGGCGTAGACTTGACTGCGGACCGCGGCCAGGAAGGCCTCGGCACTCCCCCGAGGCTCGCCGCCCGAAACCCGCTGGCGCCAGCCTTCTCCCGGGAGCGTCCCCGCCGACCGCAGGACGTCATCCAGCGCCGCGGAATCGTCGTCGCCAGCGAGTAAATCCTCGATGCGCCGCCGCAATCCGCGCGCGCGCCCCGAGCCTCTTGCTTCCGCGCCGCGCAACCAGCGCCGCAACTCCGCCGCTTCGCGTCCGCTCAAGAGTGCGGAGAAAGCGCTGTCCGCGGCATCGAAGACGTGGTGGCCTTCGTCGAAGACAAAGCGTGTCGGTCGGTTATTGCTGTCGAGCGCGCCCCGTACCGCCTGCACCATCACCAAGGCATGGTTTGCGATCACAAGGTCGGCCCGCCGCGCCCGGCGCACGCCCCGCTCGATATAGCATTTCTGATAATGCTGGCAGGCAGAGTAGATGCATTCGCCGTGATGGTCGCTGAGATCGAGCGTCTTCGCAGCGCCGAGCAAATCGACCAGCCAGGACGGGAAATCCCCGCCGGTCAAATCGCCGTCCCGGGTGCGCGCCGCCCAGCGGGCCATCAGACCGAGGCCGACCGCGTCTTCCCGGCGCACGCCAACCCCGCGCACCGCCTCCTCCAAATTTAGCAGGCAAAGATAATTCTCGCGCCCCTTGCGCACCACGACACGGCGCTTTTTCAACGCGGGGTCGGGATAGAGCCGGTCGAGTTCCTGATCGATCTGGTGTTGCAGATTGCGGGTATAGGTAGAGAGCCAAACCGGCGCCTCGTTCTTCTCCGCCCACACGCTGGCCGGTGCGATATAGCCGAGAGTCTTGCCGACCCCCGTTCCGGCCTCCGCCAGGACGAAATTCGGCGCGCCCGCCGCATTCCGCGGGCGGAAGGCACCGGCGGTTGCCGACGCGTAATCGGCCTGGCTGGGCCGCGGTTCGGAGCGCTCGTCCAAGAGCTGATTGAGGCGGCTTCGCGCCTCTTCCGGCTCCACCGCGAAGGACGCGGCGGGCGGCGGCGGCGCGTGCTCCGACCATTCCGGCAACCGCCGCCAGACATCGAGCCCGGCGACGGGCGATCGGGACGGATCGCCCTCCGGCTCCTCACCCAACGCCGCAAGCACCGAAGGCCCCCATGCCCAGCCGCCTTGCGCCATGGCCCAGGCGACCGAGCGTGCATCGCGCTCATCCGATCGAGACAAACTTTGCAGCAATGCCTGCGCCGCACGCACCAGGCCCAACGACGCCTCCGTCGGACGGTGCCCCATTTCGATACCGAGCGCCTCTCCCAGGCCGCGCGGCGTCGGCACGCAGAAATCCAAAGGCCGGACAAACGCAAACAGTTCCAGGACGTCATAGGCGGCGAGCCGGCGCAGGTTGAGCCGCCGGGCGGTCGCGGGTGCGTGACACAGGATCGGTCGGGCGCCTTCAGCGATCCGCCTGGCGACGGCCTCGAAGGTAAGTTCTTCGATCTCGCCTGTCGGATCGAGCCACGCGGCTCCGGACAGGCCGGTGGCGATGGCAGGGGTTTCGGGCAGGAGTATCCGGCGAGACGTCGTCATATTGGCCCCATTCTAACCGTTCGACACGGCGTCGTCTCGGTTGACGCGCCCCGGAACGCAACATAGTGTCCCGGCCCGCAGCAAAACGGTCTTACCCGCGGTGAGAAAATAACCGAAGATAGGCAGATGGCAAACGGACACGAGCTGGCGCTAAAGGCAAAAGCCTGGCCATTCGAGGAAGCACGGAAAATCCTGAAGCGCGTCGGCGAGACGGCGCCAGCGAAGGGATATGTTCTTTTCCAGACCGGCTATGGCCCGTCGGGGTTGCCGCATATCGGGACCTTCGGCGAAGTGTTGCGCACCAGCATGGTACGCCGCGCCTTCCAGGAACTATCGGACATTCCCACCCGCCTCTTCGCGTTCTCCGACGATATGGACGGCTTTCGCAGTGTCCCGGACAACATTCCCCAGCAAGAGATGATGGCCGAACACATCGGCAAGCCGCTGACCTCGGTGCCGGACCCCTTCGGCACGCACGAAAGTTTCGGCGGCCACAACAACGCCCGCCTGCAAGCATTCCTCGACGACTTCGGCTTCGAGTACGAGTTCGTCAGCGCCACCGATTGCTATACATCCGGTCGTTTCGACGACGCCTTGTTGCAAGTGTTGCGGAACTACGACGACGTCATGTCGATCATGCTGCCGTCGCTCGGCGAGGAGCGCCAGCAGACCTATAGCCCGTTCCTGCCGGTCTGCGGCAAGACCGGTCGCGTCCTGCAGGTCCCTGTCCTCTCGACGGATCCCGACGCCGGAACCATCACCTACCGGGATGAGAACGGCGAGGAGATCGAAACCCCCGTCACCGGCGGAAAGTGCAAGCTGCAATGGAAACCGGACTGGGCGATGCGCTGGTATGCGCTCGGCGTGGATTACGAGATGTCCGGCAAGGATCTGATCGATTCCGTGCATCTTTCGGGACGCATCTGCCGCGCCCTCGGCGGCCGGCCGCCAGAGAGCTATACCTACGAACTGTTCCTCGACGAGAATGGCGAGAAGATTTCCAAATCCCGCGGCAATGGCCTGACGATCGACGAATGGTTGACCTACGCGCCCAACGAAAGCCTGGCGTTGTTCATGTTCCAGAAACCTCGCGCCGCAAAGCGTCTCTATTTCGACGTCATCCCGAAGACCGTCGACGAATATCTGACCTTCCTGCGAAAATTTCCGGGCGAGGATGCCGCTCAGCAGCTGGCCAACCCGGTCTGGCACATCCATTCGGGCACGCCGCCCGCCGAGGACGTGCCGGTCAGCTTCGGCTTGCTGTTGAATCTGGCCAGCGTCTGCAACACGGAGGATAAATCCGTCCTCTGGGGCTTTATCACGCGATATGCGCCCGACGCGACGCCGGAGACCGATAAAGTGCTCGACGAGTTGGTCGGGCGGGCGATCAACTACTATCGGGATTTCGTCAAACCGGCGAAGAAGTACCGCGGCCCGACCGAAACCGAGAGCAAAGCCCTCTCGGACCTGCTGGACCTCTTCGAAAAACTCCCCGAGAGCGCGACGGCGGAGGAAATTCAGAACGGAATCTACGCCGTCGGCAAGTCGCACGAATACGAAAACCTGCGCGAGTGGTTCAAGGCGCTATACGAAATCCTCCTCGGGCAGGAACAAGGCCCCCGGATGGGCTCCTTCGTGGCCTTGTTCGGCCTTAACGAGACCCGGGACCTCATTCGCCGGGCGTTGGCGGGAGAGAACCTCGACGCCGCCTAGGTCAGCATTCTAAGCACGATTTGCAGCCTTTGATTTGGGTGCGGTACATCACGCGCCGACTCGATTGCGGGAAACCGTCCCGTCGGAGCATGACGCATCGGTTGTCCCAGATCGCCAAATCGCCCGCGCGCCAATCATGATGATAGGCGCGCTTGCCAATTTGGCTTATGAACTTCCACAGCCCGTCCAAGAAGGCTTTGGATTCCGCAAGGTTCATGCCCTCGACACAGGCGTTCTGCCGCCGTCCCACAAAAAGCGTCAGGCGCTCTGTTTCGGGGTGGGCCCGGACCATCGGATGCCAGGCGCCGGGCAACTTATAGGCGTCGAAAGTGCCCTGCGCCTTGACGTATCGAAGAGACCGCCCGCCGCCTTCGCGCAAATAGCCATCCAGGGTGTAGACCCGGTCATGCTTGATCGACAGGTTTGCGATCTGTCGCCGCAACGCGGCAGGCAGTTTCTCGTAGACTTCGTACATGCTGAGGAAGCCGGTCTTGCCTTCGCCCTCCGGCACTTCGACGGCATAGAGGCAACTCGCCTTCGGTGGCATATCGAAGTAGGACATATCGGAATGCCAATCGAGCTCGCCGTTGCCGAGGGAGCCGATCTGCCCGTCTTTCGAGACCACGTTGGAGATCACGAAAACCTCGGGATATCCTTCCACAAAGGTCCGACCGTTCGCCATGATCGGGGCGTTCTCAAGGTCTCCAAAGCGGCTGCTGAAAGCGAGGAGCGTGTCCGGGTCGAGATTCTGATTCCGGAAGATCAGGAATCCGTATTTCAGCCATGCCCGATGGATCAGTTCGAATGCCGGCTTGTCGAGCTTACGCGACAGGTCGGCGCCCTGAACCTCCGCGCCAAACGCCGTCGTCAGCGCGGAGACAAACAGGCCTGTCTTTTCCAGGAGTTCGTCATCCGTGACAACGGATAGGTCGACACTCATGACCGTCATCCCCAAACCCAAATCGAAAGCTAGGGGATAACCTAGCTCAATATGCGGACATTATTAGGAGATTAAGGCAGATTTCCGCGCGGCGAAAAAATCGTATTTACGGGCTAACGACGAATGCTTCCTCATCGAACGCGCCGCCACACGCGGTCACGAACCGGGACATGCCGACCTCGCGCCAATCCGAGGCTTCGGAATCGAGCGGCTCGGACAAGACCATGACCGCGGGCCCGCCAGCGGTAGCCTGACCGTCCAGGCCGCTGTGCCCCATGTAAAGACTCGGCGCCATATCATCGCTCGCATATCGGATCGCATAGACGGTCTCTCCGTCCGTCGCTGCCGCCGTCAACCGCAGGGGGGCGGAAATCTCGTGATCGCGCATGGCGCCCTCGACCCGTTCGACCACCCGGCGGAAAGCTCTCTTGGGATCCGCCAGCAAGCCCTCCGTCAATAGCAATAAGAAGAAGGTCTCGCTGTCTGTCGTGCCTTGCCGGGTGTTGTAGTATTCGGGCGCGATCATCGCCTCGAGCGTACGGCGCACCGTCTCGTATCCTCCGATCTGGCCGTTATGCATGAACAACCATTTTCCGAAGGCAAAGGGATGGCAATTGCTGCGCTGGATCGGCCCGAAGGTCGCGGCCCGAACATGCGCGAAAAACAACGGCGTCTTTACCTGGCGGGCAATGCTGATGAGATTTTGATTATTCCAGGCCGGCAACACATCGCGGAAGACGCCCGGCTCCTCCCGCTCCCCGTACCATCCAAGGCCGCAGCCGTCGGCATTCGTCGGCGTGATCGAATAACGCGCGCTGAGACTCTGCTTGATCAGCGAGTTCTCCGGCAACAGCAGGAGAGTCTCGGGATAGATCGGCGGTCCGGCATAGGCAATCCAACGGCACATGGCCGAAAATTACGCCTACCCGAACCGCCGTACAATCCGAATTTTTTGCGAACTCTGTCAGCCGCGCGCGGCCGCCAAGGCGGTGGCGGCACCGGCCAGCATCAGCCGCAGATCGTTCTGGATTGTCGTCAGACGCCAGCCCTTGGCGATGTACTCCCTCGCCATCGCGCCGCTGCCGGTATGGATGCAGGGGATCACGCCGTGCTTCACGGCAGCTGCGTAAATCTGCTCGATCGCGGCGATGACCTTCGGCGCGCGCGCCATCGCGTCCGGTGCCTCGCCGAGGCTGATCGCGAGATCGGAGGGGCCTACATAGACGGCATCGAGGCCCGGCGTCGACAGGATATCGTCCAGATTATCGAGCGCCTCCTGAGTCTCGATCATCGCCAGGGTCGCGACGTTCTTATTGGCCCAATCCTTGTACTCGGGCGGGTTGCTGAACGGGATGCGCACGGGGCCCCAGCTGCGGTTGCCGACCGGCGCGTATCGGCACGCCGCGACGAAGGCTTCGGCTTCGGCACGGTTATTGACCATCGGGCAGACGATGCCCGTCGCTCCGGCGTCCAGAAACTTCATGATCCAAACCGGATCGTTCCACGGCACCCGGCAGAGCGTGATCTTACCGCTGATCGCGACCGTCTGGATCATCGTCATCGCCTGTCCCAGGTCGACCATGCCGTGCTGGCAGTCGATGGTGACGGTGTCCCAATCGGCCTTGGCCATGGCTTCGGCGCTGACGGGCGAATTGATCGCCAGCCAGGCGTTCACCGAGCTCTTCCCCTCGGCCCAGAATTTAATCAGCGAATAGGGTTCGGTCATCTTCGGTGTCCTTTCAGACGGCACCGGGCGGCGCCTCGAAAGGACGCGCCGCCGCAGATGCCGGAAAATTCGATCCTAATACGTGACGACGCTGCGGATGCTCTCGCCCGCATGCATCAGACCGAACGCCTTGTTGATGTCGTCGAGCGGCATCGTGTGGGTGATCAGATCGTCGATGTTGATCTTGCCGTCCATGTACCAGTCGACGATCTTTGGGACGTCCGTGCGGCCCTTGGCACCGCCGAACGCCGTACCGCGCCAGGAGCGGCCGGTGACCAGCTGGAAGGGCCGGGTGGAGATTTCCGCTCCCGCGGGCGCCACGCCAATGATGATGCTCTCGCCCCATCCCTTGTGAGCACATTCAAGCGCCGTGCGCATCACATCGACATTGCCGATACACTCGAAGCTGTAATCCGCCCCTCCCTTCGTCAGGTCGACGAGATAAGGAACGAGATCGCCCTCGACTTCGGTCGGATTGACGAAGTGGGTCATGCCGAATTTCTCGGCCATCGGTTTGCGCCCGGGGTTGAGATCGACACCGACGATCATATCGGCACCGGCGATCCGCAGTCCCTGAATGACGTTCAGCCCGATCCCGCCGAGGCCGAACACCACGCAATTGGCGCCGGGCTCCACCTTGGCCGTGTTCATCACCGCGCCGAGCCCCGTGGTGACGCCGCAGCCGATGTAGCAGACCTTGTCGAAGGGCGCGTCCTCGCGGATCTTGGCGACCGCGATTTCCGGCATCACGCTGTGATTGGCGAAGGTCGAGGTGCCCATGTAATGGAACACTTTCTCGCCGCCCAGGGAGAACCGGCTGGTGCCGTCCGGCATCACGCCCTGGCCCTGGGTTTCGCGAATTGCCTGGCACAGATTGGTCTTGCCGCTGGTGCAATACTCGCATTGCCGGCATTCCGGCGTGTAGAGCGGAATGACATGGTCGCCCTTCTTCACGCTGGTGACATTCTTGCCGACATCGACGACGATGCCGGCGCCTTCGTGCCCCAGTATCGCCGGAAAGATGCCTTCCGGATCGGCGCCCGAGAGCGTGAACTCGTCGGTGTGGCAGATGCCGGTGGCCTTCATCTCCACCAGCACCTCCCCTTCGCGGGGTCCGTCCAACTCGACCGTTTCGATACTCAGCGGTTCACCCGCCTTATGGGCGACGGCAGCGCGCGTTTGCATGGGTTTCCTCCCCGTATGGCTTTTATTCATTGCGTCCCGGAGCCTCGCAAAGCCGGACAGGGTTTTCAAGGCGAAGCTGCATTTGACCCGGCCGATTATCCATCCATCGTTACTGCCGGCCCCATCGCCAGCATGTAAAAAGGGAGAAAACGAAATGGTGAGCAGGGAAGATATCATCGGCACCTGGCTCCTCGTGGACCGGGGAACCGACGATCCGGCGGACGCCGAAGCCTCTCTCGCGCGTTACGGGGACAATCCGCAGGGATTGCTGATCATCTCGCAAGAAGGCTGGATGAATGCGGCCATTTGCTGGGGAGGGCGGCCCGGCCTCACCGGCGACCCGGCCTGGCACACCGATGCGCCCGATGCCGACCGTCTGCGCGCCTTCGATACCTATATCTCCTACGGCGGCACCTGGACGCTGGAGAACGACACCTTCACCACAGAGGTTAAATTCGCCCTCAATCCAAGCTGGGTCGGCGGCACCCAGGTGCGCGGCATGGAAAAACTGCCCAACAACGGCCTGAAACTGACACTTTCACGGGCCTGGCCTGACGGCAAGGTGGTCAACGCCTGGGTCCGCTGGCGCCGCGCCGATTGAGGGCCGGACCGGGCTAGCGCCGTCCCATCGAGAGCGCCCAATAGTGGACGGCCTTAACGCGCCCGTTGTCCTGCGGCAAGAAAGCATAGCCGATGCCCATTTCGCGCACTTCAGGATCGAGCATTGCCCGGCGGTGGCCTGGGGACCCCTTCCAGCCGTCGACGGCTTCCGCCGGTGTTGGCTGTCCCGCGGCTAAATTCTCGAGAACCCGCTGCCACTTATAGCCCGCTCGGGTCGCACGCTCGCCGGCCGTCCCGCCTTCCGGCGAGACATGGGCGAAATAGTCCCGCTGGGCCATATCGTCGGCATGTGCCTGAGCGGCGGTATTCAAGCGCCCGTCGACCCGCAGCGGCACCAACCCATGGCCGGAGCGGAACGCATTGATGCGCGCCAATATTTCGCGCCGCCAATCGCCGCGGAAAGCCAAAGTCGGTTCAGCCAGAGTGAGGACCCAGAAATGATCCAATCGGGCACCGGCCAGCCGGTCGCTTTTCGCGGCATAACCGAGCCCGATATCCGCGAACCGGCGGTCCAACAGCTGCCGCTTGGTCTCGTCCTGCGAGGCCCAGCGCGCCACGACACCTAGCGGCGTGGGGTACCCGGCCGCCAATTGCACGAACATGCGCCGGTAGGCGTAACCGGCGCGGTCGAGGCGCGATTCGAATTTGTCGCCATTCGGCATTCGCGTGTCGAAATAGTCGTGCCGCGCCATATCGCGGGCATGAGCGCGCGCCTCGACGGTCAAGCGCGGCTCGAGCTGGACCGGCGCCAATCCGTGCTGGCGCCGCAAAGCATTGATTTCCTGGAGCACGGCAAGCACCGTATCCGCGCGCACCGGCTCCGCAGCGCCCCCGAAGACCGCCAAGGCGACGCCCGCCAGATAGAGTGAATGAGCGAGCCAGCGCAACCGTTGGGTCCTATTCGATGACGATCTCGGGCATTGCCCGGGTGGCGGCGGAGAGCTTACTCCAAATCCGCTCGGCAATCGCTCGATAGACCTTCGCATGCGCGCTTTCGGGTTGGCTCACGACGATCGGCTGTCCGCTGTCCGACGTGGTCCGGATGTCGATGTCGAGGGGAATTTCGCCCAAGAACTCGACGCCCAGCCGGTCCGCTTCCTCATGGGCGCCGCCATGGCTGAAAATGTGCGATTCATGGCCGCAATTCGGACATTTGAAATAACTCATATTCTCGATGATGCCGAGGACGGGCACATCGACCTTGCGAAACATGTTGAGGCCTTTTCTGGCATCCAAGAGAGCGATGTCCTGCGGCGTCGAGACGATGACCGCGCCCGCAAGCGGCACCTGTTGCGCCATGGTCAGCTGCGCGTCGCCGGTGCCGGGCGGCATATCGACGATCATGATATCCAATTCGCCCCAATTCACGTCCCGCAGCATCTGTTGCAGGGCGCTCATCACCATCGGCCCTCGCCAGATCATCGGCGTGTCCTCGGCGACGAGGAAGCCCATCGACATGACCTTGATACCGTGCCCGGTCATCGGCTCCAGCATCTGGCCGTCCGGACTGTCGGGTCGGCCGGACACGCCCATCATGCGCGGTTGCGAAGGGCCGTAGATATCGGCGTCCAGCATGCCGACCTTCAGTCCCATTGCCGCCAACCCCATGGCCAGGTTGATCGCCGTGGTCGACTTGCCGACGCCGCCCTTGCCGCTCGCCACCGCCACGATGTTCTTCACCCCCGGCGCCAAAGGCGCCTGTTGTTGCGGGGTACCGTGGTCGTGGCCATGCGCATGTCCGTGCCCACCGCCCGCCGGCGCCGCTGCGCCTTGTGAGCGTTCCGCGGTCAACACGGCGGTGACGGACAGAACGCCCTCCAGCCGATCGACAGCCGCTTCCGCGGCACGACGCAAAGGCTCCAGCTTAGGGCCCCGCTCCGGCTCCACTTCGATCGAAAACCCGACGTTCCCGTCCTTGACGACAAGACCCGTCACCATACCCAGACTAACAATGTCAGACCCCTTGTCGGGATCCGCGACACTTTTCAACGCATCGAGAATTTTATCCTCGGAAACCGCTGCCATGCTTGAAAACTCCCAATTATTGCCAATATGGCAAGCGACTGTTTACCGAGCGCGTCGCAAACTTTGCGGATGTGCGTCGGCTTGCTGTAATATATAAAGCACGTATCCGGTTTCCAAAAGCAGCCGGACATTATTTGCAAAGTGCATATCGGTGCACTTTTTGGGACATTGAAAGGCGGGAAGTTTCACATGCCATGGCAATCACAAGGCGGCGGCGGCGGTGGCCCATGGGGCGGCGGCGGCGGCCAAGGCCCCTGGGGCGGCAACAAAGGCGGCGGCGGAGCGGGCTCTCCTCCGCCCGACATCGAGGAAATGCTGCGCCGGAGCCAAGACAAATTGAAACGGTTTCTGCCAAGCGGCGGGTCGGGCAAAGGCATCGCGCTGATCGCGATCGTCGTCGTCGTCGGCTGGTTACTGACCGGATTCTACCGCGTCGACGCCGGACAGCAGGGTGTGGCCCTGATCTTCGGCAAGCTCTGGGACCGGACGTCGCCGGGTCTGCACTATAACATTCCCTCGCCGATCGGCGAGGTGCTGACTCCGAAGGTAACACAGGTCAATCGCGTCGAGGTGGGCTTTCGGGCATCGCCCGGATCGACCCGCGGCGCATCGCGCAGCGTCACCCGGGAAAGCCTGATGCTGACCGGCGACGAGAACATTATCAACACGCAGTTCGTGGTGTTCTGGCAGATAAAGGACGCGTTCAAATTCCTTTTCAATGTACGGAATCCGGAAGCGACGGTGAAATCGGCCGCCGAATCGGCGATGCGCGAAGTCATCGGAAAGTCGCAGTTCGAGTTTGCCCGGACGACGGGACGCGGGAAGGTGACCGCGGAGACGCAAACGCTGATCCAGACGATCCTCGACGATTTCGGCGCCGGTATCTTGGTCACGCAGATCGAGATCCAGGGCATCGAGCCGCCGGAAGCCGTCATCGACGCGTTTAAGGACGTGGCTGCCGCGAAACAGGATGCGGAGCGCGCCGAGAACGAAGCGACGGCCTATCGCAACGAAGTGACACAGCGCGCACAAGGCGAGGCGGCGCAGATCGTGGCGGCGGCGGAAGCCTACAAGCAGGAAGAAATCGCCAAGGCGAGCGGTGAAACGCAACGCTTCCTCTCGGTTTTCAAGGAATACGAACAAGACAAGGTCGTCACCCGGCGACGGCTCTATCTGCAGACCATGGAAGCGGTCCTGCAGCCGATGGAGAAGGTCCTGATAGAGGACGGTAAGGGCGGCACAGGCGTATTGCCCTACCTGCCGCTTGATCAGTTGAAGAAGGACCGCGGTTCTGCGACCGCAACACCCGGGTCGACAGGAGGTCAGCGATGAGCAAGTCAGTCATCTTCGGCGCCATCATCGCCGTGGTCATCGGCATCACCGCGTTCTCGTCGCTCTTCGTGATCCGGGAAAACGAGCAGGCGTTGGTGTTGCAGTTCGGTAATCCGCAGCGCCAGGTCGACACTGCGGGTCTTCATTTCAAGACGCCGTTCATTCAAGACGTGATCTTCTTCGACAAGAGATTGCTCGATTACGACGCGTCCGCGGCGGAAATCCCGACCCTGGACCAAAAACAGCTCGTGGTGGACGCCTTCGCGCGGTACAAGATCGTCGATCCGTTGAAGTTCTATCAGACGGTCGCCACCGAAGCGATCGCCGAGAGCCAGCTGAACAATATCATCAACTCGAACCTGCGCGATTCTTTCGGTCAAGAACTGTTCACCCGCCTGATGACGGAAAAACGGGCACAGCTGATGACGGAAATCGCCAAGAAAGTCGATAGCGCGATGCGCAATTTGGGCATCCAGGTCATCGACGTCCGGATCAAGCGCGTCGACCTCCCGGAAGAAAACAGCCAGGCGATTTTCCGGCGCATGCAGACACAGCGTGAACAGGAAGCCCGCCGAATTCGGGCCGAAGGCGACAAGAAGGCGCGCGAGATTCGGGCCGACGCCGACAAGCAGCAGCGCGTCATCGTGGCCGAAGCGAAGAAGTCTTCGGAAATCCTCCGCGGCGAGGGCGATGCGATCGCAACCAAACTTTATAACGATGCGTTTGGCCGCGACCGCGATTTCTTTGACTTCTATCGCTCGCTGCAGGCAATGCGAACGGGTCTGACCGGCGATTCGACAAGTTATGTCGGTCCGCCAAAAGGCGAGTTCTATCGGTTCTTCAAAGGGGAATCGCTGGGCTCGAGCAGCGGCAAATAGACGATTTCATTACAGCCGTCGGCTTGGTGCTGGTGATCGAGGGCGCGATCTACGCCCTCTTTCCCGCGGGAATGCAGCGGATGATGGCGCAGGCGATGAGCCTGCCGCCATCGGCTTTGCGGTTGGGTGGACTGATCGCTGCGGTCGCCGGTTTCTGGACCGTTTGGTTCGTCCGGGGCTAACCTCTATCGTGGCGATGACGCGCCAATTTCGACAAACTACCGTCACAATTGGGCGTATAGTGGCCAAGATTGAGGATTTGTCGTGAAATATCCCGGTGCTGGATTGAAATTTTGGCCCGAGCGGTCACATTCGAGACCAACAGCGGCGCCGCGATGCCGGCGCGTGGAACGAGATAGACTGATTTATGGAGAATACCGATGACGCTCGCGGCCTCATCTAATCGCACGGGCCATTTCGACGGCCTCGCAAAGTTTCTGTTTGTCTTACCCGTTTTGGCCTTGTTGGCCTGGACGCCTCACGATGCTTCGGCGCGCGGTGCGCCGGACGGTTTTGCCGACCTGGCGGAACGGCTGCTGCCCTCCGTGGTGACGATTGAGACCACTCAGAAAGCCGAGGAAGGCCGAGGCGGACACGGCACGCCGCAATTCGACTTCCCGCCGGGCTCTCCTTTCCGCGATTTCTTCGAGGAATTCAACAAGCGGAAACGCGATGCGCCGCGCCGCGGCGCGGCGGTCGGTTCCGGCTTCATCATCAGTGCCGACGGATTCGTTGTCACCAACAATCATGTCATCGAGAACGCGGACACGGTTGAAGTCGTCCTGAACGACGACCAACGCCTGGAAGGCAAGGTCATCGGCAAGGATCCCAAGACCGATCTCGCGCTGATCAAGATCGAACCGAAGGAAAAACTGATCCCCGTTTCCTGGGGAGATTCGAAATCGGCCCGCATTGGCGATTGGGTCGTGGCAATCGGCAACCCCTTGGGGCTTGGCGGCACGGTGACGGCGGGAATCATCTCCGCACGTGGCCGGAACCTGCGCTCCGGTCCCTATGACGATTACATTCAAACCGATGCACCGATCAATCGGGGCAATTCCGGTGGACCGCTGTTCGATATCAAGGGAAACGTCATCGGCGTCAACACCGCAATCCTGTCGCCTTCCGGCGGCAGCATCGGCATCGGTTTTGCGATTCCCTCGTCGCTGGCTCAGGGCGTGATCAAACAGCTTAAAGAGTACGGGACCACCAAACGCGGTTGGCTCGGCGTCCAGATTCAGACTGTCACCGACGAAATCGCCGAAAGTCTCGGCCTCCCGGAAGCCAAGGGCGCTCTGGTCGCCGGGGTCGTCGACGACAGTCCCGCCGCGGCCGCCGGCTTCAAGTCGGGCGACGTCATCTTGTCGTTCAACAAGGTCGAAGTCCCGCAATCCCGCCGTCTGCCGCGCATCGTCGCGGATACCGGTGTCGGCAAGGAAGTCGATGTCGAAGTCTGGCGCGACGGCAAAAACATCACCCTTCGCGTCACGTTGGGCGAGCTTGAAAAGGTCGATGTCGCCTCCTTCTCTCCCTCGGGCGAGCGTAGGGAGAAGTCGGAACGGTCAGAGACGATTGTCGAGCTGGGCCTGAAGCTGGCTCCGTTCAGCAAGGCGCTGGCGAAACAGTTCGAGCTCGACGAGGACGGCGAAGGCGTCGTCGTCACCGATGTCGAACGCGACAGCAGCGCCCGCGAGAAGGGCTTGCGGCCGGGAACGCTGATCGTCGAAGTGAACCAGGAAAAGGTCACGTCGCCGGCGGAAGTCGCGGCCAAAATCAACGAAGCAAAGGATGCCGGCCGACGGTCCGTCCTGTTATTGGTCGATCAAGGTGGTGACCTGAGGTTCGTAGCGCTCCGGATCAAGAAAGAGGGCTGACCTCCGACGGCACGGCTCAAACCGTTAGGGCGGCTCCTTGCAATAGAGCCGCCCTTTTTCGTGACCCCACGCCTCGTCGAGGAAAGGCTCACGGCCCCACCTGTTTGGGCGGTCAGGGAATGCTGCCGTAGGAACAAAAGACGCAACAATCGCCTTGCAGCGGTTTTATCACCACTCCGCAGCCGACGCAGTCATAGAAATACTGGCAGGCATCCGTCGGCATTGTCTCGATCGCGGCGTGTCCGCATGTCGGGCAAGTGATTTGCGAGTTTCGTTCGATCATGACCTTTTCCGTCTCCGGAAGAGCGCATATGCCGTCAGCGCCATAAAATCCGCAAGCATGGGCAACAAAATGAGATCGAGCCATACCATTGCCGCGCTTACGCCCAACGCGCCGAGCAGAAGCACGAACGCCGGCGTGAAGCAGCAGACCGCCGTCACCACCGACCCGACAAGGCCAATATGCAGGAGCCGTTTGGGTGCGCCCACGCCCCTCTCCTCGCGATTGCATGACTGCAGGGAACAAAAAAGTCTAGTCAGGCCTGCCCTGCAAGCATAGGGTCCTCTGCCATTTCGTCCAATGTGGAATATGTTTTTCCCGTGAGCACCGCCGACACGCAGTCCGCCTTCAAGATCAAAGGCCAAGGGACAATCTACCTGATGGGCTTCGGGCATGCCTCGACCCATTGGGTGCATGCGATGATGCTGTTCCTATTTCCGTATATCCAAAAGGACTTCGGCCTGACCTATACGCAAATCGGTCTGCTCAGCATGGCGATGCATATCAGCGCGCTTGCGTGCAATTTCGGCAGCGGGCCGCTGGTGGATATGACCGGGCGGCGCATCGTGTTTCTGATGTTATCCTTGCTCGGAACCGGCGTGGCGCTCTTTTGTTTCGGTTTCGTGCAGTCCTTCATCATGATCTTCTTTCTGGTGGCGCTTGTCGGGGCCGCGAATAACCTATGGCATGCGCCGGGGATCGCTTTCCTGTCGGAAACGTTTCCGAAGAACCGCGGCTACGTCCTGGCCGTCCATGCCACCGGAGCCAACCTGGGCGATGCTGCTAGCCCGTTTGTCGCCGGCATTCTACTGCTCTGGATGAGCTGGCAGAACGCGTCCATGGGAATGGCGGTGCCGGTGTTTGTCGCCCTCGGCATCATCGCCTTTACGCTGATGCCGCGCGAGCCCGCCCGCCAGATTGGAAGCGATGGCCGCGGATTGAGCTTGCGGGACTATGCAACCGGCCTCGCCGCTATCGCGCGGGTGGCGCCGATCAGAAATCTCACCCTGGTGATTGCGGTCCGCGGCATGGCTCAGGTCGGCATCGTCCTGTTCGTGCCGCTCTATCTGGTGAATGTCCTGGAGTTCAGTCCCGAAGGACAAGGGACGACGATGATGTTGATGCAGATCGGCGGCATGGCGGCGAGCATGATCGCCGGCACCCTGTCCGATCGTATCGGCCGGCGGCCCGTCGTGTTTTCCGGCCTGACCGCAACGACGATTGCCATCATCGGCATTACGTTCATTTCCAACGATATTCTCTTTATCGTCGGCGTCTCCGTCCTGGGCTTCGTACTGTTTGCGGTACGGCCTGTCATGCAAGGTTGGATGATGGACCTGACCCCGCGAAACCTCGGCGGCTCCGCGACCAGCGTCATGTTCGGGGTTCAGGCCTTGTTCGGCGCCGCCGTGCCGGTGCTCGGCGGAATTGTCGCCGACACCTGGGGCCTGCTCGAAGTTTTTTACATGCTGGCCGGATTCATGCTGATCGCCAATGTGCTGATGTTCACATTGCGCGGCAGCGACGCGGACCCGGCGGCAAAGGACGCCACCTAACGCCGGCGCTCCATGACTTCGGGATTTACGACATTGCTCGGAGTTCCGGCCGAATAAGCGACGATTTGATCGAAGATATCGGAGAACTGCAGCTCGTACTCGTCACGGGTCACATAGCCGATATGCGGCGTGCAAATAACATTGGGCAGTGTCATCAGCGGGTTCTTGGGATCGCGCAGGGGTTCCTCCTCGTAGACGTCGACCGCGGCCATACCCGGCCGGCCGGCCCGCAAGGCGGCAACCAAGGCACCCGCTTCGATCAACGGCGCCCGACTGGTATTTACCAGCAGAGCGGTGGGTTTCATGCACGCGAGATCCGCGGCGGTCACAATCCCCCGCGTCGCATCCACGAGCCGCATATGGAGCGACACGATATCGGCTTCCGCGAAAAAGGCTTCTTTGTTTGCCGCCGTCCGATGCCCATCCGCTACCGCCCGCGCCCGCGAGTCCGGGCGCGCCCATACCAGCACCTCCATGCCGAAGGCGCGGGCGTAATCCGCCACGACCTTGGCGATGCGTCCGTAGCCATAAAGTCCTAAAATCTTGCCGCGCACCGTTCGCCCGACGCCGATCTGCCAGTTTCCTGCCTGCAGCGATGCCATTTGCTGCGGGATTTCCCGCATCGCTGCCAGGACAAGCCCCCAGGTCAGTTCAGCCGTGGCGTAGGAAGGGGTCCCCATGTGCAAATCCGAGGACACGACGATGCCGAGCCGCGTGCAGGTGTCTATGTCGATATGGGGATAGACGCTTCGCTGACTGATCAGTTTGAGGTCCGGAAGCCTCTCAAGCAGAGGCGTTCTGATCTTAGTCCGCTCGCGAATCAGGACGAGGGCTTCGGTCTCCCGAAGGCGTTCCGCCAAGGCTTCGGTTTCCTGCAGATGGTCGGTCCAAACCGTCACCTCATGGCCGTCCAGCTTGCGAAAACAATCCAACGTCCGCAGCGTGTCGAAATAGTCGTCGAGGATCGCGACCTTCATCAGCCGCGTCCATGCGCTTGGAGAAAGGCCTGCCCCGCCGGCGTTGCCGCGACCAGGGTGACCGGATGTCCGTCGCCAGACACCTTCTCACGGATGAGATATCCCCGGTCGACCGCATCTTCCCAAACCGTCAGACGCGGGCACGAAGTCCGCCATGCGTCCATTACCTCGTCATAGCGGCGCGGGGTTTGCGCCACCCATTCGACTAGGTCGAGAATGAGGGGTTCCAGCTGATCCGGCATGCTTGGTCCTCCGCGGTCGTTATCGCAATTCTCGGTTATAGCCGCGCCATCGCGCAGCGTCGATGGGTATTCGGGAGCCTCGGCGGCGAACCGGCGTCGGCCGGCGAAATTGCAGCCCCCTACGAAATGTCGCTGCCCGCGGTCTCGAAACATCTCAAGGTATTGGAGCGGGCAGGCCTGCCGATCCGCCCCGCCACGGACGCTTCCGCCTGTGCCGTATCGACCCGAAAGCGTCGCTTCACCAGCATAGCGAGACGGGACGACCATAAACACGGCTGGACCAGTTGCCTGGACTGTCTCGACGATATCCTAGTTTCGCATGAGCCCGCATCCAAGGAATAAATAAGCGTGCATATCGATTAGATTTTATGAATCAATATCAAAAATGTAAAATCAATGAAATTCGTCGCGGCGGTACCCTTGAATATACAGCAAAGCGGTCAGGTCACCGTGATCGATCCGCGCCCGCGCCGCCTCCGCCACCAGGGGTTTGGCGCGGAAGGCAACGCCGGTGCCGGCGGCCGCCAACATATCCAGATCGTTTGCGCCATCGCCGACAGTGATGGCGTCGCAAACCTCTATGCCGCGTTCGCGCGCCAGCCGCTCCAGTGCCGCGCGTTTCGCATCCCGGCCCAATATGGGCGGTATCACTTCGCCGGATAATTTTCCGTCCCGGACACCCAATCGGTTTGCCTGATCGTAATCGAACCCCAGTTCGGCCCGAACGATGGCGGTATAGTAATCGAAACCGCCGGAGACGAGCGCGCAGTAGGCACCGCCTGCCCGCATGGTCGCGACCAGCGCGCGGGCTCCCGGCATGATGCGGATTTTCTCCTGCGCCCGCTTCAGCGCAGCGATCTCCAACCCCGCCAACATCGCAACCCGTTCGCGCAGCGCGCCTTCAAAATCAAGTTCGCCCCGCATTGCCCGCGCGGTAATGGCGGCGATCCGCCCTCTCAGGCCCAACTCTTCGGCGAGTTCGTCGAGCATTTCGTTCTCGATGATCGTCGATTCCATGTCGGCAACCAACAGCCGTTTGCGGCGCCCCGTCGCGGCCTGCGCCACCACATCCACCGGCGCCCCGGCCAGTGCCCCGCGAACCCGCTGCTCGGCTTCAGGCGGCGGCAGGTCGGTCGCCAGGTCGCCGGCGACACCTTTCGCCAGCCAATCGACGGTCGTGGCGAGACACTGCTCGGCCGCCCGCACGCTGGCGTCTGCAATTCGGTCTGCCGCGAGAATGGTTACGACTGTGTTCATGGCGTCCCAAGCTGTATCTTCCCGAACCATGACTGACAACGCGCAAAAACCGGTTTTGATCGTTTGCGGACCGACGGCCAGCGGAAAATCGGCGCTGGCGCTGGATATCGCCTGCGAGTTCGATGGCGTGATCATCAACGCCGACAGCATGCAGGTCTACCGGGAACTGCGCATCCTCACGGCTCGGCCGAGCGTTTGCGACGAGGCGCGCGCGCCCCACCGCCTCTATGGCATCGCGTCGGTGACCGATGCGTTCTCCGCCGGACGCTGGCGCGAGCTCGCAGGCGCCGAGATCGACGCCGCGCACCGGGCGGGTAGGCTGCCCATCGTGTGCGGCGGCACGGGACTGTATCTCAAGGCATTGACGGAAGGCCTCTCGGAAATGCCGGATATTCCGCAGGACGTCCGGGACGCTGTGCGCCGTCGGGTGCGCGACCTGGGAGCACCCGCCTGTCATCACGCACTGTCGCTCCAGGACCCGCGAACCGCTGCCCAACTGGCGCCGGCCGATGCGCAACGCATTGCCCGGGCCTTGGAGGTATGGGAGGCGACCGGCCGCCCCCTTGCCGACTGGCAGGCGGAGAAACGCTCCGGACCACGCCCGGAGTGGCGGTTCTCCACCTTCCAGCTGGCCCCGCCGCGCGCGATGCTGCACCACGCCATCGACGCCAGGTTTCGGAGCATGATCGACGCCGGCGCGCTCGCCGAAGTCCGCGCCCTTGACGGCCTCGATGAGACACTCCCCGCGCTCAAGGCCGTCGGCGTCCCGGATTTGCGCCGCCTGCTCGCAGGCGAATTGGAGGAAAGCGAGGCCATCGAACGCGCCCAGCGAGCGACCCGGCAATTCGCCAAACGTCAGGGCACATGGTTTCGAAATCAGATCATTGCGAACATGACCCTTAACACGCAATATATGGAAAGTTTTTCAGGAGATTTCTTTTTATTTATTCGCACAAACGTATTGACCCTCCCGGACTGACCCCCTATTGTCCGCTCCCGCTCGGGGCCGGGGCCCGTCATTCGGGTGAATCGCCGCGCGAACAATCCCCTTTCTTTAGGGCGTAATTGACGAACAACAGCGGCCCAGGGCGGCGAACGCGCCGCCCGAGGGCATTTGGAGAGACGAGCCATGACGACAGACAAAGCCATGACCGGCGCCGAGGTGATTATCCGCTCGCTGATCGACCAAGGTGTCGAGGTCGTCTTCGGCTATCCGGGCGGCGCCGTTCTCCCGATTTACGACGAACTCTTCAAGCAGAACGAGTTGCGCCACATCCTCGTGCGCCACGAGCAAGGCGCGGTCCACGCCGCCGAAGGCTATGCCCGTTCCACCGGTAAAGTCGGCGTGGTTCTGGTGACATCCGGTCCAGGCGCCACCAATGCGGTGACCGGCCTGACAGACGCCTTGATGGATTCCGTGCCAATCGTCTGTTTGACGGGCCAAGTTCCCACCCATTTGATCGGCAACGACGCCTTCCAGGAATGCGACACGACCGGCATCACCCGGCCCTGCACCAAGCACAACTATCTGGTCAAGGACACGGAAGTCCTCGCGCGGACAATGCATGAAGCGTTCTACGTCGCCCGGAGCGGCCGGCCAGGTCCGGTGGTCGTCGACCTGCCGAAGGACATTCAGTTCGCCGAATGCCCCTACATTGGCCCCGACGCCATCCAGCATGCGAGCTATCGCCCGCAATTGAAAGGCGCCACATCTTCGATCGAAGAGGCCATTGAAGTGATTGCCAATGCCAAACGGCCGATCTTCTACGGCGGCGGCGGGATCATTAATTCGGGTCCGGCTGCGGTCAAGAAGTTCACGGATTTCGTGCGCGCAACCGGCTATCCCTGCACGCTCACGCTGATGGGCCTCGGCGCGCTGCCCGGCTCCGACCCGCAGTTCGTCGGCATGCTCGGCATGCACGGTACCTACGAAGCCAATATGGCGATGCATCATTGTGACGCGCTAATCTGCGTCGGTGCCCGTTTCGACGACCGGATCACCGGGCGTCTCGACGCCTTTTCGCCGAATTCGACGAAGATTCACATTGATATCGACCCATCCTCGATCAACAAGAATGTCCGGGTCGACATTCCGATCGTCGGCGATGTCGGCACCGTTATTCAACAGATGAAAACGGCTTGGAAGGCGAGAAAGAAACGCCGTACCAACACCAAAGCCCTCCGCGCCTGGTGGGAACAGATCGAAGCCTGGCAGGACGTCAATTGCCTCGCCTATAGCCAGGACAAGAAGACCATCAAGCCGCAATACGCCATCGAGCGCCTGTATGAGCTGACCAAAGACCGGGAAACATTCATTACGACGGAAGTCGGCCAACACCAGATGTGGGCGGCGCAGTTCTATAAGTTCGAGAAGCCGAACCGTTGGATGACGTCGGGAGGGCTCGGCACGATGGGCTATGGCTTGCCGTCCGCGATCGGTGTGCAGGTGGCTCACCCCGGCAAGCTGGTCGTCGATATATCAGGCGAAGCCTCCTTCATGATGAACATGCAGGAAATTGCGACCGCGGTTCAACACCGACTGCCGATCAAGATCTTTATCCTGAACAATCAATATATGGGCATGGTCCGCCAATGGCAGGAACTGCTCCACGGCAGCCGCTACTCGGAAACCTATATGGAATCCCTGCCCGATTTCGTGAAGCTCGCGGACAGTTTCGGCGCCGTCGGATTGCGGACCAACGATCCCGCCGATCTCGACGGGCTGATCGAGGAAATGATCGCGGTCGATCGGCCGGTCATCGCCGATATCGGCGTGGACCAGGCCGAAAACTGCTTCCCGATGATCCCTTCGGGCTCTGCACACAATGAAATGATTCTCGGCGCCGAAGCCAAGGGATTCGGTGCGACCGGCGTCTCGGAAGAGGGCATGGTCCTCGTTTGATCGGATGAACTGACAATGGCAAACAACACACAACCCGGCGCCGCCTATAATTTTCTCGATGTCGGCGACAAGGAAGAGCGGCACATCTTCGCGGTCCTGGTCGCCAACGAACCAGGTGTCCTGGCCCGGGTCATCGGCCTGTTCTCGGGACGCGGATATAATATCGAAAGCCTGACCGTGGCTGCCGTCTCCGAAGACGATTCCTTATCGCGGATCACCATCGTGACCACCGGCACGCCGATGATCATCGACCAAATCCGCCATCAACTCGACCGCCTGGTTCCGGTCCACGAGGTGCACGACCTTACCGAGGAGGGCGACCATGTGGAGCGCGATTTGGCGCTGGTGAAGGTCATCTCGAAGTCCCGCTCGCACGAGCGCAGGGAATCGCTCCGGATTGCCGAGGTTTTCGGCGCCGAACCGGTCGACACCACGACCAGTTCCTTCGTCTTCCAAATGACAGGCTCGCCCGGCAAGGTCGACGCCTTCATCGACTTGATGCGCGAACTCGGCAAGGTCGAGATCGTCCGCAGCGGCAGCGTCGCCATTGCGCGCGGCGCACAGCATATCTAACC
>JAYPOZ010000016.1:44828-63691 GCA_038131165.1 Rickettsiales bacterium | reverse complement strand
GTTGTGGGTCCCGATGATTCTGTTTGTCGGCGTGCTGATCCCCATGCTGCCGTTCACGCTGCCGATCCTGGTGATGTTCGCCGTCAATCTGCTGCATTGCATTATTCTCTATGGCGTACGCGTGCGGATTCCGATCCGTCGCATTGCCGGCGCCGCATTGGCCGCGATGAGCCTGCAGATGACCATCGCCCGGGGCGTTGCCGAAGGGCTTGCGGGCCTACGGATCGGATTTCGTCGGACTGCAAAGGGAGGGCTTCAGAAGGCCGGCTCCGATAACTTCGCGGCCGTCGGCGAGCTGACGACCGGGCTGGCGCTTGCCATCGGCGCAACCTTGCTGATCGCGCTCAACGAGACCGAGGCGCTGGAGATCACGATCTTCGCCCTGACGCTCTACGTGCAAAGCCTGCCGTTCCTGTCCGCGGCCGTCGTCGCGGGGCTCGACCGGCTGCCGAATATCCCGCCGTGCAGGCCGCCCACAGGGACGGAGACCGCCAACTCGCCGTAACGCTTGACGGTCGCTGCATTAAATCGATTTCACTCGTCACATGGCACAGAAACAGAGTCTCACCCGGCCCGCGACGGTCGACGACATCTTGGCCGCCGCGGCGGTGCAGTGGCCGGACCGGCCTTTCATCGTGTTCGAAGAGATGTCGTGGAACTTCCGGGAGATCGATACCTTGGCGGACCGGGTGGCGCGCGCCCTGATCGCGCTGGGCGTCCGGTCCGGCGACCGGGTGGCGCTTTGGATGTCCAATCGCCCGGAGTGGGTGATGGCCCAGTTTGGCGCCTCGAGAATGGGCGCGGTTCTGGTCCCGGTCAACACGCGGCTCCGGCACGACGACCTCGCCCACACCCTGCGGGATGCGGGCGCACGTGTTGTCGTCACGCAAGGCGACACAGAAGAGTTTTCCTACCGCCAGGTCATCGAGAGCGTCCGCGCCGATTGCCCGTCGCTGGAACGGATCGTCCTCGCGGGCGACAGCGGGCCGGCGGACGGCGCCTTTCTTTCCTGGGACACGTTTCTGGCGCAGGGCGACAATGTGCCCGGCGCTCCGGAACCCGAGACCGACCTCGATGCCATGGCATATATTCTCTACACTTCGGGGACGACCGGCTTGCCGAAAGGCGTCATGCTCTCGCACCGCAACCTCAACAACGCCTTCAACCTGGCGGGACAAATGGGTGACGCCGAGGTCTTCTTCATGGGCTACCCCCTGTTCACCATCACCGGTTGCCACAACACCATCCTGGCGTCGGCGATTGCCGGGACGACCGTGATTCTGCAGGAACGGTTTGAGGCAGGCGCGGCAATCGATCTGATCGAACGGCACCGCTGCACCCTGTTCGGCGGTCATCTGACGGTCGTCGAGCAGGTCATAAAGCACCCCGCCTTTACCCCCCAACGCGTGGCGTCGCTTCGGGGCGGGCGTATCTTCCCGCGCCGACCGCACAATATTCCGACCCTGAAGGCGCTTGGCGTGGACCATGCCGCGAGCGGATATGGCCTCACCGAAACCTCGGGCCCGTTGGTCAACAATATCGGGATCGACGAGAAGACCCTGTCGACGGAGGGGCATCCCTGGCCGGGGGTGGAGATCGAAATCCGGGACGAGCACGGCAAACCGGTGCCGACGGGCAAGCAAGGCATCATTCACGGTCGCAGCCCGCAGGTCATGCTCGGCTATTTCAACAATCCGGAAGCGACCGCAAAGACGCTGATCGGTGACGGCTGGATCAAGACCGGCGATCTCGGACGGCTCGACGAGGACGGCAATCTCAGTTTCATCAGCCGCTATGACGACGTCTTCAAATGCGCCGGCTTCAACGTCGCCGAGGAAGAGGTGGAAATCTTTCTTTCCGCCCATCCCGACATCGAACATGTGGCGGTCGCCGGTGTGTCCGATGCGGCGAAAGGACAGGTGGGGGCCGCCTTCGTGATTCCGAAGGCGGGCCGGAGCGTGAATCTGGATGACCTGCGCGCGTTCTGCGCCGACCGGGTCGCCTCCTACAAGGTGCCGGGGCACGTCATCCAACTCACCGAATTTCCGCGAACCGCCATGGGCAAGGTGCAGAAGGTCGTGCTCAAACGCACGCATTTCCCGGAAGGATGAGGCGGATTCGGAATTCAACCCGTCAAGGATCGATGCGGTGCTTGAAGCCGTACGTCTCCGTGCCGCGCCGGCGCGCCAGCGCGTCGAGGATGACGGACCGGGTCTCCGACGGTTTGATCACGTCGTCGATCAGTCCCATCCCCGCCGTCGCATAGGCGCTCGATTCGCGCTCGACCTGGGCACGGATTTCCGCCCGCTTCGCCTCCGGGTCCGGATCGGCCGCAATGGCCCGCCCATGCACCAATTCGATGCCCGCCTCCGGACCCATGACGTCGAACAGCGCTTTCGGCCAGGCGACAATGGCGTCCGGGCCGACCGCCCGCCCCCCGAGCGCGATATAGGCAAGCCCAATCGCCTTGCGGATGATCACCGTCACTTTCGGCACCGAGGCGGACAATACCGCATTCATATGACGCGCCGTGAGGGATACCATGCGTTTGCGTTCGATTTCCGGGCCAACCAGGAATCCCGGACAATCCTGTAAAAAAATCAGGGGAATATGATAGGCGTCGCAGAGCTCGATAAAGCGGCGCATCTTCTCCGATGCTTTCTCGTCGATGGTGCCGGCGCGAATGCGCGGCTGATTGGCGATGATACCGACCGGCGCCCCGGCCATGCGGGCAAAGGTCGTGATCAACGACCGCCCGTAGGCCGGTTTGATCTCGAACATGGCGCCGCCGTCGACAATCAACTCGATCAGCGCCCGCATATCATATGCGCGCCTATGATTATCGGGAACCAAGCCGTTCAGCTTCGCCAAACCTTCGGCCGTTTCCATCGGCGCCGCCTGCGGCGGGACCATGGGCGGAGCCTCGTCGCTGGAGGACGGCAAATAGGAGAGAAAGCGGCGGATCGACTGCAGGCACGCCTCCTCGTCCTCGGCGGCGTAATCCGCCTGTCCCGTCTCGGCAGCGGACATTTCGCCGCCGCCGATCTCCTCCGCCGTCGCCTCGACTCCGATCCCGACCTTCACAACCGGCGGGCCAGACATACCGATGAAACCGGTCCCCTTCACGATGGGCAGGAAATCCGATTGCAGCGCGGTAAAGGATGGGCCGCCAAAACAAGGGCCCATCGCCGCCCCCACCTGCGGGACCCGGCCCGACATCCGCATGTGGTCGCCGAAACGATATCCCAAACCGGCCGCGGTCGCGCCGAACGTCTCTTGGACTCGTGCCGCTCCCGCCTCCATCAATGCGATGAAAGGCTTCTTGTGGCGCAAGGCCAATTCCCGGACCCGCGCGTTCTTCACTTCGGCGACCCGGCCGCGCGTGCCCGCCAGAACCGAACCGTCATCCGCCGCCACATAGACCGTTCGCCCGTCGATGGTGCCGTGACCCGCGATCATCCCGTCCGCCGGGGTCCGATCCTTCAAATCTTCGCGCTGGCTGTGCGCGAGTAGGCCCAGTTCCACGAACGAGCCAGGATCGAGCAGAATTTCAAGGCGCTCGCGCACGGAGAGCTTGCCCGCCGCATGCAATCGCTCGACCCGCGCTGCGCCGCCCATCTCCCGGGCCACTGCCCGGCGCGCCTCCAGTTCTTTCAGCGTCTCGTCTTCCATCCCCTAGCTCCCGTCTCCACGCGCGACCGCGAACCGTCGCCGCTGCGTCCCGGCGGTGGCGCGCTGTGGACACGTTAATTCGCCGAGATCGCGCCAGGTGTGGGCCTCCGGATGGCGCGGGCCCCGCTGCGCCATAAGATTCATCCTTGCCCGGCCTCGAGTACCCGCAAGTCGGCGACCGTTCTGCCGGCGGCGTTCACGGCTCGTATCTCTGCCAACCTGCCGCCGATTTCCGTACGTCCCTCTACGTCTATCGCATCGTCCCAGAATACGGGCCGGAGAAAGCGGGCCTCGACAGACAGGGCCTGCGGCAGACCATGGCGGCACACCCCTTCCATCAGGAAATTGATGGTCTGGTTACCGGCGATGATGGGCGCGCGAAAACCGAAGCTTTGCGCCGTCTCGGGGTCGAGGTGAATTTTGTTCGTGCTGCCCTCGCAATACCCGAGCGTCGTCTCGGGTGTGCAACGCTTGCGGGTCAAAGTCTCGAATACCGGCCCAGAATCCGTCGGTGCGGAATCCGGTGCCGCGGCGTCCGGCGGTGTCGATTTGCCGCCGGAGGGGACGGCCGCCCGCGCGGGATCGATCATCAATACATCCGGAGTCACGACGAACACCGTCTCGCCCGCCGCGTCCCGATAGGCCCACCGTGTCGTCAGAGTCCTGCCGCGCGGATGCGCTGCGATGGCGGTGACCCGGCCCGCCATCTTCAGGGTCTCGCCGAGGCGAATGGGGCGGCGCTGCTCGATCCGGCGGACGATGTGAACCGGCGCATGATCCGGATGATTGGCCAGGATGGTCTGGGTGTTGAGCGTAATCGGCTCGCGCGCGACGAAAGTCGGGTCGGCATGGCGGCCATAGAGGCTCTCGTCGATCCCGCAATGACCGTGCAGACGGCGTTGTTCGGCTTCGGATACGACGATGTCGAAGACCGGAAATTCGTATCCGACTTCGGTGCGGTAGGAAACGGGATCGGCCATTGGGTTCAATCGGCCCCTTTCGGGTCGGCGACGAAAAGTTTGTGGGTCTCCCCGAGGCGCCGCACTTCGGCGCGCTCCAACAGGCCATGCCTCGCCAATTCGCGGTGGCATTCCGGCAGATTGTAGAACGGAATCGACGGATACAGATGGTGTTCGACGTGATAGCTCACATTGTGCGGAAACATCCACCAATGCAGCCACCAGGGCGCAAAATTGGTCCGTGCCGCCGTCAGCGGCGAGGAAAAGTCGGTGACCGCGCCATGCTCGGCGATGGCGCGGTAGCGCAGCAGCGGCTGCTGGATCGTCAGCATCGGCAGCAGCCACAGCACCAGATATTCGACGAGATACCCGGCGGCAAACGCCGCAATCGGTGCCGCAACGTGAAACCCCACGACGCTCCAGCGGTCCCGCCTCGCCGCCCGCCGCAAATCCGGCGCGGTGTCGTCGAGCGGCCGATTGGCGGCCGCCGCGTCGTCGTTGATCGCCGGCGCCCCGAAGAAATAGGCATAGGTCTTCCACGCGTTCAGGCCCAACAGATCGGCCAGCAGCTTGCGCGCCAGATACTTGCGACCCCGGGGATATCCCGCGACAAGCGGTATGTCCGGGTCCTGCGCTTCGTAAAGGTGATTGTGGTGCAGCCGATGGACCACGCGGTAAGTCCGCATCGAGAGGCCGACAGGCGCCGCCAGCATCCGGCCCACAAGATCGTTGAGCCAGCGGGCACGGAACAATCGGTAATGCGCCGCGTCATGCGCGAGGACAAAACACGCATGCTGGCGGCCGGCGATCACGATCAGCGCCGGCACCACGGCCCAAGGCGTCCACCAATAAGCGCCCGCTCCGATCGCCAAAGCGAGCAGCCCCACCGTCTCCCCCACGCCGAGCCACGAGCGGAAGGGATCGATCCGCGTCAGGCGCTTGACCACGTCGGGCGGCAGGCCGGTCCTGCGCCGTTCGTCGTCGCGAAATTCCTCGCCTTTTCCGGCCATCGTCACCATAGAAGGTATATTAGCGCCCAAAATCCGCAGGGTAAGGGATTCCCGATGCCACGCTTCAGAATTCTTTTCGCCGCCGCCCTATCGATGGCCGCAGGCTTTGTGCCGGCCTATGCGGCGGACCCAATCGTCGGCCCGAAACCGCAAGCCGTCGACGACGTCTATCAACCGCAACCGGCGCAGGTGGCGGTCGAGAATTGGATTACCGGTCTGGAGGCGCCCTGGTCCCTGGTCTTCCTGCCGGACGGGCGCGCGCTGGTCAGCGAGCGGCCGGGGCGCATTCGCCTGATCCGCGACGGTCGGCTGCAGTCCAAATCCTATGCCGTCTTCGAGACGACTCGCGGCGCCAGCGGTATCGGCGACTTCTTCCTGAATCTTTTCGCCCGCGGCGAAGGCGGATTGATGGGGCTCGCGGTGCATCCGGATTTCCCCAATGCGCCCTTCATATACGCAATGTATACCTGGCGGGGGAAAGACGGCATCCGCAACCGCATCATCCGCCTGCGCGACAAGGGCGATCACGGCATCTTCGACAGGATCGTGCTCGGCGGGGTGCCGGGCGCTCTGTTCCACAATGGCGGGCGCATTGCATTCGGACCGGACGGGATGCTGTACGCGGCGACAGGCGAGATATTCGAGCGCCGGATGGCCCAGGACCTGAGCGCGCTGGGCGGCAAAATTCTGCGCATCGATCCGGACGGCAATATCCCCGACGACAACCCCTTCGCGGGCTCGCCGGTCTGGTCCTACGGTCATCGCAATCCGCAAGGCCTCGCCTGGCATCCGGAAACGGGCGCGCTTTTCCAATCCGAGCACGGCCCCTCCGGCGAGGTCGGCTTCGGCGCTCATGACGAGATCAACATCATCCGGAAAGGCCGGAACTACGGCTGGCCGCTGATCGTGGGTGCGGCGGGCAAGGCCCCCTATGTCGATCCGATCGTGATGTGGCCGGATGCCTCGGTGCCGCCGGGCGGCATCGCCTTTCACCGGGGTCACCTTTATGTAGCGACGCTGCGGTCGGAAGCGTTGATCCGCATCGAATTGGCCCAAACCGGCAGCTCGTACCGCGCGCACCGCATCGAGCGCTGGTTCGCCCAGGACGAGAACGACGGCGTGCTCGGGCGCCTGCGGGACGCGGTCAGCGGCCCGGACGGGCATCTCTACGTGCTGACGAGCAACCGGGACGGCCGCGGCAGCCCGCGCGCCGGAGACGATAAAATTCTGCGCCTGAAGATCGAGCGCTGAGCGTCAATCGACCTTGACGAGTTCCAGATCGAAAGTCAGGTCGCGTCCCGCCAACGGATGATTGGCGTCGAAAGTCACGCTCTCCGCGCTCAACTCGACCACCGTGAGCTGCAAATCCTGTCCCTGCGGACTGGTGCTCTTCAGTGTCATGCCGGCCTGTAGCTTGTCCGAGATGTCCTCGGGGAGGGCCGAACGTTCCATTCGCTGCACCAGATTGGCGTCATGCGGGCCATAGGCGCTGTCGGCCGGAATCGTCACGGTGGACTTACCGCCCTGCGACATATCCATCAGTGCCCGCTCGACTCCGGGCATGATCTGATTGGCGCCAAGGGTGACTTCAATGGGATCCTTGTCGGTCGTGGTTTCCACAATCTGACCATCGGCAAGGCGAACCGTATAGTGTATCGCCACCGTCGATCCCGTAACCGGGTTGCTCATAGGGAGCTCCAATCCGCAGGCGTGCCGGAGTATTCCGGCATTCCGCACCGTATGCCGGGCGGCCGATTGCCGCCTCGGTCAATTACCCGTCATGCCGCCGCATCGAACGCGGCGACGGCAGGCAAACAAAAATCCCCGATGCGATGCGCGAAGTCAACAATCCGCCGGGCGGATCACTTTTTCTGGCCCCGTTCGACCGCCTCGACAATTACCGTGTGGTATTTCTCGCCAAATCCCATCTTGTCGGCGCGTTCCAGCACTTCGCGGTTGGTATAGGCGCCTTCCATATTAACCCCGCAGCTCTCCGCCAGATTGATCGCGTAATTGAGGTCCTTCAGCATATAGCTGATGCGGAACGATTCCGTCGGGTGCAGGTCTTTGGCCATGAACTTGAGTCCATGATTGCGCAAAACGAAGCTGTCCGCCGATCCGGTCGCCATCGCCTCGAACAGCGTCTCGCCGTCGACCAGCCCGGATTCCCGCGCCACCACCAGCGCCTCCCCCAGCGCGTGCGTGATCCGCGCCACCAGCATGTTGTTCATCAGCTTCAAGAACTGGCCGGCGCCCACCGGCCCGCCGTGGTTTACCTCCTGCCCCATCCGGTCGAGATAGGGGCGCGCCCGCTCGACGTCTTCCTTGGCGCCACCGACCATGAAGCTGAGCGTACCGTCGCGGGCCGCCTGGGCCGAGCGTGTCACAGGCGCGTCGACGAAGCGCACGCCTTTCGCCTCGAACCGAGCCGCGATTTCCTGCGTCATCGGCACGGGCGCCGTGCTGCAATCGACGATCAACTGCCCCGGGCGCGACAATTCGATCAGCCCGCCGTCGCCTTCGCAGACGGCACGGATTTGCGGCTCGCCCGGCAAGGAGAGGAAAACGATGTCGGACGTGGCGGCGACATCGGCAAGCGAGGCACCGGCCTCCACGCCGTCGGCCGCCCGCGCTTCGACCGCCGCGGCGACCGTGTCGAAACCAATGACCCGGTTCTCGCCCTTCTTGGCTATATGGCCGCACATCGGACCGCCCATGACTCCGAGCCCGATAAAACCGATCACTTCATTCGATGGCATTCGTCGTATCCTCTCTCGCATTGCGCCGGCGCACACCTGCGGCACCGTGCCGTATAGGGCAAATCTAGCCTGCGCGCCGATCCCGGCAACCGATACCAACCGCCATCCTAGAACCGGGCCCGGGCATCTTCCGGCAGCAGGAATCCCGTCCGCCTGAGGAGACGCCGTTGCTCGGCCGGAAACGGATCGCGCCGGTGGATCGTCGAAGTATTGTCGTGGATGACCAAATCGCCTTTGCGCCATTGATGGCAATAGACGAACTCCGGCTTGGTCGCATGGGCATGAATTTCACGGAGCAGGGCATCGCTTTCCGCCGCCTCCATTCCGTCCACGTGCAGGGCATGGTTGGGACTGATATAGAGCGCGGCGCGATCCAGGTACGGATGCCGGCGCACCAGAGGATGGGACAGTGGCGGTTTCGCCCGGCGCTGGTCCTCGGGGAGTCCAAGTTTCTGGGTCTCCGCCGCCCGGGCGATCGAATAGGTGACGGTCTTGTCGGCGATCTTCTGCTTCGTCGCCTCCGGCAGCGCGGCATAGGCGCGCGCCAGGTCGCCATAGCACGTAGCACCGCCATCCGCCGGAATTTCCACGCCGTAGAGGATCGTGCCGAAGGAGCCTTCCTTGGAATAGGCCTGATCTGTGTGCCAGTGGACCTCTCCGTCGCCGAGGTCGCCGAGCTTGCGGCCGTCTTCCTGGATGTTCGAGATGATCGTGACCACGGGTCGCTTGCGGTCGTTGAACTGCGCCCGCACGTAGACGTATGTCGGCCCGAAATATTCCGCGAATCGGATCAAGTCCTCGTCGTCGAGTGCCTGATCGCGGAAGACCGCGATCTTGTGCTCCAGCCACAGGTCGCGCATCGCGGCGACCGCATCGGGCGATTGTTCCTGGGAAAGGTCGACACCTTGGATTTCGACCGCGAAGCCGGGTCCGAGAATTTGATGCTCCATTGCCTCAACGTCCTTTAAATTGCGCGTCGCGCTTTTCGCGGAACGCCGTTGTGCCTTCGTCCAAATCTTCCGTGCGCCCGAGATCATGGAAAGAGCGCGATTCGAGCCGCAGCGCATCTTCGAGCGCCCGGCCGTATGCCGCCAGGACGACCTCTTTCGCCGCCTGTTGGGCCAGCGGCGCCCGCGAGGCCAGCCGCTCGGCATAGCTCAGCGTCTCTGCAAGCAGCTTGTCCGCATCGATGATCCGATTGACGAGGCCGATGCGAAACGCATGTTCCGCGCCGACCCGGTCGCCCGACAGGATGATCTCCATTGCATGGCCCAAGCCGACGATTTGCGGCAACCGCACGCATCCGCCATCGCAGGGATGAAACCCCCAACGCACATCCTGGAAGGCAAATTCCGCATTCGGCGAGCAAAAGCGAATATCCGCCGCCAGAGCCAATTCCAGTCCGCCCGACATTGCGTATCCGTTGACGGCCGCGATCACCGGCTTGTTGATCTCCATCCCGCGGGTAATGCCCGCGAAACCGGGCCCGTTCGTGTACTTGCGCCGAAACTCCGTCGCGGGCGCGGTCGCGAACGGCATGGTATAGGTCTTGAGATCGGCCCCGGCACAGAACGAACGGTCCCCGGCACCCGTCACGACGGCCACGCGGGCACTATCATCGGCATCGAAATCCCGCCACAAGGCCGTAATCTCATCGTTCGCGGCAAAATCAAGCGCGTTCATCTTTTCCGGCTGGTCGATGGTGAACAGCCAGACGGAACCGCGTTTCTCCAACTGGATTGCCTGGGCCATGTATTGCATTTCCTCCCTATTCCTGTGCCAAGGAAAGTATCTGCCCGAGCCGGAAAAGCGACCTTGGCGATTTCCCTTCATATCGATATTGGAAGGCGCCGGCGCGTAAGATATCTTGCAGTAATTGATCCGACATCTGGAACGGGCGGTTTCGAGATGCCGACACTGGTGCTCAGTGAATTGTCACGAGGTTACTCTCGATGCTCAGGATACCGCTCCGTGTTATGGCGCTCTGGCTCAGTCTAACTCTCCTGCCGTCGACGGGCCTCGCCGTCTCGGAGAAATACCAGAAATACATCCAGAGCGACGAGGCTAACCTCCTGCTGCTCTGCGTCGAAGGAGACGATCAGGCCTGCTATTTCTACGCTGGCCGCCAAGCCAAGAAAGGCGACCTCCGGGCCGCGCACGACGCCTATCTGATCGGCGCGCAAAACGCCAAGACCCGTTCCGGTTATGTGAGCATCTTTCAGTTGGCGCGCCTCTACGAAGCGGGTCAGGGCGTCGATAAGGATTTGGTGCAAGCGTACCGCTGGCTCACCGCCCTTCAAGGCGTCCAGGGTCAGGCGGATTTGAAGGCGGCGTCGACGGCGCTGTTGGCGCGCATCACGACTGAAATGTCGCCGGAAAGAATCGCCATCGCCAAAGCTTTGAGCAAACGGGTGCGCATCCGATAAACCGGCCTATGCGTCGGCCGCCGAAAGCTTGAGCGGGCGGGTCTTCGGCTTCATCCCGGGGTGCGCAACCCGCGGGTCATCAAGCCGCGCGGGGAAGACTGTCGGAAAGCCGGCCCGCGAAGAGCGGCAGCACCTTGGTCGAGAAGTCGCGCGCCGCTTGCGCGTGCGGATAGCCGGACAGGCAGAAGCTGGTGCATCCCGCATCGACGAATTCGTCGAGCGTGTCGGCGACCTGACGCGGCGTGCCGACCACGGTGATGCCGGCCCCCATCCGCACGGTCGAGATTCCGGTCCAGAGATGCGGGTGAATTTTCATCTCGTCGCCGGATTCCTCCAGCAGTTCCCAGACCCGGCGGTTGGCCGCGGAAGTCCGGCGGATGCCCTCGACGGCATTGGCGCCCTGCCGGTTGTTGGCGAGATTGAATTTCGTCGATCCCGCGATCAGCCGGTGCGCCTCGTCCCAGGCTTCCGCTTCCGAATCGCGGCAGATGATCTGCAGGCGCATGCCGAACTGAATCTCGTCGCGGCGGCCGTACTTCGCCGCCAAATCGCGCATCTCGCCGATCTTCCGCGCGATGACCTCCGGCTTGTCGCCCCAGAACAGGTGAACCGTGGAATGCTTGGCCGATACCTCCGCCGCGAAGGCCGAACCGCCGCCTAGGAAAAACGGCGGATGGGGCTGTTGCAGCGGCTTCGGCTCGATCACCTGATTGACTTGGTAATGCTTGCCCTCATAGCCGATCGGCTCGTTCGACGCCCACAGGCGCTTCATGATCTCGACTTCCTCGTCCATCTTTTCGTAGCGGATTTTCTTCGAGTCGAGAATGCCGTCGGCCCGCGTGTCGTCGTCGCTGATCCCGGCGATGAGGTTGATGCAGAGGCGGCCGCCGGAGAGCTGATCCAGGGTGGCGTACATTTTGGCGGAGAGCGACGGGTTGCAGTAGCCGGAGCGCAGCGCGATCAGGGGCGCCACATTGCGGGTCCGCGCCACGTAATAGGAAGCCACCACCGTCGCTTCCCAACAAGTGGCGTTCACCGGCATCAGCAGATATTTATAGCCGCCGTCGTCGACGGCCGACACCACGTCGTCGAACAACGCGTTGCCCTGCGGGATGCGCGCCGCCGGATCGCCGAGACAGGTCGTGTCGCCGCTGGTCGGCAGGAACCAGCCGAATGTCAGATCGTTCCGGGTCATCTTCTGGGCTCCTCTCTGGTCTGACAGTAAGCCTAGCACGGCGGCGGGCGGCGCCCAGTCGACGGTGGATATATCGAATTTCCGTCGAATGGCGCTAGATCACAGGTAAACAGCACAGGAGCATGGAGATGGCGGAAACGCAGAAAGAACTCGCCGGCGATGTCGCCATCGTCACCGGTGCCGCCCATAACATCGGGCGGGCGACCTGCCTGGCGCTGGCCGAGGCGGGCGCCGCCGTCTGCGTCAACGCGATGCATTCCGGCGCCGATGCCGAAGCGCTCGCGGGGGAGATCGCGGCGGCGGGCGGTCAAGCCATGCATTACGTCGCCGACATCACCGATCCGGACGCCGTGAAGGCCATGACCGATGCGGTCGTGTCCCGGTTCGGCAAGCTCACGATCCTGATCAACAATGCGGGGGTGCGGGGCAATACGCCGCTGGACGAATTGACGCTCGATGAATGGCGGCGCGTCACGCTGCCGACCGTCGAGGGCACGATGATCTGCGCGCAGGCGGCCCTTCCGCACCTTCGCAAGGCCGGCGGCGGGACGATCATCTCGCTCGGCGGCATCGCCAGCCATTCCGGGGTTGCCGGTCGCACCCATGTCGCGGCGGCGAATACCGCCATCATCGGCTTCATGAAAAGCCTGGCGCACGAGGCCGGCGGCGACAATATCCGGGTCAATACCGTGGTGCCCGGACATATCGACACCGTGCGCGGCGCGGCCGCCGGCGCGCGGCCCAAGACCGACATCAAGTTCCTGATCCAGGACCGCATGGGACGGCCGGAAGAAGTCGCCGCGATGATCCGGGCCCTCTGCGGGCTGGCCGGCAGCTATGTCACCGGCCAGACCATTCACGTCAACGGCGGCGCCTACCTGCCCTAACAAGCGGAGGAATCCGACGATGCCCCTGAAGCACATCCATTCCGACGAAACCCCGGCGGCGCTCTCCGCGCATAGCGACGCCGTCCTGATCCCGCCCGGCGCCGCCATCCTGGTCAGCTCGGGCCTGCTCGGCATGCGCCCGGACGGCACCATTCCAGAGACCACGGAAGAGCAGGTCGAGGCCGCTTTCGACAATGTGGAAGCGGTGCTCCGCGCCGCGGGCATGACGATGAACGACGTGGTCAAGATGACCACCTTCATCACCGACGCGCGCTATCGCGACGCCTTCCGCGCGGTGCGCGCCAAACGGGTCGGCGATCCCCCGCCCGCCTCCACGCGGGTGGTCATCACCGCGCTCTCGATGCCCGAGCTCCGGGTCGAGATCGAGATCATCGCCGCGAAATTGCCGTAGGCCGCCTTCCTCCGATGGGCTCATCCTTCGACACGCTCAGGATGAGGCGTTTTATTTGTAACCTTTTAAAGATCTCATCCTGAGCCTGTCGAAGGATGAGCACCCGGAAGTGTCATTCCGGGACGGACGCCGTCCGGACCCGGAATTAGGGCCTGAGCATCAGACCTTCCGGATTGCCGCTGAATTGTACCTCGGCGGTAATTCCGGGTTCGCCGCGCGCCCCGGAATGACAGAGCGGCGAGAATCCGTACTGCGCAATTGCCGACCCCGTCGAAGGGTCAGCCGGCGGCCTATCGGTTGACGTTCTCGCCGTAGAAGGCGGAGGGCAGGTTGTCCTTCGGCCACTCGTCGCCATTCTCGAAGGGTGCGACGCCGACCGCATGGCGCGCCATGCCGGACTCCAGCATCGCCATGGAGACGATCTCCGCGACGCCGACATCGTCGATCCCGTGATCGCGAAGCGCCTGGAAGTCCGCGTCCGTCGTCCCTTCGTTGAACGCGACCTTGCGGGCGAAGCGCAACACGTCCTTCCACATCGGATCGAGAGTCTTCGAGTTCTCGAAATCGATGCATTCCATCACGTCGTCGGTCGTCATCTCGAAATGCTCGATCAGATGGGTTTGGTGATTGTTGATGCAGCGCGGACAATCCACTTCGGCGGCACAGACCAGCGAAATGGCGTTCAGCAGCGGCTTCGGCAGCGACCCTTCGGTCATCTGCAGGCGCTTGGTCAGCGTCCACCAGCCCTTGAGCAATTCGATATCGAGGGCGAAGAAACCCCAGGTCGGCGTCAAGAAATTCGCGCCCTTGGTCTTGCGGATATCGTCGAAAATCGCGGCGACCTCGTCATCCGCGAAATCGGGCTGCACCAGCTTAACCTTGTCCATCTCGTCATCCTTCCAAATGCCTACTCGGCTTATAACATAGGTTCAACGGGACAGATATCCCGTCCGGCCGAAAGCGATGCGGAGTTGCGGGCCGCGCCGAATCCGACGACACTCGGACGAATAGCCATCGAGGGAGAAGGAGTCCGTTCATGACCGATACCCTTGAGACGATCCCCGAACGCGCCGGCACCGCCACCCGGCTGGCCGCCGGTCAATCGGTCCGCGTCGTCAACACCCACGGCCAGCAGGTGGTCGACACCTGGGCTTTCGCGGCGGCGGATCCCGGCGAATTCATGTCGATGGAACACAGCCGCGCGGCCTTCCGCAAGGCCAACCCGGACGTGGGCGACACCTATGTCACGAACCGGCGCCGCGGCATCCTGACGGTCACCGCCGATACCAGCCCCGGTGTCCACGACACGCTGATCGCCTCCTGCGATCCGTACCGCTATGCCCAGCTCGGTCATGTCGGGCATCACGACAATTGCACGGAGAATCTCCACCGCGCGCTCGCCGCCCTGGGCGTCACCGCCACCGAGACCCCCTGCCCGCTCAACCTGTTCATGAACATCGCCATCCTCGACGACGGCGGGCTCGACTGGCGGGCGCCGGTCTCCAAACCGGGCGACGCCATCACGCTCAGAGCGGAGATGGACTGCATCGTCGCTTTCTCCGCCTGCCCGATGGATCTGCTGCCGATCAACGGGCCGGACGGGCGGCCGACGGAGGCTCATTTCGAAATCCTCGGCTAGCATTCAACATCGGAGGACGGTTTCATGCCCCCCATCGACGACATGCTCGATCCCAGACATTACGCGAACGTGCTGAAGCCGCCGCTCGAAGCGGAGAACCTGCCGCCCTGGTGCTATACCGACGAGGCCTTCCACCGGATCGAGATCGAACGCGTCTTCATGAAGGTCTGGAATTTCGTCGGCCGCGGCGACCTGTTGCCGAATGCCGGCGACTTTCTGGCGACCGACGTGGCGGGCATTCCGATTTTCCTGACCCGCAACGCCGCCGGAGAGGTCAAGGCCTTCGCCAATTCCTGCCGCCACCGGGGAACCCAGCTGCTGACCGGCGAGGGCAACTGCAAGGCCGTCGTCTGCCCCTACCATCACTGGGCCTTTGATCTCGACGGCAGGCTCATCAGCGCCGGCGGCATGGAAGACACGGTCGGCTTCGAGATGCAGGATTACGGCCTGATTCCGGTCCGGCTGGAGACCTGGGCCGATTTCCTGTTCGTGAATTTCGATCCGGCGGCGGACAATCTTGCCAGCTATCTCGGCGAGTTGCCGGCGCATATCGAGTGCTACGATTTCCCCAATATGGTGACGACCCGGCGCAAGGTGTGGGATGTCGCCTGCAACTGGAAAATCTATCTCGAGAACCAGCGCGAGTCCTACCATATCCCGGCGGTGCACCGGCAGTCGCTCGGCGACCAGATCGCCACCCCCCTCGACGTCGAGGGCGCCTGGTCCGGCTCGCTGATCCCGGTGGAGTCGACCGCAGCCCTGCTCAAAGGGGACACCTCGCCCTTCCCGCCGATCGCGTCGCGCACCGGCTCCGCCCTCGAGCGCAGTCATTTCCTCGGCCTCTATCCCTCCACCTATTTCGTGGCGACCTCCGACTGCTTCTGGTGGATGGAAATCCGCCCGCGCGGCCCGGCCCGGATCGAACTCGTGGTCGGATCCGGCTTCCCGCGCGAGACCGTCGCCCGGCCCGATTTCGAGGAGGTGGCCGAGCGCTACTACCGCCGCTGGGACATGACCCATATGGAGGACAACGTGATCTGCGAGCGCCAGCAAGCCGGTGTCACCTCGCCCCTGGCGCTCGCGGGACCGCTGGCGCGGCGCGAGCGCGGCGTCAACGCGGTCGACCGCTGGATCGTCGAGCAAATCCTGAAGGAGCCCGGCGCGGAGCACCGGGCGGCGGCGGAGTAACGCGGTGGCCACGGCCACCCGCCGCACCCGGATGCCGGCCGGCTGGAGCGCGCCCCCCGAACGGCTGCGCCTTCATATCCAGAACGTGGCGCCGATGGACCTGGTCTATAAGGTCACACCGGAACGCTATGCCGCCGCCGCCGAACGCCATCCGGAACTCGCCGCCCGGATCGATGTCACCGTTACCGAGGATGCGGAGGACTACGCGCGGATGGTGGCGGACGCGGATATCCTGGTCGGCTGGCGGTTCCCCCATGCGGAGACGGCGCGGTTGGCCCCGCGCCTCAAATGGATTCACATGACCGGCGCGGGCATAGAGCACGTCATGCCGCTCGACTGGCTGCCGCCGGGGACCGTGCTGACCAACAACCGGGGCGTTCACGCGCCGAAGGCGGAGCAGTTCGCGATGACCGCGCTGCTGATGCTGAACGAACGCATTCCGGAGACGATCACGGAGCAGCGCGCCGGGCAATGGCGGCGTCACTACGCGACGGCCATTCAGGGCAAGACCGTTTTGATCGTCGGCGTCGGCAATATGGGCGTGGCGGCAGCGAAAGCGGCCCGCAAGCTCCGCCTCCGCGTCCTCGGCATCCGGCGAAGCGGCAAGACGCACCGCTCGGTCCATGAGATGGCGACGCCGGACCGCCTGCACGAGATGATGGCGCGCGCCGATTTCGTCCTCGTCGCCGCACCCCTGACGCTGGAGACGGAGGGCCTGATCGACGCCGCGGCCCTCGATTGCCTGAAACCGGAAGCGGGGCTGATAAACATGGGCCGCGCCCGGATCGTCGATTACGCGGCGCTGCAAGCGCGACTTGCGGACGGGCGCTTGCGGGGTGCGGTGCTCGACGTCTTCGACCCGGAACCGCTGCCCGCGGACTCGCCGCTCTGGTCCGCGCCCAATGTGATTTTGACGCCGCATGTCTCCTCCGACGACGACGACAATTACGCGCCGCTCACCATCGACCTGGTATTCGACAACATCGCCCGCTGGTACGCGGGCAAGCCCCTGCGCAACGTCGTCGACCGGGGACTGCGGTATTGAACGCATCGCTTTCCCGAAAAGGGCCGATCCGGTAAGGGTATAGGCGGGATGCAGGAGAGTTCGTCATGCTGAAAATGCCGGAAGCCGACCGGGACGTGATGGCGCGGCGCGCGGAGATCGCCGCGGCGCTGCGCGAGATCGTGCCGGGCGAAGGCGTGATCACCGAGGAGGCGGAGCGCCGCGCCTACGAATCCGACGGCCTGACCGCCTATCGCCAACTGCCGATGATCGTCGTCCTGCCGGAGACGACCGAGCAGGTCAGCCGTATCCTGAAATACTGCCACGAGCACAAGGTCCGCGTCGTGCCGCGCGGCGCCGGGACCTCGCTTTCGGGCGGCGCGCTACCGCTGGAGGACGGGGTGCTGCTCGGGCTCGGCAAGTTCAATCGGGTGCTCGAGATCGATTTCGACAACCGCTGCGCCACCGTGCAGCCCGGCGTCACCAATCTCGGCGTCACACAAGCGGTTCAGCACAAGGGTTTCTACTACGCACCCGACCCCTCCTCCCAGATCGCCTGCACCATCGGCGGCAACATCGCCGAGAATTCGGGTGGCGTGCATTGCCTGAAATACGGCCTGACGACGAACAACGTCCTCGGCATCGAAATGGTGATGATCGACGGCGAGATCGTCCGCCTCGGCGGCAAGCATCTCGACAGCGAAGGCTACGACATCCTCGGCATCATGACCGGCTCCGAAGGCTTGCTCGGCGTGGTGACGGAAGTCACCGTGCGCATCCTGCGCGCGCCGGAGACGGCAAGGGCGCTGCTGATCGGTTTCCCGACCAGCGAGGCGGCCGGGCAATGCGTCAGCGATGTGATCGGCGCCGGAATCATTCCGGGCGGCATGGAAATCATGGACGGGCCCGCGATCCAGGCAGCGGAAGATTTCGTTCACGCGGGCTATCCGGTCGAATGCGGCGCGCTGCTGATCGTCGAGCTCGACGGCCCGGAGACGGAAGTCGACTATCTGATCGACCGGGTGCGCGAGATCGCGACGGCGAATGCCGCCGAGACCATCCGGATTTCCGAGAGCGAAGAGGAGCGCCAGCGCTTCTGGGCCGGGCGCAAGGCCGCCTTCCCCGCCGTCGGCCGCATCTCGCCGGATTACTACTGCATGGACGGCACCATCCCGCGCCACCAGTTGCCCCATGTCCTGAAGCGCATGAACGAGATGTCGGCGCATTACGGCCTTCGCGTCGCCAATGTCTTCCACGCGGGAGACGGCAACCTGCATCCGCTGATCCTCTACGACGCCAACAATCCGGGCGAGCTGGAGAAGGCCGAGGCGTTCGGCGCCGACATCCTGAAGCTCTGCGTCGAGGTCGGCGGTGTTTTGACCGGCGAGCACGGGGTCGGCGTCGAGAAACGCGATCTGATGGGAACGATGTTCGACGAGGACGATCTGAAACAGCAGCAGCGCCTCAAATGCGCCTTCGACCCGAACAGCCTGCTCAATCCGGGCAAGGTCTTCCCGACCCTGCATCGCTGCGCCGAGTTGGGCCGCGTCCACATCCACGGCGGCCAGACCCGCTTCCCGGACCTCCCGAGGTTTTAGTGATGTGGATCGATACTATTCCGTCAGTCCGGGGCATGGCCCCGGCCCCCCCCCACCCCCCCCCCCGCCGCGGGGCCCCCCCCCCCCCCCCCCCCGGGGGGGGGAATGACGGGGA
>JAYPOZ010000016.1:0-44818 GCA_038131165.1 Rickettsiales bacterium | reverse complement strand
CACCGCCCTGCGGCGGGCCCCGCCCTCTCCCGCAAGCGGGAGAGGGAATGACGTGCGACGCCGAAAGAGCCCCCTCTCCCGCAGGCGGGAGAGGGACCGGGGTGAGGGCATGTGATGGCTGAAACCCTGAAACCGGAGACCCGCGATCAGGTCCGCGAGGCGGTGCGCTGGGCGGCCGCGAACGAGACCCCGGTCGAGTTGATCGGGCACGGATCGAAACGCGCTTTGGGACGGCCGGGAAATGCGGGACATACGCTTGACGTCTCGGCGCTCACCGGCATCAACCTTTACGAGCCGGCGGAACTGGTGCTCTCGGCGGGTGCCGGCACGCCGATCGCCGACATCGAAGAAGTGGTCGCGGCCAGCCATCAGCAACTCGCCTTCGAGCCGCCGGACCTTTCCCACCTGTTGGGCCATGACGGCGGCAAGGGCACCTTGGGCGGCACCATAGCCTGCAACCTGTCGGGTCCGCGCCGCATCAAGGCCGGCGCCGCGCGGGATCATTTTCTCGGATTCCAGGCGATCTCGGGTCGCGGCGACGATTACAAGTCCGGCGGCCGCGTGGTGAAGAACGTCACCGGCTACGATCTCTGCAAGCTTCTGGCGGGCTCCTGGGGTACGCTCGGCGTGATGACAGAGCTGACGATCAAGGTGCTGCCGGCACCGGAGAAGACGCGCACCGTCCTGGTCATGGGATTGGATGCGGCCCAGGCGACCGCCGCCATGACCCGCGCCTTTCATTCGCCGCACGACGTCACCGGCGGCGCCTGGATGCCGCAAGCCCTCGCGGCCAAATCGCAAGCCTCCTATGTCCGCGACGCCGGGACGAGCGTCGCCGCCATCCGGGTCGAAGGCCCCGGCCCCTCGGTCGAGTACCGCTGCCGCGCCTTGCGCGAGGAACTCGGCGTCTTCGGCCCGACGGAGGAGTTGCACGGCCACAATTCGGGGCGGTTCTGGACCGAGGTGCGCGACGTGCTGCCTTTCGCGGGCGGTGGCGACACGCGCACGGTCTGGCGCCTTTCCGTGCCGCCGCAAGCGGGCGCGGCGCTGGCCGGAAGCCTCGCGGCGGGCGCCGATGCCGACGCCTTCCTCGACTGGGGCGGCGGGCTGATCTGGCTGGCGATACCGCGGAGCGATGGCGCTTCCGCCGACGCCATCCGCGCCGCCGTCGCCGAGAGCGGCGGCCACGCGACCCTGATCCGGGCACCAGAGGAACTCCGTGCCGCCGTCCCGGTGTTCCAGCCGCAGACCGGCGGCCTCGCCGCGCTCAGCGTCCGCATCAAGGAAAGCTTCGATCCCCTCGGCATCCTCAACCCCGGCCGCATGTACGCGGGAGTGTAGCGATGCAGACCCATTTCACCCTGGCCCAGCTCGCCGACCCGGATATTGCCGAGGCCAATGCCATCCTGCGGGCCTGTGTCCATTGTGGGTTCTGCACCGCGACCTGCCCGACCTATACCCTGCTCGGCGACGAGCTCGATTCTCCGCGCGGCCGCATCTATCAGATCAAGGACATGCTGGAGCGGGACATCCCGGCACCGGTGGAGACGGTCCGGCATATCGACCGCTGCCTCTCCTGCCTTTCCTGCATGACGACCTGTCCGTCGGGCGTTCACTACATGCACTTGGTCGACCATGCGCGCGCCCATATCGAGAAGACCCATCCCCGCCCGCTGGCGGACCGGGCGATGCGGCGCTTGCTCGCCGCCGTGCTGCCGAAGCCTTTCCTGTTCCGGTTGGCGCTGATTGGTGCCTCGCTGGCGAAACCGCTGGCGCGGTTCCTGCCGGGGACCTTCGGCGCGATGTTCGCGCTCGCCCCGTCTTCGGTGCCGCCGCCCTCCCGCGTCGACCGACCGCAGACCTTCCCGGCGACGGGAACGCGGGCGGGCCGGGTGGCGCTGATGACCGGCTGCGCCCAGCAAGTGCTGGCCCCCGAGATCAACGAGGCCACCGTCCGCCTGCTCACCCGCCTTGGGGTCGAGGTGATCGTCGCCGAGGGGGCGGGCTGCTGCGGCGCGCTGGTCCATCACATGGGCCGAACCGCGGACAGCCACGCGCAGGCCTCGCGCAACATCCGCGCCTGGGCGCGCGAGATGGACGGCGAGGGGCTGGATGCGGTGATCGTCAATGCCAGCGGCTGCGGCACCACGGTGAAGGATTACGGCTTCATGTTCCGCGAGGACGAAGCCCTCAAACAAGACGCGGCCCGCGTCTCGGCCGCCACCCGGGACATCACCGAGTATCTAGCCACCCTTGACCTGAGCGCGGCCACGGCGCCGGAGCCGCTCGCCGTCGCCTATCATTCCGCCTGCTCGATGCAGCACGGCCAGAAGATCACCGAGCTCCCGAAACAATTGCTCGCCGCGGCCGGCTTCGAGGTACGCGCGCCCGCGGAGGGCCATCTCTGCTGCGGCTCGGCCGGCACCTACAATCTGCTGCAGCCCGAAATCGCAACCCGCCTGAAAGACCGCAAGGTCGCGAACATCGAGGCGACCGGCGCCGATGTCGTTGCCGCCGGCAATATCGGCTGCATCGCCCAGATCGCCGACGACACCCGTCTGCCGGTCGTCCACACGGTGGAACTGCTCGACTGGGCGACGGGCGGCCCAAGGCCGGCGCGCCTAGCTGGTTCGCGCGCGTAGGGTGGCGAGCGGGATGTCCTGACGCAGGACGGTATTGCCGGCGAGATCGCGCGTCGTGTGCCAGAGCATGGCCTGTTCCCAGTCGATCTCTATCAGGCCGAAATTCGGCTCGCCATAAGGCCCGGCAACCCGGCGGATGTTCCGCCGCCGGCCCGAATTGTACTGGTTGAGCGCGCTCGACGTCATGTCCCAGAGGGGATAGGGCACGCTCGCGCCGTCGAGTTTGGAATATTCCGAGAAATGCGGATCGCCGCTCACGAAAACGACGCCGTTCGCACCGGTCTCCCGGATCAGGTCGAACAGACCTTGCCGTTCGGTCGGGAAATTCGCCCATTGCTCGTGGCCGGTCTCCTCGGCAAGCACCCGGGTGCCGCTGGCGATCAAGCGGAGGTCCGCCGGTATCCGGAGCTCGCGCGCGAGCCAGCGCCACTGATCCTCGCCCAGCATCCGCGCCGACGGATCGGTGTCGGGCCGGTGATACCCCATGTGCCGCGCTTTCCGCGCGGCGCGCTGTTCGCGCGGCACCTTCACCAGCGGCGTGCGGTCGTACCGCGTATCCAGCAGGATCACCTGGAGCCGCTTGCCCGGCGGGCCGAAGAGATAGGAGGTATAGATTCCGCCCTTCCGTCGGCGCCGCTCCGACTCCGCCGGCTCGCCGAAGAAATCGCAGAACACCTGTTTTGACGCGGATTTAGCGGCGAACTCGACCCCGGCGTTGTTCTTTCCGTAATCGTGATCGTCCCAAGTCGCGATCACCGGCACCTTCCGGCGCAGCGCCTGGTAGCCCGGATCGCCCCAGAGCCGCCCGTACTTGGCGCGCATCTCGGCCATGTTTTCGGTATCGCCGTAGATATTGTCGCCGAGATGGATGAAAAGCTCCGGCACCGCCGCCGCGATGGGCCGCCAGATCGGCATCGCCCGGTTTTCGCGCAGGCAGGATCCGAGGGCGATCCGGGTAAGCGGCCGTGCGGGATCGGCGCGCCGCGTGACGATCGTCCTGGGGTCGAAGGTCGCGCACCCGGAAACCAGCAAGGGCAGGGACAGCGACCACAGCAGCGCACGGCGCGATATCGGCATCGTCATTTCGGCGTTCCCTTGAGCGATCCGGATAGAACAGCCAAACCCAACCCGCCGTCAAGACGTGACACCCGGTGCGTCAGGCGGCACCATCGGTGGCAACCGAAACGAGAAGGGAACCGCGTCATGCCCGAGCTGAAATCCGAATTCCTGTTCACCATCCGCGTCACCGTCGACCACCTGCACGATGTCGGCGACACCCCTTTCGGCACCCGCCACATCGACATGCTGGGCGAAGGCAGTTTCGAAGGCCCGAAACTGAAGGGCGCCGTGCTCGGCGGCATGGACCAGAAAATCTTCCGCAGCGACGGCGCCATGAACCCAAACGTGCGGATGATCCTAAAGACCGAGGACGATGCCCTCATTTATATGCACTATACGGGGCTGCGCTATGGATCGCCCGAGGTCATGCAGCGAATTGCCGACGGCGAAGTGGTCGATCCGTCGGAGTACTATCTCCGCAACACCCCGTATTTCGAGACAGCGGCGCCGCAATACGATTGGCTCAACCGAATCGTCTCTGTCGGTGTCGGCAAACGCATGCCGGATCACGCCTCCTACGACGTCTTTCGAATCTTGTAGAGTCTATTGCCTAATGGAAGGCCTTTGCGGGCTGTTCCTTCTTGACCCCCGGTGTTGCCGCATCGTCCTCGCTCTTGGGCGTGCGCGGTATCGCCGTTTTGGGTAACTCCGGCGGGGTGACATCCTTGAAGCGTTCGGCCCGCTTCTCGAAAGCTTCCGGCTTCAGGTGCTTGTAGACGCCATCCACCATCGCGCCCGCTTCGATTTCAATCTTTTCGTGCGCGACATCGCCGATCATCCGGGCAGTCTTCATCATGCTGACGGTCTGGGCCCGGACGGTTCCCGTAATGGCACCTAAGAGGCGCAAGGTGTTGACGAAGATTTTGCCCTCAACCTGCCCGGTCTCTCCGACCGTCAGGGTTTCGCACCTGATATTGCCATCGACCCGGCCATCGACATGCAATTCACCATCGCCATCAATATCGCCGACAATGCGCAGATCGGCACTGATAATTGACGGTGGTTCCTTGCGGTTCACCGTTTCCGAGGAAGCCTTGGCCGCTTCCTTCCGCTTGAACACCATGGCGTTTTGCCTTTTATGCGTCCCCTGTGTGAAGAAATGGTATCCGCATATGGGTATTTCCACAAGCATCCCCCCTCGGCTTGCCCGGGCGGATTGCCGGTGCATGTTTGTTGTCGACGGCCCCTCGGAGCGTTTCACTCGGCGCGGCGCAATTCATCTGAAACAGGGAGAACTGGAATATGGCCTCTGATGCCTACGAATCCGGCCTCGCGGTCCGCCGCGACGTACTCGGTTCGGAATATGTCGACAATGCGATTAACAATGCGGACGACTTCTCCAAGAAGCTTCAGGACTATGTCACCGAACATGCATGGGGAACGGTCTGGCAGGACGAGACCATCGACCGCAAGACCCGCAGCATGATCAACGTTGCCTTGCTGGCGGGATTGCCACGCCATGAGGAGCTGCGGCTCCATTTGCGCGGCGCCCTCAACAATGGCGTGAGCAAAGACGAGATTGCGGCGATCTTGCTGCATATCGGTGTCTACGCCGGGGCGCCCTGCGCCGTCACCGGATTCAAGATCGCCAGGGAAGTTTTCGCAGAATACGAAGCAGGAGACGATTAAAACATGAGCACAAGATACGGATATGTCGGCATCGGCAATATGGGCGGCCCCATGGCGGCCAACCTCGCCCGCGCCGGAAACGAGGTCATCATCGGCGACCTCAATCAGAAGGCTGTGGATGCGTTCACCACCGAGCATGAAACGGCCCGGCCCGCGAACGGCCTGGCCGCGGTCGGCCGGGACGCGGCGGCCGTCTTCACCTGCCTGCCGACCGGCAAGATCGTCCGGGAAGCGGTGCTCGGCGAGGGCGGTGTCGCGGAAGGCATGGCGGAAGGCAGCATCCTGGTCGACATGTCGTCCTCTGCCCCGAGAGGCACGATGGAGCTCGGCAAGGAACTGGCGGAGCGTGGTATCCGCATGGTCGACGCACCCGTCTCCGGCGGCGTGCCGCGGGCCATCGAAGGGACCATCGCCATCATGGTCGGCGGCGAGAAGGAGGACATCGAGAAAGTCCGCCCGGCGCTCGAGACCATGGGCGGCCAAATCTTCGAGACCGGCGCCCTCGGCACTGCGCATGCCATGAAGGCGATCAACAACGTGCTGTCGGCGACCAATCTCGTCGTCGCCATCGAAGCGCTCACCGTCGGCAAGAAGTTCGGCCTCGACGCCGACAACATGGTCGACATCCTGAACTTCTCCAGCGGCAAGAACAGCGCCACCGAAGGCAAGCTGAAGCAGTATATTCTCAGCCGTAATTTCGCCTCCGGTTTCGGCATGGACCTGATGCTGAAGGACGTCCGCACCGCGCTCGATCTGGCGGACGAAATGAAAGTTCCGTGGATGATCGGCAGCGCGGTCCACGAGATGATCCGGGCGGCGCGGAACAATCTGACCGATAACGCCGATTATGCCGAGATCGGCCGTTGGATCGAGCAGAACGCCGACATCGAACTGTGAACGGCGGGCCGGTACAGAACGGCCCGAGCTGGACCGGCGCGCCACCCGGCGTGCCGGTCCTGTATTTCGAAGACCTGGAAGAGGGCCACGAGCAATGGGGCGGCGAGACCGTCGTCGACCGCGACGAAATGCTCGCCTATGCGCGCGAGTTCGACCCCTGGCCCTTCCATGTCGACGAAGCGCTGGCGAAGGAATCGGTCTTCGGGGATTTGGTGGCGAGCGGCGGCTATACGATCGGCCTGTGGTTCAAGCTCGGCCACCAGCTGCTCAACGATTTCGGCGAAGTCTGGGCTCTGATGGGCGGCATCGAATGGCAGCTGCGCTTCGTGCGCGGAGTCAAGGCGGGGACCCGCCTGCGGTTCATGCGCCGGGTCACCGGCAAGCGCCCGTCCAGCAAGCCCGGCCGCGGCGTCATCTTCCTGCACAGCGAGATCGTCGATCAAGCGACCGGCGACCCGGTCCTCACTCTCGAAGAGGTGGTGCTGATCGCAAGGCGGGAGGACTAGCCACATATCGTCTCTGTCACGGATTTCCGGAAGAGGAGCAGTGTTATGAAACGACTAGAAGGAAAGCATGCGGTCGTCACCGGCGCCGCGTCAGGCGTGGGACGCGCCACCAGCCTGTTGTTCGCGCGCGAAGGCGCGGCGGTCGCCTGCGTCGACATCGATGCCGAGATGGGCGAGGAGACGGCGGCGATGATCCGTGCGGAGGGCGGCGAAGCCCTCTTCGTCGAGACCGACCTCACCGATCCGGCGTCGATCGACGCCATGGCGCGGGCCTGCATGGATTGGCGCCAGGTGATCCACGTGCTGTTCAACAATGCCGGCGTCGCGGAGCGGGCGGAATTCGAAGACATCGCGCTCGAGGACTGGAACCGGCAAATCGCCGTCAACCTGACGGCTCCCTTTCTCTGCAGCCAGAAACTGCTGCCGGCGCTGAAAGCGGCCGAAGGGGCCGCCATCATCCATCACGGCTCCATCGACGGCGTGCTCGGCAATCCGACGCTGGTGGCCTATTCCGCGTCGAAAGGCGGGGTGCAGCCGCTGACCCACGTCATGGGGTTTTGGCTGGCGCGCCACGGCATCCGGGTGAACTGCATCAATTCAGGCGCGCTCCGCGAGAGCAAGCAGGGCATTCCCGTGCGCCTCAACCGCGACAACCGCGCCGGCGCACCGATGAGCGACGAACAGCGCCGCGCCACGCCGATGGGCCGCCCCGGCTTCATCGAGGAGGCCGCCGACGTGGCGCTCTACCTCGCCAGCGACGAATCGTCCTACGTAAACGGCAGCGTTATTACGCTGGACGGCGGCCGAACAGGGCTGACGCCGGGGACGTTCTAGACGCTTCCCAAGCCTCAAATCCGGCGCTAATTTGCGGATCGAAATAGCTCATCCTTCCACAGGAGAAATCGATGACGTATTGCGTCGGCATGCTGCTGAAAGCCGGTCTCGTAATGGTGTCGGATTCGCGCACCAACGCGGGCGTCGACAACATCTCGACCTACCGCAAGATGACGATCTGGGAGATCCCGGGCGAACGGGTGATCGTCGCCATGTCGGCGGGAAACCTCGCGATCACGCAGGCAGCGATCCAGTTCATGAACGAAGGCATGCCGCAGGGCGATTCGCGCCTGTCCATGAAGACTGTCACCTCCATGACCGAAGCCGCGCGTCTCGCCAGCTGGGCGCTCCGCGAAGTCGACCGGGTCGACGGCCCGAGCCTGCGCGCCAGTGGCGCCGGCTTCAATGCTTCGATCATCATCGGCGGGCAGATTAACGGCCGGAAGATGCGGATGATCCAGCTCTATTCGGAAGGCAATTTCATCCAAGCGATGCCCGAGACGCCCTATCTGCAGATCGGCGAATTCAAATACGGCAAGCCGATCATCGACCGCGTCGTACGGTTCGACACGCCCCTGGCGACGGCGGCGAAATGCGCCCTGGTATCGATGGATTCGACAGTCAAAAGCAATCTCACCGTGGCCCCGCCGATCGACCTGCTGATCTGCGAGCGCGACAGCTTCAGGGTCAAATTCCACGCACTGATGCGGGAGGACGACCCCTATTGGACGAGTCTGCGGCAATCCTGGTCGGCGGGCCTCAGCGCCCAGTTCGATGCCCTGCCCGACCCGTCCTGGGCGACCTGAGTCAAAACCGCTTCCTCGGGGAACTCTTCACGCCGCCACCGGCGGGACGATGTGCTGCGTCGGGTCGAGCGCGATGATCATGCGCTTCACCAGACGGTTCTCCGCGTTGGGGAATCCATCGCGCGCGTGCAATGCGGCCGCGTTGTCCCAGAGCACGAGATCGCCCGGCAGCCAGTCGTGCTCGTAGACGTTCGAGGGGCGCACCGCATGCGCCAGCAAGCGCTCGAGCAGATCGTCGGCTTCGTCCTGCGCCATTCCGTCGATTCCGGTCACCGTGCCGGGATCGAAGAACAACGCCTTGCGCCCGGTCGCCGGGTTGGTATTGACCAGCGGATGCTTGACGTCCGGTGTCTCCCGGAGGCGGCGCTCCCAATCGTGATTGTCGTTCGCCTTGGCGCTGCCGGCCGAGCGCGCGCGGTAGCTGAAGGTGGCGACCGCGCCTTCGACCGCTTGCTTGAGTTCCGCCGGCAAGGTTTCGTAGGCGCCGTAGAGGCTGGCCCAGCGTGTCCCGCCGCCTTCGGACGGCACCTCGACGCCATAAAGGAAACAGCCGGTCACCGGCGTCGCGTAGTAGGATTGGTCGGTGTGCCAGGTCAGCGGCTTGTTGGCGAGCCCGCCCAGCATCGCGCCGTTCTGATCCTGCATGTTCGAGAGCAGGATGACCTCCGGCACCGTCGACTGCCAATGGGTTTCCGCGTAAAGCTGAGGGTCACCGACGGCTTTCCCGAAGGCGAGGAGTTCCGGCTCGGAGAGCGATTGGCGACGAAACACGAGCACGCCGTGCTGCCGGTATGCCGCGCGGAGCGCCCGCGCATCGGCGTCCGAAAGCGCTTCCCACAGGGAAAGCCCCCGTACCTCGCCGGCAAAACTGCCTTTCGCGGCGACAATCTCCATCATCCAAACTCCCTCACCCTCCTGCTGTCAGCGAGTCTAGGATCAGGGCGCCGTAAACCAAGGGGCGCAGGTCGCTGCGGATGGTGTAGGTGCGCGACGGCATGAACTGCGTGAAGAAGATCGCGATCAGATCGGCCGCCGGGTCGATCCAGAAATAGGTGCTCGCGGCACCCGACCAGCCGTAAATCCCCTTGTGGCCGTATCCGACCCGCGCCGGGTCGAGCACCACCGAAAACCCGAGCCCGAAGCCCATGCCGGTCCAATCGAGACCGCCGAAGTTGGCGGCGTCCATATCCGCCATATCGCCCGGAAGATGGTTCTCCGTCATCAGGTCCACCGTCTCCGGCCGCAGGATGCGCGTGCCGTCCAGTTCGCCCCGGTTACGCAACATCCGGCAGAAGCGCAGGTAATCGTCCATCGTCGACAACAGTCCGCCGTTGCCGGATTTATACTCGGGCACCGCAAGAAAGCGGCTCTCTTCCGGCGTGTCGATGGGCCGGATCGGCCCGTCGCCCTCGCGGGTGTAGTTGGCGGCGAACCGCGCGATTTTCTCCGCCGGCAAGTGAAAACCCGTATCCGCCATTGCGAGCGGATCGAACAGTTCCTCCTGCAGAAAGACATCGAAGCTGCGCCCGTCGATCACCTCGACCAGATGGCCGACGACGTCCGTCGCCATGCTGTACTCCCAGCGCTCCCCCGGATGCGAGAGCAGCGGCAGTTCGGCGAGCCGGGCGACGACCTCCGCCAGCGTCCCCTCGCTCCGCGATCCGTTCACTCCTTGTGCCGTATAGACTTCGCGCAAAGGATGCTCGGAGAAGGCCGGCAGGATCAGCCCCGAGGTATGGCTCAACAAATGCCGCAGGGTCATCGGTCCGCGCGCCGGCCGGTGCGCGCCGTCTTGCGCGTAAACCGTCATATCGGCAAAGGCCGGAATGAATTTCGCGACCGGGTCGTCGAGATCGAAGCGGCCCCGGTCCCACAGCATCATCAGCGCGACGCTGGCGACGGGCTTGGTCATCGAATAGACGCGGAAGATCGTCTCGCGGCTCACCGGGCGGGCGCTCTTCAGGTCCTGCACGCCCCGGAAGAGCGTAAAGCGTTCTTCGCCCCCGCTCCACAAGACCATGGAGCAGCCGGCGATCTTGCCCGCCGCGACGTAGTCTTCGAAATACCGCTCGATCCGGGCGAGGCCGGTCTGATTGAACCGCGCTGCAGCCATGTCTCTTCGCACTCCCTGATGGGCCGACAATTTATCCTTTGGGCGCGCCCCCTGTCGAACGTACAATCGAAAGAGACGGGACACGGCGAAGGGGAGGCCAGAAGATGAACGACGCATTCGATTTCTCGAACCGGCACAAGGACCTCATGGCGCGCGACGAGGAATACGTCCTCGGCTGGCGCTTCGAGCCGCGGATCATCTTCGAGCGCGGCGAAGGCGTGCGGCTCACCGATGTCGACGGCAACGCCTATTACGATCTCAGCTCCGGCATGATGAGCCTGACCCTGGGGCACGCCCATCCGGAGATCAGCGAGACCATCCGCGACATGGCGGACCGCTTCATCCACCAGTCCTCCTGGTACACCAATCCCTGGGCCATCGAGTTCGCCGAACTGCTGGCGACCACCTTGCCGGGCGACTTGAAGATGACCAATTTCGCCGTCACCGGGTCGGAGGCCAACGAGATCGCCATGCGCATGGCGCTGGGGGCGACCAACGGTTTCGACGTCTGTTCGATGGTGCGCGGCCTGCACGGCGGCTCGCTCGCGGCGGAGGCGATGACCTCGGTCGGCGGCGCCCGGCGCCGCGGCCTCGGCCCGCTCTCCATGCCGGCCCGCGCCAATTGCATCATCCCGGCTTTTTATTACCGCGCCCCGGTCGACGACGCGGATCAATGGGACGAAATCAGCCTGCGCCTGACCGAGGAGATGATCGAGTACACGACCTCGCAGCAGGTGGCCTGCCTGATGCTGGAGCCGATCGCGGTGCCGGGCGGGATGATCGTGCCGTCGGAGCGCTGGCTGCGGGGCATCCGCGAGATCGCCGACCGCTGGGGCGCCTTGCTGATCTTCGACGAATGCCAGCTGGCACCGGCGCGCCTCGGCACTTTCTGGGGCTTCGAGCCCTATGGCGTCGTCCCCGATATCGTCACCTTCGGCAAGGGTCTCTCCGCCGGTTTCGCCTTCTGCGGCACGGTCACGACACCGGAGATCGCCGAGAAGACGCGCGGCACCATGGGCCTGCCCTGGGCCGGCACCTATCCGCAGGACCCCTTGCCCGCCGCCGTCGCCCTGAAGCAGCTACAGATCGTGCTGCGCGACGACCTGGCGGGACACGCCGCCAAGGCCGGCGCCTATCTCGAGCGGCGCCTCGCGGAGTTGAGCGACAAATACGAGTGTATCGGCGACATCCGGGGCCGCGGCCTCTACCGGATGCTCGACATCGTCACCGACCGCGCCTCGAAGACCCCCGACGCGGAGATGGGAGAAGCCATCCGCTATCACGCGCTCGCGGAGGGACTGGTGATGATCGTGGTGAAGAACTACGCCCGCATCTGCCCGCCGACCATCGTCAGCGAGGCCGAACTCGACGATATCGTCGGCCGCCTCGACGCCGCCATCGCGCGCGCCGTGCGCGGCGAGCCGGTGCCGACCAATATTTCCGCGTCCAGCTCCCTGGCCAGCAACGACCAAGCCAAGCGGAAATGAACCGCACCCCGCTGCGTCTTTTCCTCATCGCGGTCGTGCTGGGGCTCGCCGGCTGCGGCGGCGTGCCCCGAATCACGGATACGACGACGCCGTGGACCGCGGCGGATACGGCCCGGGAGTTCACGGTCGACCTCGACGTGCCCGAAGACAGATTCTCGGTGCTCGATCTTTCCCTCCGCTTTACGCGCCATTTCTGGCCCGGCGCGGCACAGGCGAACCCCCTCCCGGCGACGCCTCCGGCCGCCGCAAGCGGGTCGTTCTCCGCCGCTCCCCCGCGCGCCGACACCTTTCCCGACAGTCATACGGTTTTCTACCGCTGGGTCGCGAGGTTGCGCGGCACCACTGCCGGCGCCACCCCCTTCACCATCATGACGCCGCTCAAGCGCTTCGTCGTCGGCTGCCCGCGGATTCTGACGGACGCGCAGCTGATCATCGCGATGGCCAACCACGTGGGGCGGTTCACGACGGCGACTCCGCATCGGCTCGCCTGGCGGACCGGCGCCGGATACCCGATCCTGCCGCATCGCCGATCCGTCATGACGGGAAACGGTTTCACCTTGTCGAACCTGCCCGTCAATTTGCTGCAGGGCTACCTCAACCTCGGGCCCGACCTGTTCCGCGACGACCCGCGCCTCAATCGCCCCTCGCTGCTGTTCTATGCGGGACGGCCGCAGGCGGCGGGCGAGACGAGAGGCGACTATCTGGCGGATATGACCGACGCGGAGAGCGATAACGATCCCTACTCGTTCATCGGAGTTGCCTATACGAAGCTCTACGATCCCGACAACCGTCCGGTCATGGGCTGCATTCCCTCCGATGCCTGGTTTGTCCACGAAGCGGGCTACCATATCGATACCGGTCAGATGTTCATGACGCCGCCCGCCGAAGCGCGGCCGGGCGCCCAGAACATGCTGCTGCGGCCCGCCGGCGCACGCCCGGGCGGCGCCTTTCTTTGGCACCCGCGCCTATGGGACCTTCATGTCTGGATCGATCCGGCGGGCGGCGCGCCGATCCTCAATATTTTCGATCCCAGCAGCTATGCCGATCCGCGGGATCCGAACGAGACGCCCAATCTGCGGGACAGCGCCGTCCAAGGAATGACGCTGCCGCCCCGGGCCTTCTTTCGGCCCGAAACCTTCGAATGAACCGATGACCGCCATCATCTTCGATTGCGACGGCGTGCTGGTCGACAGCGAGGTTTTGGCGCTCGAGATCGAACTCGCCAGCCTTGCCGAGATCGGCCTGACCTTCGATCCGGAGGCCTATAAGAAACGCCATCTCGGCACCACGGCCGCCGATTTCTTCCGCGAGATCGAACGGGAGTACCGGGCGGCCTTCGCCCAACCGCTGCCGGAGGATTTCCGCCCGCGCGTCGGCGCGCGCTACAAGGAAGCGTTCGCGACCCGCCTGCAGCCGATTCCAGGCGTACATGCCGCGCTCGAGGCGCTGGGCGGGCCGCTGGCCGTCGCCTCCAGCTCCTCCCCGGCGGGGCTCGTCGGGAAGCTCGCGCAAACCGATCTTGCCCGCTTCTTCGGCGCCCATGTCTATTCCGCCCATCAGGTGGCGCGCGGCAAGCCGGCGCCCGACCTGTTTCTATTCGCGGCCGAAGCCCTCGGCGTGGCGCCTGCCGACTGCGTCGTCGTGGAAGACGCCGCCAAAGGCATCCGCGCCGCGGTCGATGCCGGCATGCGTGCCATCGGCTTCACCGGGGGCGGCCACTGCGGCGCCGATCACGGCGAGGGATTGCTCGAGGAAGGCGCCGATATCGTAATCGCCCATATGGACGATCTCGCAGCTGCCCTTTGACTTTCCGGGACGGATCGGGAGAGTCGTCGCCAAACTTTCACGAGGAACCTGAAGCATGAAATTCGGAATCTTGGGCGCCGGCGCCGTCGGCGGCTATTTCGGGGCGCGGTTGGCGGAGACCGGGCAGGACGTTGCCTTCATCGCCCGGGGCGATCACCTGAAAGCCATCCGCGAGCGCGGCTTGCGGATCGAAAGCGAAAACGGGGACGCGCTCATTCACCCGGCGACCGCAACCGACAACCCGGCCGACATCGGCCCCGTCGACTACGTCTTCTTCGCGGTCAAGCTGTTCCAGACCGAGGAGGCCGCCGAATTCGCCAAGCCCCTGGTCGGGCCGAATACCGCCCTGGTCGCAATGCAGAACGGGGTCGAATGCGCGGGCATCCTCTCAAGCGTGCACGGCAGGGAGAAAGTGTTGAACGGCACGAGCTATATTTCCGCCGTCATCGCCGAGCCCGGCCTGATCCGCCAGACCGGCACTTTCGCCTCCTTCGCCTTCGGCGAACAGGACGGCACGATGTCGGAGCGCGGCCAAAAGCTGAAGGACGCCTCGGACAAGGCCGGCCTCAATCCGACCTTCTCCGACAAGGTCGAAACCCTCGTCTGGATGAAGTTCCTCTTGATCGCCACCATGTCGGGGATCACCTCGACGACCCGCAAGCCGATCGGCGAGTTGCGCGACGATCCGGATATCCGCGAAGTGATCGTCGCGTCGCTCGAGGAATCGATCGCCGTCGGCCGGGCCAAGGGCGTCGAGCTGCCGGACGACGCGCTGGCACAGCAATTGAAACGCATCGCCGATTTCCCGCCGCCGATGGTGGCGTCGATGGTCCACGACCTGAACGGCGGCAAGCGGATGGAGCTCGATTGGATGTCCGGCGCCATCCGCCGCTTCGGTCGCGAGACCGGCGTCGCCACGCCGACCCACGACGCCTTCTACGCGACGCTCAAACCTTATAAGGACGGCGTCTGACGCGAGCCGCCGCCTTTCTTATTGCGACCGGGTTCACCCGCGACGAAGATGCAATACATGAATCTATAGAGAGGCCGTGAGGAAACGGCCGTGTAAGGAGAATAACGCACACGATAGCAGGGGGATTTCATGTCAGGAAAAGCGCCTTCCGGACCACGTTGCGCCGCCATTGTCGGACCGTATCTGAGCGGAAAGACATCGCTACTCGAAGCCCTTCTCTAGACCTGCGAGGCTATCCCGCGTCTCGGCACCGTCAAGGACGGAAGCACTGTCGGCGATTCTTCCGACGATGCGCGGGCCCGCCAGATGAGCACCGAGCTGAACATCGCCACCACCCGATTCCTCGACGAGGAATGGACGTTCATCGACTGCCCCGGCTCGGTGGAATTCACGCAAGAGTCGCGGGCGGCACTGATGGCGGCCGACGTCGCCATCGTCGTCTGCGAACCGGAATCGAGCAAGGCGCTGATGCTGTCGCCGGTCATGCAGTTCCTCGACGCCCACGACATTCCGCGCATGCTGTTCATCAACAAAATCGACCATTCCTCGGAGACGGTCCGCGAGTTGATGGCGGCCCTGCAGAATGTCTCCTCCAAGCCATTGGTTCTGCGGCAGGTGCCGATCCGCGACGGCGATTCGGTCACGGGATATGTCGACCTGGTCTCGGAACGCGCCTACGAGTACGAACCGGGCGAAGCGTCGAAGTTGATCGAGATTCCCGAATCCGTCAGCGACCGGAACGAAGAGGCGCGCCAGGACATGCTCGAATCACTGGCGGATTTCGACGACGGCCTGCTGGAGCAACTGCTCGAGGACAACATTCCCCCAAGCGACAAGGTTTACGCGATCCTCGCCGAGGATTTGCGGCACGATCTGATCACCCCGGTATTCTTGGGCGCGGCCGAGCGCGACCACGGCGTGATGCGGCTGATGAAGGCCTTGCGTCACGAAGCGCCCGAAGTCGGCGAGACCCTGGAGCGGCGCGGCGGCGCCGAGGGCGAGACGGTGGCCCAGGTTTTCAAGACCTATCACATGCCGCACGCGGGAAAGATGTCGCTCGGCCGCGTCTGGAAAGGCACGGTCAAGGACGGCATGAGTTTCGGCGAGCATAAGGTGAGCGGCCTGAACCAGCTGATGGGCCACACCGCGAATAAGATCGCCTCCGCCGTCGCCGGAAGCGTGGTGGCCATGGGACGGATGGAAAACGTACATACCGGCCAGACGCTGAACGAGTCAGGCGCTTCGGACGCGATGGACTGGCCGGCGCCGCCCGCGCCCGTCTTCTCCCTGGTCGCGGTGCCGGAGAAACGCGAAGACGAGGTCAAATTATCGACCGGCATCGCCCGGCTGATGGAGGAAGATCCCTCGATCACGATGCGTCACGACAACGACACCAACGAGAACGTCTTGTGGGGCCAGGGCGAGATTCACTTGCAGGTCCTGGGCATGCGCCTCAAGAACCGATTCAATACGGCGGTGACCATGAGGCGGCCGCGCACCCCCTACAAGGAGACGATCAAGAAATCGGTCCAGCAGCACGCCCGCCACAAGAAACAATCCGGCGGCCACGGCGAGTTCGGCGACATTCACCTGGAGATCAAACCGCGGCCGCGCGGCGCGGGCTTCGAATTTTCGGATTCCATCTCGGGCGGCGTCGTCCCGAAACAGTACATTCCCGCGGTCGAGCACGGCGTGAAGGAATACTGCACGGAAGGACCACTCGGTTTTCCGGTGGTCGACCTCTCCGTGAACTTGTTCGACGGACAGCATCACGCGGTCGACAGTTTGGACATGGCGTTCCGGCGGGCCGGCATCCTGGCAATGAAGGACGCCTTGCCGAATTGCGGGCCGGTCCTTCTGGAGCCGATCTGCAGCGTCAACATCTCGATCCCCAACCAGTATACCTCGAACGCGCAAAGCATCGTCACCAAGCACCGGGGACAGATCCTCGGCTTCCAGGCGAAGGACGGCTGGGCCGGATGGGACGAGGTACAGGCGAATATTCCGCAATCCGAATTGCACGATCTGACCATCGACCTGCGTTCGCAGACCATGGGGATCGGGACGTTCGAGTGGTCGTTCGACCATATGGCCGAATTGACTGGCCGCGCCGCTGATGATGTGATCGAACAGCACAGGATGGCCGCCGAATAGCGGCTCTCCGATAGGATCACAGGACAGGAGAAAACCCGAATGACCGATGTAACGGCGGCAGCCGCCGCGCTTGTATCCGCGCGGCGCGAAGGCCGTGTCATGGACGATTTGCCGGGCGGCATGCCCGCCGACCTGGACGAGGCCTACGCCATCCAGGACGCCACCATCGCCGCCATGGGCGACGCGCTCGCGGGTTGGAAGGTCGCCTTCACGAACGCGCCGGGCCAACAGAAGATGGGCGTCGACGGACCCGGCGCCGGCCCGATCTTCGCGGCCTATGCGATGGCGAGTCCGGCCCGGATGGCGATGCCCGACCCGGGCCTGCGCGTCAGCGAGTGCGAGTTCGCCTTCCGTCTCAAGGCGGATTTGGCCCCGAAGGACGGCGCCTATACGGACTCGGACATCGAACCCATCATCGGCTCCGTGCATCCGGCAATCGAAATCGTCAACCGGCGCCTCTCCGTGCCGATGAGCGGCCTCGCGGTCATCGTCGATCACGGCGGCAACGGCGGCTTCGCCTATGGCGAGGGCACCGAGGATTGGGGGAGCCTCGATTATGCCAATCACGAAGTGCGCCAGATCATCAACGGCGAGGAGAAAGCCGTCGGCACCGGCCGGAACGTCATGAACGGCAATCCGGTCGGCTCGATCACCTGGCTCGCCAATCACCTGAAGGGCCGCGGCTTCGGCCTCAAGGCCGGCGATTGGGTCTCCAGCGGCAGCGCCGCGGAGATGCTGCCGGTCCCCGACGGCGGCACCGTGAAAGGCGACTTCGGAACGCTCGGTTCGGTCGAGGTCCATTTTGGATAGATTGAAATAATTGATATTTTTCAATTAGATAAAAAAGAGAGACCGATACGTCTCTCTTTTTTTATCGCGCTAGATCGAGTTACATAAATTCATTTGAAAGCACCCCCGAGCAGCCTCATATATCGCTCCGTCCGATCCCGGACATTACGCCTTTTGACGGAGGATTCGATGAAGGCAATTACGGTTGTGCTCGGCGGCCTTGCGCTTGCCGGCATGGTGGCGGCGAACGCGCAGGCGGTCGATGTCGTGAACGAAGACCAGGTACCCTACGAAATCGTCGTCCAGGACGACAACGGTTCGCGGGTGCTCGAAATTTCGCCGGGTCAGAGCCTGAAAAATGTTTGCGTTTCCTGCGCCCTTACGATTCCGACGGACGAACCGTTGGAAGCGCAGGATAAGGACATCGTCCTGATCAAGGACGGCAAGATGGACATTAAGAGCTAGGATAAAGCGCTCGCCGCGGCGAGCTGCATACTGCACAGCCGGGAGGCTCCCTTGGGCCTCCCGGTTTCCCCGGGCCGTGATTTTTCCAGGCCATGATTTTCCCCTTGAGACGCTTTGTGAATCTGCTTTCATGGGCCCGATCCGCCGAATGGCGCCACGAACCGGACCCCGAGAATGCCGCCCTCTTCCGCCAGCCGCACCGAGCGCATCTATGCCGTCCTGAGCGGCGACGACGCCGAGGACCGGAGCTGCACAGCCATACCGGATTCCGCCTGCACGAAACTGCCGCGCAACTTCCTCCTCAATGTTGCGAATGGGGCCTGCACCAAACTGGCCGAGCAATTGGCCAGCCCGTCGCTTGTCTTGCCTTGGCTTATGGCCACGGTAGGCGCCCCCGCCGGATTCGCCGGGTTCCTGATGCCGTTGAAACAGGCCGGCGGATTGCTGCCGCAAATGGCAGTGGCCGGCACGATCCGGGGCGTCGCGGTACGAAAATGGTTCTGGGTCGGGGCCGGTGCGGCCCAGGCAGTGCTGCTTGCGCTGATCGTCCTGTTAGGGTTGAGCCTCGCAGGACTGGGGCTTTCGGGTTCGGGGGCGGGCCTTACCGTCGTCGTGCTTTTCGCGGCGTTCGCGACCGCCAGCGGTGTCGGCTCCGTCGCCTTCCAGGACGTGACGGGCAAGACGGTGCCGAAAGGTCTGCGCGGGCGGATGCTGTCGCAGCGGGCCAGTATCGGCGGGGGCCTTACGCTTGTGGCGGCCCTGCTGATGACCAGCTTGATTGGGACGGACGCGTCGGCCGATGTCGGGATGACGCCGGTTCTGGCCCTGATCGCGGTGGCGGCGGTACTCTGGGCAGCGGCGGCCCTGCTCTTCGCCCTGATTGCGGAAGACCCGGGCGCCACGGAGGGCGGCCGGAACATCATCCGGGAATTCGCCGCCGGCATCGGCCTGTGGCGTAAGGTTCCGGGGTTTCGCCGTTATATCTGGGCCCGGTCGGCTTTGATCGTCATCGAGATTTCCACACCGTTCTTCGCGCTCCACGGCCGTGAAGCGGGCGGCAGCGGGTTCGGCGAGCTGGGGCTGTTCGTGCTCGGCGTCGGCATCGCCAATGTGGTCAGCAGCCCGGTTTGGGGAAAATTGTCCGACCGCTCCAGCCGCCGGGTCATGCGTTACGCCTGCCTGTTCGCCGCCGCCGCCGTCATTGCGGCCCTTTCGATCGAGGCCCTGTTGGAAGGGCAGCCCGCGGTCTTTGCCTACGTGGCCGTTTTTGTCATGATCGGCCTCGCTGAAGCGGGGGTGCGGACCGGCCGCAAGACCTACCTCGTCGACGCCGCGCCGGCGGACGACCGGCCGCTCTATGTGGCGTTTTCGAATACGCTCGTCGGCGGGCTGGCACTCCCCATCGGCGCCATCGGTCTGATCGGGCAAACCTATGGCGCCTCTGCCGTTCTGGCGGCGGTGCTGGCGGCAACCGTATTGGCGTATCTGCTCGTCACGGCCATGCCCGAAGCGGAGAACATGACCGCATGATCGTCAGTGCCAAGAGGTGCCGACAACATCGTTGATTTCCGCAATCACCCGGCGTAGGGAGGTGGGTCATGGCCACCGCAAAACGCCAAAACCAACCGGCGGCACCCTCAGCCGCAGCAAAGAAGCCTCGCAAGCGGTTTCCCGCGGCCGAGCGGCGCGCACAGCTTCTCGCCGGCGCCGCCGCCTATTTCGGCGCGCACGGGTTTGCCGCAACGACACGCGATCTTGCCGAGTATCTCGGGGTCACCCAGGCACTGCTGTACAAATATTTCGACAGTAAGGCCGCGCTGATCGAAGCGGTGTTCGATCACGCCATGACCGACCGCTGGCGACCGGAATGGCGGGACCTGATCGCCGACGAGAGCCGGCCGCTGCGGGACCGGCTGGTGGAATTCTACCGCGCCTATGCAGGCGACATTACCGAAGACCGGATGCGGCTGATGGTGCGGGCCGGCATCGACCGTATGCAGATGCCTCAACGAAAGAGTTTTCGGCTGACCGAGCATGTGCTGATGCCCGTCTCGGCGGCGCTTCGCCGCGCAGCCGGACTGCCCGGCTTCGAGGAACAGCCCTTCACCCGGGGAGAGCGCGAGCTCGCCATGTCGCTCCACGGCGGCGTGATCTTCATTTGCATCCGCAAACACGTCTACCGTATGGACCTGCCGGACGATCTCGACATCTTGATCGAAATTCAGGTCCGCAGCTTCGTCGACGGCGCGCCCGAGACCGTGAAGGCCATCCTTCGGGGCGATCTCGGGGACACACTCACGGTTCCCCACATCGATCCGGCGCGCCGACGCTGACGCTTGGCGCTATTGTGCCTTGGCAAGCATTTCATTGGTGAACATGTAGTCCTGCGCCGCCTGTTTCTTGTGGTAGGCGAAGCATTTCTCCATCGTCTTGCCCGGCTTCACCGCCCCGTCCGCCTGGAACCAGGCGTATTCCCAATCGCCATTGCGGGTGGCCTCCGGATAGGCATCGCCCCAGCCGGCGCGCTTTTCCATCACGAAGATGTTGCGGATTTTCTCCGTCGCGATCAGCCGCCCGTCGGCCGCGGTCTTCGGCGTGCCGTCCTCGGCCAACGCGGCCTCGTGGTCCTCCATGATCACGACGCTGCCGTCCGGCATGGCCCCGTCCGGCCCCACCTTGCGTTTCGAATACATGAACCGGATGCGCTTTTTCTTCGCCTGATCGATCTTGGCATACAGAATAAAATCCGCCGAGTAGCCTACCGGAAACGCAAGCCGCTCCGGACCCGCTTCAGCCATCAGCGGCAACGCCGCCATCGCCACCGTTGCTACAATCGCTCGAAACAAGAACCTCATGAATCGATCTCCCATTGGTAAATCCATCAATCGAAAGAGTGGGCGAAACTTTAATAAGTTGTCAATTGGTTACTTAATGTCTTGCCGTCGATCACTCGCGCCTCACGGAAGCTTGACTTTGCCCCTCCGGGCCGAGGGGTTAGGTAGTTTAAAGACATTCTAATATTTGCCGCCTTGCGGACGAGGAGCCGAAACATGCTGACACGGGTAAAGCGATTGTGGGAACTGCCGGAATCGGCGGCGACGGACGAAGCGGTGTTTCTGGACCGCCGGCGGCTCTGCAAGGCCATTGCGGCGGGCCCGGCGTTGCTCGCCGGGGGCGGCATCGGCACCGCCTGGGCCGCGGCCGATGCGGGCGCGGATCCGACCGAAAATCTCTACCCGGTAAAGCGGAACGAGAAATACACCATCGAGCCGCGCATGCTCACGGAAGAGAAACACGCCATCACCTATAACAACTTCTATGAATTCGGCAGCCACAAACGCATCGCCAAGGCCGCGCAGAAGCTCCGCATCCGGCCGTGGACGGTGGTTTTCGACGGCATGGTCGAGAAGGAAATGACGGTCGATTTCGACGATCTCATCCGCCAGATGCCGCTGGAGGAGCGGCTCTACCGCTTCCGCTGCGTCGAGGCCTGGTCGATGGCGGTGCCGTGGAGCGGCTTCCCGATGAAGGCGCTGATCGATTTCGCCAAACCCGCCTCCGGCGCCAAGTACGTGGTCATGGAGACGGCGAAGCAGGAGGACACGATGCCGGGGCTCAAGCAGTTCTGGTATCCTTGGCCCTATAAGGAAGGCCTGACGCTGGAGGAAGCCACCAACGAACTCGCCTTCATCGCCACCGGGCTCTACGGCAAGCCGATTCCGCGCCAGAACGGCGCGCCGCTGCGCCTCGCGGTGCCGTGGAAATACGGCTTCAAGAACATCAAATCGATCGTCCGCTTCACCTTCACCGATAAACAGCCGAAGAGCTATTGGGAGGTCATCCAGGCCAAGGAGTACGGTTTCTGGGCGAACGTCAATCCGAAGGTCGACCATCCCCGCTGGACCCAGGCGAGCGAGCGCGTGCTCGGCACCAACGACCGGGTGCCGACCTTGCTCTACAACGGCTACGCGGAGCAGGTCGCCGGACTCTATACCGGCATGGAGCAGACCCTCGGCAAACGGCTGTTCCGGTAGACGAGCACATCCGCCAACGCGGCGGACCGCGCCCCTCCCATCGTCGGACAAGGTTGCCAAACAATTCGCGATGGTGTCCCTTCCCTTTTATGGACGGCTGAAAGGGAGGGTGCCATGCAACAGGGCGAAGTCGCGTTCACGCGAATGGAGAAGGTGGTCTTCGGGAAACCGGCGGCCGAAGCGGTCAAGGCGGAGGCGCTGCGCCTCGGCGCGGAGCGGGTGTTCCTGCTGGTGAGCGGCACCCTCAACCGCGAGACCGACGAGGTCGAGAAGCTGCGCCGGGCCCTCGGCAACACCTATTGCGGGACCCACGACGACATGCCCTCGCACAGCCCGCGCGAGGCCGTGGTCGCCTGCGCCAACGCAATGCGCGAGGCAAAGGCCGACCTGCTGGTCTCGCTCGGCGGCGGCTCGGCGACGGACGGCGGCAAGGCGGTGACGATCTGCCTGAAGCACGGCATCACCACGCCCGACGGCATGGAACCTTTCCGCACCGTGGTCGACGAGAACGGCCAGCGCCACTTCCCGCAATACGACGCTCCCGACGTGCGCCAGATCGTCGTCCCCACCACCCTGTCGGGGGGCGAGTTCAATGCCCGCGCCGGGGTGACCAATACCGCGCTGCGGCTGAAGCAGAGCTTCGTGCATCCGGGGATCATCCCGGTCTCGGTCATCCTCGATGCGGCGGTGACGGTGCCGACGCCGGAATGGCTGTTCCTCTCGACCGGCATCCGCGCCGTCGATCACGCGGTCGAGACCTACCTCTCGCTCGACGCCAACGACTATACGGACGGCGCCTGCCTACAGGCGCTCAGGCTTCTCGGCGAGGGTCTGCCGCGGGTGAAGGCGGACCCGGGCGACCTCGAGGCGCGGCTCAAATGTCTGATGGGCGCCTGGATGTCGATGACCGGCGTGGTCGCGGGGGCGCGCATGGGCGCCAGCCACGCCATCGGCCACATCCTGGGCGGCAGCGCCGGCGTGCCGCACGGCCATACCAGCTGCATCATGCTGCCCTACGTGCTGGAATGGAACGCCCCGGTGAACGGCGCCCGCCAGAAGGAGATCGCCGCCGCCCTGGGCCAGCCCGGCACGCCGGCCCCGGAAATCCTCGACGGCTTCATCCGCAACCTCGGCATGCCGCGCCGCATCCGCGAGACCGGCGTCGAGGAATCGGACCTGCCCCGCCTGGCCGAGAACTGCATGCTCGACGACTGGACCTTCTCCAACCCGCGGCCGATCAAGACCCCGGACGAGGTTATGGAAATTCTCCGGCTGGCGTATTAGCCCTCCTCGACCAACTCCCAGGCCGGCTTCATGTCCGGGCGGAAGGTGCGGCGCCAGGCTTCCATGCCGAGCAGCAGCGACGTGGTGCCGCCGAGGATAAAGCCCAGGCTCGCAACCTCGAAGAATTCCTCCTCCGTCACCCCCGCCTTCACGCCGGCGATCATGTGGGCGCGGATGTGGTCGGGGTTGGCGTTGCGGGCGATGTCGACGGCGACATGGACGATCTGCTTGGTCTTCTTGTCGAGGCGGCGCGTCTTGATGTTCGCGAATTCGAGCCAGCGCTGATAGTGCTGCAGGTACTCGGGGTCGCCCTCGTGCATGATTTCGTGCACGCCGAGGTGGAAGCCCCGGCTCCGGTGCGCGCGCGCCAGCAGGTCTTCGGTCTCGTCTTCCTCATTCGTATTGTCTTCGGCCATGATCGTCTCCTTTGCCGGGTTATGGGATTCGCTTCCAGAAAGCCTATTTCCTATTAGGGGCGAGACGACCCCATCCTTCTGTCTTCCCCGCGCAGGCGGGGATCCAGAGCAGCAACACGAAACGGCTGGAGTCCCGCCTACGCGGGAATGACGGCTGAATTGAACGGGAGACAGGACATGGCCGGACGGGTACCACTCGCATCGGAGGAACAGGCAAAGGCGGTGGCGCGCAAGATCGGCGCGCCGGAGGCGATGGCGACGCGCAACGCCTTCCGCACCCTCGCCAACAGCCCAACGATGGCGGAAGGGGTGTTCACCCACCTCACCACGCTGCTGATGAAGAACACCTTCGAGACGCGGCTGCGCGAGCTGGCGATCATGCGCATCGGCTGGGTCACCGGCTCGGAGTACGAATGGACCCAGCACTGGCGCGTGGCGACGACGGCGGGGGTGCCGGAGGAGGACATCCTGGCGGTGCGCGACTGGCAGGCCTCCGAGCGGCTGACCGCGGCCGACCGCGCCATCCTGCAGGCGACCGACGAGATGATCGAGAGCGGCAAGATCGGCGACGCCACCTGGGCCGAGTGCTGCAAGCACGTCGCCGGCGCCGGCGAGCGGGTCGAGATGGTGGTCTGCCTCGCCAACTGGATCATGTTCTCCAACCTGCTGCGCACCCTGGAGATCCCGGTCGAGGACGGCGTCATGTCCTGGCCGCCCGACGGCAAGGTGCCCGGGCGCGCGTGACCAACCCGGTTGGGCATGCCGGATTGCGACTTATGATATATTCGACGACTCTGGTACAATTCTGAGAAGGAGGATTGTCCAATGGCCGATAATGATGACGATATTGTCGCGGATGGGCCGTCGAACCCGCTTTCGGGCAGATTGGTCGGCTTGTGCGTCGTTCTTGGTTTCGTTTGCCTTGTTTTTCCGTTCGCGGCCAAGTGGATGGAACCGAACCTGTTTCCGATCGAAATCTACCTTCTGTCGCTGAGCATGGCTTTCGGCATGTTCCTGGCCGCCGTGGGGGGCTGGGCGTCCGAGAAATGGGGCGGTTGGACCTTCGGCGGCGCCGCCGGTACCGTCGTGGCGCTGTATCTGCTGATTCTATACGCTGGCGACCCGTCGGGAACCCCGGCGGAGAAGTCGCTGGTCGTTCGGGTCGCCAGCCAGGAGCTTTATACCAAGATCGCTGCCGTCGAGGTCATGCAGGAGAACGGCACAAGGCTTTACGTCGCACCGAACCGGGATCTCAAACACGCAGATGTTCTGGTAGAATCGGAAAACCTGAAAACCGGCGATTGCATCGCCTTCATCTTCGCGCCCGATCCAAGCCTCGGCGATACGGAGGGGGCGGGCGAAACCATCGATATCAAGGTCCCAGCGGGCCTGTTTCGGGAGGCCTTGGAGGAATCCGCTGCGGTCGAAACCAGCCGCAACCGGATGCGCCTCCACTACGACAATTCAAAACGGCTTCTATTGCGCGCTGCGGCCGAGGAAGGTGCCTTACCGCAGCCGGTCACCGCGCCCGGAATATGCTCGACCCTCGCGGCCAATACGGGCGCGGAACCGTCCGCGCAGGCTTGGCTGTCGCGCTGGATCTCGCAGGCCTTCGCAGCGGACCTGAGCGACCGCGATCTGATACAGCAGCTCGTCTCACAGGACCCGCTGATCCGCCGAAACGCCCGCGATCAGATCGCTGCCAGAGGTCCGAAAATACTTCCCGATCTGTTGGCGAGTATCCCGGAGCCGTCTGTATCCGACCATTACAGGTATGCGCTCGGCGCGCTCGTCGCCATATCGAAGATGGCTGCCGACGAGGGAAACAGGGCGGCGGTGCGGGACGCCCTCGCACCGGACGATATCGGAAAGATTGTCGATCTTCTCGGACATCGGGATTCGACCATGCGCCGATGGGCGCAAAGCGCTCTAACCGAATTGCGCGACCCGCGAGCCGTCGCCCCATTGGTCACGCAGCTTAAAAAGACCGATTCGGATGCGGCGAACCGGGCGCAGTACTATTCCGCAACCGCCTTGCGGGATATGGCGCCACACTTCCCCGTTCCCCTGCAGCAAGAAATCGTCAAGGAGACCGCTCAAATCCAGTCTTCCCTCGACCAGGATACCGCGGCACTTCTGGCGCAGCTTCCGCAACAGAAGAAAACGCCGGCTGCCAAAACCGGTTGGGTCTATATCGGCATCAATTTCGGGAAGGAGTGGAATGAAAAACACTTCGATTGGACGTCCGGTTCGGGCAAGACACCCGACGTCGGCGCGGAAATCACCGCAACCGGAAACGTCAACCTACGCGCCGATCACATCCAATTCACGCTGAAAGAAGGATGGCAAAACAGCGCCATCAAAGGTCTCGTCACGCAAGGGCAGCAGGTAAAGGTGATCGAGATGAAACAGGTCGTGCCCAGGTTTTATTGGGCGAAGGTCGAACTCGATCCCTAAAGCACCTGCTTGATCACGTAGAGGGTCACCCCGGCGCCGGCGCATTCGACCCCGACCATGAACGTCAGCAGCGTGTAGCGGTGGACGTTGCCTTCGCGGCGGGACTTGATGTCGCGGATCTTACGGTAGAGCGAAGAGAAATTCTGCTCGATCGCGACAATCCGGGAAATCTCGTTGTACTGCCACATCTGATAGAGGATCAGCACGAAGATCACGCCGCCGGCGAGCACGATGGTGGCGACGCCGAGAATATTGGCGAATTCGCCCCGCGGCTTGCCGAAGACGGCGAGTGCGATGAACACCGCCATGACGATCAAGGACGAGCCCACCGAGCGCCATTGAATGTTCTTGGCGAACAGGATCGCCTCCGACGCCCGGTCGTACATCAGCCGCAGTTCCTGATGGGTCAGGTCGTCGAGATCGGAGGGCACGTTCTCGAACGGTGCCGCTTCCTGTTCGCTCTCTTGCTCCTTCGCGGGTTGTTTGGCCATCGTCGCCTCCTCGGGCTCGAATGCAGTGACGCTGGAATCCTACTGCTCTGACTCATAACAGAAAGTTAATTCTACGAGGCGGAAAAGTAACGCGTCTCCATACCCGTCCGTAAACGGGCCTACCTCGCAACGGCATCCGCATTGCGCCGCCCCTGATCGGCTCTAGGTTTCTTGCCAAGAGGAGAATTGCCGATGACGGATTACGACATTCAGGCCATCGACGCGGTGGTGAACATCTACAACGCGGAAGCGCTGTCCCACCGGCCGGATTGGCGGGGCGATTTCTTCGGCGGCAAGATCGGGGTCGACGACACAACGGTCGACGGGATCGAGCTCGACGAGATGCTGCGCCGCATGGACGCCGCCGGAATCGAGCGGGGGTTCCTGATCGCCACCAAGTGCGGGCCGCTCGGCCATCCGTCCTGCTATCACCTGCCGCTCGAGGTGGTGAACAAGGCGGTAACACAGCATCCGGACCGGTTCTTCGGCCTCTACGGCGTCGACCCGACCCAGGGCATGAAGGCGGTCTACGGGCTGCAGGAAGCGGTCGAGAAATACGGCTATGTCGGGGCGCACGGCTATCCGCACTGGTTCGAGCTGCCGATCGACCACGCCCGCTGGTATCCGATCTATTCGAAATGCTGCGAGCTCGACGTGCCGATCCAGCACCAGATCGGCCAGTCGCTGGTCTATGCGGCCGACTATCCGGTGCGCTCGGTCGGCCAGCCGATCACCATGGACGGAGTCGCCTGCGACTTCCCGGAGCTGAAGCTGGTCGGCATCCATGTCGGCATCCCCTGGACCGAGGAAGCCATCGCCATGGCGTGGAAGCACAAGAACGTCTACCTCGGCTCCGACGCCCATTCGCCAAAGCACTGGCCCGCCAGCTTCGTCCATTACATCAACACCTACGGCCAGGATAAGGTGATCTTCGGCACCGATTTCCCGGTCCTGGGTTTCGAGCGCACCCGGCGCGAGATCGAGGAACTGGACCTGCGTCAGGGCCCGAAGCGCAAGTTCCTCCGCGACAACGTCATCAAGCTCTACAAGCTGGACGAACGCGGCGTCCGCCTTTCGACCGGATAAGCCCCACAGGATTTTTCAGATGAGCAATTACCGACTGACCGACGAGCAACGCCGCCTGAAGGAAGCCGCCCGGCGCTTCGCCGAAGACCGGCTGCGCCCGATTGCGCTCGAAGTGGAGGCGCGCGGCGGCGAGCTCTCCCGCGAAACCCTGAAGATGATGGCCGAGGCCGGCTATATCGGCCTCGACATTCCGCCCGAATATGGCGGCCTCGGGCTCGACACGCTCAGTTGCGCGATCATCCTGGAGGAAATCTCCTCGGCCTGGTTCTCGGCCGCCACCCATTCCATGAGCCTGCTGACCGGGCCGCTGCTCGCCTTCGGCACGGACGAGCAGAAGCAGAAATACCTGCCGGGGATCGCCTCGGGCGAGATCATCAACGCCTTCGCCCTGACCGAGCCCGACGCCGGCTCGGACGCCTCGTCGATCCAGACCTTCGCGCGCCAGGACGGCGACGACTGGATCATCAACGGGCGCAAAATCTACATCACCAATGGCGGCCGCGCCGATCTCATCGTGTTGTTCGCGCGCACGGAGAAGGACGCGCCGCGCGGCGGCGGCATCACCCTGTTCCTGATCGAAAAAGGTACGCCCGGCTTCACCATCGGCCAGAAGTTCAACATGCTGGCGCATACGGCGAACCCGCTCGCGGAACTGGTGTTCGAGGATTGCCGGGTGCCGAGTTCCTGCATCCTCGGCGAGCCGGGCGGCGGCTTCCGCTACATGCAGGTCGGCTTCGCCAAGGCGCGGGCAGCCTATGGAGCGCGCTGCGCCGGGGTGGCGCAGGCGGCGCTCAACTACGCGCTCGACTACATGCAGACCCGCGAGCAGTTCGGCCAGCCGCTCTCCTCCTTCCAGGCGCTGCGCTTCCGCGCGGCCGAGCTCTACGCCCGGATCGAGGCGGCGCGGCAGCTCTCCTACCATGCCTGCGCCCTCGCCGAGGCGGGCACCGACGACGCGCCGGTCGCGGCCTCGATGGCGAAGCTCTTCGGCGGCGAGGTCTCGACCCGGGTGACGGAGCAGTGCATCCAGTTCCTTGGCGGCCACGGCCTCAACAAGGACCATCCGGTCGAGCGGTTCTACCGCGAGACCAAGCTGTTCCAGGTCGGCGACGGCTCCAGCGAAATGCTGAGCATCCTGATCTCGCGCCATCTCAACAAACAGGCGCAGGCCGGTATGCACGCGCGCCTCGCCAGCGATTAGCGGAGATCCCCCGCCTCCCTGACCCTCCCCCACGAGGGAAGAGGAGAATTAAGGACAGCGCGCGACAGTATCCCCTCCCCCCCTCGTGGGGGAGGGCCAGGGTGGGGGGCCGCGCGGATGGCCGTCGCGCGGATTTCCGCGTAATCTCGCGCCAACGACACGAACCCGAACGGCATGAACCCGAAGGATGGAACCTATGGATTGGCAGGTCCGCCGGAAAGTCTACGGACACGCGCTCCGCAACAAGATCGGGCGCTGGCTCGGCCGGTCCATCGACCCTTACCCGGCGCGGCCCGAAGGCACGGCGCTCAGTCCCTCGCTCGGCCTCGCCGTCCTGACCCGCGAAGCCGCCCGCCGGCACGCCTTCGATCCCGCCGACATGGCAGGCTGGCAGAGCGCGGCGCGCGCGACCCCCGCGGCAATGACCGGATACCGGCCCGCGGAGGGCGCGCCGACGCTCACCGCGACGCGCGGCCCGTTCGAAATGCCCGTTACCGGTGCGGGCAGCGGCACGGGTAGTGCCACCCGCACCACCTATTACCTGCGCGTGCGGCCCGAGACCGACGTGCCGGTGACATTGATCGCGCCGGCGGGGCTCGCCGCGCCCGCGCCGGTCTTCCTGCATCTCGCGGGCTCGACTTCCGGCGTCCATCTCGGCTGGGGCGAGGCGAAAGTGCCGATCGACCATCAGCGCCTGTCCATCGGCGCGGACATGGCGCGCCAGACCGCCGGGCGCGGCTATCTCGCGGTCTGCATCGAGCAAAGCGGCTACGGCGAGATGGGAGAGCGCGATCTGGCGAAACGGTCTTCGACCCGCACCCTCGATGCCGCCACCCACGCGGTGCTGCTCGGACGGACCTTGCAGGGCCTCCGCGCCATGGACATCTCGGCGGCGCTCGACTGGCTGCTCGGCCCCGCGGCGCCGCACCCGGTCGACCCGGAGCGCGTCTTCCTGTTCGGCCATTCCTCGGGCGGGACGACGGCGCAGTTCGCCGCCGCGCTCGAGCCCCGCATCCGCGGCGTGCTGGCGAGCGGCTCGGTCCGCCGCATCGCCGAGATCGTCACCACGCGCGGCAGCGGCAGCGGCGAGCACTTGATTCCGGGCTTCCTCGACGCTTTCGAGACCGACGACCTGATCGCGCTGACGGCGCCCCGGCCCTTCGTCGGCCTTTCCGGCACGCGGGATCACATCTTCCCCTTCGAGGGCGTCGCCCGCGCGGTCGACGGCGCCCGCGCGGCCTATGCGGCACTCGGCGCGGACTCCCGCCTCGCCGCCGTCGAGGCGCCGGCGGGCCACCGGTATTACGCGGCGGAAAGCTGGGCGGCGTGGGAGAAGTTCATCGACCCGCCGCGCCGATAGGCGAGGCGCTCCCATCTCCCCTGGTGGGGGAAGGTCGGGATGGGGGGAAGCCGCCCGGCTTCTCAGAACGTCGCGCCGCCGCGCACCACGGTGCGGTGCAGGTGGCGGCGCTCGGCGTATTTGTCGTAAGGGGCGGATTTGTGCACCAGGGAGGCGTTGTCCCAGACCACGAGGTCGCCGACCCGCCATTTATGGGCATAGACGAAGCGGTCCTCGGTCGCGAAGTCGAGCAGGCGGAACAGCTCGGCCCGCCCCGCGTCCTCGTCCATCCCCTCGATATGCGAGGCGTGGTTGCCGATATAAAGCGATTTCCGCCCGGTCGCCGGGTGGGTGCGGATCAGCGGATGGGTGACGGGGGGCGAAATCCGCTCCTCCTCCGCCGTCGCCGGGCGCGAGCCCGAATTGCGCAGCGACTGCGCCCAGTGATGCACGCAGCGCAACCCGTCGAGGCGCGCCCGGGTGGCGGCATCGAGCGCCGCGTAGGCGTGGGTCAGGCTCGCGAACAGGGTCTCCCCGCCCTCCGCCGTCACCTCGATCCCGTGCAGGAAGGTGGCGAGCGAGGGGTAGGGCATATAGGACTTGTCCGAATGCCAGGTCGCGGTGCCGTTGTACTCCCGCCCCGGGGCGGGCGGCGGCAGGATGTTGCCGTCCGCATCCAGATTGGTGACGGTGTGAAAGTTCGGCCGCTCGTAGCCCCCGTCCGCCTGATTGACATGCATCTCCAGATCGCCGAAGGCCTCGGAGAAGGCGATCAACTCGTCCGGGGTGAGCGTCTGCTCGCGGAAGACGAGGACCTGATGGGCGAAAAGCGCGTCGAGAATGTCGGATTTCAGCGCGTCGTCCGGCGGCACGCGGCAATCGACCCCGGCAACTTCAGCGCCGAGCAGATCGGAGAGCGGGGTTAGGGCGAGGGGCATGGGAATGGGTCCGGTTATTGCACAGCAACCTATCTAAAATTCTTCAACCCTCCAGCCAATTGGTCAATATTTCCGGCGTACCCCGTTCGGAGTTCCGGTAACTGGATAAGGATTTGACGCTCTTCGCGTCATTCCCGCCCTAAATAGAGAAAGGCTGTACTGGGTCCCGGATTCCGCTTTGCGGTTCCGGGATGACGATGAGGGGCAAGGTGCCAGTAAATCGATAGTGACAAATTGTCTATTTTGTGCTAGGCTGCCGACCGTTCTTTGACTTGTGAATCATTGGGATCGTTTCGGCGGCACCGCTCTGTCGGCCCGCCCGACGGTAGTATATTACCGCGTTTGGCGAGCGCATGGGGCCGATCCTCGATTTTTGCTAATAGGGTTAGAGAGGCTCTCTGTCGGCGGATCGGGCGTCCTTCGGCAGGCTCACCCTTCGACAGGCTCAGGATGACGCCCGCGCGTCTCCGGGAAACGAGAGCCCTCGCCCGCGCCCGTACCCCGCCCTAACTTCTCTTTGCGAGTTCCATCCGCTTTCCGGAGCAGTTCATGGCCTATCGCGTCGGCGTCGATATCGGCGGGACCTTTATCGACTTCTGCGTCTTCGACACCGAGACGCGGGACCTCTCCACCCTCAAGGTGCTGACCACGCCGGCGGAGCCGGGGGCGGAAGTGATGGAGGGGATGCGGCGCCTGCAGGACACCTACGGCATCGAGGCGGCGGAGGTGGAGAGCTTCATCCACGGCACCACCGTCGGCGTCAATACCGTGATCCAGCGCAAGGGCGCCACCATGGCGCTGTTCACGACGGAGAATTTCGCCGACGTGCTGGAAGTGGCGCGCCTGCGCATGCCGGAGAGCTACAGCCTGTTCTCGACCCGCCCGGAGCCGCTGGTCACCCGCGACCGGGTCTTCGGCCTGAAGGAGCGCCTGCGGGCCGACGGCTCGGTGCACACGCCCTTGGACGAGGCGAGCGTCATCGACGCGGTGGCGCGGGCGAAGGCCAAGGGCGCGGAGGGGATCGTCGTCTCGCTGCTGCACGGCTTCCGCAACCCGGCGCACGAACGGGCGGCGGCCGCCATCGTCCGCCGCGCGGCGCCGGAGCTGTTCGTCTTCACCTCGGCCGAGATCTGGCCCGTCATCCGCGAGTACGAGCGCACCACCACCGCGATCATCAACGGCTACGTCCACCCCCGGGTCGCCCATTACCTGACCCGCCTGCAGCAAGCGCTCGCCGAGAGCGGCGTCCCGGCGGAGCCGCTGATCACCAAGTCGAACGGCGGGGTGATGTCGGCGGAGCTCGGCAAGAGTTCCTGCGTGAACATGGTGCTCTCGGGCACCGCGTCCGGGGTCATCGGCGGCGCCTTCGTGGCCAGGGCCTGCGGGGTCGAGAACGCCATCACGCTCGACATCGGCGGCACCAGTGCCGACGTGGCGGTGGTGATCGACGGCGCGCCGCAATACGGCATGGGCGAGAAGATCGGCGAGTTCCCGCTCTACATCCCCTCGGTCTCGGTCACCTCGATCGGCGACGGCGGCGGGTCGATCGCGCGGGTCGACGAGTTCGGGGTGTTGAAGGTCGGACCCGAAAGCGCCGGCTCCGAGCCCGGCCCCGCCTGCTACGGGCGCGGCGGGGAGCGGCCCACCATCACCGACGCCTTCGCGGTCTCGGGCTTTCTGGGGCATCACGACCTCGCCTATAACTCGGTGCCGCTCGACCTCGGGAAGGCGCGGGCGGCCATCGCCACGGTGGCGGAGCCGCTCGGCATGGGGTTGGAGGAGACGGCGGAGGCGATCATCCAGGTGGCGATCTCCGGCATGTACATGGAGACCAACAAGCTGGTCGCGCGCTACGGCATCGACATCCGCGATTTCGCGCTCGTCCCCTTCGGCGGGGCGGGGCCGATGCTCGGCTGTTTCCTGGCGAAGGAGCTGAAGATGGGCCGGGTGGTGATCCCGACGACGCCGGGCGTGACCTCGGCGCTCGGCGGGCTGGTGGCCGATATCCGCAGCGACTTCGTGCGCACGGTCTTCGCCACCATGGAGGACGCCACCCCGACCCTACCCGAGACCTTCGCCGGGCTGAAGGCGCAAGGGCTCGACTGGCTGCAGGACGAACAGCACCACGCGGGCACGCACACGCTGCATCCCTCCGCCGATATGCGCTATGCGGGGCAGAGTTTCGAGATCGAGGTGATGCTGGAGCCCCAATGGCTGGAAGCGGGCGACCGCGCCGCCATCGAGGAAGCCTTCCACCTGAAGCACGAGGAGGTCTACGCCTTCTGCGACCGCGGGGCGGAAGTGCAGCTGATGAACCTGCGCCTCGTGGTCGCGGGAGAAATCGAAAAGCCGGCGCTGAAGGAGCTGCGGGCGGGATCGGGTCCGGCCAAGCCGGTGCGCGAGATCGAGGTCTGGTTCGGCGGGCGGATGCGGACGGCGCCGCTCTACGAGCGCGACGCCTTGCTCGCGGGGCAAACCCTGCGCGGCCCGGCGGTGATCGCCCAGTCGGACACCACCAGCTGCATCCCCGACGGTTTCACCGGCACGGTGGATGCCTGCGGCAATATCATCCTGACCTGGGACGGGGCGGGTTAGGGATGGTCTCCGCGGTTTGTCATTCCCGCGCAGGCGGGAGAGGGCCGGAGTGAGGGAAGGAAGAAGGTGAGATGAGCGAACGGCGCAACAGCATCGACAAGGTGACGCTGGAAATTTTGGCCAACCACTGCCGCGCGGCGACGGAGAGCATGGCCTATACGCTCTACCGCACGGCCCATTCGACCTTCGTCAAGGAGACCGAGGACTTCACCATCGGCCTGCTGACCCCGGCGGGGAAGACCTTCGCCATTCCGCTCGACCTCGGCGCCACGTGGTTTCCGGGGCTCGACTACGGGGAGGCGCTCGGCATGGTGGCGGGCGGCTACGAGGAAGGCGACATCGCGTTCACCAACGATCCCTACAGCGGCTATGTCTCGACCCATTCGCCGGACCTCCATATGTGGAAGCCGATCTTCCACGAGGGCGAGCTGGTGGCCTTCTCCTGCGGGCATATCCATAACACCGATATCGGCGGCGCGGTCCCGGCGAGCCTGTCGCGGGCGCTCGTCGAAATCCACCAGGAGGGCATCCGCTTCACGCCCTGCAAGCTTTACAAGAAAGGCGAGCTCAACGGCGAGCTGCTGGAAGTGATGCTGACCAACGTGCGCCAGCCGGAGCAGAACTGGGGCGACCTCAAGGCCTTCGTCGGCGCCATGAACACCGGCGAGCGCAAGGTCAAGGAGATGGTCGAGAAGTTCGGCGTCGAGGTCTTCCGCCAGGGCACCGAGGACCTGATGGATTACGCCGAGCATCAGGCGCGGGAAATCCTGCGCTCGATCCCGGACGGGGAGTATTTCTTCTCCGATTATACGGACGAGGATTCCGACAGCGAGCACAACCCCTGCCGCCTGGCGCTCACCCTGCGGATCGAGGGCGACGCGGCGGAGCTGGATTTCACCGGCTCCGACCCGCAGCTGACCTCCTCGATCAACGTGCCGACCGGCGGGCACCCGCACCACACGCTGATGCTGGTCGGCGTCTATTACGTGCTCTACTCGCTGAACCCGGGCATCCTGTTGAACATCGGCCTCACGCGCCCGTTCAAATGCATCCTGCCGAAGGGCACGGTGGTGAACCCTGAATACCCGGCCGCCGTCGGCATGCGGAGCCTCACCTGCGGGCGGCTGCGCAGCCTCGTCTTCGGCGCCTTCGGCCTCGCCATGCCGGAGAAGATGCCGGCGGCGCCGGCGGGCTCCAGCTCCATCGTCAACGTGATGACGACGGACAACATCTCCGGCAAGCGGGTGATCGCGGCCATCGACCCCGTGGTCGGCGGGGCGGGCGGCATGCCGCACGGCGACGGCCCCGACGGCTCCGGCGCCGACGCCTCCTACCTCAAGAACACGCCGGTCGAGCTGATCGAGGCGGAAGTGCCGATCGAGATCGTGCGCTACGGCCTGGCGCCGGATTCGGGCGGGGCGGGCGAGAACCGGGGCGGGCTCGGCACCTGGCTCGAATTCAAGGTGTTCTCCCCCGGAACGCGCATCACCGCGCGCAACCGCGACCGCACCCGCTTCCGGCCCTGGGGCATCCTGGGCGGCAAGGCGGGCAAGCCCTCCAACTTCATCCGCAATCCGGACACGGATCGGGAGGAAATCCTCGGCAATCAGGACACGCTGACGGCGGAGCCGGGCGACGTCATCCGCTTCTACGGTCCCGGCGGCGGCGGGCGCGGCGACCCCTTGGACCGGGATCCAGCGCGCGTGCTCCGCGATGTCGAACGCGGTGCCCTCTCGCTGCATGGCGCGGAATCCGACTACGGCGTCGTCATCGCCGACGAGAAGGTCGACGCGGCGGCGACGGCGGCGCTGCGCGAGAGCCTGCGGCGGGCGCACCCGCCGAGCGGCGCGCATTTCGACTTCGGCCCCGAACGCGAAGCCTACGAGCGCCAATGGACGCCCGCCGCCTACGACGCGATGACCGAGATTTTGGCCGGCCTGCCCGTGCATTGGCGCTTCTTCGTGAAGGCGCGTATCTTCGACGCCATGAACGCTTCCGCGAGCGGCGGGGAGCAGACGGTGCGCGACGCCTTCGCCGCCATCGCCAAGGCCCACCCGCAGATCGGCGCGGGCGCCTGAGGATGGCGGCCGCCCTGCATATCCGGGCTCTCGAAGCGCCCTTCGCCGCGGAGGTCGCCGGCATCGACCTCAACCTGCCGCTGTCGGAGGGCGAACGCGCTGCGGTGCACGACGCCTTCCTCGCCCATCAGGTCCTGGTGTTTCCGGGCCAGAGCATCGAAAAACTCTCGCAGATTCGCTTCGCGGAGTATTTCGGGCCGCTGGAACTGCCGGTCAACAAGGATTACCTCGGCGCCGATCACCCGGCCCTGCATGTGGTCTCGAATCTCGGCCCGGACGGAAAGCCCGCCCCTCGCAAGACGCTCGCCAATCCGGGCAATTATTTCTGGCACAGCGACGCCTCCTACATGGCCGTCCCCTCGATGGCGACGCTGCTGTTCGCCATCCAGGTGCCGCCCGAAGGCGGCGACACCTGTTTCGCCAATCTGCAGCTGGCCTACGAGGCGCTTCCGGAGGCGACCAGGGAGCGGATCGGCGGGCTGAAGGCGATCCACAGCTGGGCGCAATCGCGCCTCAATTCCGGCAGCCGCCCGGCGACCGAGGCCGAGAACCGCCTGGCACCACCGGTCGCCCATCCGCTGGTCCGCACCCATCCGGAGACCGGCCGGCGCGGGCTCTATCTCGGCAATCACACCTCTCACATCGAGGGGCTGGCGGTCGAGGAAGGCCGCGCGCTGCTCGCCGACCTGCTGGCCCATTCGATCGAGCCGCGCTTCGTCTACCGGCATCGCTGGCGGCCGGGCGATCTGGTGATGTGGGACAACCGCTGCCTCGTGCACCGCGCCTCGGACGATTTCGATTCGACGGCATACGCCCGCGTCCTGCACCGCACGGTGATCAAGGGCAGCGTGCCCCGGTAAGGCGCCGCTGGCTGACTGCATGGGCTTGTCTTCGCCCGGCCCGCGTCCAAAGTGATTCGAAAGGGAGGAATTCGCCATGCCTACCATCACGCCCATCGCTGCCAGCTTCGGCGCCGTCGTCACGGACATCGCCATCCCGACCAAGGACGCAGCGAAATGGCGCGCCGTCGAGGACGCGTTCCTCGAATTTGCGGCGCTGGTCTTTCCGGATCAGCATCTGAGCGAAGACGAGCAGATCGCCTTCGGCGAACGCTTCGGCGATATCGAGCTGCTGCGCCCGGATCCGACGAAGAAAGCCGTCCCGATCAGCAACCTGAAGGAAGACGGCACGCCCTACGGCCCGGAAGAGGCCCGCTTCAAGACGCTGCGCGGCAACGAAGGCTGGCACACCGACAGCTCCTATATGCCGCTCGCCGCGAAAGCGTCGATCCTCGCCGCAATCCAGGTACCCGGCGAAGGCGGCGAGACGGAACTGGCGGACATGCGCGCCGCCTACGACGCACTGGACGCGGAGACGAAGGGAAAGATCGAAGGGCTTTCGGCCTACCACTCTCTCTATCAGTCGCAGGCGAAGAACGGTTTCAAGGCCAAGACCGGCCAGAGTTACGGCTACCACACCAAGGGTGCGCCGCTGCGCCCGCTGGTGAAGACCCATCCGGTCACCGGGCGCAAATCGCTCTTCATCGGCCGCCATGCCTATGAAATTCCGGGCATGCCGCGCGACGAGGGCCAAGCGCTACTCGACGATCTGCTGGATTTCGCCGCCCGCCCGCCACGGACATACGCCCACAAGTGGCAGCCGGGGGACGTGATGATGTGGGACAACCGCTGCATCCTGCACCGGGCCTGCCCGTACGATCACACCGAAATCCGGATCATGCGGCACGTGCGCGTCGCCGGAGAGCCGGCGAGCGAGCTGGTCGAGACCGGCCGCGACGATCTGGCCGACGATTTCCAGCCGAGCGCCTCGAACCGCTGAATCTACCAGGCCGTATTGAATGCCATGAACCGCGTCGGCAGGCGGGCGACGTCCTGCAAGACCTCGGGCGGGATTTGCGGGCGGATATCCTGCGACGTGCTGGCATAGATCGCGTCGGCGGCCCCACCGAAGCGACGCTCGACCGCGTCGGCCAATTGATCGTAGCGCGCGATCGCAGCGAACAGATGCAGGACGTCGTCTGGAATTTCGCCCGCAATCGCGTCCCACTTCCCGTCCTTGGTCATCCGGTTAAGCTTGCGGCCGAGATCGCCGTATCCGTGATGCTCGAAGACCGGCCAGTAGCTCGGCGTCGAGCCGTAGAAAGCGATCCGGTAGCGCACCCATTCGGCGACCTTGTCGACCTCCGCGTCGGTGGCGCCAGTGGCGACAAACCCGCCGCCGGTGATCTCGAAGCTCTCCCGGGTCCGGCCGCTCTTCGCCATGCCTTCTTCGATCCGCTTCATCACCACGTCCTCGGCATAGGCGCGGGTGCAGAACGGATGCAGGCGCACGCCGTCGCAGGCCTCCCCCGCGAGCCGCAGCGAGTGATCGCCTACCGCCGCGATGGTGACCGGCACCGGCGCCTGTCCGGTCGAGGGCGGCACGAAGTTCGGCGTCATCAGGGTGAAGGTATAGTGCTCGCCCTCGAACTTCAGGCGCTCGCCCGTCTCCCAGCACCGCCAGATCGCGCGCAGCGCATGGACGTATTCCCGCAGGCGCGGCACCGGCGGCGACCACGGCACGGAGAAGCGCTTCTCGTTGTGCGGACGGATTTGCGGGCCGAGCCCAAGGACCATCCGCCCCTGGCTCGCCAACTGCAGGTCCCAACACGCATTCGCCACGACCATCGGGCTCCGCGCGAAAGCGATGGCGATGGCCGTGCCCAGCATCACCCGCTCGGTCGCCACCGCCGCCACCGCGAGCGCCAAGAACGGATCGTGCCGGTTCTCCATAGTGCAGACCATGTCGAAGCCGGCCGCTTCCGCTGCTTTCGCCGCCTCGGGGACCGCGTTCAAATCGCTTTGCGGCAGGGTCTGCAGGACCTTCATATCGTCGCCTCGTATACACCTGATGATTGGTGTTCGATATATGCGGTCCCGCCACAAAGACGAACCATTGCCTTCCGCCGAGGCCTTCGTACCTTGTTTACCAACTGAACCACGTGTGACGGCGAAGAGGAACGAAATATGGCGGCAAACGGCAAGGGCGCGCTGGCGGGCGTCCGGATTCTGGATTTAACCCAGTTCGAGGCAGGACCGTCCTGCACCGAGGCGCTGGCGTGGCTGGGCGCTGAAGTCGTCAAGCTGGAGAACCCGAAGGGCGGCGACCAGGGCCGTCTTGCGGCCTCCGAAGACGGCAAGACCGACGCCTATTATTTCCTTGTCTTCAACGCCAATAAAAAAAGCGTCACCTGCGACCTCAAATCCGAGGCGGGACTGGCACTGGTAAAAAAGCTGGTGCGGGAAGCCGACGTCATGATCGAGAACTTCGCGCCCGGCGTGATTGAGCGTCTCGGCCTTGGCTACGATGACGTGAAGGCGATCAATCCGTCGATAATCTACGCCCAGGTCAAGGGCTTCGCCGAGGGGGGGCCGTATGAGAAATTTCTTTCCTTCGACATGATCGGACAGGCGTCGGGCGGCATCATGTCTATTACCGGCGAGCCCGATGGACGTCCTCTGAAACCGGGCACGACGCTTGGCGATACCGGCACCGGCATGCTGATGGCGATCAGCATCCTGGGAGCGCTCTATCAAAAGAAGGAAACCGGCGAAGGTCAGCGGCTCACCTTGGCGATGCAGGATGCGATGCTGCAATACGCACGTCTCGCGTTTTCGGACACAATGAAGACCGGCAAGCCGTCGGCGCGCGCCGGCGAGGGCGTGGTGACCGGTGGCAACGCACCGATGGGGCTGTTTCCCTGCAAACCGGGGGGCTCTAACGACTATGTCTATATTTACGTCAACCGCGGCAATAATCGGCAATGGCACCGTCTGCTTGAGGTGATCGGCCGCGCCGACCTGATCGGCGATGCACGGTACGAGACCGCCCCCGACAGGTTCGCTCACAAAGCGGAGATCAACGCCTTGCTGGAACCTTGGACTCTCGAGCGCACGAAAACCGAGGCTATGGATATCATCGGCGGGGCCGGCGTGCCGTGTGGCGCAATTTACGACACCCTCGAACTCAGCGAAAATCCCGATTTCGAGGAACGCGGTATATTCCAATGGATCGACCACCCGACCCGCGGCAAGGTCAAGATGCCCGCCTGGCCCGTCAAGATGTCGGGCAACGACATCAAGGTCGAACCCGCACCGCTTTTGGGTGAGCACAACGAGGAAATTCTGAGCGATTGGCTGGGCATGTCGCCAGACGAGATCGCCCAACTGAAGGCGGAAGGGGCGGTATAATACCGCGAACCCCGTCCTGAACCTGTCGCAGGACGAGTTGGAGATGGATGGCCTCATCCTTCGACAGGTTCGGGATAGGCCTCGGGATGGAAGGCAGACAGATGACGCTCGAAATCATACCTCTGTCCGGCTCGATCGGCGCCGAGATCCACGGCGTAGATCTGGCCGCTCTCGACGACGGGATATTTTCTGCGATTCGGCAAGCCCTGCTCGATCACGCCGTGATCTGTTTCCGCGATCAGGAGATCACGCCGGACCAACAGATCGCCTTCGCCCGCCGCTGGGGCGAGATTCACGATCACCCTTATCTGAATGCCTTGCCCGACCACCCGGAGATCATCGAAATCGTCAAAGAAGCCGGCGAGCGCAACCGCTTCGGCGATCACTGGCACACCGACCAAATATTCACGCCGGAACCCGCCATGGCGACCATGCTCTACGCGAAAGAGGTCCCGCCCGTCGGCGGCGATACGTTATTCGCCAGCCTCACCCATGCCTATGACGACTTGTCGGACGGCATGAAAGACCTCGCGGCACGGCTTCGGACTTATAATGTCTACGACAAGCAGGCGCCCCGCTCGCGCCGGATGGCCGCAAAGATTCCTGAGCCAGACAAGCCGGCGGAGCCGGCGGTCCATCCATTGGTCTGTGTCCATCCGGAGACAGGTCGGCGAACGCTCTATCTCAATGACCCCCGGACGACGCTGCACTTCGACGGCATGAGCGTGGACGAGAGCCTGCCCTTGATCAACTATCTGCTGCGCCATGCGACCCAACCGGAATTCACCTGCCGAATTCGATGGAAAGTCGGCACCCTGGCAATCTGGGACAACCGCTGCCTACTGCACCAAGCCCTTGACGACTATCCGGATTACCGCCGGGTAATGCACCGGATCACCATCAAGGGCCAGCCGACCATCGGGGTTTGGGGGATGGAGGCGGCAGCATGACGCTTGAGGCGATCCCGCTTTCCGGCGCGCTCGGTGCCGAAATCAAAGGCGCCGATTTGCGCCGGGTCGATGACGATACCTTCGATAAAATTCATCGCATACTTCTCGATTACGGCGTGATTTATTTCCGGGAGCAAGAGATCACGCCGGCCCAACAGCTGGCATTCGCGAAGCGCTGGGGCGAGCCGCATTTCCATCCTTATATGCCGGGCCTGCCCGACCATCCCGAGATTATTGAAATCGTTAAGAATCCCGAGGATCGGAACACTTTCGGCGGCAACTGGCATACCGACCAGATGTTCACACCGACGCCGGCGATGGGAACCATGCTCTACGCCAAGGAAGTGCCCTCGGCGGGCGGCGATACCTTGTTCGGCAATCTCTACCTCGCCTACGAGAGTCTATCGGACGGTTTGAAAGCGGCGATCGCCCCCCTCCGGACCTTCAATCTCTACGACAAGAAGAAGGGCCGCTCGGCGGAGATGCGGAATAAGTTGAAGGAACCCGAGAAACCGGCGGAGCCGGCCGAACATCCCTTGGTCCGGCCGCATGCGGAGACTGGCAAGCCAGTGCTCTACATCTGTTATGACCGGATCACGCGCCACATCGTCGGCATGACCGAGGATGAAAGCCGCCCGCTCCTCGACTACCTGCGGGATCACGCGGTACGGCCCGAGTTTACCTGCCGATTGCGATGGGAGGCGGGCACCCTAGCGTTCTGGGACAACCGTTGCGTCCAGCACATGGCGGTCAACGATTACCACGGTCAACGCCGGGTCATGCACCGCATCACGATCCGGGGCGAGCGCACATCTTAAGCCGTTTCGCGATGCGCGTCAGTTTGCTATAGACCTCTAATGATCACAATGGAGCTTCCAAAGACGCCGTCCTTTCGCCTTGAAGGGCGCCGCGCCATCGTCACCGGTGCTGGGCGAGGCATCGGTCTCGCCGCCGCCGTGGCCTTGGCCGACGCTGGCGCCGAAGTCGCTTTGGTGGCACGGTCGGAGAGTGAGATATCGGCCGTAGCCAAAGCCATCCGCGCCAATGGCGGCAAGGCCGCGCATTCGGTCCTCGACATGCTCGACACCGACGCTGTCCAGCGTTTCGTCACGGAGGCCGGCCCCTTCGACATCCTGATCAACAACGCCGGCACCAACCGCCCCAAAACCATGGCGGAGACCAAGGAAGACGATTCCGACGCCATCATGGACTTGAACCTCCGGGCGGCCTATTTCGTGGCTCAAGCCGTCACTACGGCACTGATGGAGACCGGCAGGCCCGGCGTGGTACTCAACATTTCCTCGCAGATGGGTCACGTCGGCGGCCCGGACCGGACCGTCTACTGCGCGTCAAAATGGGGCCTGGAGGGCCTGACGAAATCGCTCGCCATGGAACTCGCACCTCACGGTATTCGGGTGAACAGCATCGCGCCGACATTCATCGAAACACCGCTGGCCCGCGAAATGCTGAAGGATCCGGCCTTCGAAGCCGCCGTACTCTCGAAGATCAAGCTTGGGCGCCTCGGTAAAGTCGAAGACCTGATGGGCGCCATCGTCTTTCTGGCGTCCGACGCAGCGGCGATGATCACCGGCACCTCTCTATTGGTCGATGGTGGCTGGACGATCGGATAAGCAAAGCTCAGCGCAAATGATCCAACAAACCTTGTACATCAGTCGTGCCGTTCATTTCATGCAGGAAAAAGACCTCGAAGCGATTCTCACCTACTCGCGGGAGTCCAACAGCCGACATGCAATCACAGGACTTCTGCTCTATGGAAGTGGACATTTTTACCAAATTCTCGAGGGTTCTAAAGCCAACGTCCATTCGCTCCTAGAGCGAATCCGTAGGGACAACCGGCATGTCGATCTTACAGTCATCGCGGAACGGGATGTGGAAGAGCGCGTGTTCCCGAAATGGTGGATGGGGTTTCGAAGTCTCGGGCCAAGTGAATTCGCAGATGATCCTGCATTTCATAATATTCGGACGGCCAGTGATCTCCTCAAAATACCGGGTGCGGGCGACAAGCTCTTCAAGGTCATGTACGCCATGTACACGTCGCTTCCCTGAGAGCATTTCGGACGCCATCATTCACGGAACCGTTTATTGCTCTCGTGCGAGCGGCATGAAACTATCCGGCCCCATTGAGCGATATGATCGAGAGAGGCCCCAAGTATGAGTTTAGATAGCGTGAAGGCGTTGACCTTCGATACCGGTGGGACGATCCTGGACTGGCATACTGGTTTCAGCGCCGCCTTGGCAGAGGCCGGGGCCAAGCACGGCATCGACAAGGATTGGGGCAAGCTGGCAAACGAACTGCGGCGCAAATCGCTCGGCCGGATGCTGCGCCTCGGCGAGCACGAACCGCCCGCCTATAATTTCGACGGATCGCACCGCATGTCGCTGGACGAGCTGTGCGCCGAAAACGGGCTCGATGCCTTTTCGGAGGAAGACCGCAGGGCGATCTGGTGGGACCGGGCGCATACTCTCCAATGCTGGCCGGATTTTCCCGCCACATTGCCGCGGTTGCGCGAGAAGTTCATCTGCGCGTCGTTCACCATTCTCAGTTTCCGCATCATCATCGACACGGCGCGCCGAAACGGACTCTCCTGGGATGCCGTGATTTCCTGCGAAGCCATCGGAAAGTATAAAATACTGCCGGAGGCCTATCAGGGCTGCGCCAAATTCCTGCAGCTCGATGTCGGAGAAATTCTTATGGTGGCCTGCCACAATTTCGATCTCGACGCCGCCAAGGCGGTCGGCTTCAAGACGGCTTTCGTCCGCCGGCCCGACGAGTGGGGCGTGGAAGGCCCGCCCGACCCCGATCCGAATCCCCAGCACGATATCATCGTCGATACTTTCCCCGAACTGGCGGAATCCCTCGGAATCGCAATGTAACGGGAACCGAATAAAGAAGGGCGCGGCCCCAAGACCGCGCCCTCTCGCTCCAATTGATCGAACGGTTTAGAAGTCCATCCCGCCCATATCGGGGGACGGCATCGCCGGCGTTTTCGGCTGAGGCTTGTCCGCGACCATGGCTTCGGTGGTGATGAGCAGGCCGGCGACGGAAGCCGCATCCTGCAAAGCCGTGCGGACGACCTTCGTCGGATCGATGATGCCTGACTTCACCAGATCTTCGTATTTGCCGGTCTGCGCGTTGAAACCAAAGTTCTTATCGCTCTGCTCCAACAGCTTCCCGGACACGACAGACCCGTCATGGCCGGCATTCGTCGCAATCTGCCGCACCGGTGCCTGCAGGGCGCGGCGAACAATATCGATGCCGACTTTCTGGTCGTCGTTCTCCGCCACGAGTTTCTCCAGGGCCTTCGTGGCATAAAGCAGCGCGCTGCCACCACCCGCCACGATGCCTTCCTCGACCGCGGCGCGGGTGGCATGAAGCGCGTCATCGACGCGGTCCTTGCGTTCCTTCACTTCGATCTCGGTGGCACCGCCGACGCGGATCACCGCAACACCGCCGGCGA
>JAYPOZ010000015.1:60670-67218 GCA_038131165.1 Rickettsiales bacterium | reverse complement strand
GGACTCCGAAGCGCGCGGCAGGCTGCGCGGCATCGGCATTTCCAACACCATCGAGCAGGCCGCCGGGCGGGGCTACGAATCCGCGCAGATTCGCTTCAGCCCGACCGGCGCCGTCACCCTGATCCTCGGCACCATCTCGCACGGCCAGGGCCACGAGACGGTTTTCACCCAGATCCTTTGCGAGCAGCTCGGCCTCGATCCGGCGAGAATCCGGGTCGTCGAGGGGGACACCGACCAGGTGACGACGGGCACCGGCACCTTCGGATCGCGCTCCGCGGCACTTGCGGGCTCCGCCATCAAGCTCGCCGCCGACAAGGTGATCGAGAAGGCGAAGCGTCTGGCCGCCCATCTGCTGGAGGCGGCGGCGGACGATATCGAATTCGCCGACGGCGTCTTCCGCATCGCCGGCACCGACCGCGAGATCGGTTTCGACGCGGTGGCGGCGCTTGCCTACAACGCCGACAAGCTGCCGCCGGAGATCGAGGCCGGGCTCGACGAGACCGCGCTGTTCAATCCGCCGGCGCCGAATTTCCCGAACGGATGCCATGTCGTCGAGGCGGAAGTCGATCCCGATACGGGCAAGGTCGCATTGGTGAAATATTCCATCGTCGACGATGTGGGGGTGACCCTGAACCCGCCGCTGCTCAAGGGCCAGATCCACGGCGGCGTCGCCATGGGCATGGGCCAGGCGCTGATGGAGGATGTGAACTACGATCCGGACTCAGGCCAGCTCCTCTCCGGCTCCTTCATGGATTACTGCATGCCGCGCGCCGACGATTTCTGCGATATGGAGATCGAAAGCAACAACACGCCGACGCCGAGCAACCCGCTCGGAGTCAAGGGCGCGGGCGAGGCCGGCACGGTCGGCTCGCTGCCTGCCGTGGTCAATGCGGTGGTCGACGCGCTCTCACCGCTCGGCATCAAACATGTGGACATGCCGCTGACGCCGGAGCGCGTATGGCGGGCGATCCAAAATGCACGGGCATCTTAATTTCTTTCCCCTTAATTTCTTTCCAGGATACTTAATTAACCTTTTACGGTGACGGGAACGCGGGGGCTACACCTTTGAAGCGACCGTGTTATCGTTAGGACAAAACCGGCAACGACAGACGAGCATTCCATGAGCCAAGCCCTTGATCTTTCCCCCAATTCGACCGATCTCACCCGCCGGCTCGCCGCCTATGCGAGCGGACTGACGCTCGACCGTATCCCGGCGAAGGCGCGCACCGTCGGCAAGCACGCGCTGCTCGACTGGCTTGGAGTCACCTTGGCGGGCGGACAGGAGCCGCTGGTCGCGATCCTGAAGGCGCAGGCGGACTCGGAAGGCTTGGGCGATCAGGCGACCCTGCTCGGCCTCGGCGCCAAGGCGACCCCCTCTCAGGCGGCATTGATCAACGGCGCCGCCGGCCATGCGCTCGACTACGACGATGTGCATCCGGCGGTCGGCGGCCACCCGTCGGTCCCCGTCGCGCCGGTGGCCTTGGCCATCGCCGAGCGCGACGGCAGCTCCGGCGCCGACTTGCTGGTCGCTTTCATCGCCGGGGTCGAGACGGAGGCACGGATCGGCTCGCTGATCGGCGACGGCCGCGACCATGGCTGGCATCAGACGTCGACCGTGGGCGTCTTCGGCGCGGCGGCGGCAGGCGCGCGGCTGCTCGGCCTCGACGCGGAGCGGACGGCGATGGCCTTCGGCATCGCCGGCACGCAGGCCGCCGGTGTGATGGCGTCCTTCGGCACCATGTGTAAACCGCTGCATGCGGGCGTGGCCGCCCAAGCGGGCCTGCGCGCCGCCGAATGGGCCGCCCGCGGCTTTACCGGGGCTGCGGACATCATCGAGCACGAGCGCGGCTTCGCCGCCACTCACGGCGTGAAGTTCGACACCGACGCGGCGCTCGATTGCCTCGGCGAAAGCTTCTTCACCGAGACGATCCTCTTTAAGCATCACGCGGCCTGCTACGGCACCCATTCCGCGATTGAAGCCGCGCGGCTGATCCGCCAGAACCCTGCCTTCGACCTCGATAAGGTCGAAAAGGTCGAAATCCGGGTCCATCAGCGGATCACCCATATGTGCGACATCCCGGCGCCGGTGAACGGGTTGGAGATCAAGTTCAGCCTGCGGATGACGATGGCGCTCGCGCTATCGGGCGAGGCGACGAGCAGCCTCGGGGTTTACAGCGAGGAATACGCGGCGCGCCCGGCGCTGGTGGCGCTGCGCGACAAGGTCGTCTCCATCGTCGACAACAGCTACGGCTACCGCGGCGCCGGCGTGACGGTGCATCTCTCCGACGGCAACGCACTCCACGAGAATTTCGACGTCGCGGTCCCCGAAAGCGACCTTGCGGTGCAGGAGGACAAACTGACCGGGAAGTTCGCGTCGCTGGCCGCGCCCGTCATCGGCAGCGGCAATGCGGACGCCGCCGCCGAAGTCGTCCTGCGATTGGAAAATCAAGCGGATCTCCGGCCGCTCGCCGCCGCGGTCCTCGGCGGTTAATGGATCGCGGCCGCATCGCAGAGATTGGCAGGTTTGGCGCATGAAGACCGTATGGATTCTGGCCGCGGGTTTTGTGCTGCTCTACCTCCTCCTGACCTGGTGGCTAATTTCCGTCGAAGCCTTCGAATGGTTTCACGCCTACTCCCGCGATCATGAGGATTGGGAGCTCGACGAATTCGCGGCGGCGACGCTCTCCGCGGTCCTTGTCGCCCTGGTAGCGCTCAGCCTCTACACGGGCGCCAATCTCCGGGCGTTGAGGCGCGAAGTGCGATTGCGCCGGCAATTCGAGCGCGAAGCCGCCCCGACCCGTCACCTGCAGGCACTCGGGACGCTGGCCGGAGGGCTGGCCCATTCGGCGAACAATTTCGTACAGCCGATCATCACGCTGGCCCGTCTTTCCCGAGACGAAGTACCGAAGGACAGCGAGTTGCGCGAGAACCTGAACCGCATCCTCCGGTCCGCGAACGCGGCCGCGGAATTGTTCAGGGACGTGCTGAAATTCAGCCATCCGGAACACCAAGCGATCGACCAACCGGGCGCTCAATCCAACCTCCAGCAAAATTTCGATCTGATCGAGCCCATTGTCCGATTGACATTGCCGCGCAACATCGAATTCTCCCTCGAAGCGGAAGTCGACTGCGAGGTCCCGATGGATTCGACCCGTTTCGCGGACTCCATGCTCGCGCTCCTCAAGAACGCCGCCGATTCCATCGGGGACGCGAACGGTCGCATTGCGGCGACTGCTTTTCGGGAGTCGGAAGGGATGGTGGGTATCCGCATCGAAGACGATGGAAGCGGCATGACCGAGACGGAAAGCAGCCGCGCCTTCGAGCCCTTCTACACGACCAAAGCCGTCGACAAGGGAACCGGACTGGGCCTGTCCATCGTCCGCAGTCTTGTCGAGCTTGCCGGCGGCTCGATCGGCTTGGAAAGCCGCAAAGGGATCGGTACTACAGTGGTTCTCTTACTGCCTGCGACCCATTCACAACAAGATTCGGAAGAAGGATGACCCCATGACCTGCGTTATTCTGGCCGAGGATGAAGACGACGTGCGTTATGCGCTGTCATTAGCGTTGCGCAAATCGGGCTTCGAGGTCATCGAAGCCAAAAACGGAAAGGACAACACGATCGAACAGGGCCTCGCATCGGCGGACGTGGTCGTGACCGACATTTTGATGCCGGACCGCGATGGCATCGAGTTGATCGTCGATCTGCGCGCCCGGGCACCGGACCTGCCGGTGATCGCGATTTCGGGCGGGGGCCGGGTGTCCGGCGCCGACTATCTGGAGACGGCAGAGGCCCTCGGCGTGTTTGCGACCTTCCAAAAACCGTTCGACGAGAACGACCTGATCGCGGCCGTCCGCGCCGCGGCCGCGTAACACCTACAGCTTCCCCGTATCGGTCGCGGCCCCTTCGTAGAGTATCTCGTGAATGGCTCTGGCCGCCTTCGCGTGAAAGGCGACGCCGTTTTCGTCGAAATCTTGGCCGAGTACCGGCGTATGATCGAAATGGCCGTAAGGGTCTTCGCCCCGGACAAGGGCGGCGCTGTCCCAATTGCCGACGATCTGGCTCGTGTCGGGCGGCATGAAATGCATCGAAACGCCGACCCGCCGGTCACTCGACCCATTGGCGCCGGACGCATGCGCGAGGCGGTAATTGTGAATGGACATCTCGCCGACCTCGAGCGGCATGAACACCGCTTCGCTCTCGTCCAGGTCGGCTGAAATCTCCTGTCCGCGCGTCAGCATGTTGGCTTCGTGGTACCGATCCTCGTGCGCCAGCACGTCGCCGATATGAGTGCGCGGCATCACCCGCATGCACCCGGCCTCGATCGACGCCGGCGACAGCGCCAGCCAGGCGGTCACCACCTTCTCGCTGGAAAGGCCCCAATACTTCGTGTCCTGATGCCAGGAGACGAAGCTCGGGCTGCCGGCCTCCTTGATCCAGAACAGCGTGTTCCAGCACAGGATATCGGGGCCGATCAGCTGCTCGACCGGGTCGAGCACGCGCGGGTCACGGATCAGGTCGTCGAGCCACTTGAACAACAGATGCGCCTTGTTGCGCTGTGCCGGCTCCAGCTTGCCGCCCTGGCGCGCTTCGACCGCTTCCAGCCGCTGCCGAAGCGATTGCGCCTCCGTTTTCGGCAACACCCGGATCGGCGTCACATAGCCCTCCCGCTCGTATTGCTCTACCTGTTGCGGCGTCAATTTCACGGACATGTCGTCATCTCCCATCGGCGATCCCGGTTTCCTCTGCTAGCCTAGCAAAATCCGGAGCGACCGCAACGGAAGGACGCGCCATATGGGAGGAACGCGGAGCATGATCACATTACGGGATTTCGGCAGTTTCCACGTCGGCGGACGCGAGGTCCGGATTTCGGGCGCCCCGAAGGAAGTCATCCATTTCACGCCCCAAACCAGCACCGAACTGGATCCGAACGGCACTTACCATATCGAGCAGGCCTATGTGCAGTACTTCATCCCGGAGCCATTGCGGCACGACCTGCCCGTTCTGCTGGTTCACGGCGGCGGAATGACCGGCGCCAATTGGGAGACGACCCCAGACGGACGGCCCGGCTGGCTGCAGCGCTTCCTCGAAGCCGGTTTCGCGACATACGTCATCGACAACGTGGAACGCGGGCGCTCGGGTTGGTGCGCACTGCCGGATCAATGGGAGGGGCCGGCGGTCCAACGGTCGATGGAACAAGCGTGGTCGTTGTTCCGCTTTGGCCGCGCAGAGGATTTCGCCCGCCAAACGCCCTTCCCCGGCATGCAATTCCCCATCGGCGCGAGCGTCGCCTTCGCCCGCCAGTCGGTGCCCCGCTGGACCACGACGACGGAGATCATGAAGGCCGGGTTCCGGGCGGCGCTCGAACGTATCGGCCCCTGCGTCGTGGTCTGCCACAGCCAAGGCGGCGAGATCGCGCTCAACACCATCGCCCAACACCCCGAACTCGTGCGACACGCCGTCGCGCTCGAACCTTCGGGCTTTCCCGATGCCGATGCCGCGATAGGGCTGGCCGACCAGCATTGGCTGTTCGTGATGGGTGACAATCTCGACGAAAGCGATTTCTGGGTGCCCCTGATGGCGCGCACCCGCGACAGCGTCGCCGGCCTGAAGGCCGCGGGGTCGGACGCGACCCTGCTTCACTTACCGGAACACGGCATCACAGGTAACAGCCATATGCTGATGATGGACCGAAATTCGGACGCGGTGGCCGCATTGACCATCGAATGGCTGACGGAGCGGCTCTAGACCGGTGCCGGCCGTTTCAGGCAAGCAGCCGATCGATCGAGTCGAGAAGTTTCGTATGTTCGAACGGCTTCGTGAATATGTCGTCCGCACCCGTTTTGTCGGCGAGCCAGGCATTCATTTCGCCGTCGATCGGGCCCGCACCCGATATTGCGATGATCGGCAGCAGCGGACGGCTTTTCTTGGTCAGCAAAATCACATCGAGGCCTTCGACCTTCGGCATCTGGATATCGGTGATCAGAACCTCGGTGTCGTCGGACATAAGGGCCAGACCTTCCTCACCGTCTCCAGCCGCGGTCACGCAATGTCCCGCCCCTTCCAGGACCACGCGCAAATAATCGCGAATATCGGAATCGTCGTCGATGATGAGTACGTTTGCCATGATAAAAATTCCTGATTGCCAATGTATATATATCTACCTTCTTGGATTGTATTCCGCAATTCTTAACAAAAGATGACCGCGAAAGGACACAATATGATCGATATCGATAGACCTTGCGGACTGTCGAAATAACTATGACTGAACGACCGAAGCACGGGACGATCCAATCCGGGAAGAATCGATGGCACATGAGGAGATACTGCGCGAACTCGACGCCCGCCGGGCCAAGGCGCGGGCAATGGGCGGCGAGAAGAAGCTCGCCCGGCGCAGCAACAGAGGGCAACTGAACGCCTGGGAACGCATGGAAGCCCTGGTCGACGAAGGCAGCTTCATCGAGACCGGCTTGCTCGGCGCGTCCAGTCTCTCGAAGGAGGACGAGGCGCAGACCCCCCGCGACGGCAAGATCGTCGGCTTCGCCAAGGT
>JAYPOZ010000015.1:14005-60660 GCA_038131165.1 Rickettsiales bacterium | reverse complement strand
GTCGACGGCCGCGATATCGGCCTCTGCGTGAACGACTTCACGGTCAAGGGTGCGTCCACCAGCGCCACCAATTCGAAAAAGATGGGCCATGCCCGCAGCGTCGCGACGGCGAAAGGCTTTCCCTTCGTGCATATCGGCGAGTCCACGGGCGCGCGCTTGCCCGACGCCATGGGCTCGCGCGGCATGGGCAGCCTGCTGGGGAACGACACGACCCAATTCCGCCGCATGCGAGATACGCCTTGGGCTGCCGCGGCCCTCGATACCGCCTTCGGGTCCTCTGCCTGGCTCTGCTGCTGCTCCGATTTCGCCGTCATGAAGAAAGGCTCGATCATGTCGGTGTCGAGCCCGCGTCTCGTCTCCATGGCGATCGGCGAGAAGGTCGATCTGGAGGAACTGGGCGGCTGGCGGCTCCATGCGGACCAAACCGGCCTGATCGACCGCTTCGTCGACACCGACGCGGAGGCCATGGCCGAAATCCGGCGTTTCCTCTCATACATGCCGGCGAACAACACCCTGCTGCCGCCCGAAGTCGAACCCGCCGCCGATGCCGCGCAACCGCAGGACGGCATCCTCGACATCCTGCCGGAGCGCCAGGCGCAGGTCTACGACATGCGCCGGATCGTCGAGATCATCGTCGACAAGGACAGCTTCTTCGAATTCAAGCCGCGCTTCGGCAAGGCCGGTCTGGTCGGCCTCGCCCGCCTGAACGGCAGGAGCGTCGGCATCATTGCCAACAATCCGCAGTTCGGCGGCGGCGCGCTTTCGCAGGAAGCCTGCCGCAAGATCATCGACTTCCAGGTGATGTGCGACAGTTTCAACATTCCGCTGGTGCGCCTGATGGATACCCCCGGCTTCGTCGTCGGCACCGAGGCCGAGCGCAAGGGCGCGCCCGGTTGGATCATGAACTTCATGAATTCCTCCTGTCTGGTCACCGTCCCCAGCATCACCGTCATCTGCCGCAAAGCCTATGGCCGCGCCTATGTCGCGATGGGCGGCGGACGGCACAACGACGAGATGATTGCCTGGCCGACCGCCGAAGTCAGCTTCATGGATCCGAACTTCGCGACCAGCATCGTCCACGGCGTCGACATCGGCGAGGAAGGCTTCGAGGAAGCAGTCGCCGACATCCAGAAGGATTCCACGGTCTGGGACATGGCCACGATCTTCTCGTTGCAAAATGTCGTCAAACCGCAGGAAACGCGCGACTACTTGATTCGCATGCTCGACGTCTACCGCCTGCGCACGAACAACGGCATCGGCGAACATCACATGCGCACCTGGCCGACGAGTTACTGAGCGCGATGCCCGAGATAACGCTACACAGCCGAAATGCCGTTCCGGCGCTCGGAAAACGGAAAGCCGCGACCGTGGCGGTAGCGAACGCATGTCGGAGGTACTTTCGGTGAACGATGCCGATATCTTGCAGTTCGCCCGCGCCGCCGGACGCTCCGCCCTCACCGAGCCGGAGGGCAAGGCGTTGCTCGCGCAATACGGCATCGTGGTGCCGCGGTCAGCCATGGTGATCGATGCCGGCCAGGTCGACCGGGCGATCGAGGGCCTGCAGCCGCCCTTCGCCATCAAGGTCGTGGCACCGGATATTCTGCACAAGAGCGATGCGGGCGGGGTCCGCCTCGGTCTCGTCGATGCGGCGGCGGTGAAGGCGGCGATCGCGGAGATGATCGGTCTGCCCGCCATTTCCGCCACAACGGTCGAGGGGTTCCTGATCGAGGAAATGGCCCCGGCGGGCGTCGAGATCGTGATCGGCGGCCTTCTCGATCCGCAATTCGGCCCCATGATCATGCTCGGCCTTGGCGGCATCTTCGTCGAGGTCCTCAAGGACGTCGCCTTCCGCCTGTGCCCGATCACGGAGCGGGACGCGGAGGCAATGCTATCGGACCTGAGGAGCGCCGCTATCCTTGACAGCGCGCGTGGCGGGACACCGGTATCACGGGCCGCCATCATCGATGTTCTGATGCGGGTCGGCGGCCCCGACGGTCTCCTCACCCGGCGCGGCTCGGAGATATCCGAACTCGATATCAACCCATTGATTGTCACGCCGAACGGTGCCGCAGCGGTCGATGCCCGGATTCTCCTGGCGGCAGATGGCGGCACAGCCGGAGACGACGACCTCGGGAACGCCGAACCGGCCGCGGTACGCTTTGGTCCCCTATTTGCGCCCGAGACCATCGCCGTGGTCGGCGCGTCGACAACGAGCAGTATCATCGCCAATACGTTTATCCGCCGCATGAAGGCTTTCGGCTACGAAGGGGAAATCTACCCCATCCATCCGAGCGCGGCGGAGATCGAAGGTCTGCAAGCCTATCCGAGCCTCGGGGAGACGCCGAAACCCGTCGATTACGCCTATGTCGCAACGCGCGCGGACCGCATTCCGGCAATGATCGGGGCCGCGAAAGGCAACGTCAAATTCGCCCAGGTGATCTCCAGCGGATTTCGCGAGGTCGAGGACGGCGTGGCACTCGAAGCGGACCTTCTGGCGCAGGCCAAGAGCGCCGGCTGCCGGATTATCGGCCCCAACTGCCTCGGCCTCTATTCGCCGCGCGGCAGGGTGACCTTTCCGGTGGACGCGCCGACGGACCTCGGCCGCGTCGGCGTAGTGACGCAGAGCGGCGGCCTCGGCACCGACATCATCAAACGCGGCCAGTGGCGGGGCCTCCGCTTCAGCGGTTTCGTCACCGTCGGGAACTGCGCCGATATCGGGCCTGCCGATCTTCTGGAATTTTATCTCGAAGATTCCGAAACCTCGATCATCGGCTTCTACCTGGAGGACATCGGCGACGGGCGTCGTTTCTTCGAGCTGCTGCGCAACGCCCGGACGCCAAAACCGGTGGTCTTGCTCAAGGGCGGTCGCTCCGAGCTCGGCCGGATGGCGGCGGCGTCCCACACCGGCGCGCTCGCCGACAACATGGCCGCCTGGACCGCGCTCTGTGCGCAAACCCCCTCTGCCATGGTCGATACGGTCGACGGGTTCGTCAACGCGTTGCTGGCGCTCCAGCAGCTGACATTGCGCCCGAAACGACCCACTCGGAAAGTGGTTCTGTTCGGCAACGGCGGCGGGACGAGCGTTCTGGCAACCGATTTCTTTGCCGAACGCGGCCTGGAGATTGCACCTTTCCCGGCCGCCACCCGCCAGGCCCTGGAAGCGCTGGGCCTGCCGCCCGGCACCAGCGTCGCCAATCCGATCGACACCCCGGTCGGCACCCTTCAGAAGGAGGAAGGCCGGGTCGCCAATCAAATCCTCGACATCGTCTACGAGACGGCGGCCCCCGACGCCGTGGTCATGCACCTGAACCTCGCCGCCTTCGTCGGGCGCGGCGACATCGACCCGATCGACAATCTCTTCCAGGCGGCGGTAGACATCGGCCGTAAATATCCGGGACAGGCCCATTTCGCCCTGGCACTACGATCCGACGGGTCGGCGGAGATCGACGACAAGAAGCGCCATTACCGCGAACGGGCGCTGAAGGCCGGCATTCCCGTCTTCGATGAACTGCCGGATGCAGCAGAAGCGCTGGCCGCGCTGGGGCAGATAGAATCCAGGCTGGCGGATAGAGAATAATTCTATTCTGATCACTTGAAATCTCGCGTTGCAGCCCAGTTCTGTCGGAGATAACGTGTTCAGACTTTAGAGAATACAGCTGCCGTAGAAACGCAGTCTCCCGACCGTCTCCCGCAAATTCTTCAGGAATCCGGGCAGGCCGTCGACGCTGCTATCACCAGCATTCTCGGAGCATAGTTCGAGACAACCGAAACGATTTATTCGCTGCGTCGACCGGCGCGCCGGGTTGGCGCGTGCGGCGACAGAACCTGGAGGAAAAATGCTGAAAAAACTGCAAATAACCGTTGCCGCCATTGCATTTGCCGGCGCGTTTGGCCTGACCACGACCTCGGCTTCCGCCGAAGACATAACCTTTATGACCGGACCCGCCGGCGGCAGTTGGTACCCGCTGGGCGGCGCCATCAAGACGATCCTTGAGGACGAAGTAAAGGGCCTGAACGTGACGATTCGTCCGGGTGCCGGCCTCATCAACCTGAAGGGCGTGTCCGGCGGCAAGGCCGAAATGGGCTGGAGCCTCGTCATGTCGGCCGTCGACGCGGTCAACGGCCGCGAACCGTTCAAGGAAAAACTGCCCGACATCTGCAATCTGGGCTCCTTCTACAATAACTACTTCCAAGTTACGACGACGGACAAGTCGCTAAACTCCGCGGCCGACCTCAAGGGCAAGAACATCGTCACCCTGCCGCGGGGCAACACCACGGAGCTCGGCGCGCGTATCCTACTGAAGGCCGCCGGCCTCACCTACGAGGACATGGGCAAGGTCAATTTCGCATCGCTCAGCGACGGCGTGAACATGATGAAGGACGGACAGGTCGTCGCCATGCTGACCATCACGTCGGTGCCGAACGGTTCCCTGCTCGACCTCACCAATTCGCGCGAGGTCAAATTTCTGCCGATCACCGACGAGCAATTCGGCAAGATGAAGGCCGCGAACGCGGGATGGGGCCGATTGACGATTCCAGCGAACAGCTATCCGAACCAAACCGAACCGGTGAACATCGCCGGCTTCCCGGCGCACCTGATCCTGAATTGCGGAAAGGTGTCGGAAGACCTTGCCTACAAGATCACCAAAGCCATGATCAAGCGGGGCAAGGATCTGGGCTCGATCGTCAAGTCGCTCGGCGCGCTGACCGCCAAGGACATGGCCACCGATATCGGCGTGCCGTTCCACCCCGGCGCAATCAAGGCCTACAAGGAAGCAGGCGCACTGTAACGCCTGAATTTTAACGCGGGGGTTCGGTGTAAGGCCACCGGACCCCTTCCCCTCATACGATGCGTTCTCAATCGAATTCGCGAAGAGGAGTACCCCGCCATGTTGGGGAACGGAAAGCTCGGCATTTGGATTCCTTCCGCCATAGCGCTTTGCATGATGGCGTTTCATTTTTGGGTCGTCGCCGTCGGCGCGCCCGAGGTGTTCCATTTCCGTGGCACGCACCTCCTCTTCGCGCTCGTCCTGACGTTCCTCTGGTTTCCAGTCCTGCGCGACGGGTCTCGCGGCAAAGCGACCATCGGCGCGGTCATAGACACCGCGATGATCGCGGGGTCGATCGCGGTGATAGGCTACCTGTTTCTGGAGCATGAATACGTCCTGACCCGTTTTGCCTATGTCGACGCGCTGAAACCAATCGATGCGTTTCTCGGCGTCACCATTATTGTCCTCGTCCTCGAGTCGACGCGCCGGATTGTCGGGCTTGCGCTCCCGATTACGGCGTTGCTGTTCCTGGCTTACGGCATCTTCGCCGCGAACCTGCGGCCGGGCGAACTGATCGACCAGATGTACCTGACGACGGAAGGCATCTTCGGCATTCCGCTGAACGTCTCGGCGACCTATCTCGTGCTGTTCATCGTCTTCGGCTCGTTGGTCGAGAAATCCGGCACCGGCAAACTGTTCATGGATTTCGCCCTTGCCCTCGCCGGTCACACCGCGGGCGGACCGGCCAAGGTTGCCTGCATGACGAGCGCCATGTTCGGCACGATCTCCGGCAGTTCGACCGCCAATGTCATGACCACCGGCACCTTCACGATCCCGATGATGAAGAAGATCGGCTACCGACCCGCCTTCGCCGGTGCCGTCGAAGCGGTCGCATCCACCGGCGGGCAGATCATGCCGCCGATCATGGGCGCCGCCGCCTTCGTCATGGCCGAGTTCATGGCGGTTAGTTATCTGACGGTCATCGGCATCGCCATTCTGCCGGCGCTGCTTTACTTCCTCGCCGTCTTCGTCGCCGTGCATTTCGAGGCGAAACGCATCGGCCTCAAGGGGCTGCCGCGCGCCGACCTGCCGGAAATGGGCCGGGTGCTGCGCGATCGCGGCCATCAGTTCCTGCCGCTCGTCGTCATCGTCGCCATTCTCGTCGCCGGATACAGCGCGCCTTATGCGGCGACCCTCGGCCTGCTGTCGGTCATTCCGGTGACGCTGATGCGCAAGTCGACCCGGCATGAGATGTCCATTCGCCTGATCTACGAAGCGATCATCGACGGCATCCGCAATTCCCTGCAGGTCGCGACCGCGACCGCGTGCTCGGGCATCGTGATCGGCATCATCTCGCTGAGCGGCATCGGCATCGAGTTCACCACCTTCGTCATCCAGCTGTCGCAGGACACCCTGCTGCTGGCGCTGATCCTGACAGCGTTCGCCGGCATCATCCTCGGCATGGGACTGCCGACGACGCCGGCCTATATCGTGCAGGTGGCCCTGCTGGTCCCGGCGCTGATCAAGCTCGGCGTCGCGCTTGAGGCGGCCCATATGTTCGTTTTCTATTTCGCCATCCTTTCCGCGATCACGCCGCCGGTGGCGATCACGCTGTATGCCGCCAACGGACTTTCGGGCGCCGGCCTGTGGGACGGCGGCTGGGCGGCGATGAAACTGGCCGCGACCGGCTATATCATTCCCTTCATGTTCGTCTACGGGCCTTCGCTGCTGCTCATCGGCGAGCCCGTGACCGTCGCCATCGCCTGCGTCACCTCCGTGGTCGGCGTCTCGTGCCTTGCCGCGGGGCTACACGGCTACTTTCTGCGGCGCGCGAACATGCTCGAGCGAGCCTTGCTCATCGCGGCGGCCTTTACCCTGATCAAGCCGGGGCTGACGACGGACATAATCGGCACGGGCCTCATCGCCCTGATCGGCGCGATGCAACTGCTGATCGCGCGCCCCGATCCCCATGGCGCGGCGCCGGAGCCGGTCCGCGTCCCGGACTGACGGCGGCCCACGCCCTTCAGGCTAACGCCCCCGGATTACGCCCCGGGCTGGATCACGCCGTCGATCACCGTCGGCCCGGCGCCGGCCAGGGTCGTGCGGATCATCAGGCGGCGGTCGGCCACCTCGTCGTAGGGCAGGCCCCGGTGCAGGACCGCGCGGTTGTCCCAGACGACGATGTCGCCCGCCGTCCATTTGTGCCGGTAGGTATGCCCGGGCCGCGTGGCGAGGGCGACCAGTTCGGCGTTGAGCGCCTCGGCCTCGTCGTCCGCCATCCCCTCGATCCGGCAAATATGGCTGCCGACCAGCAGCGATTTCCGCCCGGTCCGCGGATTGGTCCGCACCAGCGCCTGCGGGACCGGCGGCATTTTCGCCCGCTGCTCCGCTGTCACCGCATCGGGCGACAGTTTGAGCCGGGAATGCGCGATGTCGTGATACGCGATTAGCCCCTCGACCTTCGCTTTCATCGCCGGCGCCAGAGCCTCGTAGGCGGCGCGGGTCGAGGCGAATTCCGTATCGCCCCCCGTCGTCGCCACCTCGCGCGCCGACATCATCGAGGCGCGGGCCGGCACCGGCTTGAAGGAACTGTCCGTGTGCCAGAAATTGTTCGCCCGGGTGAACAGGGCGGACTGCCCGTTCGGGTCCTTCAACGTCCCGTCCGGCAGATAGTTCGACATGCGCGCGACCTTGGACCCGGCTCCGACGGCCCCGGGCAGCGTTTCCTCGAGCGGGCCGAAGCGGGCGGTGAAGGCGACCTGCTCTTCGTCCGTCACCGGTTGGCCGGGAAGGTGCAGCACCGAGAATTCGTCGAGCGCGCGGTCGAGCGCGGCGACATCCGCCTCCGCCAGGCCGTCGCGGACCGACAGGCCCGTCACCCGCGCCCCGAAAACCGGGGTGAGCGGCCGGATTTCTATCGTCATTGCGGGGCACTCCCGTGAGGTTCTGGCTCTCTTTGATGTAAGCCGTCGGGCATCGGTCTATATCCGTTGTTGAGCCATTTAGCGGTATCTGGGTATCATGGAGCCGTTCCTTGGGAGGGAATCACATGGCCGTCCTGCTTCGACTGGTTTGCATCGCCGCGCTTGCGGCCCTCGCCGCGGCCGCGCCGCACACGCTCAGCGCCCAGACCCGCACGGTGATGGTCGTCGCCGATCATCGCGATCCCAGCAGCGTGGCGGCGGACAGCGACATTTTCCGGAACGCCTATGCGAAAATCGCCGACCAGCTGCGCCGCCGGGGCCTGCAGGCGCGCGCGGTCTCGGAGATTCCCTCCGCGCGCCGCCTGGGCGGGAAGATCGAGCGCAACATGGCGCTGGCGGTGGAAGCCGCCCGGAACGCGACGAGCCCGATTTCCGTGGTTTTGGGGGTGCGCATTTACACCACCATGCATCGAGGCGCCAAGGGCAACAGTTTCAAGCTCTGGATCGACGGAGAGGCCCGCGACGTCGCCCTCGGCAAGGTCGTCGCCCGGCACGAGCACCACAGCCGCAAGCGGCACGACGTGGAGAAGAGCTGCGGGCGCGACTGCATGCTGGAGCGCGCGGTCGAGACCGTCGGCGCGACGGCGGAGGCCTTCGGCGCGGCGATGGCGGAGAAACTCGCGAAACGCTGACGCGGCGTCCCTCATGCCCGCAGCCCGCCCGGCTAGGCCGCCGGATCGCGGCGCAGCATGTCGACGCATTTATAGGTCATTACCACCTCGTCGCGCTGGTTGTAGCTGGTGAAGCCGAAGGTAACGATGCCGCGGTCCGGCTTCGAGCGCGACGCCCGCGCCTCCAGCACCTCGACCACCGTGCGCAGGGTATCGCCGGCGAAGACCGGACGCGGCCAGCGCACCTCGTCGAGCCCCGGCCCGCCGAGATTGTTCTCCCCCATCAAGCCGAGCTCGATCCACAACCGGTTGGCGAGCCCCAGGGTCTGCAACCCGCTCGAGATCATGTCGCCGTGGATGCCCCGCTTCGAGGCTTCCCGGTCGGTGTGGATCGGCTGCGGATCGTAGGCCATCGAGAACCCGACCATCTGCCCCTCCGTGAGCGTCACGGCCCGCGTCTCGAACGTCTCGCCGACGGTGAATCCCTCAAAGTAGCGTGCGTGCATCGTTCCTATCTCTCCCCTCGCTCGGTCATCTCGGTTCCGCCGCCCGGAGAACGCGCTGCATCTCCGGGAGGCGGTAAAGCGGGGCGGCTCCCTCAGACCGCATCGGCGATCGCCTTGCCGAGGTCCTGGGTCGTCGCCTTGCCGCCCATGTCGGGGGTGAGCGGCGCGTTCTTGTCGGAGAGCACCGTCTCGATCGCCTTGACGATGGCGTCGGCCGCCGCCTGTTCGCCCAGATGCTCCAGCATCATCGCGCCGGACCAGATCTGGCCGATCGGGTTGGCGATGCCCTTGCCCGCGATATCCGGGGCGGAGCCGTGCACCGGCTCGAACATGGAGGGGAAGTCCTTTTCCGGATTGATGTTGGCGCCCGGCGCCACGGCGATGGTGCCGGTCACGGCGGGGCCGAGATCGGAGAGGATGTCGCCGAACAGGTTGCTGCCCACCACCACGTCGAACCAGTCCGGGTGCTGGACGAAATGGGCGGTCAGGATGTCGATGTGGTACTGGTCGGTCTTGACGTCGGGGTATTCCTTGCCGACGGCGGCGAATTTCTCGTCCCAATAGGGCATGGTGTGCGAGATGCCGTTCGACTTGGTGGCCGAGGTCAGGTGCTTCTTCGGCCGGCTCTGCGCCAGATCGAAGGCGTAGCGCATGATCCGCTCGCAGCCGCGCTTGGTGAAGATGTTCTCCTGCATGCACATTTCGAGATCCGTGCCCTCGTACATGCGCCCGCCGATGTTGGAGTATTCGCCCTCGTTGTTCTCGCGCACCACGTACATGTCGATGTCGCCGGTCTCGTAGCCGTGCACCGGCGGCGTGATGCCGGGGAGCAGGCGCACCGGGCGCAGGTTGACGTATTGCTGGAACTCGCGGCGGATCGGGATCAGCAGTCCCCAGAGCGAGATGTGATCCGGCACGCCGGGAAAGCCGACCGCGCCCAAAAAGATCGAATCGCAGCCGCGCAATTGCTCCAAGCCGTCCTCCGGCATCATCGCGCCGGTCTTGGCGTAGCGCTCGCAGTTCCAGTCGTAATGCTCGAAACCGTAGTCGAAGCCGAACTTCTTGCCGACCGCCTCCAGCACGCGCAGCCCTTCCGGCACCACCTCGTTGCCGATCCCGTCGCCGGGGATGACCGAAATTCCGAATTTCTTCTCGTTACCCTGTTCCGACACGCGCGTGCCCTCCGATTTTTGTGGGTGTTATTTGAGTTGCGAGGAAAGTAGGCGGACGGGCGGAGCGTGGCAATACGCGCCCGGACCGGGAGGCCGCATCGGGGCCGCAGGGATCCGGCGTCGCGCATCCCTCTGCCCGGCTCGGCTGGCCGCGCTCTCCGCCGCCGTCATCCCCGCGCCGTCGGGGATCCAGCCCTCGCTCCGCCTTAGAGAGACGCTCTGTAACCCCCTTATGGTTTTTCGCGGGTCGACCCCATGCGCCGTATGAATGCGGTAATAATCTACCGCCCTCGCCGTCTTCCGGGCCGTCTTCCGGGCCCCTTTCCGGGCCGCCCAATAGGGCCGCGACATAGGCCGCCGCCAGGCCGTCGCCGCCGCCCTCGTCCAGCACGCGCAGCAGCCCCTCGCATTCGGCGGCGAACAGCCGGAGCCGCCGCCAGCGCGCCCGCTCCGCCGCCGCATAGAACCCGTGGCGATAGGCGTTGCGGTTGCCCGCCGGCGCGCCGGAGCCCGCCGCGCCCCCATGCATCCGGCAGCGGCCTTTGCCCCGCACGCAAGGGGCCCGGCAGGGCGGCCCCGCCCGCGTCTTCGCCCCGCAGCGGGGGGCGGCGCGCATCGGGGCGGTGGTGCGGGGGTGCAAGCTCTTGCCGCGCCGGTTCGGGCGGCGCGGCCGAGGGCGACGGGGCGAGCGTATGCGGGGCATGACGGGGGCTCCCGGCTGGTTCAGGGGGCCAGGAGTGCATCACAATCGAGACAAAATGTCTATATTCATACTAGTATGAGACCGCTCTTAAACTCCTACGCGAAATCGACAGGAAGTCCCCGGCGAGGACCAAATTGGGGCGCTATTGTGTAAACTGCACCCACGAAGCACACCCACGATGCATTTTTTCGCCTAATCAATGCATAAGCTATTCAAGAAGCGGTAGCATTTATTGGCAGACGTCTGGTACCCGTAAAGCCGTTTCACGTGTGGCAAATTGTGAACTGAATTTCGACGTGTCCGATTTTCCGGAACTTGCATACAGCGCGAAGCAGGTCAAAAGAGTTGGCTGATGTTTCGGCAGGCCATCCGATTCGGGATACAGTTTTGATAGAGGCTGACAAACTGGAAGACTTAAGAGACGCTTATCCAAACTATTTCGGTGATGTGCGCGTTTTTACTCGCAATCTCCAGTTGGTAACAACAGGCAAGGAAGCGGTCGAATATACGGCGCCACCCAAACCCATTGCGCCGAGTCGTCCTGTTGAAGCTGCTGACATGAGTTGGTTCAATCTGCATCGGCGACGGCAATGGTAGTAGAGCTAACTGCTCTTGTCCGCTGTTGATTGGACTCTATCTGGGCTGATCTTTGTTAGAACGCGCTCGAACGCCTCGCCGCTTTCGTCTGCGCCAAGTCCTTTTGCCTTTTCGATGAATTATTAGGATCGAATTTTGTCATCCCTGTTCTTGCTAATGCTGCTGGACAATTAGTTGTTTTATACTTGAAACGCATACCTATGACGCCGCTGAGCGCGTAAACTGTGCGCTGGTGATCGGACGAAACTCGGGAGGCCTCACTTCAATAAAGGCTAGATACTTTATCTGTATCAGGTGACCTGACTCGAATCCTCGAAAGTTGGAATTCGAAACCAAGGGCATCCGCCAAATTGACAAACTTTGTCAATTTGTGTCATCGTCTAATGCAGGAGGACGATATGGCGACCATGAATGTTTCCCTGCCCGACCCCATGAAGCACTGGGTGGAAGCGCAGACGCGCACCGGACGGTACAGCAATGCCAGCGACTATGTCCGCGATCTGATCCGGCGTGATCAGGAACGGGTGGCCGGTCTCACCCGGCTGCAAAACGCCATCACCGAAGGTATCGACAGCGGCATCGCCGAAGGGTTCAGCATGGCCGATCTTCAGGCGGAACTCGATACGCAGGATGGCTGACTACCGGGTCAGCAAGGCGGCGCAAAAGGATATTCGGGAGATCGGTCTTTATACCCAGCGGGAATGGGGCGCCGTGCAGCGGCGCAAATATCTTTCCGGACTCGAAGCGCAATTCGAGACTATCGCCCAAAACCCGTTTCTCGCGGCGGAACGCAGGGAATTGACGCCGCCGGTTCGAATACTGCGCCACGAAAGACACCTAATTGTCTTTCTGATCGAGGATGAAGGCGTTCTCATTGTCCGGGTTCTGCATGCGAGCATGGACGTTCCGGCACAACTCTCCGATCGATAACGGCGGGGCCAGCTCAACCTGTCCCCGGATTTACCTGCAGCATGACGGCAAGGAGGCACCCACCAAATGAACATCGCATTCGACGGCCGGCTTGTCCTGGTGACGGGGGCGGCGCAGGGGATCGGGCGGGCGACGGCAGCACGCTTCAAGGCGGCGGGGGCGCGGGTGCATCTCCTCGATATCGACGCGGTGGGGATCGCCGCGGCGGCGGCCGAAATCGGGGCCGGCCACAGCGCCGTCGACCTCGGCGAGCGGGCGGCGGTCGCGGCGTGTCTCCGCGACATCGAGGCCGAATACGGGCCGGTCGACATCCTGGCCAGCGCGGCGGGCGGCGTGCGCGGGCAGGTCGGGCGGCCGATCGCCGAGGTCACGGAAGAGGACTGGCGCGCGGTCTTCGCCGCCAATGTCGACGCCGCCTTCTGGCTCGCGCAGGCGCTCGGCCCGTCGATGACGGCGCGCGGCCGGGGACGGATGGTCTTCGTCGCGTCGGGGGCCGGGTTGCGCCCGAGCCGCACCGGCATCCAGGCCTATACCGCCGCCAAACACGCGCTGGTTGGCCTCACCAAGCAGCTCTCCTGGGAATTCGGCCCGGCCGGGGTCACGGTGAACGCCGTGGCGCCGGGGTTCGTGCTCTCCAATCCGGCGAGCGTGCGGCAATGGGAGGTCTACGGAGCGGCGGGCCAGCAGCGCCTCGTCGACGGTCTCCACACCAAGCGGCTCGGCAGCGCGGAGGATATCGCGGCGGCGATCCTGTTCCTCGCCAGCGACGAAGCGGGCTGGATCACCGGTCAGATTCTCTCCGTCGACGGCGGGCGGTCGTGAGCCCCCCGGTCCGCCTTTGCATAGGTCCCCCGCATTGCCTTACCGGCGGCGCGTCTACATTAGTTGATCGATCCCAGTTCCGTTGAGACACCGAAGGAGGAAACCCATGGCCATCCGGACAAGAACCATCGATTACGCCGATAACGGCGCCGCGCTAGAGGGGTATTTCGCCTGGGACGATGCGGTCTCCGGCCCGCGTCCGGGCGTCCTGATCGTGCACGCCTGGGCGGGGCGCAGCCCCTTCGAGGAAGACGCCGCGCGCAAGCTCGCGGGGCTCGGCTATGCCGCCCTCGCGATGGACGTCTACGGCAAGGGCGTGCTCGGCGGCAGCCCGGAGGAAAACACGGCGCTCATGACGCCGTTCCTGGAGGACCGCGCGATGCTGCAGAACCGCCTCAAGACCGGCCTGCGGGTACTCCGCGACCAGGCGGAGGTCGATGCGGGCAAGACGGCCGCGACCGGCTATTGCTTCGGCGGGCTCTGCGTGCTGGACCTCGCGCGCACGGGAGAAGACTTCCAGGGGGCGGCGAGTTTTCACGGGTTGTTCAACAAACCCGGCAACACGGACGGCACCGCGATCAAGGCCAAGGTGCTGGCGCTGCATGGCTGGGCCGATCCGATGGTGCCGCCCGCCGACGTCACCGCGCTCGCCGAGGAGCTCACGGCGGCCGGCGCCGATTGGCAGATTCACGGCTACGGCCACACGCTGCACGCCTTCACCAACCCGGAGGCGAACGCGCCGGACATGGGGGCAATGTACCAGGCGGACGCCGACCGCCGGTCCTGGCAGGCGATGGAAAATTTCCTCGCCGAAGTGCTCGCCTAGAGGCTTAAGGTCGGAGCGGCGTCACGCCGCCGTCTTTTCCGCCGCCACCGGCGCCGGGCGGCTGTAGACGTCCTTCGCCGTTAGCTTGCCGTCGCGGAAGGTATAACGCTCGACGCCGACCCTGGCGAAGGCCGCGCCGGTCGCGACCTCGGTGCCGGTCATCCGGTAGGTCATGAAGGTCTCTTCCGGCGCGTGGTGAAAGACCACGTCGTCGAAGCGGACGCCCTCGTACCTGCCGCGGCGCTGCTCGAAGAAATCGGCGATCTTATCGCGACTGTCGAGCACGTGCACCGTGTCGCCGTCCTGCACGGTCCAGGTGAAGTCGGGCGTCACCGCCTCGTACATAAGATCGAGGTCCTGCTTGAAGAAGGCGCGCCCGAAGGTTTTGAAAATCGCGTCGCGCTGCTCGCTGCTCGGTGCCATGTCGCTCTCCCGCGTTCGCCGTGAATGCCGTCCCGCAAGATAGTTTCGTGCCGGGCCGGAGGCAACACGGAACGGGCCCGTGCCGTCCCCGCATCCGCTTTTGCCCGGGGAGCCGCCCCTCCCCTACGGCAGGCTTTCCGTCGGCACCGAATGGCCGAGCACGTGCATCAGCCGGTTGGCCCAGCCGAAGATGGCGATGGCGTGCACCAGGTCGATGACCTCGAAGCTGCCGAAGCCGTGCGCGTAGAGCGCCGCCAGGTGCTCCGGCCCGGCCGTCGGCGGGGTCGCCGAGAGGCGGCGGGCGAAGTCGACGATGGCGGCGTCGCGGGGGCCGAGCCTGTCCTCCCGACCGGTATAGAGCGCGTGGATCGTCGCCGTCGACTTGGCGTAGCCCGACTGCCGCCCCGCGTGAATGAACGAACAAAAGGCGCAGCCGTTGTGCATCGAGGCGACGAGCGCCCCCAGCTCGCGGTCCTGGAGGCGCAAGCCGTCCGGCACGTACATGATGGCGTTGAACAGCTCCGTGCGCGCGAGATAGCTCTCCGGGTCGTGCACCAGGGTGAGGACATAGGGCGAGACCTTGCCCGAGGAGGGGGTGACCTGCATGGCGTCGAGCTGTTCCGGCGTCGCCGCCTCGAACTCGATGGGCGTGATATGCGGAATCCACGTCAGCGGCTTGAGGCGGAACGCCGGGTCCCGGCCCGCCGGGGCCGGGTCAACTGGGGGCCTGGGCTCGGCGACGGCGCCGGACTTTTGCCGCGCATCCTCGATCAGCCGCAGCGCGTGCGCCACCCGGGTCTCGAAGTTGAGGAAGCCGATCAGCTCCGAGAGCGCCACGATCTGCTGCTCGCTAAAGCCCGCGGCGGCGAGGCGCTGGATATCCCCCGCAGTCGCCGAACCCGGATCGAGGGTGATCAGGTCCGCGTGGCGGACCAGCGCGTCGAGGGGCGCGCTCAGGGCGGCGGGCTCGGCGCCGTCCGCAATCGCCGTCTCATCCGCCGTGGGTCCGGCCGCCGTCAGCAGCGCCCGGTACTGCGCGGCAAGGGCCCTATCCTCGCTCTGGCAGGCCATGCGGTGGGCGAGCGCCGCGCGCAGCCCCTTCGAAAGCCCGCCCTCGTCCTTCGGCGCGAGCACGGCGGGCCGGCAGGTCTCGGCCCCGCCGAAGAACTCCGGCCGCCCCCGGCGGAGCGCGATGATCTCGTTGCCGGGCGCCAGCCCGGCGGCGCGGTCGAGCCAGTCGGGTTGCAGGTCGGCCGGTTCAAGGTCGGCGGAAGCGGTGGGTTCGGACATGTGTTTCCCGATCTGTGAGAGGTGTCTGTTGGGCGCCGCTCATTCCGCGGCGGAATTCCTGCGCGGCGTGCTGTCGGTCCACTCGTCGCCGTGCAGTTCCGGGTCGGCATAGGCTTCCAGCAGGGAATATTGCTTGGCCCGGTCGGCGACGAAAATCTCGGCGACGATGCCGCGCATCAACCGCTCCGCCCCTTCCGAGACGGCGGGGATGTCGCCGGACAGCTTGCCGTGGCTCAGCATCGCCGCGTCGTTGAAGCAATGGATGCGGGAGAGCATCGGGCAGGCGCCGGGCTTTTTTTCCAGAAATTCGAACGCGTCGCCGAGATAGGGGGCCTCCAGCAGGCTCTCGACCGGGCCGCCCATCTCCGGCGTGTAGACCCCGTCGGCCCAGGTGCGGACATGCGGCGCGATGGACGCGAATTCCGGCCGGTCGGCGAAATCGTTGCGGAAGCCGGTCGCCGCGATCAGGAAATCCGCCGCGAACGCCCCCTGCTTGGTCTCGACGGTCAAACCGCCCGCCCGCTCCCGCACCGCCTTGATGGGGCAATCGAGGAAGAAGCGCGCATTCGGGTGGCGCGAGACCCGCAGGGTCGAGCTTCTGGGCGGCGGCGTTTGCTGGCCCGCCACATATTCGTAGAACTTCCATTTCCAGGCGTCCGGCAGAAAACGGAGCCCGTTCACCACGCCCTTGCTGCCGATGCCGGTCATCTTGTTGATGCGCGGCATCTCCGGGCGGCGGATCAGCATGTCGACCGAGGCGGCGCCGTGCTCCAGCGCCGTCGCCGCGTTGTCCATGGCCGACGCTCCGGCGCCGATTACCGCGACCCGCTTGCCCGCAAGTGCTTCGAAATCGATCTCGTCGGCGCTGTGCGCCCAGAAGCGGCGGTCGATGCCGTCGAGAAAGTCGGGCACGTCGACCCCGCCGAGCCCGGCGCGGCCGGTCGCCAGCACCAGATGGCGGGCGTATTCGACGAAACCGCCCTCCGGCCCCTCGAAGCGGAGCGCCAGCAGGTCCTCGCGGGCGGGCGATATCTCTTGCAGGGCCACGCCGTTCTCCACCGGGAGCGCCAGCGCCTTGCGGTACCAAATCAGGTAGTCCATCCACTGGCCGGTCGGAATCTTGTCGAGCGCCTCCCATCCCGCCGCGCCGTATTGCGCGGTGTACCAGGCGCGGAAGGTGAGGCTGGAGAAGCCGAGCGCGGGACCGACCAGGACTTTCGGCGAGCGCAGGGTGTTCATCCGCGCATAGGTGAGCCAGGGGCCTTCCCGGCCTTCCGGTGCTTCGTCGTAGGCAATGGCGTTCTCGACCCCCGCGAGGCGCAACGCGGCGAGCGCCGCCAGGCCGCACATGCCGGCGCCGACGATCACCGTGTCGCGCACGCGCCGGCCGCCGAATTCCTGCGGCGTCACCCAGGCGCGCGACGGCAGCTGCAGGAACGCCAAATCCTCCTCCAGGCGCGCCTGCAGGCCCGCGAGGCCGTCTTTGTCGTCGCCAACCGTCATCGTTGCGTCTCGCCGAAATTCCGCATGTCGTCAGAGTAACACTAGCCCGATGGGCGGGCGCGGGACAGATGCCGGAGCTCCCTTCCGCCTACAGCCGGTCCACCGGAATTTTCAGATAGACCGTGCCATTGTCCTCGGCGGGCGGCATCTCGCCGGCGCGCATGTTGACCTGGATCGACGGCAGGATGAGGCGCGGCATCGCGAGACCGGCGTCGCGCGCGGTGCGCATCTCAACGAATTCGGCCTCGGAAACGCCCTCGCGGAGGTGGATGTTTTCCCGTTTCTCCGCGCCGACGGTGGTCTCCCAGGCATAGGCGTCGCGCCCCGGTGCCTTGTAGTCGTGGCACATGAACAGCCGGGTCGCGTCCGGCAACGCAAAGATCTTTTGGATCGAGCGGTAGAGGGTCCCGGCGTCGCCGCCCGGAAAGTCGCAGCGCGCCGAGCCGTAATCCGGCATGAAGAGGGTGTCGCCGACGAACGCGACCGCGCCGAAAACATAGGTGACGCAGGCGGGCGTGTGTCCCGGCGTGTGCAGGACCCGGCCCCGAAGGCCGCCGAGCCCGACGCTGTCGCCGTCCTCGAACAGCGCGTCGAACTGGCTTCCGTCGCGGGCGAAATCCGGCCCGGCGTTGAAGACGTCGCCGAAGACGGCCTGCACCTGCGCGATATGGCGCCCGATCCCGGTGCGCCCGCCGAGCGCGCCTTTGAGGAACGCCGCGGCGCTCAGATGGTCGGCATGGACATGGGTCTCCAGAATCCACTCGACGCTCAACCCCCGCTCGCGCACATAGGCGATGATCCGCTCGGCGGAGCGATCCGCCGTGCGCCCGGACGCCGGGTCGTAGTCGAGCACGGAATCGACGATTGCCGCCGCTGCCGTCCCCGGATCGCTCACGACGTAGCTGATTGTGTTCGTGGCCTCGTCGAAAAACGCTTCCACGTTTGGAGTGATGGATGGTTGATCCGCCATGTCGCGCCCTCATGCCGTTGGTGGCCCGCCACCCTATGGGAGACGGCCGCCCGAAGCGTTGCGCCAGATCAATCCCGGTCCCGTCGAGCCGCACCCTTCGCCGCAGGGATCGCGGCTCGGGTCATGCTCTGTACTGGTGCACGGATTCGAAGGTGCCGTCGGTGCGGCGGATGACCAGCTCCGAGGGGCGGTGGTCGCGCGCATATTGGCGGCTGATTTTCTCGCCTTCGCGCTTGTTGGCGAAGAAATGAGTCGGCGCGTCCGCCCCTTCCGCCACCAGCGCCCAACGGCCGCGCGACGCTTTCTGCAAATAGTAGCGCCGCTTCTTCACGTCCTCGCCCCGCCGCAGCAGCGGCGCCATGCCCTCGCTGGCGCGCTGCACCATGGCACGCACATCCCAGAACCCGATCTCGGCGCGCGCCTGCAGCTCCGACCAGCGCGCTTCGCCTTCCTCGAGAAGCTTGGCGAGTTGGTGTTCGCTCTCGTCGCGGAGTTTGGCAAATCGTTCTTCGCCGGCCGCCTTCAATTCCGTGAACTTGTGCTCGATATCGCGCGCCTCGACCTCGCCGAGCTTGTCGCCCAAGGTCTTCACATACTCCGTAGCATCGGCGACACGCGCCCGCAGGTCGGCCAGAAGCGCGTCGAAGTCGACGGGCTGGCCATGGTCGGATTCGAGCGTGCTGCCGCTTTCGCCATCGCGCTTTTGCTGCAGCGAACTTATGCGGCCCTCAAGCGCGCTCAACTCCTTCTTCGCCCCGTCGAGATAGCGGTTGTGTTGGCTCAGTTCAGTCATCGTTTCCTGCCTCCATTAATGCAACCCCGCTCCGGCATATCCTCGTTTCGCACGTTCCAACCCGGGTTGAACGCCGAATATGAACGAGGTCGCGTATCCGGCTTACATATGGGGAGCGCACAGCGGGATTTAACCCTCCGTAGGGGATTGCGATGGGCGCGCGGGCGCTGTAAATCCCGCCGCATGAGCCGCCTCGAACCCATGACCGACGATACCATCGCCGAAGCGGCGGCGTTGCTGCGCGCGGGGGCCCTCGTCGCCTTCCCGACCGAGACGGTCTACGGCCTCGGGGCGGACGCCACCGACGATACCGCCGTCGCGAAGATCTACGCGGCGAAGGATCGGCCGAGTTTCAATCCGTTGATCGTACATGTCCCGGACACCGAGGCCGCCCGCCGTCTCGCCGTCTTCGACGCGCGCGCGACGCGGGTCGCCGCCGCCTTCTGGCCGGGACCGCTCAGCATCGTGCTGCCGCGCGTGCCAGGGTGCCCGCTTTCGCCTCTCGTCAGCGCCGGGCTCGACACCGTGGCGCTGCGGGTGCCCTCCAGCGCGCCGGCGCAGCGCCTGCTGCGCGCGGCGGCCATACCGGTCGCGGCGCCGAGCGCCAACAAATCCGGCATGCTGAGCCCGACGCAGGCCCGCCACGTGGCGGCAAGCTTCGGCGCCGAGGTCGCGCTCGTCCTGGATGGCGGTCCGTGCGCGGTCGGACTCGAATCGACGGTCCTGGACCTCTCCGCCGAGACTCCGGCCTTGCTGCGCGCCGGCGGGATCACCCTGGAGGCACTAGAGGAAGTCCTCGGCGCACCCCTCGCGATCGCCGGCAGCGACGACAGCGCGCCGAAATCGCCGGGCATGCTGTCGCGCCACTACGCGCCGAGGACGCCGCTGCGCATGGACGCCGGGACGGCCGAGGCGGACGAGGTCTTGCTCGGCTTCGGCCCCTGCCCTTCTGCGACGCTGAACCTCAGCCCCGACGGCGACCTCGTCGAGGCGGCGGCGAACCTGTTCCGAATGCTGCACGAGCTGGACGCCGGCGGATACGAGGGCATTGCCGTCACACCGATCCCGGAGATCGGCCTGGGCCGCGCCATCAACGACCGCCTGCGCCGCGCGGCGCACGCCTGAACGGGCCCTCACCCCAACTCTTTCCCGCAGGGAGAGAGGGAGAATGCAGAACCGTCGCGCGGCGATGGGAGGGCGAGGGCTCGCGTCCTAGTGGTCGCTGCCGTGGACGATCTCCGCCTTCACGCCGGTCTCGTAGGACAGCCCCTCCGGGGTCAGCGTGATGGAGAGCGGGAAGACGCCGGTCCGGATCAATCCCTTGCGGTCGAGCGCCGCCCAGACGCCGCGGTTGTTGAGGCCGACCGCATCCTTGGTCAGCACGACGCCGTTCGCCACGTGGAAATGGTCCATATGCGGGCGCGGGATTTGTCCGATGCGCATCTCGCCTTCGTTCTCGCCCGGCCCGGCGAGGTCGGTCTCCGCGAACTCCTGCAGGATCGCGAGGGTCTTCAATTGCAGCTTGTTCAATTTCTTCGGATTGTTTTTCGGCGGCATGGCACTCTCATTTGCTGGGTCTGGTCTCTCTCCCGAGCGGGCTATATAGAAGTGACCGAGCCTTCGGGGGAGTTCAAACAGTTTTTGCGGGGGAGAAAAAGACCATGCGCATCATCCTCAACGGCCAGCAGGCCTTCGGACAGGCGGTGCTCGAAGCATTGCTCGAACGCGGCGAGAATATCGTCGGCGTCTACAGCGCGCCCGACAAGGGCAAGCCCGACCCGCTGAAGGTCGCGGCGGAAGAGCGCGGCCTGCCCGTCTTCCAGCCGCCGTCCTACAAGGACCCGGAGGTCTGGGCGCAGATCAAGTCGCTGGAGCCGGACCTCTGCGTGATGGCCTTCGTGACTTTGTTCGTGCCGGAGGAGGCGCTCTACATCCCGACCCACGGCACGATCCAGTATCACCCCTCGCTGCTGCCGCTGCACCGGGGACCGAGCGCCATCAACTGGCCGATCATCATGGGGCGAAAGGAAACCGGTCTCAGCATTTTCTGGCCCGACAACGGCCTCGACGAAGGGCCGATCCTGATGCAGAAGACCTGCACCATCGAGGAGAACGACACGCTCGGCACGGTCTATTTCGACAAGCTCTTCCCGATGGGCGTCGAGGCGATGCTGGAGAGCGTCGATCTGGTCAAGGCCGGCAAGGCACCGAAGATCGATCAGGACCACAGCAAGAAGACCTACGAAAGCTGGTGCCGGAAGGCCGATGTGGAGCTCGACTTCTCGAAATCGATGCAGGACGTCCACAACATGATCCGCGGCGCCGACCCGGTGCCGGGGGCGTGGACGACGTGCAACGGCGCGGAGATACAGCTCTATGCCTCGACCAAGGCGGCGGACGCCTCGGGCGCGCCGGGCGAGGTGGTGGAGATTTCCGACGACGGCATGGTCGTCGCCTGCGGCGACGGCGCGGTCCGCGTCGGCCGGATCCGCGGTGCGGACGGCAAGGTGCCGGCGCAGGAGTTTGCCGAGAAGGCCGGCCTGTCGGCGGGCGCCAGGCTCGGCTGAGGATCGGACCGACCCCCGGATAACGCGCCGCGATTACGGGATGCGGGGAAACTCCCCTACGCCATCTCCGTCTCGAGCCGCATGAGCAGATGCCCGATGGCGGCGGCGGAGCGCATGCCGTAACGCCGTTCGATCTCGGTCCGGCCGGAGTCGGTCTTCGCCTGCTTCTTCAGCGGCGCATAGAGCGCATCGAGCATCGCGATGAGTCCTGCGCGATCCAGCTTCCAGGACTCCACCGTCTCCCCTTCGAAGGCGTAATATTCCGCCGTAACCAATTGCGCGTTCACCGTGAACAGCAGCCAGGTGATCCGTTTCTCGAACGCGTCGAAAGTCAGCGCCGCCGCCGCCAGGGCTTCGTCGACCAGGGCGTTCGCGGTCCGGTTGTCGTAGATATCGTACCAGCGGAAATTGGTGCCGTCGTCGAGCTTGAGGCGGTTGATCAATTCCTTGCAATCCCGGCGGAACCGCTCGCACTGCTCGAATCCGACCATTTGCTCGACGGTCTTCAGGAACCCCGGGATCAGTCTCCGCGAAACCAGCCCGTTCCCCTTGTCGAGTTCGCCTTCCGCCGGGAACAGATGACAGAACCGTTGAATCAAGACCCGCTCGAACGGCCGCGTCCGGGTACGGTCCCAAATGTCGCGCTCGTGTTCGCGCAGGATATCTGCTGGAAATGCACGAAGCGTCTTATCCCGCCCCTTCTCCATGAAGTCCTCGATCAGGCCCTCGATATCGTTGGCGGACAGGCCTTCCTTCGACGATTCGGCCGCTGCCCGGATCTTGAACGAAAATTCGTCCAACACGAGCTTTGCCAGTTCGTCGGAAGCGTCGGCACCCAACATCCGGCGCATCATTGGGCTGTCTTCCATCTATCGTCCCTTGTTATCAAACGCTTGGCGCGGTTTCATCTTGGACGTCATTATGCGGCCTCCACGCCGGTCGCGATATGACGATGGTCACACCGTAATTATGGAGCACACCATGGCAAGCGCCATTGTCGAGCGCATTCCCGACCATTAGACTGACGCAAATCCCAACACAAGGCGAGCCAAGATGACCGATCAACCCTTCCGCGGCGTACTCGCGCCGGTTCTGACCCCCTTCACCGCCGATCTGAGCCCGGATGTCGCCCGGTTCACGGCATTCTGCCGTTGGATGCTGGCGCAAGGCGCCGACGGTCTGGCGGTCTTCGGCACGACCAGCGAAGCCAACTCGATGTCGGCGGACGAGCGGATGGGCCTGCTCGACGCGCTGATCGAGTCCGGCGTGCCGGGCGCCAAGCTGATGCCGGGCACCGGCGCCTGCTCCATCGACGAAGCGGTCCGGCTCAACAAGCAGGCGGTCGCGCATGGCTGCGGCGGCGTTTTGATGCTGCCGCCCTTCTACTATAAGGGCATGAACGACGACGGGCTCTTCGCCTTCTTCTCGGAGGTCGTGCAGCGCGTCGGCGACAGCGGCCTTAAGATTTACCTCTATCACATCCCGCCGCAGACCGCGACGCCGCTCAGCCTCGACCTGATCGGCCGTCTGATCAAGGAATACCCCGACACGGTCGTAGGCTTGAAGGACAGCGGCGGCGACTGGAGCAACACAGACGCCATCCTGAAGGCGTTTCCGGGTTTCGGCACCTTCGCCGGCTCGGAAGTCTTCCTCCTGGATACATTGCGCGGCGGCGGCGCCGGTTGCATCACGGCCACCGGCAATGTCAATCCAGGCGGCATCCGCAAGGTTTTCGAGAATTGGGAGACGCCGGAGGCCGATGCGCTGCAGGCGGCGATCACCAAGACCCGCAAGATCATCCAGGCCCGCCCGATGGTCCCGGCCCTCAAGGCCATCGTCGCGCATTACCACAACGATCCGGCCTGGGCGACCGTCCGCCCGCCGATGGTCCCGCTCGACGCCGAGACGACCAAAGGACTGATCGCCGATCTCGACGCCGACGAAGGCTTCACCATCGCGCCGGCGAAGCTCAGCGACGCGGCGGAATAATCCGCGCAAACCAAAGGATCGCGCCTATGGAACTGGTAACGCCGGAGACCGTGGGATTATCGACGAACCGCCTCGCGCGGGTGTCGAGCTGGATGGAACGCCAGGTCTCGTCAAACCGTCTGGCGGGCCTCTCCGCGATGATCCACCGCAAGGGCCACACGGCCTATCTGAACTGCACCGGTCAGATGGACGCGGAGGCGGGCAAGCCAGTGACGGAGGACACGATCTTCCGGATCTATTCCATGTCGAAGCCGATCACCGCCGTCGCCGCAATGATCTGCTACGAGGAAGGCCACTTCCAACTGGACGATCCCATCGCCAAGTTCCTGCCGGAATTCGGGGATATGCAGGTCTGGGACGGCAGGCCGGGCAAGCTCAATACCGTCCCGGCGAACGGTTTCATCACGGTGCGTCATCTGATGACCCATACGGCCGGCATGTCCTACGAGTTCATGGAAGCGACACCGGTCGAGGCGCATTACCGAGAGCAAAAGATCAGCTTCAATCCGGGCCGCCAATCGGAAGGCAATGTCGATCTCGCGACGATGACGGCGAGGCTGGCGGAAGCGCCGCTGGTGCGCCACCCGGGAACCGGCTGGGGCTATTCCGTGTCGATCGACGTGCTCGGCCGGCTGGTCGAAGTCTGGTCGGGCCAGCCGCTCGACCGGTTCTTCGAGGAGCGCATCTTCCAGCCGCTTGGCATGACGGATACGGCCTTCTCGGTGCCACCCGAAAAACGGGACCGGTTCGCGGCCTGCTATGGCCCGTCGAGCGGCGGCGACGGCTTGCGCAGCCTCAGCTCGCAGGCGACCGTCATCCGCAAGAGCGAAGGCGTCGGCCTCAAGCTGATCGACGCCCCGGGCGAAAGCCTCTATCTGCAGACCCCCGCGACCTTCTCCGGCGGCGGCGGCCTGACCGGCACCATCGGCGATTACGGCCGCTTCTGTCAGATGCTGCTCAACAAGGGCGAGTTGGAGGGCGAGCGGCTGCTCGGCCGCAAGACGGTCGAGTTCATGGCGCTCAACCATCTGCCGGACAACAAGGACATGGCGGCGATGGGCCAGCCGGTCTGGAGCGAATCCAGCGCCGAGGGGATCGGCTACGGGCTCGGCATGGCGGTCGTCATCGACGCCGCGACGACACAGCTCATGCGTTCCACCGGCGAGTATTTCTGGGGCGGCGCCGCCAGCACCGCCTTCTGGATCGATCCGGCCGAGGACATGTTCGCGGTGTTCATGACCCAGCTCATGCCGTCTTCCTTCTATCCGATCCGCAGCGAACTGCGCGTCGCCGCCTATCAGGCGATTATCGATTAATTCGCCGGCTTCGGGAAATCGCCTTGCAGCTCCGCCCAACAGCGCGGGCATGAGCGGTTAGAACCTGCACGCCGCATGTCAGCGCTTGCGGTGGTCCCGTGTCTCGTTGGGCTTCTTGGGATGGGCGTAGGGGTGACGGTAGCCTTTCGCGACATGCCCGACTTCGGCGAGACGGCGGCGATGCGCCGCATCGAGAGCGGCAAGTTCGTCTTCGGTTTCATAATGCGACGCCAAGTCCGCTTCGTATTCGGCGTCCAGGTCCGGCGGGTTCTCGCGGTACCAGCGAACCGTCTCGGCCAGACCTTCCAGCGGCGCCACGAGATCGGTATATCCCAGTTCGGCCCGAATCTTATGGGTGTCGAAGAGCTGATGATGGACGTCGATGCGGCCGATCATGAGATCGCGCGCCGGATAGGCGAAAGGTCCGGGGACACCGACAATCTCAAGCGTGCCGTCCATCGCGGCGACGACGGCCTCGACCCATTGCGCCTGGGTGAACTGATGGGTGTCGGCCGCGTTGTAGATCTGCCCGCCGGCCGCCTCCGGCCGGTCGACCGCCAGCAGCACCGCATGCGCCATGTTGACCGCATAGCCCCGCGACAATAGCAGTAGCCCGTCGTCGGGCAGCACGATGTGCTTGCGCCCGTCCAGCACCCGGCGCATGACCCGCCATTCCATCGGAATCAACTGGCGCGGCCCGTAGATCACCGGATAGCGGAGATGCGTCGCCACATAGGACCCGGCGGCATGCCCGGCCATCACCGCGTCCTCGCTGATCGCGGCCAGATAGCCGAAGCGGAACTCGTCCTCGCTTTCGACCCGGGGCGCGTCCTCCGGCAGCGGTACCTGCAATCCCCTCGGGAACAGCCGCTCCGGCTGGCGCGAACCCTTATAGCCCGGCGAGCCGCCGATGGTGATCAGCCTGTCGGTATGTTCCGCCACGACCTCCGCCACATAGCGCATGCGCCCGTAGGTGGCCACGATCAGGTCGAAGCGCCGGTCGCCCAGGGCCTCGGACAGGGTTTCCTTGAAATGCGGATCGCCGACGATGCGCTCCACATGCGCCGGAATCAGCTCGCTGTCATGGGTCCCCCGATGGAGGATCGCGGTCTCGTAGCCGCGCTCGATCAGTCCGTTCACGATATGCGGCCCGGTCGGCCCGGTGCCGCCGATGACGAGTGCTTTTTGAGGCATGATTACCGTCCCCTCATCCCATCATGCCGCCGTCGTCGCCCTTCTCCTGACTGGTGAAGATCGAGCCGTAGCCGGTCCGCGTCCAATCCGGCGGCGCAGGGCACGGGCGGGGATCGATATGGGGATAGCGGGGCTGCTCGCCGCGCAGGATTTCCCCCGAAAGCGTGCTGTTGGTCGGCGGGATCGTCCAGGGATAGGCGTCGGCGGAGGTATACACATAGAGCAGCATCGGACGCACCTTGTCCGAGGCATTGTGGCGCGAGCCGTGAATGGTCCGGCAATTCAGCGCCAACACCGCGCCCTTCTCGCCGGTCGGCCCCGTTGCCCTGTCGAGCGGCACCGTCGCCATATCGTCGGCGCCGACCGTCCCGGTCCAGTTGCCTTCGTCGTCGTAATGCTCGAACAGGTCGCCCTTGTGGCTTTCCGGAATCACGGTCAGAGGACCCATCGCCTCGTCGCAGCCGTCGAGATAGACGCCGAGCGTCACCGGGCTGTAATTCGTGTGCGGCCAGAAACAGATGTCCTGATGCCATTTCACGATTTCGCCGCCGCCCGGATGCTTGTAGTTGATCTTGCAGCTGTGGAACTTGACGTTCGGGCCGACCAGGTCGGCGGCGATATCCGCGAAAGGCGATTCCACCGCGAACTTGCGGAACACCGGGTGATGGTCGACCGGCGACTTGATGCGCCGTACATGCGGATGTGCCGCCGTGTGATCCGGGGCCAGATCGAACTCGCTGCCCGAATCGGTGACCTGGCGGCTGGCTTCGATGCGCTCGTCGGAGGCGGTGCGCAAGGCTTCGAGCCAGTCCTTCGGGATCAGCCCCTCGCCCGAGACGTAGCCCGATTCGAAATAGGCTTCCCGCTGCGCCTGGCTGAGGACGCGCGGCGCATGCTTGAGAATGTCTTCCGGAGTCATGGGCGGTCCTTTTCGTTTACGACGCTTTCGCCAGTGTTTCCTTGCGCTGCGAGGCAAAGATGCTGCCGTAGCCTTCCTTGTCCCAGTTCGGCGGCACCTCGATCGCATAGGGGTCCATGTGGACGAATTGCGCGGCTCTGCCGCGGACGATCTCGCCCGACTTGCTCGTCGGCGTCGGCGACGGCATCCAGGTGAAGGCGTCGGCGGAGCTGTAGACATAGAGCAACAGCGGGCGCACCCGACCGGTCCGGTTCTCCATCGAGCCGTGAACGGTCCGGCAATTGATGGCGATGATCGTCCCGGCCTTCCCGGTCAGATTGACCGCGTTCTCGGGCTTCGCCTCTTGGAGCGCGTCCTTCGAGAGATAGCCGCTCCAGCTGCGGTCGGGATGGAAATGCGAGTAGAGCGGGCCCTTGTGACTGCCGGGGATGCAGGCGAGCGGTCCTTCGTCGTCGCCGACATCGTGAAAATAGACGCCGAGGGTGACGGGGCTGAAATTCGTGTGCGGCCAGGCGGGAATATCCTGGTGCCATTTAACCACCTCGCCGCCGCCCGGATGCTTGTAGTTGATCTTGCAACTGTGGAATTTCACGTCCGGGCCGACCAGGTCGGCCGCGACCTCGGTGAAAACGGAATCGCGCGCGAAGTCCCAGAAATCCGGATGCCGGTCGACCGGTGCCCGCAGCCGGCGCACATAGGGGTCCTCGGCGGTATGGTAGGGGCTGAGATCGTATTCCTTGTTCGATTCCGTGAACTGGCGGCTGCGCTCGATGAACTCGTCGGAGCGGGCCTTCAACCGGTCCAGCCATTCCGCACTCACCAGCCCCTCGACCGCCAGGAAGCCGTCTTCGAAATACGCTTCCCGCTGCGCCTGGGTCAGGACAACCGGATCATGCGAAAGGATATCTTCAGGGGTCATGGGCTTCTCCTTTGGCGAGGAATCTAGCCCGCCAGGGCGGCGGCGGCAACGAGACGGCAAGCCGCGCGTGGCGCTTCACCGTTCCAATACCAGCATCTCGACGAAAGACGGGGTTGCGCCGCCATGGTGAACGGTGTTGCGGGCGATCCGGATTTCCGCGTCCGTGTCGCGGGCCAGCACCGGATTGCCGCTGTTGGTGTTGCGGGCGCGGCGCGGAAAGTTGCTGCTGCTCACGTCGACCCGCAGCCGGTTGCCGGCCCGCACCGTATGGTGGATATGGCCGAGCGGGATCGTCACCATCGCGACCTCGCCCGGGACGAGCGGCTGCGCCGCCGCCGTGCCGTCGCGGAACAGCATGCGCACGACGCCGTCCATCACCAGCAATGCCCGCCCGTCCGGGTGGACCTCGACCAGCTTCGCGACGAAGTCGGTGTCGGGACAGTCGGAGGCGACATGCAGGGTCACCGACACCGAGCCCGCCAGCGTCAAATCTTCCGACAGGACGTCGCCCGCATAGGTCAGGCCGTAATCCGGGTGCGCCTCGGCCGGGCGCTGGTCCAGCGGGCCCGGGTCGATCGCCATGTTGCGCCCGCCCTGCGTCGGCACCGGATTTCGCGGGTCATAGGTGAAATCGCGCCGCCCGGGCAAGGGCGCCTCATCCGCCAGCATCCCTTCCGGGGTCAGGTGCAGGCGCAGCGGCCGCGCGGCGGAGAGCGGCCAGCGGTCCGCATGGCGCCAATCGTCGGCGCGGTATCCGGCCTCGTCGTCGCTCCAGGCGCGCGGCGAATAGTGGATCGGCGGCTCCGCCGTCAACGGCGTCTCTTCGTCCTTCAGCCAGTATCCGAACCATTCGAAGTACGGGTCGCGCGGCCAGAAATTCTCCTGATAGATGAAGTAATGGCCGTTCGGACCGATCCACAGGCGCTGGTTCCCGACCCGCGCCTGAATGTCCGAATAGGCGGCGAGCACGCTGGTCAGGAAAATGTCGTACCAGGTGGTCGCATGGAACCCGGGAATCTGGATCGAGCGCCGAAAATTATGGGCGGCGCGGAAGGCGTCCGGCGCCGGGTGGGTGACGATCTCGTCGAGGAACGGCTGCCAGACGGCGAAATCCGGGTAGCCGGCGAGCGGCAGGCGCATCCAGTCCTCGGACGAGACATAGGGCGGGTCGTCGTGGCGTGCCGCATCGAGCCGGGTGTATCGCGCCATCGCGCCAGCGGCCGCTGCGTCCATCTCGGCGTCGCTCAGCCCGGCCTTCGCGCGCGCCGCCGCCCGGTGCGAGTCCGACAGACCCGGAATGTTCTTGGCGACCCAGAGCCAGAGCCGCTCCATCTCGATCGACTGCCCCTCGCAGACGACGTCGTCATAGATGCTGGAGCCGCCGACCTGCGCCCAAAACGCGCGCAGCGACGGATGGCGGGTCGAGGCCGCCGCATAGGCCGTGGTCGCGCCGGCGGAGGACCCCGAGACGCCGACGCGCCCGCTGCTCCAGTCCTGGCGCGATATCCATTCCAGCGTATCCCAGCCGTCCGCCGCATCGTCGGCATAGACCCGGTCCTCGCCCTCGGAGCCGAAGCGCCCGCGCGTGTCCTGATACACCGCGGCATAGCCCTGCCCCACGATGTTCTTCCAGCCCCGCAGGATAGAGCCCCGCAACGGCTCGTCGGCCGCCGGGAGCCAGCCTTGCGAGACATCCAGATTCGCCGTGCCGCCGGAATTCGTGATCCCGTAGGGGGTCCGTTGCAGGATGACGGGATATCGAGCGCCGCCGCCCGCCGGCAGAAAGACGAACGTGTTCAACCGAACGCCGTCCCGCATCTCCACCATGGTCTGGTGACACCGTGCGCCGGTCTCGCTATCTACATGCGTCGACATTCCATCAGCTTTCGAAAATTCCCGTCCCGAACAGAAGTATGTCAGTCTTACGGCTTGGGCCAACTCTCGCGCAGCACTTCGAGGAACGCCGAGGCCGCGGGCGGGAGCGCGCGGTCGCGGCGTCGGATCACGCCGAGGCGCTGCTGCGGTCCGGGTATCTGCAAGGGGCGGGACGAGATTTCACGGGGATGGGGTCCTGCGAAGAAGGTGGACGGCACCACCGCAAGGCCCAACCCCTCCGAGACCAGACGGAACGCGGTGGTGAACTGCGTCACGGTCACATGCGAGTCCAGCACCGCCCCCGCCGCGAGCGCCGCCGCGTCGAGCGCCCGCCGCACGGCGGCCTCGTTCGGCATCGAGACGAGCCGCTCCCCGGCGATGTCCGGGAGCGACAGGGTCTTGCGGCGCAGCAGGCGATGGCCGTTCGGCAGGACGACGCGGAATTCGTAAGCGCCGAGGATTTCGATCTCCAGCGGCCCGCCGATCTCCGTCACATTGCCGAGACCGAAATCCACCGATCCGCTGCGGACTTCGTCGAGCACGACGGCCTGCACGCCTTCCCGCAGGGTGACCGCGATACTGGGATAGCGTTCGGCAAAACGGGCGACCGCCGAGGGCAGAATGCCGTGCGCCACGGTCATCAATGTCGAGAGCACGACCTGGCCGCGCTCGACCGACGACAATTCGCGGATGTTCCGCATTCCAAGTGTGAGATCGCCGAGAAGCCGTTCGGCAAGCGGCATGAACTCCCGCCCCGCCGCGGTCAGACTGACCCGCCGCGTCGTCCGCGTGAAAAGCGCCACGCCCAGCGTCTCTTCGGCGCGCCGCACCGTGCGGGTCAGCGTCGGCTGGGAAATGCCGAGATCGGTGGAGGCCGCGGCAAAGTTTCGGTACTTGGCGACGGCCAAGAGCGCCCTGAGGTGGCGGGTGCTCAGATCGAGGGCGAACCCGGCTTCGCCCGACGGGTCGTTCGGCATCAATTATTCCATAAAATCTATCAATAAACTGTATCGGATATTAATTGCATTAATGATCCCGTGTCCAAATAATCTCCCGGACGTCGCCGGTACCGAAGCGCGCGGCGCCGGCTATATCAATTATCGGATTGTATGAGGGAGATACCGAACCATGACGCTCAGCTCGAAGTCCTACGAGGTCGACGACATCATGGCGGCGCAGGAATTCTACCACAGCCGCCAATGGACCGACGGGCTGCCGGTGGTCCCGCCGACCGCGGACGCGGTGCAGGCCTGTCTCGACTGGGCCATGATGCCGGCGGACCATCTGGTCGGGATCGAGCCGGTGCGCGAACGCCCGGTCACCGCCGAGAAACTGGCCATCAACGCGGTCATGGCGGGCTGCCTGCCGATGCATTTTCCGGTCGTGGTTGCCGCTTTCACCGCAATGCTGCAGGAGCCGTTTCTGCTGCACGGCGCGACCGCGAGCACGGGCGGTTGCGCCGTTCTGACCGTCATCAACGGGCCGATCCGCGAAGAATTGGGCATGAGCAGCTCTTTTAACGTGCTCGGCTCCAGCGACCGCGCGACGACGGTCATCGGACGCGCCCTGCGGCTGATCCTCGGGAATCTGCTGGACGTGCGCCCCGGAGAGATCGACCGCTCGACGCTCGGCCATCCGGGCAAGCTCAGCTATTGCATCGCGGAAGACGAAGACGAGTCGCCCTGGACCTCGCTCGCCGAGGATCGCGGCGTTCCGCGCGAAGCCTCCGCCGTCACGGTCCTCGCCGCGGGCGCGCCGCGTCAATTGATGAACGAGTGGACGACCAAGCCGGAGGAAATCCTCGACACGTTCTGCGCCGAGATCAAGGCAAACATGCGGCATTACTCGATCTATCCCGGCAACTACGTCATCGTCGTCCCGCCGCAGCTGCGCGCGCATTTCAAGGACGCCGGCTGGTCGCGCAAGGACATCCAGAAATACGTCTTCGAGAACGCCCGCATCCATCGCCGCGAATGGGCCGAGGTCGGCAAGGCGAACGTCGTCGGCAAGCGGGGCGAACAGGAGTATCCCGCCCTCCCCGACCCGGAGCACCTGTTGATCGTCGCGGCAGGCGGGCCGGCCGGCGGTTTTGGCGCGGTCATTCCGCCCTGGCTCGGCCACAAGAGCAAGGCCGTGACGATGGCCATCGGGGCCTGCCTCGATTGCGAGCCGCCGGCGCCGTGACCGACACAACGAAACGACAGCGAAAGGAAAGACCATGACGCTACAGATACTCGACCCCACCCACGAGGGAGCCGTCGGCGGTTTTGCGCTCGCCTCCCGGCTGTCGGCGCTGGAAGGCGCCACGGTCGGCATCATCTCGAACGGCAAGAAGAATACGATCCCGTTCTTCGACGCCTTCGAGGACGAGCTGAAGTCGCATTACGGCGTCGCCGAAGTGGTCCGCCGGATCAAGTCCAACTACAGCGCCCCCGCCGACCCGCATATCGTCGAAGAGGCGGAGAACTGGGACGCCGTAGTCGCCGGGATCGGCGACTGAGGCAGTTGCTCGTCGTGCAGTTTGCATGACGCGGTGATTGGCGAAAGACTCGGCAAACCTTCGGTCGGCATCATGACGACCAAGTTCGTCAGCGCGGCGAAACTGATGGCGCGCGTCCTCGGCGCGGACGGCTACCCGTTCGTGGTCATCGACCACCCGATCAGCAGCGCCTCCGGAGAGGTGCTGGACGCCTGGGCCCGCCAGGCCGCGCGCGAGAGCATGGACCTGATGATCGGCGCGAACCGGTGACGGAAACCCCCGAAAGCATCGGCGGCCCGCTCGCCGGATACAAGATCGTCGAGATCGCGGGGATCGGGCCGACACCGCTCTGCTGTTCGCTGTTGGCGGACATGGGCGCCGACGTGGTGCGCATCGACCGCAAGGGGCCGACCGGCCTCGGCTTCGAGTATGCGGGCGAGAAGGCGGACATCCGCCGCCGCGGCCGCCCCTCGATCGCCGTCGATCTCAAGCATCCGAAGGGGGTCGAGACGGTCCTGCGGCTGATCGAGAGCGCCGACGCGCTCGCCGACCCGATGCGGCCCGGCGTCATGGAACGCCTCGGCCTCGGCCCGGACGTGTGTCTCGCGCGCAATCCGCGCCTCATCTACGGGCGCATGACGGGATGGGGCCAGACCGGACCGCTGGCGAATGTCGCCGGGCACGACATCAACTACATCTCGCTCTCGGGCGTCCTCCACGCCATCGGCACCAAGGAACGCCCGGTTCCGCCGCTGAACGTCATCGGCGACATGGGCGGCGGCGCGATGTTCCTCGCCATGGGCTTGTTGGCCGGCATGCTGGAAGCGCGTAAATCCGGCAAGGGACAGGTCGTCGACGTCGCCATGACCGAGGGATCCGCCTATCTGGCGATGGCGTGCTTCGGGCTGGCGTCCTCCGGCCACTGGAAGGACGAGCGCGAGAGCAATCCGCTCGACGGCGGCGCACCGTTCTGGCGCTGCTACGAGACCAAGGACGGCAAGCACATCTCCATCGGCGCGGTCGAGAAGAAATTCTGGGCGCTGCTGCTGGAGACGCTCGAACTCGATCCGGCCGCACTGCCCGATCAGTTGGACGAGGACGGCTGGCCGAAGATCATCGCGGTGTTCGATGCGAAATTCAAAGAGAAGACCCGCGACGAATGGTGCGAGATCATGGAAGGCACGGACATCTGCTTCGCGCCGGTGCTCAGCTTCAGCGAAGCGCCGCACCATCCGCACAACAAGGCGCGCGGCAGCTTCGTCGAGGTCGACGGCATCGTGCAACCGGGCCCCGCACCCCGCTTCAGCCGCACCCCTTCCAGCGTCAAGGGCGGCCCGCCCGTCTTCGGCGCGCAGACCGAGGAAGCGCTCGCCGCCTGGGGTTTCTCGGACGCGGACATCGCCTCTTTGATCGCGGAGAAAGCCATCGGTCGCCAGGAATGATCGCCCAATGATCCCGAACGGCATTCTCGACGGCATCCGCGTCCTCGATCTCTCGCAGTATCTGGCCGGCCCGCATGCCACGTTGATGCTGTCGGGCATGGGAGCGGAGGTGATCCGCATCGACAATCCGGACAAGGGGGATTCGCTCTCCGGGGCGCCGGTCTTCTACGGCAAGGACGGCCCCACCATCCAGAAACGCGACGAGAGCGATATCGGCATCGCCTTCCTGAAGCGCACGCGGGGCAAGAAGTCCATCACCCTCGACCTCAAGTCGAAAGAGGGCCACGCGCTGTTCCTGCGCCTGGTCGAGAAGGCCGACGTGGTGGTGGAAAATTTCAGCGTCGGCGTCACCAAGCGCTTGCGCATCGACTGGGAGAGCCTGAAAGCGGTCAATCCCCGCCTCGTCTACTGTTCGATCACGGGGTACGGATCGAGCGGGCCGGACGCCCATCGCCGCGCCTACGACCTGACGACGCAGGCCATGTCGGGCCTGATGAGCGTCACGGGGCAGCCCGGCAACCCGCCGACCAAGGCCGGCACGCCCTTGGCCGACACGGTCTCCGCCGGCTTCGCCTTCTCCGGCATACTCGGCGCGCTCTACCACCGGGAGCGCACCGGCGAGGGGCAATTCGTCGACATTTCGATGGTCGACGTGCTGTTCTCGCTGATCTTCGACGAGGCGCTCGATATCTACGGCGAACTCGGCATGCCGTTCCAGCAGGGCAACCGGATCATGCGGTTCTCCCCGTTCAACACTTACCCGACACGGGACGGGTGGCTGGTCATCGGCATCGGCCACGACGCCATGTGGCAGTCGCTCTGCGCCTTGATCGGCCGCGACGAACTCGGTCTCCACGAGGATTGGGGCCGGATGGACTGGCGGGTCGAACACAATGACCAGGTCGACGCCGTATTGCATGAATGGACGACGGTCCAGACAACCGCGGAAGCGGTCAAGCAGCTTGAGGCGGCAGGGATCGTCGCGAGCCCGGTCCAGGACATCGACGACCTCCTCAATTGGCCGCATCTGCAGGCACGCGGCATGATCGATACGGTCGAGCATCCGATGCTCGGCCGGCTTGAAGGGCTGAAAGCGGCCGGGTTTCCGTTGAAATTCAGCGCGGGAAAGACAGGGTACTCGGGAACGGCGGCTCCCTGCGGGACGCATAACGGCGAAGTCTATCGAGACCTCCTCGGACTGGACCCCGACGAGATCGAGCGCCTGGCCGGAAAATCGATCATCTAGACCTACTCAGGGCGGGTCAGCGTCTCGGCGCCGCTGTCGCGCATGTTCACCAGTGCGGCATAGAGCGGATCGTCTTCCAGTTGTCCCGACTCCATCGCCGCGACGAAACCGCCCCAAAACGTGCCTTCGTCGAAAGGCTTCCAGAAGGTATAGCTCGAATCCGGCAGCAACCGGCAATCGCAAATGGCCCGGCGGTAATACAGATCGTTCGCGATCAGGGCGCGGTCGACCTGTTCGCCCGTCAACCGCAACGCCGCCGCCGACGACAGCCGGTCCCGATAGCCGTCGATCGAGCCGGGCGCGACATCGAATCCGCATCCAGCGTAAAAGCCCTTGCCCCCAAGCAGGACCGGCACGCCAAATCCGGCGAATTCCAATCCCGCCTTGCCGTTGATGGTGACCAGAAACGAGGCGACTTCCGGAAAGGTGCGGGTGTTCAAATCCTCCGGCACCAGACGTATGTGCGCATGCGTGTTCGAGACCGCTTGTATTCGTTCGGCCGGCCCCCGGTCGTCCGTATAATAACCGTCGTAGGGATGCAGCTTGAACAGCCAATCGACGTCCTTCTGGCCGACGGCCACGTCCAGCGTGTGCAGAAACCATTCGTGATAATCGTCGAAGATCATCTGCGGCGTATGATGAACCGCGTCCGAGAACGCGTGCAGCATGACGAGACCTTTGGGCCGTGCGGGGTCTAGGTCCATCCGGGTGCAGAATTGTTCGACCGATTGCGTCGGCCGGTCGGGCGCATAGCTTTCCTCGTTCAGGAACTGAAACTCGTTATCGGTCCCGCCGATGCGGCGGCGCAAGGTCTCCCTTCCGAGTGCGGTCGCCCGGCCGTCATCCGCCTCGAGCAAGCCGTCGACCTCCTGCGGCCGCACACGAAAAATGACGTCCATGACCGCCTCCAGCCCCTCGCGGCGCTGAATGCGCATTCCCTTGCCGCCGAAGCGCGTATAGACCGGCCGTCCGGCTTTTGCCGCCATGCGGGCCAAAACGCCGAAACGCGAATACACCGTGTGCCCCAGGACGACCCCGCCGACGTCCAGCTTTTCCATCAGCCGCTCGTACAGGGTGTAATAATTCACCAACAGGACCAGATAGGCCTTCAAATCGTCATCGAGCGTTGTGACGGTAATCTGGCGGGTCTCGCGGACATAGGTGTCATAGACCAGATCGCCGACGGGAATGCCGTTGATCCCGATGGCCAGCAACCGCTTGCGGAGTTCGCCGTCGGCAGTGCCTTCGAGATGGCGAAGGATGGCGACCACCACCGGCGACGCTTCCTTCGCGACTTCGTCCCGCACGAAAGTGATCCCATCGACGCCGAAACTCTTTGCCGTCAGAACGGCCTGGGAATCGGCTTCGCTCGAGATCAATGCCCAAACCTTCAGCCCCTGCGTGAGCTCGAGATATTTGGCGATGATCAGGTTGCCGAGGTAGTAGACCGGATGATTTACCATCATATCGACCACGACATGGCGAGACGACACATCCGCGCCAAGGGCCGACGCCTTGTGCCAAAAACGGTGGCTCCGCAGGACGGTATCCTCGAAGGTGGCGGTTCCGGCACTCACTTGATCTTCTCCAGGTCGGCTACACATTCCGGCACCTCAATATGCAATAGAATTACGCGATCCACCACGATTCGGTCGCCAAGCCCGGCGAATCGGTCCAATATACGGTCGCGGTTTCCTCCACGGAGTGCGACATGACACGGCTGACGACATGACCGCTGCGGAACCTTCCATATTCGCGCTGATCCCGGCCCGCTCGGGCTCCAAACGGGTGCCGGACAAGAATGTCCGCCGCCTGAACGGACACCCCCTGATGGCCTACGCCATCCGCTCCGCGCTCGAGTCCGGCATCTTCGCATCGGTCATCGTGTCGACCGATTCGCAAGCCTATGCCGACGTCGCGCGGCATTACGGCGCGGCGGTGCCGTTTCTGCGTCCCCCGGAATTCGCGGGCGATACTTCGCCGGATATCCAGTGGCTCCGCCACTTGCTGGGCGTGCTGAAGGACGAAGGCAAGGCGCCGGACTGCTTTGCCATTCTTCGCCCGACCAGTCCCTTCCGCCAGGCGGATACGATTCGGCGCGCCTGGGAGCAATTCAAGCACACCGCCGGGATCGATTCGATCCGCGCGGTAGAGGCCTGCGGGCAGCATCCGGGAAAAATGTGGACCATCAACGGCCCCATTATGTCGCCGATCCTGCCCTACACCCTCGACGGGACGCCCTGGCACTCGAACCAATATGCTGCGCTGCCCAAGATCTACGTCCAGAACGCCAGCCTCGAGATCGCCTGGTCGCGCGTCGTCCTGGAAGCCGGCTCGATCGCCGGCGACGTCATCGCCCCGTTTCTAACGGAAGGCCACGAAGGCGTCGACGTGAACGCGCAATCCGATTGGTGGCATGCGGAATATTTGGTCGCGCAAGGCATGGCGACGCTGCCGCCGATTTCGACGGAACCGTATCCGGGCTAACCTTTGCGCAGGGCGGCAGAGCTGCACCGGCCTGGGCCCGTTTCGGTGTAACGCTATTCGGCGGGAAGCGCCTTGAAGGAATCTTCGTGGTAGGACATCGCGACGGCGATCAGACGGCTGCGGCCGACGGGGTCGCGCCGCTCGTTCGGGATCGGCTCCAGACCGGCGACGAGCGCCGCCTCCAACAATCTGGCCAGCGTCTCGTTACCCGCCTGGCACGCGATCCGATGTGCGCTCAGCACGTCGTCAATCTTCCGTCGACGTTCGTGCCGTCTTTGCTGATTCTCTTTGGACGCCATATGCGTCGTGTCCCCAACGATTGCTCGATACTGTCAGTTATTGGCCTTAAGGCTGACTAGTACCTTACGAAGGAGCGCTAAAAAGCCGCTCTTTACTCGCGACTCGGAAATAAAAGTGGTTAATACTACGCCCCTGCGACAATTCCCGCGAGCAGAGCATCCATTCCGTCCAAAGCCCGGAACCCGTGAATGCGCTCCAGCGCCGCGTCGATCTGCGCGGCGCTCAAGGGCGCATTGGGCACCAGGGTCCGAAACTTGCTGTCGACATCGGCCCAATCGATGCCGAGACAACCCGCCCCTTTCGGCACGAAGACTGTCGCACCGACCTCTCGGCCGTCCGTCGTCTCGATCCGCACGCTCGCCCCTTGGCGATACTTCTCGACATCGTCGACCGGCTCCGGCCCGACCCGCACCTTGTCGATCAGGCCGTGGATCACCGGATCGGCGATTTTTCCGGGGCTCGCATGTTCCCATCCGAACGCGTGATCGCGCACGCCCGCCGCGGTGAAATAGGCGGGGCTGTGCGCCATGTCGATCAGCGTCTCCGGGTGCAGCGGGCCCGAGAGTTTCGTCATGCCGGGGCGCGAGACGATGATCGCGGCGACCTCCTCCGGCGCGATGTTGCCGTCGCGCGCCGCCTTGGCTCCGGCCTCCCCGAGCGCGTGATAGGGGTGGCCGCCCGGCACCAGCTTCAGCGCCATGTCGGTGACGATATCCCAATCTTTCCCCAATCCCTCGACGATCCCGGCGCCGTCGCTGCCGCCGTAGACCTGGCAGAATCCGCGCTCGACCTCGAAGACATTGAGCTCACCCGTATAGCCGCGCTTCGCCGCCAGTACCGCTTCGATACCGAGCATGGTCGCGTTGCCCGCATGATATTCCCGCGCGATGCTGGTATTGGCCGCCTTGGTAAGGCCGCCGATGGAGGTCGCGGTCAGCACCAGCGCATGCGCCATCTGAACCGCATCGAGGCCCAGCAGCCGCGCGGCCGCCGCCGTGGCGCCGAAGGTGGCGCCCATGCAACCGTGATGCCCCCGGTAGTCGAAACGCGGAATGATCGCCTCGCCAATGCGCCCCGCCGCCTCGTAGCCCACGGCGATCGCCGCCAGCACGTCCTTGCCGCCCGCACCCGTCGCCTCCGCCGCCGCCAGCGCCGTCGCCGTCAGCGGCGTGCCCGCATGGACGATGTTGCGCAGGTCGCTGTCGTCGGAGGCGGCCGCGTCGCTCGCCAGCGCGTTCGCCCGCGCGGCGCCCACCAGTGGCAGCTTGGCCCCGCCGTCGAACCAGACCGAGGCCTCGGGCGTCCCGCCCCGCGCGCGCTCGATATCGCAGACGATCCGAGCGGAGTTGATATGCCGTCCGCAAGCCGCGCTCGCAAGCGTACTGGCGACGATCATGGCCGCATGGTCGAGCGCCCGGTCCGGTAGTTCGTCATAGGTGGTGCCGATCAGGAATTCGGCAAAGGTTTCGGCAATGGTCATCGGGGGTCCCTTTCGGCGAGCGCAGCTATAGATGTTCTGTCATTGTATCTAGCTCGGGTTCAGGCAGATTGGAGGGACGACATGCCCACCGCATACGATGCCGCAATGGCGCGCCGGGTCGATTTCGAACCGCGCAGTTACGATGCGGCACGGCTGCAGCTCTACGGCGTCGGGATCGGCCTCGGCATGGACCCCCGAGACGAAGCACAACTGGCCTTCCTCCTCGAGGATCGTCTGACGGCGATACCGTCCTTCGCGTCGGTGGCCGGATGGAATGTCGAGTTCACGCTTGGTCTCGGCATGGCCTGGCCGAAATTGATCCACGCGTCCGAGCGCGTGCGCATCCTCTCGCCGCTGCCGCCGGAGGCATCGATCCTGGTCTCCACGCGCTGCGCGTCGGCCTGGGACAAACCCGCCCGCAACGCGACCCTGCTCGTTAACGAAACCACCCTCGCGGCGGCCGCGGACCGCACGCCCTTGGCCGTGCTGGAGAGCGTCTATCTGGCACGCGGTTTCCGCCTCGACGGGGCGCCCGAGGGCCGTCCCGACCCGCTGCCGCCGACGCCTGACGGTGCGCATGATGGCCCGCCCGATATTACCGTGGACCTGCCGGTCTCTCCGCAGGCGGCGCTCGTCTACCGGCTCCTCGGCGGGCGAAGCTTCATCCATTGCGACCCACGCACCGCGCGGGCCGAAGGATTCGACGGGCCAATCCTGCATGGACTGGCGCTCTGGGGACATGCCTGTCACGCAGTCCTGAAAGGCGCCTGCGGCTACGACCCGGCGCGTCTCCGCGCTTTCGCCGCGGATTTCAGCGCACCCGTCTATCCCGGCGAAATCCTGACCACGGAAATATGGCGGGCCGGAGAGACGGCGCATTTCCGAACCCGCGTGCGCGCCCGCGACACCACCGTTCTCTCCAACGGCACCGCAACCATAAAGGACTAGAGGCACCCGATGACCGATTTCCCGCCGCCGCTCGACGGCTATGCGCTTTACGACCCCGACGATCCTTACGAAATGAGCTCCGGCCCGTTCCACTGGCAGGAAAAGGACGGCGTGCATTACTTCGCCCTGAGAGCGGAGGCGCGGCACTGCAACCGGCACGAAATCGTCCATGGCGGGCTGATGATGACGATGATCGACCTCGCCATGGTGGCGGCAGGCAAGGAGAACCGGGACGAACAGCTGGTCACGGTCTCGCTCAATTCCGAATTCACCGACGCCGGGCGGGCCGGCGAGCTGATCGAAGCCGAGGGCGAGCTGGTCCGGCGCACCGGCAGCCTCGCCTTCGTGCGCGGCCGGGTCTATACGGGCGAACGCACCCTGTTGGCGTCGAGCGCGGTGCTGAAGCGCATGCGGGTGAAGACGAACGCGCGGTAATCCCCTCGCCGAACGAACGCGATGAAGGAGAAGACCATGAGCGACTATGACTCTTTGAGCCTGGAGCGGGACGGGCAAGTCGCCACCGTCTCCATGCTGCGCGCCCATTCCCACGAGGAAATGGCCGACGTCTTCACCCGCCTGCGCGAGGATCACGAAATCCGGGTGGTGATTCTGACCGGCTCGGACGGCGAGTTTCACGTCCCCGCTCCCGCCGCCAACTACATCCTGCCCAACGGCCGCAACAAGCTCAACGACCCGGAAGCGGCCTGGCGGGTGTTCTCCGCCATCATCCGCGGCCATCAGGCGCTGGCCGAGATCGAAAAGCCCGTGATCGCCAAGGTCAACGGCCCGGCCCTCGGCTTCGGCCAGAGCCTCGCCTTCGCTTGCGACCTGATCGTGGCGCGGGACGACGCGACCTTCATGGACCACCACATCGGCGCCGAGATCCCGGGCCGCGCCCGCAGCTTCTCGAACGTGCCGGGCGACGGCGGCGCGGCCTTGATCCCGCTGTTCATGAGCCCGCCCAAGGCCAAGGAATACCTGATGCTGGCGAAACCCTATACCGGCGGCGAGTTGGAGAAGATGGGCCTGATCAACTACGCCGTCCCGGCGGAGGCGCTCGACGCCAAGGTCGCGGAACTGGTGCAGGGCCTGCTCGCCAAGGGCGCCTATACGCTGGCCTGGACCAAACGGCTCTGCAACCGGCACGTGGTCGAGCAGCTGAACCGGGTGCTGGACGCGGGCGTCGGCTACGAGATGGTCGGCTTCCTGCAGCGCGAGGCCAACGGCGGCGAGGACCCGGGGGCGCTGTGACGGACATCTCACCGAAAATGGTTAATTAAGTATCCTAAAGAAATTCAGGAAAGAGAAATTCAGGAAATTCACTGGAGCGAACGGCGACCGGTTCCTAAACGCGGAAACCCGCCTAAATCTGCTTTAAACCACTTGCCCCGAACGAAGCGAAGGAAAAACACGATGGAAATGGTTCGCCTAGACCCGCCCGCCGAGCTGACGATGCCGATCGGCGAGGCGATGTTCAGCCAGCGCGCGACGCGCCGCCTCGATCCAAACCGGCCGATCACCGACGCGCAGCTGGAGATCGTCCTCAACGCGGCCTCCAAGGCGCCCAACGGCGGCAACGTGCAGCCGGCGCGCTATCTGGTGATCCGCGACCGCGCGAAGATCGCCGAGTTCGGCAAGCTCTATCACGAGGCGTGGTGGGCGAAACGCCGCGACGCCTATGGCTGGACCTCGAAGGCGGATATTCCGGAAGGCTCGCAGTACAATCTGGCGGCGCTGCTGGCGGACGAGATGGTCAACGCGCCCGCCGTGATCCTGGTCTACTCGAAGCCCTCCGGCGTCGCCGCGGCCTCGACCTTCCCCGGGGTGCAGAACCTGCTGCTCGCGGCCCGCGCGCTCGGCATCGGCAGCGTGCTCACCACCCTGCACGCGGAAGTCATGGACCGGGTCAATGGAATGTTCGGCGTGCCCGAGGACATGGTCTTCCATTGTTGCATTCCCTTGGGATACCCACGCGGCAAGTTCGGCCCGACCAGCCGTCTGCCCACCAGCGAGACCACATCCTGGGACAGCTGGGGCAACCCGCCGCCCTGGAAATAGGCGCGGCCGCTTCCCACGCGGGAGCGCACGCGAAAACGAGGCTCAGGCCATCATTCCGGATCGTTCTGCGGTTCTCCAGAATGACGCCTTGGAATCTCACGCTTCGGCAGGCTCATGCTTCGCCAGGCTCGCCCTGACGGGGTATGGGTGAGGCAAGCCCAAAAGCGTCGTCCTGAGCCTGTCGAAGCGTGGCGGCGGGCGGAAATTGCCTCTCAAGGATGGCGGAATCGCGCCTAAACGGTTGTCCCGGCGCCCGGCGATTGCCACACTCCGCCGACGTCGAAATCAATGCAGATGCGATAGGGAGTAAGACCGTGAATTTGGCAATGTGGGTATCCCGCAACGGACGCAGCGTCGGCGACAGGCCGGCCATCGCCTACGGCGACAAGGTCGTCCACACGTATGCCGAAATGGCGGACCGGGTGGCGCGGATCGGCGGCGGGTTGCGCCGCGGCCTCGGCATGGAGACCGGGGACCGGCTGGCGCTTTTGATGAAGAATTGCCCCGAATACATGGAATGCATCTTCGGCGCCTGGCACGGCGGGCTGGCGGCGGTGCCGATCAACGCCAAACTGCACCCGAGCGAGATCAAGTACATCGTCGAGAACAGCGGCGCCAAGGTCTGCATCGCCACGCCCGACCTGGCCGACACGGTCCGCAACGCGAACGTCGACGGACTGGAGCGGTTGATCGTCGTCGGCGACAAGGACCACGCCGCCCTGCTGGCCGCGGACCCGATTCCGATGGCGGTGACGGACGCCGATGATCTTGCCTGGCTGTTCTATACCAGCGGCACGACCGGCCGGCCCAAGGGCGCGATGCTGTCGCACCGGAACCTCGCGATCTGCGCCTGGTGCTATGTCGCCGACGTCGACCCCTATGCGCCCTGGTCGGCGATGCTGCACGCCGCCCCGATCAGTCACGGCTCCGGCCTCTACGGGCTGGCGCACATCATGCAGGGCTCCTGCCAGGTCATCCCGGAAAGCGGCGGCTTCGAGGCACAGGAAATCTTCGAGCTGATCAAGGCGTGGCCGCATCTCGCCTTCTTCGCGGCCCCCACCATGGTCAAACGGCTGCTGATGTCGCCCATCGACAGCGACACCTCCAACCTGAAGGCCATCGCCTATGGCGGCGGGCCGATGTATGTGGAAGACATCCTCCAGGCCATGGACCGCTTCGGCAACAAGTTCACCCAGCTCTACGGGCAAGGCGAAGCGCCGATGACCATCACCGCGCTCAATCAGGATTTCCACGCCATGCGCGATCACCCGCGCTACATGGAACGGCTCGGTTCGGTCGGGCGCTCCATGAGCGGCCTCCTGGTGCGCACCGCGAACGAGGACGACGAGACGCTGCCGCCCGGCGAGATCGGCGAGATCCTGGTGCGCGGCGACATCGTCATGAAGGGCTATTGGGAAAACCCGGAAGCGACGGCGGCAGCCCTGCGGGGCGGCTGGCTGCACACCGGCGATGTCGGCACTTTCGACGAGGACGGTTTCCTCACCCTGAAGGATCGCTCGAAGGACATGATCATCAGCGGCGGCACCAACATCTATCCGCGCGAGATCGAGGAAGTCCTGCTCCGCCATCCGGCCGTGGCCGAGGTCTCCGTCATCGGCCGCCCCGATCCCGAATGGGGCGAGGTCGTGGTGGCCTATGTGGTGGCCCAAGACGCGGCCGCGGCGACACCGGCGGCGCTCGACGCGCTCTGCCTCGAACATGTGGCGCGGTTCAAACGACCGAAGGACTACCGCTATGTCGACAGCCTGCCGAAGAACAATTACGGCAAGGTGTTGAAGACCGACTTGCGCGAGCGCGACGCGAAGGAGGCCGGCTGATGGGACGTCTCGACGGCAAAGCCGCCATCGTCACCGGCGCGGGCTCGATTGGGCCCGGCTGGGGCAACGGAAAGGCGACGGCGGTCTTGTTTGCGCGCGAAGGGGCAAAGGTGCTCTGCGCCGACGTCAACAGGTCCGCGGCGGAGGAGACCGCCGCGATCATCCGCGAGGAGGGCAACCACGCCGTCGCCTTCGAATGCGACGTCACCGACAGCGCCCGGGTCAAGGCCATGGTCGACACCTGCCGCGACAGTTTCGGCAGCGTCGATATCCTGCACAACAACGTCGGCATCCTCGGCATGGGCGGCCCGGTGGAGCACTCGGAAGAAGATTGGGACCGGGTCAGCGACGTCAACGTGAAGAGCATGTTTCTGACCTGCAAGCACGCCATCCCGGTCATGGAGGCGCAGGGCAAGGGCGCCATCGTCAATATCTCCTCGGTCAGCGGCATCCGCTGGATGGGTGTGCCCTACCTCTCCTATGCGACGACGAAAGCGGCGATTCTCCAGCTGACCCGCAGCATCGCCGCGCAGTACGCCCCCAAGCACATCCGCTGCAACGCCATCCTGCCGGGATTGATGAAGACTCCGATGGTGGAACACGGCCTGGCGGGTAGCTACGCCGACGGCGACGTCGAGGAGATGATCCGCGTCCGCGACGCCCAATGCCCGATGGGTCATATGGGCGACGCCTGGGATGTTGCGCAGGCCGCGCTTTTTCTGGCGTCGGACGACGCAAAATACATCACCGGCGCCTCGCTCGTCGTCGACGGCGGGCTCTCCCTCAGCTCGGTCTCGCCGGCGTGAGTTTCGAGCGGGCATCGCTCGAGCTCCTGAGCGAAGCGCTCGGACGCCTGGAGGCCGGTTTCGACGATCTTCCCGCGTTCGAGCCGTCCGTCGATCTCGACGCGTTGCGGCCGGTCCTGATGGCGGCGGCGGAGCGGATGCGGGACAACTACCCCTATCAGCATCCGCTCTATGCCGGACAGATGCTGAAGCCGCCGCACCCGGTCGCCCGCCTCGCCTACGCGCTGGCGCAATTCGTCAACCCGAACAATCACGCGATGGACGGCGGCCGCGCCAGCTCGCTGATGGAGCGCGAAGCCGTGGCGGGGATCGCCGCCATGGTCGGCTGGAGCGAACATCTGGGCCATCTGACGGGCGGCGGCACAATGGCGAATATGGAAGCGCTCTGGGTCGCGGGCCGGCTCGCCCCCGACAAGTTGATCGTCGCTTCCGATCAGGCCCATTACACCCACGGCCGGATCAGCGAGGTCCTGCAGCGCCGCTTTGCGCCCGTGCCGAGCGACGCCCTCGGCCGGATGGACATGGCGGCGCTGGCCCGGATGCTGGCAACCGGAGACGTCGGCACCGTGGTCGCCACGCTCGGGACGACGGGCATCGGCACCACCGATCCCCTTCCCGAGATACTGACGCTGGCCCGCCGGCACGGCTGCCGCGTCCATGTCGATGCGGCCTATGGCGGCTATTTCACGCTGGCGGACAATCTGGCGCCGGAAACTCGGGCGGCCTTCGACGCCATCGGCGCGGCGGATTCGATCGTCATCGATCCGCACAAACACGGCCTGCAACCCTATGGCTGCGGCTGCATCCTGTTCCGAGACCCCGCCATCGGCGCCCATTACAAGCACGACTCGCCCTATACCTATTTCACCTCGGCCGACCTGCACCTCGGAGAGATCAGCCTCGAGTGCTCGCGCGCCGGCGCCTCGGCCGTGGCCCTCTGGGCAACGCATAAACTGCTGCCGCTCGTGCCGGAGGAGGCCTTCGCCCGGGACCTCGCCATGTGCCGTCAGGCCGCCCTCGACCTCTTTGGACGCCTGGACGCGGACGCCCGGTTCCTCACGATCCTTCCGCCGGAATTGGACATCGTGCTCTGGGCGCCCGCCGGCAAGACCGCCGGCGCAATCTCCGCACGCTCGCAACAGATGTTCGACGACGCGGCGGCGAATCACCTCCATCTGGCGTTGGTCGAGCTTCCGGAAGCGCTCTTGAAGCCGCATTGGCCGGATGTCGAGTTCGACCGGCCCACGGCGACCTGCCTCAGATCCTGCCTGATGAAGCCCGAACATGCCCAGTGGATCGATAGGATTTACACTATATTTTGCGATATTTCATAATTATTTTCAATTAATTATAATAATATAAATTAAACGACCAGTTTATGATCAAATATTAAACATTATGGAAATATAGTTTGAACCATTATTTATGAAACCTGACAATACTTCAACGCCGAATTTTACCCGGGACAGCCGACCAGGCTGCGGGGCCGCAAGATGCCGATCCTGAAGGGTTCGGCCATACGGATCGACGTCTTCGCCGTCTTCATGGGCGTTCTCTTCGCGCTGATTTGGAGTTCCGCGTTTACCGTCGGCAAGATCGCGCTGGCGGACGCGCCGCCCTTCCTCCTGCAATCCGTGCGCTTTCTCGTCGCCGGTCTCATTGGTGTCGCATTGGCCGCCGCCCTCGGCCAGCGGATGCCCGTCGAGGCGCGGCAATGGCGCATGATCGCATGGTTGGGACTGTGCCAGAACACGCTCTATCTCGGCCTCATGTTCGTGGCGTTGCGGATGATCCCGGCCGGACTCGCGGCGATCCTGGCCAGCACGATGCCCCTGATGGTCGCCGCGGTGGGTGCATGTTTTCTGCGAGAGCGCTCAAGCGCGGGACGGATCA
>JAYPOZ010000015.1:0-13995 GCA_038131165.1 Rickettsiales bacterium | reverse complement strand
GCGGCGATCCGCTCGGCATCTTTATCTGCATGCTGTCGGTGATGTCGCTGGCGGCCGCAACCTTGATCGCCCGCCACGCAAATCTTGGCACCGGATTGTTCATGGTCGTCGGTCTGCAGCAGCTGTTCGGCGGCCTGGCGCTGGCCCCCTTCGCGCTCGCCACCGAGAGTTTCGGCGAGGTCACGGTTACGGCATCGCTCGTCGTCTGTTTTATCTACATGACGCTCGTCGCCGGGCTGTTCGCAACCTTCCTGTGGTTCAGCCTGCTGCGGCGGATCGGCACGCAGCAAGCCAGCGCCTACCATTTCCTGAACCCCGCCTTCGGCGTCGCCATCGCCTGGGCGCTGCTCGGCGAACACCTCGGCATCAACGATCTGATCGGCGTGGCGGTCGTCGCCATCGGCATCTTGATGGTGCAGCGCGGCGGCACGGTCCGACGGCCGGGCTAAGGCGCGACGCTATGGCTTCCGGTCCCAGCCCATCAGCCTGAAGACCAGCGGCGCCCCCAACGCGATCATCGAGATGCGGAGGATATGGTGCGCAGTCACGAGGGCGACGTCGATGCCCATGGCCAGCGCGATGATCGACATCTCCGCAACGCCGCCCGGCGAATACGCGAGGATCAGGGCTTCGAGGCTCATATCGGTCAGGAGACTGAGGCCGAAGGCAAAAATTCCCATCACGGACAGCATGATCGCGGTCAGGCCGATGCCGTGATAGAGCGCGCGCAGCACGGCCATGCGCTGCATGCCGACGAACCGGCATCCAACGATCACCCCGATTACGAGCTGCGCGAAATTCACGAGCAGCAGCGGCACCTGAATCGAGGTCAATCCGGTCATGTGGGCGGCGGCGCTGAGGCACATCGGCCCCAGCATCGCCGGGGCCGGCAGGCGGCATTTCCGGGCCAGCGGCCAGCCGATAGCGCCGCAGCCCAACATCACGATCACGTCGCGCCACCCGATCGGCGTCTCCTGCAGGGCCCAGAGCGCGGCCCTGTCTCCGGTCTCCACATCGAAGACCCAGCGCATGATGAAAGGGAGACAGAAGACTATGATCAGAACACGCACGGAATGGGCCAGAACGACGCGCCGCTCGTCCGCCCCCATCTCCAGCGCGATCACCAGCATGGCGCCGAACCCGCCCGGCATGGCGGCGAAATAGGCGGTGACCGGATCGTATCCGGCAACACGGCGGAAATAGGGAATGCCGATCAGCGCCGTTACCGCGACATAAGCGAACAGGCACAACAGACTCACCAGCCACGCACCGGCCGCGCCGAGCAATTCCGGCGTGAAATTCGCGCCGAGCATCAGCGCCAGCAACACCGTCATATACGACCGGATCGGCGCCGGCCCGACCACCGGCGCTTTCAGGAGTGCCGCAACGGTGCAGACGCACATGGGGCCCAGCATCCACGGAAGCGGCGTCTTCAGATAGGAGAACAGAAATCCGCCCGCCAACCCCAAGCATAACCCAAAAACTATTCTTAATGAATTCGGTAAATTAAAAATATTCGATTTCAGATTTTTTTTAAAAAAACACAATATATTATTATTTAATTCGTAATTACTGACACTATTCTTTTACCACGGTGAGTGTTGCCCCGTCCACGCCGGTCACCCGGACGCGGGTGCCGGCGGGCAGCGATTCGTCCGAGGCGGTCGAGACTCTCCACAGACTATCGCCCACCTTCGCCTTGCCCACGCCGTCGACGACCGGCTCCGCCAGCGTCAGGACGCGGTCGATATATTGCGCGCCGCGCACGTTGAGCGTCGGGTCGGCGGTCTCGATCGGATGCCGGCTCAACCACAAGCGGCCGCCCGCGACCGCAAGGACGGAGAGCACGGCGAAGACGGCGATCTGCCCCTGCCAGCTGAGCTCCGGGAGCGCATACAGCAGACCGCCCACGACCCCGGCGGACACGCCCATCCACAGGAAGAAGGTCCCCGGCACGAGGATCTCGAGTCCTAGCAACAGAACGCCGAGTATCCACCAATGCCAGAATTGGATATCGCTCGAGAGCTGAAAGACGTTTTCCATGACCTCTACGACGGCTCCCAAGGCCCGCGGCCGGCGGGCGCGCCGCCTTCACCCGATGCCGGGCCCGGTCCCGCAAAGGTTTGCTTCGCGATCTCCGCTATGCCGCCGATGGCGCCGATGACACCGGACGCCTCCACCGGCATGAAGAAAATCTTCTCGTTGGGCGAGGTTGCGAATTTGCCGAGCGCCTCGACGTATTTTTGCGCGACGAAATAATTCACCGCCTGGATATTGCCTTGCGCGATGGCCTCGGAGACCATGGTGGTCGCCTTGCCCTCGGCTTCCGCTTCGCGCTCGCGGGCCTCGGCATCGCGGAACGCGGCTTCCCGGCGTCCTTCCGCCTGCAGGATTGCGGCTTGTTTCATGCCTTCGGCCCGCAGAATTTCAGACTGCCGGTCCCCTTCGGCCTCCAGAATGCTGGCGCGTTTTTCGCGCTCGGCCTTCATCTGGCGCCCCATCGCTTCGACCAGGTCAAGCGGCGGCGCGATGTCCTTGATCTCGATACGGGTGACCTTGATCCCCCAAGGATTGGTGGCCTCGTCGACGACGCTCAGCAGGTTCGCGTTGATATTGTCGCGCTCGGACAAGACCATATCGAGATCCATCGACCCCATAACAGTCCGAATATTGGTCATCGTGAGGTTGAGGATCGCGCGCTCCAGGTCGTTCACCTCATAGGCGGCACGCGCCGCGTCGATCACCTGATAGAACACCACGCCGTCCGCCGTCACCTGGGCATTGTCCTTGGTAATCACTTCCTGGCTCTGCACGTCGAGAACCTGCTCGCGCATGTTCATTCGGGCTCCGATCCGATCGACAAAGGGAACGATCAAATTGAGGCCCGGATGCAGCGTCCGGGTGTATCTGCCGAACCGTTCGACGGTCATTTCCGTGCCTTGCGGTACCTGCTTGACGCCCATGAAGACGATCAGGACCGCGAGCGCCATAAAGACGATCACGAAGATCGATAGCTCGTCTATGAAAAACGGCATGTCTGCATCTCCCGTTTGGCCGAACCCATGGCACGGCAGCCAAGTGCGATATTAAACCATATCGGGACAAAATGGCGCGAATACTACCGCCGGGCGCTCGATTACAGGAATCGGCCGAGACGGACCGCGGTGTGACCGGGATGAAGACGCCGCGACGGCATGATCAAAATGCAATTGTCGTGCGGCGTGCGGACCTCTTCGTCGCCGTCCATCCCCAGCAAGGTTCCCGCCTGCGGGATAACTTCCAGGCCCTGATACGGTTCCGAGAATCGAAAGGCATTTGATTTGATGGTCACAACGTCGGTCACTTCGACAAACTTCTGCGGGCCGCCGGCGGGTTGCAGGTATTCTTCGACGCTGTCCCTTTCGACCGCATCGCAGGAAATCAGGAACCGCAGCGCGGTCTCCAGCGAGACGTCGGCGCTCGCCTTCTCCCAGTGCTGTCCGCATTCAACCAGCAGCGCGTTCTTATTGCTCGCCGGATCGCCGAAAGCCCCATAGTCGCGCAACCGCCGGCCGGCCGCATGACCTTCGTCGGAGACGACATAGACCGGGCATCCGACGGACCGGGCCAATTCACGCCCCTTCGCAAGCGGCCCCGAGAGCATCAACGGCGCCACGCTCGTCTGCATCGAATGGATGTCCAGCAGACAATCGACCGTTTCGATGAACGGCCGCAATTCGCGCGCGCGTTCGAGTTCGACGCTTGTGCGCGGCCCGTCCAGGACCTCCGGCGACCACAGCCGGTTGAAGTCCTCGTCGACAAAGCGGGAGAGCAGCGGATGCGCCGGGTCGAAGTTCAAGAATGCCCGAAAGTTGTTGAAGGCGAAGGTAAGCTTGCCGCGTTTCGGCCGGATGTTCCGGCGAAACAAAAAATCCAGCGTGATCGCACCGCACAACTCGTTGCCATGAGTCACCGCCGAGATCATCACATGCGGTCCGCCGACCCCGCTGTCGAAACTCGTGACATAGTCCAGACCCGTATTGCCCGCCCGGTACGGCGTTATATCGGGCGCGGTCAACTCAACGGGATAACTGTCGGACACTTTCGATCGCTCCGTCGCATGGATACTGAGGAAGAGGCAAACAGTGATGTGTCGCACCGGCGGCCCATATCCAGACCGCCGGCGGCCACATCAAGCTGCTAGAAGAGACCTTCGATTTGCCCCTCGTCATTGACGAAGATGCTATGGGCTGCCGGATTCCGCGGCAGGCCCGGCATGGTCATGATGTCGCCCGCGATCGCCACGATGAACTCCGCGCCCGCCGACAGCCGGATATCGCGGATCGGCACCGTGAAGCCGCGCGGCGCGCCGCGCAATGTGGCATCGGCCGAGAAGCTGTACTGCGTCTTCGCCATGCAGACGGGAAAATGGCCGAACCCGGCGGCCTCGAAATCCTTGATCTGCGTCACCACCCGGCTTTCGGCGGAGACGCCATCGGCGCGGTAAATCTCGCGCGCGACCGTTTCGATCTTCTCCATCAGCGGCATCTCGTCGGGATAGAGCGGCTTGAAGTCCGCCTGTCCGTTTTCCAGCACTTCGACGACCTTGCGCGCGATCTCCTCGGTACCGGCACCGCCATCGGCCCAATGCGTGCACACGTAGGCCGGCACGCCCTGGGCTTCGCAATGCGCCTTGATCATCTGGAGTTCGGCATCGGTATCTGCGTGGAATCGGTTGATTCCGACAAGGGGCGGCACGCCGAATTTCTTAATATTCTCGATATGCTGGTCGAGATTCGCCAAGCCCGCCTCCAAGGCACTCAAGTTCTCCGTACCGAGGTCGTCCCGCGCCACGCCGCCATGCATCTTCAGCGCACGCACGGTGGCCACGATCACCGCCGCTTCCGGCTTGAGACCCGCCTTGCGGCACTTGATGTCAAAGAATTTCTCCGCACCCAGATCGGCGCCGAAGCCGGCTTCGGTCACGACGATATCGGCCATCTTCAGCATGGTCTTCGTCGCCACCGCGGTGTTGCAGCCATGCGCAATATTCGCAAAGGGCCCGCCGTGGACGATTGCGGGATTGTTCTCGAGCGTCTGTACGAGATTGGGAGCCAGCGCATCCTTGAGCAGGGCCGTCATCGATCCGTCTGCCTTGAGGGCGCCCGCCCGAACCGGTTTGCGGTCACGGGTGAAGCCGACGACGATATTGGCAAGGCGGCGGCTCAGGTCCTGCAGATCGGTCGCCAGACAGAAGATCGCCATGATTTCGGAAGCGACGGTAATATCGAAGCCGGTCTGCCGCGGGAAACCGTTGGCGACGCCGCCCAGCGAGGCCACCACGTCGCGGAGCGCGCGGTCGTTCATATCGACGACGCGGCGCCATTGAATCCGCCGGGCATCGAGTTCCTCGCCATTGCCCCAATAGATGTGGTTGTCGACCATGGCGGAGAGCAGATTGTGCGCCACGCCGATGGCGTGCATGTCGCCGGTGAAATGAAGGTTGATGTCCTCCATGGGGACGACCTGCGCATAACCGCCGCCGGCGGCCCCGCCCTTCATGCCGAAACAGGGGCCAAGGCTCGGCTCGCGCAGACAGATGGCGGCCTTCTTGCCGATCCGGTTCAAACCATCGCCGAGACCCACGGTCATCGTCGTCTTGCCTTCGCCCGCGGGCGTCGGCGTGATGGCGGTGACCAGGACGAGCTTTCCGTCCGGCTTGTCTTTTAGGGAATTGATAAATTCGAAGGAGATCTTCGCCTTGCTCGGGCCATACTGAAGCAGCGCCTCTTCCGGAATGCCCAGCTTCCCGCCGATCTCGGCGATCGGTTTCATCTTCGCTTCGCGGGCGATTTCAATATCGCTCTTCGCCATCCCCGTATCCTCCCTAGCCGGGCTCCCGCGTCATCGCCGGAGCCATATTGTTATTTCGTCACGCTTAGCTTTGACCATGATCCCCGCCCCTGACAACCCCGTCAGGCGCGGAACACCCAGCTTTCGGCCCGCAGACAGTCGGACAACCCTCTCTTGGCATTTAGTATACCACGAGAATCTCGAGACGCTCTAGACGCAATTCCGGGTCGGGCATTCCGCCAGCCTGCGGGGAATCGATTCAATTTCTTGAATTTTCGCGCAAAAGTAACGATAATAATAATGTTATGGTCGCATCTGTCACAGATTCCAGTCTACTGACACCGGGCGTCTCATCCGTCCGGCCGGCAGCGTCGCGCGCGGATACCGACAATACCACCAGCGCTCAGATCAGCACATCGCTCCGCCGAGAGGTTGCCGTTACGGCGAAGTTCGGGCCGGACCCGGTAACCGGCAGTCCGTTCCAGATCATTTCCGGCGACGATGTCGAAGCGGCGGAGACCAACGATCTGCAAAGGTTGGCCGAAGCCAATCTGGGTCTCGTCTCGCCCCAGACCGCGTTCCAGGCGCAATCGATCCGAAGCGACGAGGATATCGCTCGGGAAACCGGCCCTTCGCAATCCGCCGAGGCCGCTCAGCAATCACTCTTGGCCGCTAAATCCTCATTCTCCGAAATCGGCGGGACCGGAAATTCGGCAAGCAGCGAACGCGGCTCGACGGTCGACGTCCAAGTCTGACGTCCCTAACCGGAAATTATCACAAGAGTAAATCCGCGACGGTGCAGCGCTTACTTCTGCGCGTGCCATTCCGCTCTTAATCGCTCGACTTCGCGATTGATTTCCGCGTCATTGCGCCCGCGGATCAAAGACCGAATCGCCTCGACGTCACCGCGGCTTTCGTTCTCAAGCAATGACAGCCAAAACAGCGCCTTGGCATCGTCCCGCTCGACGAGCCGGCCCGCCGCGAATAGCACACCGAGCGCCTTGTACGCGGATGTCATCCCCTGCAGGGCCGCCCGGCGATACCAAACAGCCGCCTGGGCACCATCGGCATCGATGCCAAGTCCGCGCTCATAGAGATAGGCGAGATTAAATTGCGCTTCCGGCAATCCCGCCTCCGCCGCCTCGCGGTACCAGCGGGCAGCGCGGCCTGGAGCCGGCGCTCCGCCGATACGGCCCTCCTGATAAAGCACTCCCAAACGGAAAGCGGCCTGACGCACGCCTTGAGCCGCCGCCTTGCCATACCAATGCGCCGCCGTCTCGTAATCCGGCGCGGCGGACACGCCTTCTTCGTACCGAAGTCCGAGGTAGAACTGAGATTTCGGATCGCCGCGTTCCGCCGCTGCCCGGTAGGCCGGCAGATAGTCCCCGGGCAGGGGCCGTTCAGCGGCCTGGCCAGTGCCGTTCGACAGCACCGAAAGGAGAATCAAGGAGACAATAAACGCGGCCCCCGCGCCGCGAAGCCGGGCTAAGGCTTGACCGCCTGATACGTCCAAACGGCCGGCCGCTCGTCGCCGGGCCGGGCTTTGTCGTAACACTCCAATTCTACCAGCGTCTTGTAACAGTAGACCGGCTCCAGGTTTGTCGGCTTGTCACGCTCGAACCAGGGACGCGTGAGCACCTTGGTCTCGGTCGGTGCATGTTCAGAATACCGCTCTTGGAAGATAGTGTCCAAAGCACCGCAGCCGGTCGCGCCAAAGGCGAGCGTCAGGAACAAAATGGGCAACAACCGTTTCATCGTTCTCATCTCCAGACAAGTCGGCTACCGGGACGGACGGCCGGAAACCCCGTGCGCTCCCGAAACCATGCATATAAAGTGCCAAGCAATCTCTAACCCGGATTCAATAGGAAAACGACACATGCGCGTAGCCATCCTCGACGATTATCTGAATGTTGCGCTCGATCTCGGCGACTGGAGCTCGCTGCAAGGCCGGGCCGACCTCACCGTATTCGACGCTCCCTTTGCCGACGAGGACGACGCCGCGGCAAAACTTGCCGATTTCGAGATCGTCGTCGGGATGCGCGAGCGCACGCCCTTTCCTGCAAGCTTGCTGGAACGGCTCCCCAAATTGAAGCTTCTGATCACGACGGGAATGCGAAACCTGTCTTTCGACATGGAGGCGGCGAAGGCCCGCGGGATTACGGTCTGCGGCACCGGCGGAGCCGGCCAGCCGACCGCCGAACTGGCCTGGGCAATGATCCTCGGTCTCGCGTGTCATATTCCGGCGCACGACAATGCCATGAAGGCGGGCAAATGGCAGACTCGCCTGAACGGCGATCTTCGCGGCAAGACTCTCGGGGTGATCGGCCTCGGCAAACTGGGCAGTGCCGTCGCCACGGTCGGCAAGGCGTTCGGCATGAACGTCATTGCCTGGAGCCAGAACCTGACGGACGAGCGCGCGGCGGAAGTCGGCGTCGGCCGTGTCGACAAGGACACGCTCATGGCAGAATCGGATTATATCTCCATCCATCTTATTCTGAGCGACCGCAGCCGTGGCCTGATCGGCGCCACGGATATCGCCCGCATGAAGCCCTCCGCCTATCTGGTCAATACGTCGCGCGGCCCCATTGTCGATGCCGACGCCTTGATGGACGCGCTGCGCGGCAAACGCATTGCCGGCGCGGGTATCGACGTCTACGAGGTCGAGCCGTTGCCCGCCGATCACCCGCTGCGGTCGTTGGAGAATGTTCTGTTGACCCCGCATATGGGTTACGTCGCAGAGGACAACATCTCGAAGATGTACAGCGATGCCGCCGCGGATATCGCTGCTTTCCTGGACGGAGCCCCGACCCGCGTCCTGAACGGTTGATCTCTGATGAAAATTTGGTACCAAAGCGTCACGCGAGAAGGCCGCTTTCCGGCCTATAACGCCGTCTTGCGGCGCGTGATCGACGCCGCCTGCGACCCCGACACCACCGTCGAAATCCACGGTATCGAACGGCAGGGCGGGACCGGCGACCAGTACCGCTATCTCGCGTTCCTGCAGACGGTCGAGATTCTGGAGAACGTGCATCGCGCGATCGAGGAAGGATTCGATGCCTTCCTGATCGGCAACATCGGCGATCCGGGATTGCGCGAGGCCCGGGAAATCGCGGATTTTCCGGTCCTGGGTCTCGGTCAGAATTCGATGAACGTCATGCGCACGATGGGCGAGCGTTTCGGACTGGTGACGATCAACGAGAAATACCGTCCCCGCCTGCTCGACATGGTCCAATATGCGGATGCGGAAGACCGTCTCGTCGGCATGTATCCGATGGATTTCCCCCGCATCTTCGATCTGGAGAACGCTTGCCGGGAACCGGCGAAACGCACCGACCTCCTGCGCCGCTTCTCCGATGCCGGAGCCGACGCCAGCAGAGGCGGGGCCGAAGTGCTGCTGGCCGCGGGCGGCGTCGTCGTCGCCCTGCTCGCCGACAGCGGCATCGACCGGATCGACGACGGCACACCCGTCTTGAACGGCATCGCGGCACTGATCAAACAGGGCGAGGCGGCGGTCAAGCTCTCCCGGTTGATGGGAGGCTATACCAGCAAGCGGCTGACTTACGCCGCGCCGTCCTCAAAGGAGATCGCAGGCTACCGCGAAGCCTATGGCGCCAACGTCTATCCGGGCATTCCCGAGGAAGACGCGCCCGAGCAATAGCGGATATCTAGCTGGAGAGGTCGACGACGAGCCGGCCGCGCACCTGGCCCGAGAGGATCGACGAGGCGGCCTCGGCAATACCCTCAAGCCCGATCACCTCGGTCATCTCTTCCAGCTTGTCGTGCGGCAGGTCGCTGACGATGCGGTCCCATACACGGACCCGGTTCTCGAACGGCTGCATCACGGAATCGATGCCGAGCAGGTTAACCCCGCGCAACAGGAAGGGGATGACGGTGGTCTCCAGCTTCGGCCCGCCGGCCAGACCGCAGGCCGCAACCGAGCCGCCGTACTTGATCTGCGCCAGGACACGGGCGAGCGTGGTCGAACCGACCGTATCGACGGCTCCGGCCCAGGTCTCGCTTTCCAACGGACGCTTGTTCGGCTCCGAAAGGTCGGCGCGGGCGACGATCTGAGATGCGCCGAGCCCCTTCAGATAGTCATGCAGCGCGTCACGGCCGGTCGAGGCGCCAACCGTATAACCAAGCCGCGCCAGGATCGCGACCGCGACCGATCCAACGCCACCGCCCGCGCCCGTCACCAGAACCGGCCCGTCGGCCGGGGTGAGACCGTGATCCTCCAAGGCCATCACGCACAACATCGACGTCAGGCCGGCGGTTCCGACAGCCATCGCCTGCCGTGTCGACAAGCCCTCCGGCAGCGGGACGAGCCAATCCCCATTGACGCGCGCCATTTGGGCGTAACCGCCCCAATGGACTTCGCCGACGCGCCAGCCGGTGAGGACGACCTTGTCGCCGGCCTTGTAGCGACCGTGCGAGGATTCCGCGACGACACCCGCAAAGTCGATGCCCGGCACGTGCGGATATTTCCGCACGAGGCCCCCGATCCCATTGACCACCATGCCGTCCTTGTAGTTGACGTCGGAATACTCGACGCGGACCAGAACGTCGCCCTCAGGCAAGGCATCCGTCGACAATTCGCACACTTCATTGCCGACCTTGCCGTCAGCCTCGGTTAGCATCAGCGCCTTGAATGTCTCGGCCATGGTTCCCATCCCTCTCGATTGGAATTTATTGAGCGTCGGATATAGAGCCTGCTTCCGCGACCGGCAAGGTTGAGCGTCGAGAACCGCATGCCACAAGGCCGCGGAAAGTGCGGGCGTCGCGCGGCCCCGTCGACCGCGAGATCGGTTTTCGCCGTCTACCGCGCCGGCGATACCGCCTCGTTATTTAAGGGATTCCAGAATACTGACGTAGTTGGCTACACCCGCGCCGCCCATGTTGAAGGTACCGACCAAATTCGCGCCTTCGATCTGCATGTCTTCGGCCTGGCCGCTCAACTGCATCGCCGCCAGCACGTGCATGGAGACACCCGTTGCGCCGATCGGATGCCCCTTTGCCTTGAGACCGCCCGACGGATTGACCGGCAGTTTGCCGTCCTTTTCCGTCCAGCCTTCTTCGAGCGCGCGCGCGCCCTGGCCGGGCTTCGTCAGGCCCATGGCCTCATACTCCATCAATTCCGCCATGGTGAAGCAGTCATGGGTTTCGACCAGGCTGAGGTCATCCAAGGTCAGGCGTCCGCCCGAAAGGGCATTCGCCCACGCTTTGGCGCAACCGTCGAGATGCGACATATCGCGCCGTCCCATCGGCAGGTAGTCGTTCACGTGGCTGCGGGACCGGAACGCGACCGCCTTCTTCATCGTCAGCGCGGTTTCCACATCCGCCAGCACGACCGCAGCCGCGCCATCGGAGACCAGCGAGCAATCCGTCCGCTTCAGCGGCCCGGCGACGATCGGATTCTTCTCCGAAACTTCGCGGCAAAACTCATAGCCGAGGTCCTTCCGCAGCTGCGCAAGCGGATTGGAGACGCCGTTCTTGTGGTTCTTCGCGGCGATCCGCGCCAAGGCGTCGGTCTGATCGCCGTATTTCTGGTAGTACTGCTGTGCGATCTGCCCGAACACACCGGCGAATCCGCCCTGGATTTCGGAGTCTTCTTTAAGGTAGCTCGCCTTCATCAGGATGCCGCCGATCTCGGCGCCTGGAGTATCGGTCATTTTCTCGACGCCGACGACCAGAACCATCCTGCCGAGCTTCGCCTCAAGGAAGTTCAGCCCCTGATGGATCGCCGCCGACCCCGTCGCACAGGCGTTTTCAACCCGTGTCGCCGGTTTGAAGCGGAACCGGTCGTCGGACTGAAGCACCAGGGAAGACGCAAAATCCTGTTGCGAGAATCCGCCATTGAAATGACCCAGATAGATCGCGTCGATATCGTCGGGCCCGACACCGGCATCGGCCATCGCATCCGTCGCCGCTTCGACAATGAGCGCTTCCACATCCTGGCCTTCCAGCTTGCCGAACTTCGAATGTGCCCAACCAACAATGCAACCGGTCATGATCTTCCCCTATGAACGAATTTAGTGATGCGGCAACACATGGATATACGTTCCGCTTTCGCCTTCCTATAGCACAAGAGACATGGGCCCGCACATCACACCGGGCAACCTCTTACTCCGCCGCCGCCTGCTCCTGACGGTAGATGACATGGTAGATGACCATCGGCTCATCGAAGCCCTTCAGCTCGAACTCGCCCACGTTCTTGAAGGTGACGTCCTTGCCGCTATACATGGTCTGTACGATATGCGAGACCCCGATTTCATCGGATTCCGCCTTCGACATGACGCGCGCGGCCAATTGAACGGGCGTGCCGAAGAAGTCCTTACCTTCCCGGATCGGCTCGCCGGCATTGATGCCGATTCGACAGCGGAACTGCCGGTTCGGCGGTGCCGATTGGCAATAGGCTTCGATGCCGTTCTGCATGTGCACGGCCGACTGTACCGCATTCGGCACGCTGTGGAAGACGGCCATGATCCCGTCGCCCATATGTTTCACTTCGGTGCCCTGATACATCGTCAAGGCTTCGCGAATGATCTGATTGTGGGCCCGCACAACCTCCATCGCCCCTTCGTCGCCGATCTCCTGCGTCTGCGCGGTCGAGTTGACGATGTCGGTAAACAGCACGACGACAAAATCCGAAGCGTTCTCTTCCTCCGCGGTCCCGGCCGGCTTGTTCCAATCATTCAGCGCGCCTTCCAATTTCTGGTCCGCGCTTTGGTCGTCAAGAAAATTCTTCATCGCCGTGCGGCCGAGGTCGTACATTTTCAGGTACTTCGGCTGCATCAAGTATTCGTCGATATTGGCGCAGAAGGCGAACGCCGTATTTTCATCGTGCCCAAGCAACTGCATGCGTTCCGTGAGCATGTCGGAGCGTTGTTTCTGGTCGCAGCGATATCGCGTCCCGACGAAATCTCCCGCGCCCGCGTAGAAAAGCGTCAGCCCGAAACGGTTAAAGGCGTCCAGGGATTTCATTTGCTTCGGGATCGACTTCAGGCCCGAAGCCATGCACGTATTCAACCATCCGCTGGCATCCTTAACATGCTGCGGGCCGTCGGCCGTGCGTTCTACGATCTGCGGCTTCTCTTTCGGTTTTTCTTCCTGCTTCGGCTTGATGTCGTCATCGTCATCCATCGACATCGCCGGCATATCCATCGACGGCGCGACAACCACTTGGGGCACCTGCTGGATCAGTTCGGCCGCCACTTGTGCGGACTCTCGACGAGCCACGGCGCGCGGGCCACCGGTTCCGAACTTAACCTTGCGGATCAACGGCACGAAAGTGCCGGCAAAGGTTAGAATGAAGATACCAACGATCAGCCCCCAGAAGGTATTCTCGCTGCTGAACTTCATTATGCCGGTTAGATGCAGATTATTGAGGCCCCAGAACGCCAATACCGAAATCAGCAATGAGATGATGGTACTGACGCATATCGCAACCGCCAACCGGACCATGCCCGTGGCAATCTGTTCCTGATTGGGCCGCTTACCGATGAGTTGGCGCGCCCGTGCCACTGTCGCGACCGCGCTCTCCGCGGCGTTGCTCGCCGCGGATGCCATCACGCCCGGTTCGCTTTTGCGCTTTTGCTCGATCTCTTGGGCGCGCCGCTCTTTCTTCGCCGCCGCCTTAGCCGCTTCCCTTTGCGCGCGCGATTGCACCTGCCCGCGCTGTTTCTTGCCTTTCCGCTTAAAATCGACGTCTCCGCCGGACGAGCCGACACGCCCGCCTTTCGCCGTCTTCTTCTTATGATCCCCGGCGAGTACCGTCTCGTAGATGACCGTCTCGCGAGACGCATTCGTGACAGTGTCGTATTGATCGCGAACGACGCGGACGCGCTCGATATGCGGCTCCTTTTCGAGCGTCTGCGCTTCGGTCATGGCTTCTTCGCGGCGGCTCTCTTCGTAGCGCACGTGAATCTGCCACCGACCGTTCACAAGCGTATAGAGCTCGAACGATACCGTCATAAATCCAATCCCAATGCCAACGCACACAGCGTTCACCCGTGCGGTCGGCAACGTCCGTCATTTGCCCTCCGTTGACGAAGAGCACTTATCTTTTCCCCAACAAGCGAAAGGCAGGATATGCCTCTGCCTTCTCTAATCCGACATTCCCCAGATGGCTTCCAAACTCGGCCCATCTGGTAGCCGAACAGGCCC